>DAOQWL010000043.1:0-52645 GCA_035342095.1 Sedimentisphaerales bacterium | reverse complement strand
AAATGGGTTATGCCATGGTCAATATAGACTCCGGGGAGTTAGTTTCTTAGGAGCGACAGCGAAGGACTTGGGCCGGGCAAGAGAACGGAGCACATTTGTGTCCGCAGCCCAGATGCTTCACTTCGTTCAGCATGACAATCCGGGATGCAGTCACCGCAAGATTGGTTCATACCCCACGACCCTCTCGGTCAAGGTTGTGCCTTGACGCTGCTGGGGTCGGGTCATAGAATGCTCACCCTGATTCGACCTGAAGAACCACACTGTACTGCTGTGCGTCTCACACACTCAGCCAGAGCGGAAACCGGAAGGATTACGAAACCATGATTAGAATCAACGAGAACTATTTGAAGCTCAAAGCGGGGTATTTGTTCCCCGAGATCGGCCGGCGGGTCCGCGTGTTCAAGCAGGAGCACCCGCAGGCGAAGGTCATCAGCATGGGCATCGGCGATGTAACGCAGCCCCTGGCGCCCGCGGTGATCGAGGCCATGCACAAGGCGGTCGATGAGATGGGCCGGCGCGAGACGTTCCGCGGCTACGAGGACACCGGCGTCGGCTACGAGTTCCTCCGCAAGGCCATCGTGGAAGGCGACTTCGCCAAACGCGGCGTGAGCATCGACCTGGACGAGGTCTTCGTCAGCGACGGGACCAAGCCCGACACCGGCAACATGCAGGAGATCTTTGGCGTCAAGAACGTCGTCGCGGTCGCCGACCCGGTCTACCCGGTCTACGTCGACACGAACGTCATGGCGGGTCGCACGGGCCAGGCGGGCGACGAGGGCCAGTACGCCGGCATCGTCTACATGCCTGCGACCGCCCAGAACGGGTTCGTGCCCGGGCCGCCTCGCAAGGCGGTCGATATGGTCTACCTGTGCTTCCCGAACAACCCGACCGGCTCGGTCGCGACGAAGGCCCAGTTGTCGAAGTGGGTCGAGTACGCCCGCAAGCACAAGGCGGTGATCTTCTTCGACGCGGCTTACGAGGCCTACATCAGCGACCCGAACATCCCGCACTCGATCTACGAGATCGAAGGGGCCAAGGAGGTCGCCATCGAGTTCCGCAGTTGCTCGAAGACCGCGGGCTTCACCGGAGTCCGCTGTGCCTACAGCATCGTGCCCAAGCAACTCAAAGCCTACACCAAGGACGGCCGGGCGGTGGATGTCGCGCCGATCTGGAAGCGTCGTCATTGCACGAAGTTCAACGGCGTCTCGTATATCACGCAGGCGGGCGCCGCCGCGATCTACTCGGAGCAGGGGGCCAGGCAAGTCCGTCAGACCATCGATCTGTACATGGCCAACGCCGCGATGATTCGCGAGGGACTCACGAAGCTTGGCTACGAGGTCTTCGGCGGCGTCAACGCACCGTACCTGTGGGTCAGGACGCCTGAAGGCGTGGGGTCGTGGGAGTTCTTCGATCTGCTCCTGAACAAGGTGAACGTCGTGTGTACGCCGGGAGCCGGCTTCGGGCCGGCGGGCGAGGGCTACGTCCGTCTGACCGCCTTCGGCCTGCCCGAGAATGTCAGAGAGGCCTTGGACCGGCTCGCGAAACTGTAGGGATTTGCATGACGGAACGGGTGACCGCGTATATCGGCTTGGGCAGCAACCTGGGAGACCGCGAGCGGTCCATCCGGGAGTCGCTGCGACTCCTCGGCGGCAACGGGAGCATCGAGGTCGCCCGCGTCAGCGATATCCAGGAGACCGCGCCGCTGGGAAGGGTCGAGCAGCCCAAGTATCTCAATGGCGTCGCGGAGATCCGGACCGCTCTGAGGCCCGAGGAACTGCTGCAGCGACTGAAGCAGACAGAGGTTGCCCTCGGGCGCCGGCCCAACACGTCGTGGCAGTCGCGGCCCATTGACCTCGACCTGCTGCTGTACGGCGACGAGGTCCTCGATATCGCCGGGTTGACCGTGCCGCATCCCGATATCCACCTGCGTTCGTTCGTCCTGGATGGGCTGTGCCAACTGAATCCCCAGCTCGTTCATCCGTTGCTCCAGGAGCCTGTGACCGAGCTGTCGCGACGTCTGGGCGGCGGGAGCTTCCTTCTCGATCCGCAGGCGCCGCGTCTGGTCAGCGTCGCAGGTGTCATCGGGGTAGGCAAGACCACGCTGGCGAGGAAGCTGGCGGATGTGTTGCCCGCGACCGTGCTGTTCGAGCCTTACGATACGAATCCCTTCCTGCAGCGGGTCTACGCCGGCAAGAAAGAGCTAGCCCTGGATTCGCAGCTCTTTTTTCTCGTGCACCGGGCGAAGCAGTTGGACCCTGCGAACCTGCCGACGGATCGAGTCTTCGTGACGGACTACATCTTCGACAAGGAGCTGATCTACGCCAGGCGGCTCCTCGACGGCGACCAGTTGAAGCTCTACGAAGGCATCTACCCGCCCTTTGCCGAGAAGGCGGCGACGCCTTCGGTGGTGGTCTATCTGGAGGATTCGCCCGGCAACTGCCTGGCGCGGATTCACAGCCGCAACCGCTCGTACGAGCAGAGGATGAAGATCGAGTTCCTGGAGGCCCTGGATGGCGACTACAAGCGTCTGTTCGCGAATTGGAGGACGTCGCCCGTGATTCGGGTGCCGGCGTCGAGATTGACCGGGTATGCCGACGACGTTGTGGCGCACCTGGTCCGCCAGGTCCGGGCCTACCTCCCGGCGGCGGCAGGGCAGTTGAGCGGTGCGTGATACGCACTTGTGAGGCATAGATGCAGATCGCGAAAACGATAGGTGAAATCAGGTCGTTCGTCGCCCAGGCCCGAGCGGCGGGCAAGACCGTGGGGTTCGTCCCCACCATGGGGGCCCTGCACGTCGGCCACGCGTCGTTGATCGACGCGGCCGCCCGGCGCTGCGACTATGTGGTTGTCAGCATCTTCGTCAATCCGACCCAGTTCTGTCCGGGCGAGGATTTCGAGCGGTATCCGCGTCCGTTCGAGAAGGATGTGGAACTCTGCGAGAAGCACGGCGCCCACGCGATTTTCGCTCCGACGCCTGCGGAAATGTACCCGCGGAAGGGCCTGACCTGGGTCACGGTCGAGAAGCTGACGGAGCCCCTGTGCGGGCGGTCCCGTCCGGGGCACTTCCGCGGGGTGACCACCGTTTGCACGAAGCTCTTCAACATCGTCGGCGCCGACATCGCCTTCTTCGGCCAGAAGGACGCCCAGCAGGTCGCGGTGATCCAGCGGATGGTGGCCGATCTGAACCTGCCCCTGGAGATCGCGGTCTGCCCGACGGTCCGCGAACCGGACGGGCTGGCGGTGAGTAGTAGAAACCAGTACCTCAGTCCCCAGGATAGGCGCGAGGCGCCGGTGATCTACCGGGCTTTGCAGCGGTGTGCCGAGCTGATAGCTGGCGGCGAGCGGAACGCAGCGGGGATCGTCCACCAGATGCACAACGTGCTGCGACAAGTGCCGGCCATGCAGGTCGAGTACGTCAGCATCGTCGATGCGGAGACCCTCGAAGCGGTCGACCGACTCCAGGGCAGGGTCCTGGTCGCCATCGCTGCGCGGCTCGGCTCCACCCGTCTGATCGACAATATCGTGGTGGACACGGCCGGCAGATAGGGTATAATGCCCACGATTGAGTGCGGGGAACGGTACACACGACGTTGGATTATGTTGATAAAGATACTGAAGAGCAAGTTGCATCGGGCTCGGGTTACGGACGCGAAACTCCATTATCCGGGCAGCATCGCGATTGATGAAGACCTCATGAAGGCATCGGGCATCGTACCCTATGAGGCGGTGGTGGTGGCCGATCTGAACAACGGCAACCGCCTGGAGACTTACGCCGTGCCTGGCGAGCCGGGCGGTGGCGGGGTGGTCATCCTGGGTGCGGCGGCCCAACTGGTCAAGCCCAAGGATATCATCATCATCTTCGCCTATGCCCTGTGTACGCCCGAAGAGGCCGCCCAGTGGAAGCCCAAAGTCGTCGTGCTCGACGAGAACAACAGGATTGTGAAACCGCAGTGATTGGATGCACCCGGAGCTGTTCGAAATCCCCATCGTTCACCTGACGGTCAAGAGCTACGGCTTCATGATGGTCGTGGGATTCCTGGCCGCGGTGACGGTCATCCGCCATCTGAGTCGCCATTTCACTCGCGACCCGATGCACATCACCAACGCGGCCCTGTACTCGCTGATCGCCGGGGTCGTCGGAGCGAGGATCTTCTTCGTCATCCACTACTATGACCAGTTTCATCGCGGCTGGACCGATCTATTCGCCATCTGGAACGGGGGCCTGGAACTGATCGGCGGGGTCGTGCTCGCCATTGCGGTCATCGTGTTCTACATCCGCTATCACAAGCTGCCGATGTGCCACTACCTCGACGTGCTGGCGATCGGGCTGACGACGGCGCTGATCTTCGGGCGGATCGGGTGCTTCCTGAACGGCTGCTGTTATGGCAAGCCCACCGATCTGCCTTGGGCCATCGAATTCCCTTACGGCTCGTTCGCCTATGAAAGCCAGGTGGGTACGGATATCGACCGCGGGCGGCTCGAACCCCGTCTGCATCTTCCCGAGGAGTACTTCGGGTACGTGGATGAGCGAGGGGATTACGTCGCCGCCCTGAAGCCGTGGAAGTACCTCACGCCCGCCCAGCAGGAACAGATTGCCCGCGGGACCTATCGGTGCCTGCCGGTCCATCCGACCCAGTTGTACTCGTCGCTCGGCGCGGCGCTGTTGACCCTGATCCTCTACGGCATCTGGCGCCGTTCCCAGAAGGCGGAGACGGCAGGCCGGTACCGCCTCCTGACGAGGCCCGGCACGACATTCAGCATCATGTTCATCCTCTATGGGATCGGGCGGTTCGGCATCGAGATGCTCCGCGACGACAATCCATTCGAGGCCGCCGGCCTGACCATCGCCCAGTTCCTCAGCATGGCCCTGGCGATCCTGGGTTTGGCCCTGGTCGTGTTCTTCTCCTTTGCCAGGCCGGAGCGGTTGCCGACTGCATCGTCGAAGCAGCGGGAGCGCCCCGGGCCGTCGCGCGTCCCGGTCCGTCCTGCGTAGGGCAAGCGACTCCGCTCGCCTCCCATCATCGTAGCCCCGTCTTGCCTGGACAGAGCGCTCTGATTTCGTTCGTAGTGACGCCGTAAGGCGTTGTCTTCCTCACCCACGAAGACATGCTCTTGCCGGCACACGAAGAGCGACCCAATCACGCCCGCACGCCATGCCATGACTCCGACCTCTCGATCCTTGCTCTGGATCGTCCCCAGGCGATGTGTTACACTGGATCGCGGAATGGACGACGGGACGTGTCGGTGGGCAACGCCGCGTCGCGTCTGACGGGATTGTGGTGGGACTGGGTGCGTGTGAGGGAAGTGCATGCGCAGAAGGCTCGGTTGGGCGTTGGCAGGGGTCGTCATCGCGGCGGCGGTCGTCGGGATCGTGTGGACGGATCGCGCCTCCCTGGGCGCGGAAGAGATCCTGGTTGCCTATCAGAAGACGCCGACTCCCGGCGTGCTGACGGTGACGTACCCGCAGGATGGGACGGTGTTTCCGCCGGAGATCGTGCCGCCGACGTTCCGATGGGAAGAGTCCCAAGCGCAGGCCGGCCTGTGGCTCGTCCGAGTTGAACTCGGGGACGGGCAGCCGCCGGTCAGTCATGTGACGCGCGAGCGGCAGTGGATGCCGACCGTGCAGGAGTGGGAGCGGATAAAGGCGTCGTCGAAGGACAAGGACGCGAAAGTCCTCCTTGTGGGGGTCCGACCGGGCAAGCCCGTCCGGGTTGTGTCGGCCGCGACCCTGGCCATCCGGACATCGACGGATGAAGTGGGGGCGCCGCTGTTCTACCGGGAAGTGGACCTGCCCTTCGAGGACGCGGTCAAGGACCCGTCGCACATCCGCTGGCGGTTCGGATCGATTGCGTCGCTGCAGCGTCCGCCTGTGATTCTGGAGAACCTGCCGGTCTGCGGGAACTGCCATTCGTTCTCCCAGGACGGGCGTACGCTCGCGATGGACGTGGACTACGCCAACAGCAAGGGTTCCTACGTCATTTCGCCGATCAAGCAGCAGATGGTGCTGACCACCAGCGACATCATCACGTGGAACGACTACCGCAAGGAGGACGGCGAGCAGACGTTCGGCCTGCTCTCGCAGATGTCCCCCGACGGTCGTTACGTCATCAGCACGGTCAAGGACAAGTCGGTGTTCGTGCCCATGCCGGACCTGGCGTTCAGCCAGTTGTTCTTCCCGATCAAGGGCATCTTGTGCGTGTATGATCGCCAGACGAAGACGTTCAGCCCGCTGCCGGGCGCGGACGACCCCGCCTACGTCCAGAGCAACCCGTGTTGGAGTCCGGACGGCAGGTACGTGCTGTTCGCCCGAAGCAAGGCCTACGACCTCAAGCACACGCAGGGACAGGGCAAGATCCTCCTGACCCGCGCGGAGTGCAAGGAGTTCGTCGAGGACGGCAAGCCGTTCCTGTTCGATCTGTACCGCGTGCCGTTCAACGAGGGCAGGGGGGGCACGCCCCAGCCGCTCGAAGGGGCGTCGAACAACGGTCTGAGCAATTACTTCGGACGCTACTCGCCCGACGGCAAGTGGATCGTCTTCTGCAGGGCTCGCAGCTACATGCTGCTCCAGAAGGACAGCGAGCTGTACATCCTGGCTTCCGAGGGCGGCCAGGCCCGTCGGCTCGCGTGCAATACCGCTCGCATGAACTCCTGGCACAGTTTCTCGCCCAACGGCAAATGGCTCGTGTTCTCCTCGAAGGCCTGGTCGGACTACACGCAACTGTGTCTGACGCACATCGACGAGAATGGCCGGAGCACTCCCCCTGTGCTGCTGGCGCACCTGACCTCGTCCGACCGGGCGGCCAACATCCCGGAGTTCGTCAACGCCCCGCCCGACGCCATCGTGAAGATCCAGGAGCAGTTCCTCAACGACTACTCGTTCGTCCGTGCGGGCAACGAGTTCTATCGCCACGGGGATGCGGACAACGCCATCGCGGAGTACAACAACGCGCTGCAGCTCAATCCCGACAACGTCGAGGCGCATCAGAAGCTCGGGTTCCTCCTGTACAACGTGAAGAACGCGCCGCAGGAGGGCATGGCCCACCTTCTCAAGACGCTCGAACTGGATCCCCGCAATCCCCGCGCTCACTACGATCTCGGGATGGCGCTGCTGTACCAGCAGAAGATCGAGGAGGCGACCCGGCACTTCGCGGAGGCCTTGCGTCAGATGCCGAATGGGCTGGACGAGCAGTATACGCCCGCGCGGGTACACTTCCACCTGGGCGAGGCCCTGCTCCTGACGGGCAAAGCCCGGGACGCTCAGCCGCACCTGGCTCGGGTCATCGAGCTCGAGCCGCGGAATGCACAGGCCCACTATACGCTGGCGCAGGCGCTGGCCGAGTCGGGCCAGCGCGAGCAGGCGCAGCTCCGCTATTCGCAGGCGATGCAGCTCAATCCGAACGTGGATCTCTCGCCGGCGCTCAATCACCTCCTGGCGGCTGTCTGTCTGGAGAAGCGCCGATTCCAGGAGGCCCTTCGACACGAGGAACGGGCCCTGGCCCTGGCGCAGGCCCAAGGCGACGCCCAGTCGGCGGCCCTGCTCCAGCAGGCGGTGGACGAGTGCCGTCGGCTGATCGGCGCCGCGAACCGGTAGCCGCCGGGGAGGGACAGGTTCTGCTCGTCCCACGACGAAACCGCAGTGATCCTACCGTGTTCTCGGACTATAATCGCGATGTGCTCCACATGGTCGAATCCCGCGTGTTTTCATCTCAGAGTGACATGGTGACATGTTTTCCAGGGGCATCGGAGTCCTCGTCCGCCCGTTTCTTGCACTCTCCCCCGGCTTTGTCGGCGAACAATTTGCCAAATTGCCGATATTATGATAGTATGGCGTTGTTTGCGAAGCTGGGTCTTATTAGAACATAGATAGCTATGGGGCTGTACGACAGAGATTACACGCAGTCGGAATTCCGGCAGCAGCGTTTCGGTCTGCCGCAAGTGCGGTTCACCTTGCCGCGCCCGACCACAGCGGTCAAATGGCTGCTCATCGTCAACTTCGCCGTGTTCCTGTTGAGCAGGATTGGGCCGGTGGCAGAATTGGCGGGTCGCTGGTTTGTTGTGGACTCGCGATCCTGGCGGCTGGTGTTCCAGGGCTGGCGGTTGATCAGCTATCAGTTCCTCCACGCGGACCTCTGGCACATCTTCATGAACATGCTGGTCTTGTACATGCTCGGCCCATCGTTGGAGCGTTCGTGGGGTACCCGGAAGTTCACGACGTTCTATCTTGCCTGCGGGGCTTCCGGCGGGCTGGTCTACCTCCTGCTGGCTCGCATCGGCTTTCTGTCGCTCGGCACGATGCTGGGCGCCTCCGGCGCCGTCTACGGCTTGATGGCGGCCTGTGCCATCCTGTTTCCGCATTTCGTGGGCGTCCTGTTCATCTTCCCTGTGCCGATCCGCGTCATGGTGGCCGTGTTTGCCGTCGCTTCGTTCCTGACGGTCGTCACGCGCGACGGCAATGCCGGCGGCGAGGCCGCCCACCTCGCCGGGCTCCTGGCGGGAGGGGGCTACGTCCTGCTGAGTCCGAGACTGGACCGGTTCACCCTCAAGGTGCGGGCCGGTTCCTGGGAGAAGAAGCTGGAAGACGGTCGCAAGCTCCAGATCGAGGTCGATCGCATCCTGGCCAAGGTCCATCGCGAAGGTCTGCACAGCCTGACGGGCGCCGAGAAGAGGACCCTCAAGCGGGCCACGCAAGAAGAGATCAAGCGGCACAAACTCTGACCGTCAGAAGGCACGGGCGTTCCACAAGACCTGTGTCCTTGGGAGCGACAGCGAAGGATCTGGCCTGCGACGGCTCAGTCCCACTTGAACCGCACCTTGTTTTCGGTGAGTTCGCGAATCCGCTGGCGGACGTTTTCCTCCTTCGTCTTGGTGTCCTTGAACTTGGCGATGTCGTCCTTGCTCTCGGTGAGCTGCTTCTGGAGTTCCGTGAGCCGCTGGAGGAGCTGCTCGTAGGCGATCTCCTTGCGACGGACGATGAGGTCGTATCGTCGGGAGACGACTTCCTGGAGTTCTGCACCGAGGGTCTGCTTCTTGGCCTCGGATTTCTCGTCGCGGAGGCGGCAGCACAGTTCCTCCGACCGTTTCCTCAGTTCGAGATCTTCCTTGAGGACCGTTCCCAGTTCCGGGCTGGCGTTCTCGGCCTCGAAGATATAGCCGTACCGACTCATTGCGTTGTCGAACGCGGTCATGTACACCTGCGGGTCTCCATCCCTGAGTTTCGCCAGGGACTGCGACTCCGCGGGGTAGTTGACCTTGAGCCATTCGAGGAACCGGTTGTTTCGCTCCTGACGCCGGGCCTCCCATCGCTCGCGGAAGATCTGATCGATCTCGGGACGACCCTGCTCCCGCAGTTCAGTCAGGAATCGATCTTCATCTTTGCGGCGTAATTCAGCCAGGGCCTTGGCCTTGGCGGGGTCCCGCTGCCGAATCCCCTTGAGGACCCGCTCGATCTGTTCCGGGCCCAAGTCCCGCTGCCACGGCGGGCGATTCTCCTTGGGTTCGTCCTTCCAGATACTGTCCTTTTCAGGCTTTGCCCCGGCGCCCGCCAGGGCCGCCGTCGTCAATCCGGCGGCCAACGCCAACCCCGCCACAAGCGTGGCCACACGACCCAATCGCATCGCTGCTACCCTTTCCAGAACTCGGTGTCAATCGCGATCAGCTTCACTTCGATATCGTCCAGGATCTTGCCGTTGTCCCGAGTCTCGCTGCCGCCTGTCTCGATATTGCGCAGTTGCGTCTCGATCTGGCGGATCTGGGACGTGAAGTATGCGAGGTCGGGATCGTCCGCCGCGATGTCGTGGCTCTCCCAGACCGCGGCGGGGATCATCGAGGCGAAACTGACGCCGGGCCGGTCGGCGGGACTGCGATCGAACCGCCCGATGAGGACCGCTACGATCACCGCCGCAGCCACCGCCGCGGTCCGGAAGATCCGAACCCTCACGGACTTGCGGTGTGCCGTCGCGATCATCCGGGATTGGATGACGGACAGGGTCTCTGGGGATGGGAGCGGGGCCGGATGGGCCTCCAGGAGGCGTTCGCCGGACTCGATGTCGTCCTTTGCGTCCTGCGTCCTGGACTCCTCCATGAACTGCCGAAGCAGTTCCGTCAGGTCTTCACGTGCATGATGTCTCATGGCATCCACCCTCTATCCCTCCATCAGCTCTCTCAGTTTCTTCAGTCCCCGGTGCAGCTTGGACAACGCCGTACCGAGCGGCTCGGATCTCTTCGCGGCAATCTCCTTGAAGCTCATCTGTGAGTAGAAACGCAGGAGAATCAGCTCCCGGGTATCCGCGTCCAACCGGTTCAGATGGACTTGCAGCTTGTCCAACTGCTCTTCGCTGCCGTCCGAGAATCGCGACTCGTTCAGATCGGGTTCGCGTTCCAGTTGGGCCCGGTGGGCGTCGATCAGCTTGCGGCGTCGCTGCTTGCCGCGAAGATGATCGTGGAAGATATTCGACGCGATCTTGAAGAGCCAACTCTCGAACACGCCGCCCTTGTACGACCCGATCTTCTCGACGAGCCTGATGAACAGCTCGCTGAGCAGCTCGTCGCTCAGGTCCCGGTCGCCTGTCAGCCGATAAAAATAACCGTAACAGCGGCCGGCGTACATGTCAATCACCTGCGCGAAGCTCTCAGCGTCCCCTGATTTACAGCCGTCAATGATCCGGGCTAATTCGACGCTTCTACCCATCTTCAGCGTTCACGACGAAAAGACGTTTGTCCACAAGGGTTTATTGCAGATCTTGGCGAAAAAAGCACGGTCGCACGCGCCACAGCCTCCTCTGCGACCGATTCCCCCACTCCCCATGCGAGGAACACCTCACAGTCCATCAAGCCAGTCCCGACGGACGTTCCGCCGTTGCCGGACGCGGCTGCCGCTCTGCTCGGGCGCGGTGCCACGGTCCCGACGGCAAGTCAGACGGGCCACGTGTCGTCATGGCCTTCCTCGTCCTCTTCTTCCTCGGCTTTCCAGCCTTCCGAATCTTCCATCTCGCTGATCTCTCGCTGGACGTACTTGAAGATCTTGTCCTGGAGCGGCCCGAGCTTGCTGTACCACTTGAGCATGTTCTGGTAGCTGCCCAGCAGCATGTCGAGGCGGATGAGCTGCCACTTCGCGATGCACTCGGGCTCCTTGATGTTCGAGAAGGGGTCGCATCGGAAGATCTTGTGTCCGTCCGGTCCCTTCTCACAAAGCTCGCATTGATCGCACTGGATCATATTTTGTCCTTTACACGCACATTCCGCCTGTGCTACACTGCATTATACGAGTCGCCACAGAGTTGTAGCAATGATTTTAACAGAACGTTGGAGAAGTACATGGCCAAACCACGACGCAGAAGGAAGATTGGCAGCAAGAAACGACGTACACGCTGGAAGATCAGGCATAAGATCAGCTAGAGACCGTCGCTTCGCGGGGCTCACCCCTGCAAAGCGGCTCCCCGATGTCGGATCGTGGCTCTCATCGCCGGACGCACAAGACCTAGATGAAGCATTTCCGCGTAGTCTTCAGGCCCGATGACAAGGAAATCTCGATCCACGAAGGCGCTACTGTCCTGGATGCCGCACGGCAGGCCGGGATCATTCTGACTGCGCCCTGCGGCGGCAGGGGTACATGTGGCAAGTGCGCAGTCCGCCTCCACCCCTGCGGCCAGCAAATCCTCGCATGTCAACACCCCGTGCAGAGCGATCTGACGGTGATAATCCCGCCCGACTCGCGATTCTACGGACACAAGATCCTGGAAGAGGGTTTGACGGCAGGAACGGCAATTCATCCCAACGTGTTCCGGCGGTATGAGGGAACCGCCGGGACCGATGGGATTCTGGGCGTCGCCGTCGATATCGGCACCACCACCGTCGTGGCAAAACTCCTCGACATGGTCAACGGCCGATGCCTGGCCACCGAGGCCGTCCTGAACCCACAGACCCGATTCGGCGACGACGTCGTCAGCCGGATCAACTATGCCCAATCCGCCGAGCGATTGGCCGAGATCCAGAAGGTCATCATCGACTGCGTCAACGACCTGATCGGCAAGCTCTGCCGGCGGGCGGCGGTCGGTGCTTCCGCTATCTGCGAGGTCTGTGTCGTCGGCAACACGACGATGAACCACATATTCCTCGGGTACCCCGTCGAGCAGCTTGGCCAGGCGCCCTATCGCGCCTACCGCGTGGATGCCCGCGACGTCCGCGCGGGCGAGCTGGGGCTGTGTATGAATCCCGCAGGCAACGTCCACTGCGTCGAGAACATCGCGGGCTTTGTGGGCGCCGACACGACCGCGGTGGCCCTCGCGGCGGACATGGACCGCCTGCAGGACCGGACGCTGGTTGTGGACATCGGGACCAACGGCGAGATTGTCCTGGGGACCCGCGAGAAGCTGTATGCGGCTAGTTGTGCCGCCGGGCCGGCCCTGGAGGGGGCCCGGATCAAGCACGGCGGCAGGGCGGCCGACGGCGCCATCGAGGCGGTTGTCGTCGATGGCGACGTCTGCGTGGACGTCATTGGCGACATCCCAGCCCGCTCGATCTGCGGCAGCGGCCTGATCGACGCGGTCGCGGTGCTGCGAGACCTGGGAGTCGTCGACGCGACCGGGCGTTTCGTGGACCATTTGGATCTGGCCGGGACCCTGCCGGCGGAGATTGCGTCGCGTTTGTGCGAGTGCGACGGCCAACCGGCGTTTCGCCTCTCGTCGGGCGGCGGAGCCACTGGCTCGGACATCGTCCTGACCCAGCGGGACATCCGCGAGATGCAGCTTGCCAAGGCCGCGATTCTGACGGGTATCCGAATCCTGATGAACAAGCTCGGCATGGCGGAGGGCGACCTCGACAGGCTCCTGCTGGCGGGCGCCTTCGGGAACTACATTCGTCCCGCCAGCGCCGTGCGGATCGGCCTGCTGCCCAACGTGCCCCTCGACCGCATCCAATCGATCGGCAATGCCGCCGCCGCGGGGGCCCAGATGCTCCTGATTAGCGAGGAGTGCCGAGAGCGGGCCGCCGGGCTGGCCAAGGCAATCGAGTATGTCGAGATCGCCAACGAGAAGTGCTTCTCAGACGTCTTTGCGGACGCGATGATGCTCGACGCGTAACCCCCGAATCCGGCGCGGTTCACGCACCGCCGGGAGTGGCGAGCAGGTAGGCGATGTATGCCCCGTAGATCGCGAGCAGGACAATTCCGCTCGGCTTGCGGATTGTGCGAGCGCCCAGGATAGCCGCGCCGGTGAAGGCGACTGCGACTGCGACCATGATCCAGTAGTCCGGACCGCCTGCGAATCTTCCGGTCACATGGAGCGGACGCGCCATCGCGGCCAGGCCTGTGACGAACAGCGTGTTGAAGATATTCGAGCCGACGAGGTTGCCGACGGAAATGTCGTGATGGCCCTGGACGGCTGCGACGAGGCAGATCACCAATTCGGGCAACGACGTGCCCACGGCGATGATCGTCGAGCCGATCACCGCGTCGCTGAGCCCGATCCGGCTTCCGATGGCGACTGCCCCCGAGACGGTGGCGCGTGCCCCGATGGCCAGAGCCGCAAGGCCGAAAACGATGAGGAGCACGTCTCGTCCCACTGTCCCGGACACCTCCCGGGGCACTTGCGATGCTTCGGGTGAATTGCCGACCCCGGTCACGCGAGCCGTGCGGACCGTGTGGGCCATCATGGCGGCAAAGACGACCAGCAGGGCAATTGCCTCGATTCTCGATACCGTCAGATCGCTGAGGACAGGCCACAGCAGCAGGGCGAAAGCCAGCATGGCCGGGATCTCGCGGCGCAAGGTGGCCGCACGGACTTGCAGTGGACGGATCAGGGTGACCAAGCCTCCGATCATGGCCAGGTTGGCGACGTTGGAGCCATAGATGTTCCCGAGGGTGATGTCGCCCTTGCTGGCGAGAGCAGCGGCGATGCTCGCGGCCACCTCAGGAGCGGAAGTCCCCATCGCCACGACGGTCATGCCGACGACGAGCTGGCTGACCCCGATTCTTCGAGCCAGGCGCACCGCACCGCGGACCAGGAAATCGGCGCCCTTCCAGAGCAGGAGCAAGCCAACGAGGATGAGCAGCGATGACCCATACATGAGGTGGTTTCCCCCGACGATCCTCCCGGCATGTTCCAGATCGCAGTCACAGCACCGCCCCTGCGTGCGAATGCACGGCCTCCTGTCAACCGGCCCTGCGCCGCGGCGGGACTACACCCGCCCAATGATGACGCAGGCGTTGTGGCCGCCAAAACCGAAGGAATTGCTCATGGCGGTGTTCACCTTCGCTTCGCGGGCCTTCAGCGGGACATAGTCCATCTTCAGATCGCACCGCTCGTCCTGATTCTCGAGATTGATCGTGGGCGGAATCAGCGACTTGTTGATGGCCTTGGCGCAGGCGATGAGTTCCACGGCAGCCGTGGCGCCCAGCATGTGCCCCAGGCAACTCTTGGTCGAGCTGACCGGGATCTTGTATGCCTGCTCGCCAAAGACGGTCTTGATGGCCATACTCTCGGCAATGTCGTTCAATTCCGTGCTGGTTCCATGGGCGTTGATGTAGGAAATGCCGTCCGCGTTGAGCTTGGCGTCCGCCAGGGCGAGCTTCATGGCCATCGCGGCACCGGCGCCGTCCGGCAGGGGGGCCGTGATATGATGGCCGTCGTCGGTGGCGGCGTAGCCCAACACCTCCGCGTACACCCTCGCGCCTCGCCTTTTGGCGTGCTCATACTCCTCCAGGACCAGAATGCCGGCGCCCTCAGCCAGGACGAATCCGTCCCGATCTCGGTCGAAGGGCCGGGATGCGGTCTGGGGGCTGTCGTTGCGGGTGCTCAACGACCTCGCGGCGCAGAAAGAACCCAAGCCGATCGGCGTGCAGGCGGCTTCGGAACCACCCGTCACGACGATGTCGCTTCGTCCGCTGGCGACGTTCCAGAAGGCCTCGCCAATGGTGTGGTTGCCCGAGGCGCAGGCGCTGGAGACACAGAAACTCGGGCCGCGAAGCCCGAACTGAATGGCGATGTTGCCGCTGGCAGCGTTGGACATCAGACGCGGAACGCAGAAGGGCGACACCTTGTTCGGCCCCTTTTCCAGAAGCCGCACGTGCTGCTCCTCGATCTCCTTGATTCCCCCGATCCCCGTCCCGACGATGGCGCCGGCCCGATACGGGTCCTCCTTGGCGAGGTCCAAGCCGCTGTCCTGGACCGCCTGAATGGCCGCCGCAACCGCGAATTCGCTGAAGCGGTCCATCCGCTTGGCTTCTCGCTTGTCGATGTACCGAGTTACGTCGAAGTGCTTGATCTCGCCTGCAAAACGGACCGGGTAGGCGCTCGTATCGAACGATTCGATCGGGGAAACCCCGCTGCGACCTTCGCACAGCGCAGTAAACAGCTCCTCAACGGACTCGGACAGGGCGGTGACGCACCCCAAGCCCGTAATAACCACTCGGCGTCTGTCCATGGACTCTATGCGCTTTCCTTCTTCTTGGTTTTGGCGACGTTCACGATGTAGTCGACAGCAGCGCCGACGGTCTGGATCTTCTCGGCCTCCTCATCGGGAATGCTCATATCGAATTCGTCCTCGAATTCCATGACGAGTTCAACGGTATCCAGTGAGTCGGCATTCAGATCGTTGATGAAGGAGGTTTCCCGGGTTATCTCGGATTTGTCAACGCCCATCTGTTCGCTGATAATCTCGATCACTTTGTTCTCTATCTGCTGCACGTCCACCTCTTCAATGCTCACTTGTGTATCCTCCTTAACTGAATCGGAACACTCACTGGACCTTCGTTCTTATTCGCTGGACAAACCTATACCACTCCCCCCTCCAGATTTCGGCCGGTATATTACCGACTCACGGGGAGCGTGTACAAACAATTTTTTACCTTTTTTACATGGCCATCCCGCCGTCCACGCACAGGACCTGTCCGGTAATGTATCCGGCTTCGTCGCTGGCGAGGAAGGCCACCGCACGGGCGACATCCTCGACGGTCCCGAAGCGCTTGACGGGAATGACCTCCATGGCCGCGTTCTTGACCAGGTCCGAAAGGACCGCGGTCATGTCCGTCTGGATGAAGCCGGGGGCGATGCAATTGGCGGTGACGTTCTTCTTGCCGATCTCCCGTGCGATCGACTTGGTCATGCCGATCAGGCCGGCCTTGCTGGCCGCGTAGTTGGCCGAGCCCGCCTGACCCATGACGCCTGCGACGGAACTGATGTTCACGATCCGACCGAACTTGTTGCGGACCATCGACCTGGCGGCCACCCGCGTGGCGGTGAAGGCCGCACGCAGGTTCACATTCACCACCCTGTCGAAATCCTCGTCCTCCATCTGGATCATCAGCTTGTCGCGCGTGATGCCGGCGTTGTTGACCAGGATGCCGATCCCACCGAACTCGGAGGCCAAAGACTCCAGGACCTCGGTCAGCTTGTCGCTCTGCGTGATATCGACGCAGCGGGTCAGGACCTCGAAACCTGCCTGCTTCACTGCTTCTCTCAGCTCCTTGAGCAGGTCTTCCTTGATGTCCAGTCCCGCGACGATCCGACCTTGCTTGAGCAGTTCGAACACGATGGCGCGTCCGATTCCGCGGGCGGCGCCCGTCACTACAGCCAGTCGTTTATCAGCCATGTTCTCGATCTCCAACTCTTTATCCCAGCGTCATTTGGGAGCGAAGGCTCCCCGCCGGGATCGCTGTCATTCCCCGACCACAGCCTTGAGGGAGGCCAGGTCGCTGATATTGGTCACTTTCGTCTTTCTATTGATTCGCTTCATGAGTCCGGTCAGGACCCGTCCCGGCCCGATCTCGTAGAACTCCTCGACGCCTTCGGCCAGGAGTCGCTCCATGCACTTGTGCCAGAGGATGGCGGCGGTGAGCTGGCGCGTGAGTCCGTCGACGACCTCTTGGGGCGTGCGGTAGTACTCGGCGGTGATGTTGGCAATGGTCTTGGCCTCTGCCGGTTGCGAGATCCCCGCCTGCACCAGCGCCTGCCTAAGGGCCTGGGCCGCGCCGGACATCAGCGAGGTGTGGAACCCGCCGGCCACGTCCAGTCGAACGGCCTTGGCGGCGCCATACTTCTCGCCCAGTTGCTCTGCCCGGGAGCAGGCGCCGAGGCTGCCGCTGACGACGATCTGGCCGGGGCAGTTGAAGTTCACCGGCTCGAGCACCTCGTCCTGGCGGGCCTCGTCGCAGAGCTGGCGAACCTTGTCTTCATCCAGACCGATGAGGCTGACCATGGTGCCTTTGGTCGCATCCGCGGCGGCCTGCATGGCTTCGCCGCGCTTGCGGACCAGACGCAGGCCATCCTCGAAGCTCAGGCTGCCCGCGGCGTAGAGCGCGGTGTACTCCCCCATGCTCAGACCTGCGGTTACATCCGGCTTCAGATTCGCCGTTTTGGGACTCGTCCGGAGGACCTCCAGCAGGGCGGCCGACGTGACGAAGATCGCCGGCTGCGACATGGTCGTGCTGTTGAGCTGATCCGCGGGGCCCTGAAAACAGACCGTCCGCAGATCGAACCCGAGAATCTCATTGGCCTTGTCGAACAGGGCCGCCGCGACCGGAAAAGCCTGGGCGACGTCCGTCCCCATGCCCACGGTCTGGGCGCCTTGTCCCGGAAAGAGAAATGCGGTTTTCATCGTTCCAATCCTTGAACCTTACTCCTGGCCGGCCGTCTGCCTGGGCAGGACCTCACAGCTCGATGACGTTGGCGCCCCAGGTGACCCCTGCGCCGAAGGCCACGAGAATGACAATGTCGCCCTTCTTGAGGTTGCCCTGCGTCATGCACTCGTCGAATGCGATGGGCACGGAGGCCGCGGAGGTGTTGCCGTAGTTCTGGATGTTGACGAAGACCTTCTCATCCGGCAATCCCAGGCGTTTGGCAGCCGATTCGATGATCCGTGCGTTCATCTGGTGCGAGATGACCATCCGCACATCATCCAAGGTCAGGTTGCAGCGGGTCAGGCAATCCGTGACGGCCTCGACGATCCGACGCACTGCCTGCTGATAGACCTCCCGGCCTTTGATCTGCATG
Source organism: Sedimentisphaerales bacterium (assembly GCA_035342095.1). GTDB lineage: Bacteria > Planctomycetota > Phycisphaerae > Sedimentisphaerales > Anaerobacaceae > PLanc-01. Next base: position 34,661 of record DAOQWL010000043.1, on the reverse strand, counting down.
AAGATCATGTCCGGGTCCTCCAGGGGCTTTCGGGCGGGGTTGCGAGAGCCGTACGCCCGGCAGCACAAGGATTCCCAGTAGCTTCCGTCGGCGCCGAGGGTGCTGTATAGGATTCCACGTCCGGCGTCCTGCCTTCGCTGCAAGACGACCGCGCCGGCCCCGTCGCCGAACAGGATGCAACTGGTGCGATCCTTCCAGTTGGTGATCTTGGTGAGGGTCTCGGCCCCGATCACGAGGGCACTGTTGAGCCGGCCGGTCTCCATCTGCTGCTGAACCATGTGCAGCGAGTAGACGAATCCGCTGCAGGCGGCCGCTACGTCGAACGCCCATGCCTTCTTGGCGCCGATGGCCTGCTGCACGAAACAAGCGGTTGAAGGGAAGACCATTTCCGGCGTGATCGTCGCTACGACGATCAGTTCGATCTCCTCTCCGCTGAGCTTCGCGGATTCCAGAGCCCGTTGGGCCGCCTGAGTCGCCAGGTATGCCGTCGTTTCCTCGTCCGTTGTGATATGGCGCACTTTGATTCCGGTCCGTGTGACGATCCACTCGTCCGAGGTGTCCACCATGCGCGACAGGTCGTCGTTGGTCAGGGTCTTGGCTGGAACGAAAGAGCCGTGCCCGACGATGACGGCGCGGTTCGCCGGGAGGCGATCCTCAGATTTCTTCTGCATCCGTAGTCCTTGCGCCTGCTTGCGAGAGAGACTCCATGATCTTCTCGTTGATTTTCTGTGTGTGACAGGTTTTGGCGGTGCGCACGGCGTTGCGAATCGTGCGGGCCTTGCTGGCCCCGTGGCAGATCAGGGCCGTGCCGTCGATGCCGAGCAGGGGGGCCCCGCCGTACTCGTTGTAGTCGTGCTTCTGATAGACTCGCATGATGATGGGCTTGAACATCAACGCCAACTGCGGCTGCTCCTGCATCAGCTCCTGCTTGATCGCGCGGAACAGGCTGTCTACTGCCCCTTCGGTCAGCTTCAGGACCACGTTGCCGACAAAGCCCTCGCAGACCACTACGTCGCAGACCCCGCGGAAGATGTCCCGTCCCTCGATGTTCCCGATGAACTGCAGGCGCGAATCGCTTCGGATGAGGTCTGCCGCCTTCTTGACGACCTCGTTGCCCTTGGCGTCCTCTTCCCCGATGCTCATCATCCCGATGCGAGGAGCCTCGATCCCGAGGAAACTGTGCGAATAGATGCTGGCCATCAGCCCGTATTGATAGAGGTTGACGGGTTTGCAGGCGATGTTGGCGCCGACGTCGCAGATCGTGACCGGCCCGGCGGGGCTCGGGAATACCACGGCGATGCCCGGCCGGTTCACTCCCGGCAGGGTCCGCATCCGCATCTGGAAAGCCGCCACGCAGGCGCCCGTATTCCCCGCGGAGATCACCGCATCGGCCTGGCCGAGCTTGGCCAGCTTCGCCAGAACGCTGATCGAGCTTCGCGGCTTCTTGCGAAGGCTGTCGACCGGCTTCTCGTCCATCCCGATCATGTCCGGCGCGTCGACGATGGTCAGACGCTCCTTGTCGTAGGTCGCAGCCGCCAGCTTCTCGCGCAACAGGCCCTCGGGGCCCACCAACACGAGCGAGTCGTCCTTGTCTATCTGGCCCAGCGCCTCCAGGACTCCGGCGATGATTTCGTCCGGGGCGTGGTCCCCTCCCATGGCATCCACTGCGATACGCATGTTCAGTCGGTTTCCTCCTTGCCGAGCTTGAGAGTCAGGCTCGGGTTTACGTATCCGCAATTGCTGCACGCCGCATGCGGCAGCTTCGACTGGCTGCACTTCGGGCACAACGCGTAGTTAACCGGCTTGAGCGCCTCGTGCGACCGCCGCGTTCGTGAGCGACTCTTGCTCGTCCTTCTCATCGGTAACATGTTCGACTACTCCAATTTCTGCGTCCAATTCCACATTGCCACCCCCCCCCAGCGTTAGCATAAAACCCTCCTAAGTATCGAATTCCCGCCCGCCTGTCAAGCGAAAAACCGGCAAACCCATAGGCCGGGTTGGCGGGTAGCGTCGGGGGTGTGCCTTGTCGCGTGGTCAGTTGACCGTGCCGGCCACGCCAGTCACCCCGAATACCGGCGAAGTCTCCCGGATGACCCCGCTCGGCAGGGCACTCCCCGAAACGCGGCGGTAACCCCGCTCCTTCATGCCTTGGCGGACCTGCTTTCCATCGTAGGCATCGAGGGTGCGCCCGGAACCCCCGTCAGCACGCCGTTCGACCGCGGTTTGGCAGGCCGCCAGGTCCTCACGAGTCTGCTTGAAGGTCTTGCCCTCCTGATACCAGTACGTTGCGCACCCACTGAAGGCACATACGGCCAGCAACAAGACTGCCCCGGCGACCAACCTCATTCTCATCTTTCAACTTCTCTCCATCTCTCCATCGGGACACCTGCGGGCAGACCCCTACATGTGCCTCTCACCATCGACGTTTCGAGTCCGACGTTCGTTGTCCGTCGGAAGGAGTGGCTGATTATGCCTGCCTGTTCCTCGTCTGTCAACGGTTGCGTCGGAATCCCGCGTGGCAACCCGCCGCAGACCTCGGGCGGGAGGGCGACACGACGGAGACGATGGCGAAACCTACAGGGTCCGTCGTCTGCGAAGACAGCCGACAATCCCGGCGCCGAGCGTGCCCAACAACAGGGCCGCGGGGGCCGGCACCGCCTGACCGTTCACCGCCGAAAAATACGCCGGACCTGAGCCCATCAGGATGCGCGGGCCGCAGATCGTGGTCACGTCGAGCGTGATCGTGTGGGTCCCCGCAGACAACGCCAGATTGCGGTACTCCGCGTGGAAGTAGCCGTCGGCATCGTCGTAGGAGGTCGTCCACGGCACGACGACGTCATCCACGCGGAGGGCGAGTTCATCGCCCGCAGGGTGGTAACCGTCGGCTACTTGAATGAGCGAGATTGCCCCGGCCGTCGGCAAGGTAATCGACCACTCGGTGTCTCCGAGGACCCAGTCCTCCTGGTGGTAGTACTCGAACTCCTGCTCCGAGATCGCGGCCAGTCCCCCGCCGGGGCCTGTTTTGACCCCTTCCATCCAGAGAACATACCCGCTCCAACCCGTGGCCGGATAGATGATGACCGCGCCTGCCCAGGCAGGCGGGACCGTCGCCAGCACGATGGCCAGCATACACCCCCTGATCCCTGTCGCTCTCAACATTGCGTTCCTCCGTGAAAGCCGTCCCTTCCCTGGCGATCATGCACACGACGACCGGATCGTCGCTCACCCCGCATCTGTTTGAGAGACGTTTGTGTCGGAGCGTCCCATCCTGAAAGGCCTCCGATATGCGGATTTCACCACTTGGATGTTACCATTGGTCGCCGCGAGCCGCCCACGGCGCCCATTCCCAAGCGGATCCTTCACTTCTATGCTCCAAGTGCATGACCTTCACCTCTATTCACGCGGATGCGTCCGAGAATGTCAAGGGAATTCCCGGATTCATGTAATCGAAATGGCGGAAATCGGCTGAATATCGGACGGGAGGGATTCCGAGACCGCTTCTCACTGGTTCTCCCAGCCGCCCAGGGGAGGGATATCGAGCGGCCAGGCGATGTAGAGGTTGCCGCCGGGGCCGAAGCGGCTCGGGGGCAGGTTCGGGTCTTGCCTGCTCCTGCGAAGCTGGTCCGAAACCGTGACCTTCTGCACGTGGCCGTCCAGCATCGAGATGTACGAGTGCCCTGTGTTCAGGTCGCCGCCGCGGGGACGGTGGTAGGTCGCAAAGGCATCGCCGACATCGGTCTCCGGCATCCTCGACGCATGAGGGTTCTCCACAGGACTGTCGAAGGTCGTGTAGGAGGGCCCAATATCCAGAGACCCTGTCGTGAGGGAACCGGTGACTCTGAACCTGGATGCCTTGCGATCCTTGGCGTCGAGGAAAGTGTCCATGGTTCCATCCTGTGTCCCTCCCCAGGGGCCGCTGAGATTGTACGGCGCCGGCCAGCGAGATTCCGTGTTGACCGGCCAGGAATTCTCCTCGCCGAAGGCGAAGATGACAGAAGGACTGCGTCTGACCTGTGTTTCCTTGCAGATGGTTGTCGTTCTGACGGTCTTGGCGGCCACTGCACTCGGGGACCCGGTTGTGGTGCTTGCGGTCAGGAAGGTCCTGTGCAGGTTGCCGTTCATCATATAGGAGTACTGCGGAGTGATGGTGAATGGCTGGTTCGGCCCGTCTATATCGGGACCATCCTGCCCTCGCCCACGCCCACGCCCGCGACGGCCGCGCCGCGGAGGAGCGGGTTGCGGCCTCCTGGGTTCATTGACGTCTGGGTTGCAGCCACGCTCCAGGCAGGCGCGAGCCCCGGTCCTGCAGAGGAGAACCTTGGGATTGCCCACATAGGCGAGCAAATCGCCCTGGAACTCTTTCTTCTGGCGCATCATGGGGCTGGACGGACCGATTTCGGCCTCGTGCCAGCGGCAGGCCCACGGATAGACGCCTCCATAGGGGGGATCGAACGGTTCCCCATGCTTGTAGAACTTGTATGACTCCCGGGAATGGTAGAGGTAGGTCGGATTGGGAAACAGGTTGTCATGGTCGTTGCAGTAGGCCTTGAGCATCACGGTCATCTGGTGGAGATTGGAGCTGCACACGGCCTCTGCGCCGCGCTCCCGTGCCAGTCTCGCGACCGGCAGGCCCAGCGCCATCAACAGGGTGATGATCGCGATGACTATCAGCAGCTCGACGAGTGTGAATGCCCGCTTCATTGCCGTTCACTCCTTGCTGTGGGGGACCTGATAGATCGGCGTCTGTCCTCGCTTGTTGGGTTGTATCTGTTCTTTCAGAATCGCTTGCCCCTCGGGGCTCGTCGCTCGGGCCCACTTCTTGTCGTTTGGCCTGCGGATCAGGTGGCCCTGGACCCATCTGTTCCAGTCGCTCCTCTCCGCAGCGGAGCACTCCGTCGGCGCGTCGGGGTCGGGCCGCTCCAGGAAGCCGACGAACAGTTCGGCTTCGTTCGGGTCCAGCACGTAGCTGTACACGTGGGCCCGAAAGCCGGCGGGCTCGCCGTCCGGCGCCGGGCCGGAAGGGGCCGCAATCGATCCGGCCTTCTTCGGACTGCCCTCGAACAGCTTGCCCGTGTTGACATCGTAGAACCATGCGGTCTTGGCCCGCATCTGGGGGGCATTCGATGCAGGCCACAGCGTCCACTTCAGTGCGAGGACCAGCAACACTGCGGACACGCCCGCCACGGAGGCAGCCAGCAGGGGGCGCTCGTTGATCCATTGCCTTGGACCCGTGCCGGACGCTCCAATGCCCAGGCGCTCCAGGCGATGCTGGACCTCGTATCGGAGCACGTGTGGGATCTTAAATGCCATCCGTTGACTCTCCCTCGTCGCTCTCATCCTGAATGGGCCTGTCGCCGACCAGGATGCGGACCAGGTAGTCCAGGTCGGGGTTGTCCTGGGAGGCCTCGATTTCATCCGCGATCGTGCCCTTGATCAGTTGCAGGGTCCGCTGGTCCTTCCAGCGAACCATCTCGCCGTGGCCGTCCGCAAAGGTCATGTTGCAGCCGCTGCCATGGCGGCTTGTGATGCCCCCCAGTCCGGCCAGGTCGGGCGGCCGCCAGAGCCATCTCGTCAGCTCGTGATCGCGCAGCAGCGGCCAGAAGCACTCTGCGCTGAAGCCCTGGATGTCCGTGAAGACCATGGAGTCGCCGGCATGGGAGATCTTGTGGAACCGCTCATACGGCTGCACCCCGTCGCGGAAGGCCCCTCCCATGGTGTTGGAAAGGCCGTAGGATGTCCCGCGGGATCTGGCAGAGTCCTGCTGCACGGTCTTGCAGATGAAGATATCCTCCGAGGGGGCGCCGTCTCTCAGGGACGTCAACGACTCGCAGAGGCGGTCGTCGTTCTTGGTGACATACAGCATCCAGGTGAGGAACAACTGGTGCTGGTTGCCCAGGCAGTGGAGCTGCTCGCCCTGTTTCTGGGCCCGCGTCAGGGAGGGCAGCATCACCGACAGGAGCAGGCAGATGATCGAGACGACCACCAGGAGTTCGATCAGGGTGAATCCTCTCGACCGACGACCGTTTCGTTCTCTCGCACCGCGGGCCATAGCCATGGACCTCCTTGAACAAACATAGCAGCTGCACAAGCAAGGGGCCGCACGCCTTGCACCTCCATCACCACGGCAGCCGGCCTCGCACGCCAAACCGCGTTATGTCACCGCTGGGAGTATTGTAGACTCCTGCGAGGAGAAGGTCAAGCGATAATCCGGCCCTGTTCGGCTTCTGTGATTCGCTCCCTGTCCCTGCCCTGCGAGGCGGGTATGACCCTGGGCGCCGGTGTTCCTGATCCATGTGTGGATCGTCGTCCGGCGTTCTTGACTGTGGGAGGATCTGGTGGTAGACTCTTGTTGATTGTGCAAGCAGGGCTCCTTGTACGCGTGGATTGGGATTCATGGGTTTTCGCGAGTTGATTCTCCGCCGGCTGCCGGACAAGAACAGGCTGCAGCGGTCTTTTCTCTATCGGGTATTCGGCAAGAGCATCCTGGCCAAGGACCTCTGGCGCTTTGACGCTCGATCTTTGGCGGGAGGCCTCTCGCTCGGTCTGTTCATTGCGTTCACTCCGACGATCCCGTTCCAGATGATTCTGGCGTGTTTGGGCGCCCTGTACTTCCGGGTGAACCTGCCGATCGCACTGCTGGCTTGTTGGATCACCAATCCGCTCACAGCCGTGCCCATCTACATGGCGGCCTGGCGGATCGGCGGATTCGTTTTGCACATGGTTCCCCTGGCCGATGAGTACGTTGCCGCCTACGCCGAGGGCCGGCGGACCCGGATCATCATGGGCTCGTTCTGTCTGTGGACCGGCTGCCTGGTCCTGGCGACGACGGCTGCCCTCGTGGGCAATCTGCTGGTGCGATGGTTGTGGAAAGGAGTCCGTCCGGGTCGGCGCGGACACGAACGACCGGGAGCATCGGACCACGGGTCTTCGCAACGGTCGCACAGAATCGCCGACAAGTAGCGAGCGTGGGCGGGCGCGCGGACTATCGTTCGCTGATGCAGTAGAGGCTCCGTTTGCCTTTGAGCAGGATTCGGTCACCCACGATGGCGGGGGACGCGTCGAACTCGTCGTCGAGCTTGTTCGTCGCGAGGACTTCGAGCGTCTCCGCGTTGCGGATCACCGCCGCGACGCCCTTGCGGCCTACGAAGTAGACCCGTCCCGCCGCACCCACCGGCGATGCGTATATGTCCTTGACCGCCTCCAGACGCTCCTCGATGAAGTTGAGCTTGCCAGTCGCGGCGTGGTAGCAGGAGATGGCGGCGCGGTTCATCGAGCAGACGTAGAGGTTGTCGCCGTAGAGGATGGGCGACGGGACGTACGGCGTTGCCTTGCTCACCTGCCAGCGGACCGCGCCGGTGCCGGTCAGGTCGCCTGTGTGGCCCAACTCGATGGCCTGCAGCTCGCTGCCACGGAAACCGCTGGTGCAGAAGACCAGGTCCCCGGAAACAATGGGCGAAGGAATGACGTTCTGCGTCTGGCCGCCGCACTGCCAGATCACTTCGCCCGTGCCGACGTCGTAGCAGCGAATCCGATTGGTCGCGCTGACGATTGCCTGCACTCTGCCGTCCACGGCCGCGACCGCAGGCGTGGACCAGGCGGTGTCTTCGTCGCGGGCCTGCTTCCACAGCGTCCGGCCTGTCCGTTTGTCCAGAGCGTGGATGAAGGAATCGCCTTCGTGGTCCATCACGACGATCAACGCATCGCCCGCCAGGGCGGGGGAGCTGCCTTCGCCGAACGCCAGCTTGGTCTTCATCCTGCCCAGGTCCCGGCTCCACTGGCGCCTGCCGTCGAGGTCGTAGCAGTGGACGCCGCGAGAGCCGAACGACGCCCAGACGCAGTGGCCGTCCGCGATGGGCGAGTAGGACGCGAAGCCGTGGTCGGGGTGATGGCCCTCGTGGGGCACCGTCTCGCAGGCGGTCTGCTGCCAGAGCGTCCGTCCGGTCGCCAGATCGAGACAGACCACGTCGAATTTGTAGAGGTTCTTGGGCTTCTTGCCGCCATGGAAAGGGGCCGGCTCGTTGGGCTCCGAGGTCGGGGTCGGCTCGGGCGTGCCCACGCGGTCCGTCTCAATGGCGGTCAGGAAAAAGACCCTGTCGCCCCAGACGACCGGGCTGGAGGTCCCCTTGCCAGGGACCGGGACTTTCCAGCGGATGTTCTGCGTCTCGCTCCAGACGAGCGGCGGATTGCCCGTCGGCGAGACGCCCGAGCCCAGAGGACCTCGCCACATGGGCCAATGGTCCTGGGCGGAGTCTCCGCAGGCGTGCCCTGTCACCATCCCCATCGCGAGAATCGAGATCATCAGTGGGCGGATTATCGTGTGTACTCCCATCGGTTGTCTCCTTCGCTCGTTTCGCCGACCGTCCCGGACGAGAAACGATACAGCCTGTCCGGGGGCACTCTGAAGATAGCCGATTGCCGTGGCCCATGCAACCTGGATCGTCGCCGTTGCATCGAGGCCCGCGACCAGGTATCGTATGGCGAGGATATTGCCAAGGCCGCAACTGACAGTCGGCCCGACCACTTTCATGAGAGGACGGAACATGGCACAGACGGATCCCATTTCGAGACGAGACACACTCCAGGGCATCGGTGCACTGGGCACGGCGGGGTTGTTGGCTTCCCTTGGCGGCGCCCCGGCGGCCGCGTCCCCCGAGGCGCCTCGCGGTGTCCCCAATAGCGCAAGGGCGAATCCCGCGATCGTCGAGAAGGTGTTCCGGACCCCGCTGATCGATACGCACGAGCATCTGCCGGAGGAGAAGGAGCGTCTGGAGGCGGCATCGCGCCCTCGTGGTGAAGCGGACGACTGGAGCTTGCTGCTGAGCCATTACCTGGACTCCGACCTGGCTGTGGCGGGAATGCCGGGAGAGACGTACGACCGGTTCTTCTCCGCGAAGACCGACCCGGCGGACAAGTGGAAGCTCCTGGCGCCGTACTGGCCCGCGGTGAAGAACACCGGCTACGGCCAGGCGGTCCGAATCGCGATACGCCGGCTCTACGACGTGGACGACCTGTCCCCCGACACGGTCAAGAAGGTGCAGACGGGCTTCGAGAAGACCTGCCGGGCGGGGTTCTACCGGAGAATCCTGTGCGACTTGGCCAAGATCGAGTCGTGCCAGGTGAACAACCTGGGCGAGCCGTTCCGCGAGACCGAGATGCCTGCGCTGCTGATGCAGGACCTCAGCATTCTGGGCATGTATGCGGGTCCGAATCTCGACGCGTACGCCAAGCCTGCGGAGATCGAGGTCGGCTCGCTGGCAGACTGGCACCGTGTGATCGACTGGTGGTTCGACAAATACGGCAAGTACGCGGTTGCGGTCAAATCGCAGGACGCATACCACCGGGACATCGACTACGAACAGGTCCCCGCGGAGAAGGTCGAGGGCGTTTTCAAGAAACGCCTTGCCAAGGAGTCCCTGACCGGCGCGGAGAAAAAGAGTCTCGAAGACCACCTGTTCTGGCAGGCGGTGCAGAAGGCGACCGAGCACAAGCTGCCGGTGAAGCTGCACACCGGGTACTACGCAGGCCACAACTACATGCCGCTTGGCCGGCTCCAGCGCAACGCCGGCTCGGTGACGGACCTGTGCCGCAGGGCCCCCGAGACGCGGTTTGTCTTCATGCACATTTGCTATCCGTACTACGAGGAACTGCTCGCGGCGGCCAAGCACTACGCCAACGCCTACGTCGATATGTGCTGGTCCTGGATCATCAATCCGGTGGCGGCCAAGGACTTCCTGAGGAAGTTCCTGGTCACCGCGCCGGCCAACAAGATACTCACCTTCGGCGGCGACTACATCCCGGTCGAGCCGGTCCTCGGCCACGCGACGATGGCCCGACAAGGCATCGCACTGGCTTTGAGCGAGCTGGTGGAAGAGGGCTGGCTGAGCCTGGCGGACGCGATGGACCTGATCGACCCGATCATGCACGGCAACGCGAGAGCCATCTTCAACCTCGCGGGAAAGAACCGCGTCCTCCAAGACGTGCCCTGGACCTAACCATTTTTCTGGCCGATCTACCTGCATCGTTTAACGTGGTGTGGTACCACGGTTGGATCCGTGGGAGAGGAGCCGGATGTCGGCGAGGCACGCAGGAAGTAGACATGACGATCGAATGGCCGAGACTCGAGCAACTGTTGAATGAGTTCGCCAGATACAACCTCGCGATTTGGCCGATGCAGGTATTTGCCTATGCTCTGGGGATTGTGGCTCTCTGTCTCGCCATGCAGCAGACTCATTATTCGAGCAGAATCGTCGCAGGGATACTGTCATTCCTGTGGCTGTGGATTGCGATTGTGCCTCGCTGGCCTGACCCCGCTCGCGGCTTCAGCGTTGTCGATGCCTATTACGTACCGTTGTCCGCACTCCAAGGCGTGATGCATCTGGCTGATGTGTTCAGACCACGAATCTCATTCGGCTCGCGCAGAGACACCTACTCAGCCGCAGGGATTCTCCTCATCGGATATGCGATGGTTGGATATCCTGTGATTGCACACCTGTTGGGCCGCGGATATCCGCAGTCACCGCCGTTTGGACTCGTTCCCTGTCCCACCATGGTGTTCACCATTGGTTTGTTACTACTGGCCGACAGCAGGGTATCAAAGCGTTTTCTTGTGGCTCCGTTCCTATGGGGTATCATCGGCTTCTTTGCGCCATTCATCGGCCTGTGGGAAGATGTCGGCCTGTTCATGGCGGCCGTTGTGGGGATACCGCTTATAATCATCCGCGATGGAAGAAGGCGAGGCCAGGAGACGGAGAGAGTGCGGACCACTCTCGATTGACGACGCGTGATGGAATGCCGCGAGACCGGACGAATCAGTCGGACTGTGGCTGAGGAGTCTGTCATTCTCAAAGCCTGGAGAACCAGAGATGGCTGGGATGGACTGCCTTGGGAAGTACATCGTCGGAGGCGTTGGACAATGGGTCCACTTTGCAGGTCGTGACCTTTCCAATCCCGTTCTTGTGTTCTTGCACGGCGGTCCTGGTCTGCCTCTGTTCCCGATGAGGCGAATGTTGAAGCAGCACACCGGGCTGGAGGATCTCTTCACCGTCGTCTATTGGGAGCAGCGAGGCACAGGCAAGTCGCTCTGCCGGAACATCCCGCCTGAATCGATGACAATCGAACAATTCGTCTCGGATGTCGTGGACGTGGCCGAACTGGCACGAGGACAATTCGGCGTGGAAAGGGTCTTCCTTCTGGGGCACTCCTGGGGCAGCATCATAGGTGTGCTTGCAGCCTGTCGCCGGCCCGACTTGTTCCACGCCTACATCGGCGTCGGCCAGGTTGTCCACATGTTGGAAGGCGATCTCTGCTCCTACTACTGGGCGCGTCGACGTGCACAGGAACAACGCAGTGACAGGGCGCAACAGGACCTTGAGAAGATCGGTCCTCCACCTTACAGTGTGAAAGCGCTCATCAAGGAACGTGCCTGGGTACAGAAGTTCGGCGGCCTCCGACGTGACGAGGGATTCAGTGTGGCAAAGACGTTCATTGACTGCATCCGAACACCTCAGTATACCCTCCTCGACGTGCTCCGCATGGCCCGCCATCAGTTCTTCTCCTTGGAGCACCTTCTGGGGCAGATGTACGACGTCGACCTCTTCAAACAAGCGCCACGGCTCCATGTGCCCGTGTTCTTCTTGGAAGGGAGGCACGACTTCGCGGCGCCCTCGGAACTGGCTGAGTCATATCACGCGGGATTGGAGGCACAAGCGAAACGGTTGATATGGTTCGAGAACTCCGCACATTATCCGTTCTTTGAAGAGCCCCAACGATTCCGAGAGATTCTGAGGAACGACATCACCAGCATTGCGGTACGGACGACATGACACGAGGCACCATGTGTGAGGTGGTTCCACACACCTGACAACGCAGAATGATGTTTGCGGGCTTGCATCTTGTTCATGTCTGGGGTGGTCCACAGAGAGTGCCGGCCCATTGGCGAGCGCGGTCGAGTTCGCCGTCGAGCAACAGGTCGATCTCGCCGCTTTTCTGCGGATTGCTGGTCCGGACGGAAAACGTCCGCGGTTTGGCGACGGGAGTGCCTCCCAGGCTGGTCAGGTGAGCCAGCAGTTTGGGGGATGCCCTCAAGTAGCGCAATGGCCAGGCCGTGACCGTCGTGTCGAATGCCGCGACGGACTTGGCCGATAGAATCGCCAGCGGAAGACTCTCCAGGACCGCACGCACCGCCTTGGGCAGGGTGAAGGCATGGGTGGGACTGCCCATCACGACCAGGTCGATGCCTTCGAAATCGGAGGCGGCAAGCTGATCGAGGCCGATCACGCGAGCCTCTCCCGCCTGCTGGAAGGTCTCGGCCATCGCCTCGGCGAGCCTCCTGGTGTTCCCGAACTTCGAGAAGTACACGATCAATGTCTTCATGGTCTGTACCCTCACAAGGGCCCGCTGTCGTCAAGCGGACTCGCTATTCTGCGACGGTGGTTTCGGGGTAGTGCGCGAGTTGCTCGAGCAGGGCGTCCGGGATCAGAGACAGCATGGGCGTGTGGCGGACCGTGTAATAGACCAGCCACTTGTTCAGATCGGGGTCGTAGTCGGCGAAGTGCGGGTTCAGGACGCCTGTGTGCGGCGTGTTGATGCTGACCATCCGAACGGGCGTCTGCGGGGCGAAGTCGAGGTCTTTCAGCCGGACGATCCGGACGTCCTTGCACTCGTCGGTCTTGTAGTGGATTTCGACGTCCTTGAGATCGTAGACAATGGTCCACTTCGTCGCGTCGCCTTGTCGGACCGCGGCCAGCGTGTCGAAGGCGTACTGAATCGCCGATGACTTCGAGCCGTCGGCTTTGTACGTCTTGAGCCGGTCGGCGGCAACGACAAACCGGTCCAGCGAATTGTGCGAGCCCTTCTGGACGGGCTTGGCCCCGCCGAAACCCTGGTGCTGGGCGAGGTAGGCGAGCGAGCTGTCGCACGTGTCGTTCGTGATGAGCCTATGGGGCAGTTGCTCGCCCGTGTGGACGACCTGCTTGCCGTCGATGAATTCGACGACCGCGGCGGCGCCCTGGGCGTCGCAGACGAAGAAGTGGATCGGCATCGGCATGGCCAGCGAGATGCGGATCGCCTTGTCGCTGGCGACGACCTCGGCAACGGTCCGACTGTTATCCAACTGGTACTGCGTCCACGCAGTGACGGCGGGGCGGTCGTCCGGGGCGGGATTGCGGGTGCTCGGGAGCATGAGGGTCTCGACCACCAGGCCGACCTCGTTCATCCCGCCGTTGGGCATCTCCCGCCCGTACTGGTTGAGGGTAACGCTGCCGTACTTGGAGACCCATTCCGCGGCCTTCTCCGTGGGGTTCAGCAGCAGAGCCCGCTTGGCGATGCCTCTCTTGTTGGCGATGAGCAGGCCGTCGTTGATGTGCCAGTCCAGATTCTTGCCCGCGAACAGCCCGTCCTGGAGGAAAGCCGTACAGGCCCGAGCCGTCTGTGTGGGCAGGACGACAAGGAGGGCCAAGAGCCCGATCCAGACAACGCGAACCAGATGGGATGACGCACGACGGCACGCTCTCATTCTGACTGCTCCTTGCACTTCTGAATATCGGCGCATCCACGCCATGGGGACGCACGCAACCTATCTGTCGGGTGGTCTCCTTGTTCTGTGACCATCCGGCTCCACGACCACGAAGACTCTCCGCAGTTCATCCTGGGAATACAGGCGCAGGACACGAGCCAGTTCGTGGTGAACTGCACTCTGGGTTGAGGGTAGCATCCGCAGGTAAAGAACTCCCGCCCCCAAAGCGTTTACGAAGACCAACGCGCCAAAATCGCGATCGCGCGTGATGAAGATCCGCCCTTGTTCCTGTGCCAGCACAAGGAGTTCTTCGTCGGCTGCTCGCGCCAGTCCAAGCTCGGCTACGCGGACGACGTCGTGCCCCTGCGCCCCGAGGAAACGAGCCGTCGCTGCGTAGACATCTTGGTCAAGTAGCAGCCTCATGCGGACGCCGCGGAAAGGTGGATGTCTTCCCCCGATACGAGTGCAATGGCATAGCTCAAGCAGGCTTGAACATCCTCGGTAGTCAGGTCCGGATAGTAATTCTCAACAATCTCGCCGAATCCGATGCCTGCCGCGATCAGCTCCAGGATGCTCTGGACCGTGATCCTTGTGCCCGCGATGCAAGGCTTGCCAAAGTGAACCGTGGGATTGACTGCGATTCGTTCTATCATGCCAACACCTCATTGCCCGTCTCTCGGCCAACAACCGTATTGTACACCCGCCAAGCAAGCAGGGGAAGTGTCAGTCTGCCCGAACATCGTGGGCGACCGCTCACTCGTTCAGGACGGCGACGGCGTCCTGGACGGAGGCATCCTGGTGCACCATCTTGCTCAGGGCTCGGACCATCTTATCGGGCTTTGCGTGTTGCCATGCGTTGCGGCCGATGGACAGGCCCGCGGCGCCGGCCGCCAGGGCGCCCTCGACCATCTTGAAGATGTCCTCGTCGCTGCCCATTTTGGGCCCGCCGGCGATGACAACCGGGATCGGGCAGCCATCGACGACCTGCTTGAAGGTCTCGGCGCTGCCTGTGTACCCGACTTTCACAATATCGGCGCCCAGTTCCGCGCCGACGCGGGCGGCGAGCTTGACGTTGTTCACGTCGTACTCATTTTTGATCTTGGACCCTCGGGTGTAGACCATGGCTACCAGCGGCATTTGCCATTCCGTGCAGCGCTCGCTGACGAGGCCGAACTGGCGGAGCATCTCTTTGTCGGTCTCTGCGCCGAGGTTGATGTGGATGGAAACCGCGTCGGCACCCAGTTTGATGGCTTCCTCGACTGTGCAGACGAGCTCTTTGGCGTTCGGATCCGGGCTCAGGGAGGTGCCGGCGGACAGGTGGATAATCAGGCCGACGTCTTGTCCGGAGCCGCGGTGACCCGCACGGACCATGCCCTTGTGCATCAGAATGGCGTTGGCTCCGCCCGTAACCATGTGGCTGATCGCCGATCTCATGTCCGTCAAGCCCTCGATCGGACCAACGGTGACCCCGTGGTCCATCGGGATGATAACCGTCCGCTGCGAGTTGCGGTCGATGATTCGCTCCAGTCGTATTGCTTTGCCTATCATATAAAACCTCCACAACAATCGGTTCTCGGGCTGGAAAAGGAACCCGGTCAGCGTCGGGCCTTTGTCTGAAGGCCGTATGATGTACGCTTGTTGTGACGAAAGCAAGAAAAAAACGCTCGTCTGGGGATTGGTGCGAATTGATGACCCCCACGAAAATACGTAGTTGTACCTATTGCTTTTCTGAGGTGAGGACGGTACAATCTAACGAAATTGAGGTGCATATTCCGGGGCAAGGGCTAGTTATCCTGTGATCCCGCGTCGCTCCGGTATGAGTAGGGGATAGAGAAAGGTCATGAGGGGGGAAATACTGCCACTGGGACGGGCAGGGTAGCGGTGCTTGTTAGGAGGTTTTTCTGTGTGTCGTAGTGTCTGCTAGACGTCGCGCAGACGGTACGCATCCTTTGTTGGATGAGTGCGTCGGCCGCACGGTTTGGTTGGTCGCACTACGTTGCGGACCGAGATTGGACTGCTGTGACACGGTTTTCCAGCGATGATCCGGTTCGATGGACAATCAGGACCCCAGACTCTGGCACCTGGGGGAGAAGTATTCTCAGTACGTCATCCATCATAGTGACAAGGGTAGCCGAGACGCTCGGATTCTGGGATATCTGGGACGGCTCGGCGTCGTTGGTGGGTACGGCAGGCCACGGCGAACTTCGCGCAGACGGTGGGCGCACATACCCGAGATATGTGCGCGCCCCAAGAGCGCCTTTCGGCGCAGCTCGTGCACGATGACCGCCGTGAGTTCCCAGAGGCAAGGCCTTCGCCAATGCGTGTGGCCATCGCGGTGCGCGGGTGCGCTGAAGCCAGGCGATGGAGTGTCACATGCGAGACGAAGTGTTCTGCCAGCGTGTTCTGATGCGGTCTCCTGCATGGATGGCCCGTTTTTGTGGCGATGCAGGTAGCGGAGTGATATCAGCCGAGAGTCTTCGGCTGTCACCGACGGGGACGGAGTCTGATCTCACGGAAACGGAGCACATCTCCTCGGGGTTGCCCTGGAGAGGGACCAAACAGACGGGCAATCTGTGATGCACTGGGAGGCGAAGGCCTGTCGCATTGCCGGCCGCTGCCGGGATGAAGAACGTCGCGAGCAGGCTCGGCGATGGGCAGCCGCGTAGCCGACCGTTGCGACGGGCTCGGAGGGAGGATGGCAGGGGGTCAACCATGAACAACATCATCTACGGACAGGGCGACAACGCGAACATCCACCCTGGTGTGGTGCCGTATGTTCCGCCGATGGTGCCCCTGGGCGCCGGCGGCGACAGCCTGTTTCAGATCGCCTGGCGGGGAAAGTGGTTCATCCTGGTCTCCGCAGTCCTGGGGCTGGGAGGCGCGTTCCTCTATCTCCGGACCATGGGCACGGAGTACATGGCCATGTCCCGAGTCCTCGTCGAAAAGCCCCGACTGACACAGGCGATGGACATCACGTTGCCCGGCGACACCGCCGTCAACTACCTCCAACAGCAGGCCAGTATTATCACTAGTCGGGAGAGACGCAACGAGGCGCTCAGAGACCCGAATCTCTTTATGATCTCAGCCCTGAGTGACCCCAATCGCATGCAGGCGGTGCTCCGCAGCCTCTCGGCAAGGGTGGGGAAGGACGACATCATCAGTGTAACGGCCTCCTCGGACGACCCCAACGGCGCCGCAGCCATCGTGAACGCCTTTGTGTCCGCCTACGTGAAGTGGCGCCGGGCGAACAAGCAAGACAGCACGGACAATCTGTACGACGGTCTCAGCGAGAAACTGAAGGTCATCGCCAAGGATCTGGAAGGCAAGCATCGCCGACTCGCCGACTTCGGCAAGCCGATCGGTTTCCTGGACAACTCGCAACGCAGTGCGGATTCCCAGACGCTCGATAGATATGAGCAGGAGTTGATTGCCGCCAACTTGCACGCGATCCAGCAGCGAACCCACTACGATCGGTTGGTTTCGCTCGAGGCGGACCCGAACCGATTCCGCCAGTACGTTCTGAGCCAGGGGCTTGCCGCGGAAAACCGCGAGCGGATTCGTCTGGCGGAGGTTCTGGAGAGGACGCGCATGCAGTTGGAGGAGCTATTGGCCGTCGGCACCGTACAGAAGTCTCAGGTCACTCTGTTGGAGAACCGCGAGAAGGAGTGTGTTCGCAAGATCGAAGAGTACGATGCGAAATTCGTGCGGGAACAACTCGCGTTTGCAAAGGATCTTGCCGACGATGCGGACAGACGCGTCAAAGGGCTCGCGAAGCTCTGCGAGGACGAGGCGAAGGAGCTCCAGCGTGCCAATGCAGAGGATTCCCTATATGAGATAGCCAAGCGTCAATACCAGATGGCCAACGACCTGTACAATAGCGTGCTGGCCAAGATGAACAGCATCGACGTCAACCGGCAATTGGACGCTGTGAGCATTCATATCCTCGAGAAGGCGGTGGCGGGGGTCGAAGCGCCCTCCCAGACGGCCAGGGTCATGGGCGTCGGCCTTGTGCTGGGTCTGATGCTGGGCGGTGGGCTGGCCTTCCTGCGGGACTGGAGAGATCCGCGAGTCCGCTCGGCTGACGAGATCACCGCCATTCTGGGCGTTCCCATTCTGGGCGCGGTGCCGACGATTCCACGACGCGGGCTCATTCGGCGAGGCCCCCGCTCGCGTCTCGCTTCGCATACGCGCGAGTTCGAGGCCTATCGGTCGATCCGGACCGCCCTGTTCTTCGGTGCGGTCCGCGAGGAAGCCAAGACGCTCCTGGTCACTTCCCCCGGCCCGCTGGAGGGCAAGACGACGCTCGTGAGCAACCTGGGCATCGCCATGGCCCGCGCGGGGCAGAAGACCCTCATTGTCGACGCCGACCTGCGAAAACCCACGCAGCATCGGGTGTTCGCCAAGAAGGGACACACCAAGGGTCTGGTGGACGTCCTGACCGGGACCGCGACACTGGACGAGGCCATCCGTCCCACGGAGGTCCCTGGGCTGGACGTCCTGGAGTGCGGCACGATCGTCGCGAATCCATCGGAGTTGCTGGGCAGCGACCTGTTCTGGGCCGTGTTCGAGCAGCTCAAGGGCCGGTACGATCGTGTTCTCGTCGACTCGCCGCCCGTCGGGGTCGTTGCCGACGCCCAGATTCTCGCCGCTCGCTGCGGCTTGACCCTGTTGGTCCTCAGGGCCCAGAAGTCGTCGCGTCTGATTACCCAGCGTGCCCGCGACGCACTCCTGACCGTCAGCGCCAGGGTCGTCGGGGCCGTGGTGAACGATGTCCGCAAGGGGGACAGTCGATACAGCCACTATGGCTACGGCGCCTACAACTACTACCATCATAACGGTCATGACGGAGACGGCCGAAGGGCCGCTCGCAAGGAACTGCCGTCCGCGGCGGGGCCCCAGGCCGACGACGGACCGCCGGTGGACAAGCAGCAATAGGCTGTCAGGGCCGACTTGGTAGTGCGGCGGCGGGATCTCTGAGAGACACGTCCGCCTGCGGTGGAGGAAACGGAGGGGACATATGCTAACCTATATCTGCGTCTTCTTCGGCTCGGCGTATTTGGCCGTGTTCACTACGCCTTTGGTGATCCGGCTCGCCAAGAGGATTGGCGCTGTGGACTTCCCGGGCATCCGGAGCGTCCATACTCATCCCATCCCGCGGATCGGCGGCGTGGCGATCTACGTCTCCTCCGTGTGCCTGATCGTCTCTCTGCTGTTCCTGAACAACAACATCGGCGAGCGGTTCCGGGAAGTCCAGCTTCAGGTGCTCACCCTGCTGGGCGCCGCCACCGGCGTGTTCCTGATCGGATTGATCGACGATCTGCGGGGCATGCCCGCTCGGTACAAGTTCCTCGTGGAACTGCTCGGCGCCGCGGCCTTGTGCCTGGTCGGCGTGCGGATCGGCAATGTGGGAATCGGGGGCCACGTCATCCATCTGGGGTGGCTGGGCTGCCCGCTCACGCTCTTGTGGATTGTCGGGGTGACGAATGCCGTGAACATGAGCGATGGTCTGGACGGGCTGGCCACCGGCATCGCGGCGATTGCCTGTGCCGTGATCGCCGTCTTCGCGATTCACAGCAGCGTGATTCACACGGGCGTGGCACAGGCCAACGACGTCATGATGGCGCTCTTCGCGTTGGCGCTGCTGGGCGGTCTGTGCGGCTTCTTGTTCTTCAACTTCAACCCGGCCAAGATATTCATGGGCGATTGCGGCAGCCTGTTCATCGGGTTCACGATTGCCGCGGCCAGTGTGATGTGCGTCTCGAAGTCGGCGGCGCTGGTCGGCTTGGCCCTGCCGGCCCTGACGTTGGGGATCCCGATCTTCGACACGCTGTTCTCCATGCTCCGGCGGTTCCTGGAACGCCGCTCGCTCTTCGCCCCCGATCGCAGCCATTTCCACCATCGGCTCGTCGCCATGGGCCTGACCCATCGCCACGCGGTGTACGCGATCTACGGCGTGACCCTGCTGGCCGCGGGTTTCGGCTTGTGGATGATGACCAGCGACAGCCTGACGTCGTTGGTAGTCTTCGGTGCGACGCTGCTGATGATCGTCCTGCTGTTCCGCGTCGTCGGCGTGGTCCGGCTGCACGAGACCGTCAATCGCCTCAAGGAGAAATACAGCTTCAGTTGCCAGCAGCGGAACGACAGGCGAACGTTCGAGACCCTGCAGTTGCAGTTCCGCCAGGCCCGCGATTCGGACCAATGGCGGGCGGCTGTCTGCGAGGCCGCGAAGAAGATGGATTTCGCTTGGATCGCCCTCAAGACGACCCATCAGGACGGCCGTGTCGACGAGGAACTCTGGCGTTCGCCCGAGGTCAAGCCGGACTTGACGCGGATCGTCACGATGACGATCCCGCTGAGCGCGGGTAACGGCAGCGGCCACGAGCCGGGCCTTTCCCGCCAGCTCGAAGTGGCCATCTGTGTGAACGGCTCCCTGGAAGCCGCCGGCCGCCGAGCCACCCTCTTCGGCCGGTTGATCGACGAGAACCACCTCCAACCGGCAATCGGGCAGTCCGACCGCCGGCTAAACAGTGAGCCATAAGAAACTATCTCAAAACGGGGCTCCGCCATGTCATTGCGGGTCGGTAAGCCGCTGCGCGTCGGGCCCCGCAATGACATTCACCGTTTGAATCATGACATCCAAGAAGAAAGCGGCCGCCAACCGGGCCAATTCCCTGCAATCCACCGGTCCGCGGACGCAAACTGGCAAGGTCGAGGTTTCGCAAAACGCGACCAAGCACGGCCTGCGGGGACGGTTCCACTTGGTTGCAGGGGAAGACTGTGCGGAGTTCGAGGAGTTCAACCGCAGTCTTCACAACCAACTCGCCCCGTGTGGTGCTCCGTTCCAAACCAACCCCATCGGAGGCCGAGCCTGTTGAAGTCTCTCTGAGAGATGCTGTCAGAAAGCAGTTGCAGAATTCCGATGTGATTGGCAAGTTCCATCGCTACGAGGCGCAAATCGAGCGAGGCCTGTTCACGGCCCTCCACGAGCTGCAACGTCTCCAAACCGCCCGCCAGGGCGGGACCGTCCCCGCACCTGTGGCGCTAGATATCACGGCGCACTTGGACCAGAGCCCATAGCGATCCAAGATAGCACAGTAGAAACTGCCAAACAAAGCCAATTTGTGTGGGTGCCCGAGACTGGTCGCGGCCAGCATATGAAATCGCTATCTGGCCCGTTTGCTCTCGGCGAGGTTGTTTCTCTTGCAGGCGTGGGAAGGGGGTGCCCATCGCTCTGATCAGTCTCACACAGTACACATGATTACGCAGATAGGCCGGAGTGCGAGATGATTATGAAGAGGTTTGCTCTCATCGGTGCGGCAGGGTATATTGCTCCGCGACATATGAAAGCCATAAAGGACACGGGAAATGACCTCGTTGCCGCATTGGATAGAAGCGATTCCGTGGGGATCATTGATTCCTATTTCCCGGCAGCCCGGTTCTTCACAGAATTCGAGAGATTCGATCGGCACCTGGAAAAACAAAGGCGAGAAGACGGCCATAAGGTTGACTACGTCTCCATCTGCTCGCCGAACTACCTGCACGACGCCCATATCCGTTTCGCTCTACGGATTGGCGCCAACGCGATCTGCGAGAAGCCCGTTGTTCTCAACCCGTGGAATATCGAGGCGCTCCAGGAGGTCGAGAAGGAGCAGGGCAAGAAGACGTACGTCATTCTCCAGTTGCGGCTGCATCCTTCGATCATCGCCCTGAAGCAGAGGGTTGACGCCGAGCCCGTGGACCGCAAGTATGATATTGATCTGACCTATATTACCGCGCGGGGTCGATGGTACCTAGTGTCGTGGAAAGGCGATGTGGAGAAGTCCGGCGGGATCGCCACGAATATCGGCATTCATTTCTTCGATATGCTCGACTGGATCTTCGGCCCGGTCCAATACAACATCGTCCACATGGAACAGCCGACGAAGGCGGCCGGATTCCTGGAGTTGAAAAGAGCTCGTGTGCGATGGTTCCTCTCCATCGACAGGGGCGACCTGCCCCAGCCTCCGGAGAACGGCCTGCCCGCCACCATGCGTTCGATCAGACTCAATGGCGAGGAATTCGAGTTCACCGAAGGCTTTACCGACCTGCACACCCGGAGCTATGAGGAGATCCTGGCAGACAATGGGTTCAGTCTCCAGGATGCCAAGGCGGCTGTGGATATCGCCGCCAACATCCGGCGCAGCAGACCCATAGGGCTGCAGGGTGAGTATCACCCCATGCTCGAGAGAACTCGATAGGAAACGAGGCGGCATGACGCAAACAGCCTACTTCGCTCACGAGTCAGCCTATATCGACCAGCCCTGCGAAATCGGGGCGGGTACCAAGATATGGCATTTTTGCCACATCATGAAGGGAGCCAAGATCGGCGAGGGATGTATCCTGGGCCAGAACGTCTGTATCGCGGGCGGCGTTGTGATTGGCAACGACGTCAAGATTCAGAACAATGTCTCCATCTACACGGGGACCATCATCGAGGACGACGTTTTCCTCGGACCCAGTTGCGTTCTCACGAATGTAACGAACCCCCGCTCCCAGATTGTCCGGCACGATCTCTATGAGAAGACCCTCCTGGGTCGCGGGGCAACCGTCGGAGCCAATGCCACGATTGTCTGCGGCGTCACCCTCGGGCGATATTGCTTCGTGGCTGCGGGGGCCGTGGTGACGAAAGACGTGCCCGATTATACCCTGATGGTTGGTGTCCCGGCCAGGCGAGTCGGTTGGATGAGCCGCCATGGTATACCCCTCAACCATCCGGATGCAGATGGTGTCATGGTCTGTCCGGAGAGCGGATTTCGTTATCGAGAAGTCGAACCCGGAGTCCTTCGGTGCCTGGACCTGGACGAGGCAACGTCACTGCCGGAAAGCATGCGCTGCGGGACGAAGGCATACAGGCAATACAGAAAAAGTACACTGTGACAACGGTACCTGTGGACTTCTCCTCCAACGTTCGCTGCAGCAGGCCCGTTAGCCTGCAGGACGGCTTTTATCCTAGGCTGATAACACCAGACAAGGGATAGCGCTCTCTCAGTCTCAGTAGTTTACCAGATGGCTCAATCCAGAACAGTCAAAGTGCTCGCCCTTTCAACAGGACAGGGATTGACAGCGTTCGTCAGCTTGGCGGCGGCGGCTGTTCTCACACGCGTCCTCTCCGTGCGGGATTATGCCACCTATCGCCAGACGCTTCTGGCCTATTCTTTCGCCGCACCACTGCTTACTCTCGGTCTGCCTACAGCTCTGTATTACTTCCTGCCGGGGGAGGAGAAGCGACGCCGGGGCGTGCTCTTTGACAATCTGGCTGCTTTGACCCTCATGGGGTTTGTCTTTGGGGCGTTTCTTCTACTGGGCGGCAATCGTCTTCTCGCGTGGCGGTTCAAGAATCCTGCCCTGATCGCACCCCTGCGATGGATGGCGGTCTATGCCATCTTCACGCTTCCGGCTGGCGCGATCGGCGCCTGCCTGACAGTCCAGAATCGCGTCACACAGTTGAGCATTTTTAACGTGATCAGCCGCGCAATGACCCTGGGGACCATCATCATTGCAGCCCTTCTCTGGCCGGACCCACTCGTGGCGATCAAGACAAACGTGATTTGCGCCGGCCTGGTCCTTGTATTTGCCCTCTGGATGATGGTCCTCGCCGTTCCACGTGACCAGGCCACCGTGAGTGTGCACGGCATGTTCGCTATGGCCAAATACGCCATCCCCCTGGGGCTGGCTTCCATGCTAGGCACGCTGACACTGCAGTTGGGCCAAGTGATTGTGTCCTTTATGGGCAGTCCTGAGGAGTTTGCCGTCTATGCGAACGGTGCGATCGAAATCCCTCTGATTGGGATCATCACGGGCTCAATTGCTGCGGTCATCCTCGTAGACATGCGTAAAGCAGCTGCCGAGGGAAATCCCCACGAAGCGCTCAGGCTGTTTCGTACAGCGGCCTCCAAATCCGCCGCGATATTGCTGCCAGCGATGTCCTTTCTCTGGTTTTTTGCCTCAGATTGTATCATGCTACTCTACTCCGAGAAGTACGCAGGCAGTGTTACGCCATTTCGCCTGTATCTCTTGATCATGCCTGCCCGGATTGTCTTCTTTGGCTCCGCTCTTATGGCTCTTGGCTGGACACGGCTTGTGTTGGTGCGCAGTGTGGGCGACTTGGCGCTGAATGTTGTTCTGAGCATTATCCTTGTTCGTATGGTCGGAATGATGGGAGCTGCCATTGCGACGGTCCTCATGATCTACTTGTGGTCTGCGCCCTTCAATCTATGGTATGTCTCGAAAGGCTTTCGCTGTCGATTCTTGGAACCCATTCCTTGGGTTGCTGTTGGTCGCTCTCTGGTTGCCTCGCTGGCAGCGGCGTTTGTTGCGGCTGCTGTCACGCCGGCCGGCTCGCTACGCCCAGCACTAAGGCTGATCGGAGGGGGGGCTGTCTTCCTAACTCTGTACTTGGCAGCCTGTTACCTGTTGAGAACTGAACTGCGGTACACATTGTCTGCCTGCGGCGGGAGGCTCCTGGCGTGGGTTCGGTAGGATGGAAGCTCCATCGGCCGTGGCGAAAGGTTCTTGGCTTGCTCGGGTGTCCGACGGCGCCAGTGCCTTTCGGCCTCTGGCTCATGAACACCTTCTGTCAGAGAGTGCTCGGGATTAACAAGGAACACCGCTTCATGATTCACTTCACGAGCCGGGTGGTGGGTCGAGTCACAATAGGCCGGAACGTGTGGCTGTCGTTTGCCATCAGCGGCGGCTGTTATATTCAGGGGCTCAATGGGATCGAGATCGGGGACGACAACGATTTTTGCCCCTGGTGTGAAGATCATCTCGGCGAACCACTCCCGCGGTGACCTGTCGAAGTGGGATCCTGCCACACCGATCCGGATTGGCAAACGTTGTTGGA
Organism: Sedimentisphaerales bacterium; assembly: GCA_035342095.1. GTDB lineage: Bacteria > Planctomycetota > Phycisphaerae > Sedimentisphaerales > Anaerobacaceae > PLanc-01. The sequence goes on along the minus strand of DAOQWL010000043.1, from coordinate 10,266 downwards.
TCGGGGCAAATGCCGTCATCCTGCCAGGCGTGCAATTGGGCGATGATGTTGTCGTCGGTGCCGCTGCCGTAGTCACCAAGAGTTTTCCCGCCGAATGCACCATTGTTGGTGTTCCGGCAGAGTGCCGATCCGGCCGCGCCGGCACGGGTGAATGAGTTACGGAATATGCGACACAAAGACTCTGAGACGCTAGTGTTCTTCAGCACGGTTGATCATACCCATAATTCCCCGAAAGTAATCAACTTCGCTAATTGGCTGGCACGCCGAGGTCATCGAGTTGTGTTTCTCGGTTTCCCCTTTCCGAGATGGGATGTGGATAGTGGCATCAAGACAGTGCCGCTGACTGAACTGCATGCTCCGAAGATCCTGCGGTATGCGGCCTACCTTGTTCAGTTGCTTAGAGTGGTGATTCGGTCCAGAGGAAGCTGCCTGATTGCCGTGAACGAGCCAGGGGCTGTTGTGGGGGCATGGGTGGCGGTGCTCTTGCGAATCCCTGTAGCCGTCCTTGCCCAGGAGCACAACTACATGGACGGGATATCTGTGAAGAGCCGGATTCTGGCATGGCACTTCAGGCGAGCCAGCGTTGTGTATGACATATCAACCGAGGCCTCCCAGTGGCGACGCTGTGTCATGAAATTGAGGGGGAGTTGTGGCACATTTCGCAATCTGCCGCCGCTCAGGCATAACGGTGAGGTACTCCGTGCGACAGACTTCCAGAATCGCCCGCTTTCACTCGTGTTCACTGGGCATATTGCCGATAGCATGTGTCTAAAGGAGTGTATCAACGCCATTGGTCGGGTAACTAGGCCAGTGGTTCTGAATCTCTATGGCTTTGGCAATGATGGCTATCTCAGAGAGGCTCTCGCTGAGGCTAGACGGTTGGGAGTTGGCAGTCAGATACATGTGCATGGAGTGATTGCTAGAAGGAAGATCTGCGAGGTGCAGTCCCATGCCGATGTTGGCATCGTGTTGTGCCGTGTTCGGGAGAATGTGAGCTACGGCTCTCCGTATTGTTGTCCGAATAAACTCTTTGAATATACGGCAGCGGGGCTTGCCATACTCGCCTCGAATCAACCTTCGATCGTTTCTTGGGTGGAGGGGCGGCATGTAGGGGTGTGTGTGGACCCGACAGACCCGGATGCGATCGCGGAGGGGCTTCAGACCCTGACGGACCCGGACCGCCTTGCTGAAATGCGGAGGAATGCGAGAAAGGCACACTTGGAGGAGTGGAACCTTGAGGCCGAGGCTGAGAAGGCATGGGCTGTCATGCGGGATGCCCTTCGTCCTCGCTGAAGAACGTGACTGCTAGATGCTGCTGGTGCGACAGCGTATCATATGACCCATCACCGAAGACAATCTCTGGCGTTTACTGGGCAATGAGTCCTCCGTTCGGTGCCGAACAGAATGGTGGGAGCAGAGATGCAGGCCGATCAGACCTCGCTTCTTGGCGACCATGCATTGATTCGCGTGCCTATCTTGGCGCATTCGGTACGGACGTGGTGATCCAGTGCTTCGGCGTCGTGCAGGGTATTCTCATCGCACGACTGCTGGGGCCTGTGGGTCGGGGCGAATACGCGGCAGTCGTTCTTTGGCCGAGCGTGTTTGCCGCCATCGGCATTCTTGGAACCAACATTGCTTTGGCAAGGGCGGCGGCAAAGACTGACCAAGGCAGCGCCATTACCCGGACGGCTATCTCTTTCGCCTTGATTACTTCTGCAGTCACCGGTGTGTTGTGCTACTTCTGTCTGCCGTACCTGCTGCTGGGGATGGAGCGGCATCTCCTGAGCCTGTCAAAGGTGTTCGTACCCTTTGTCGCACTGAACCACCTCGCCTTGAACCTTCTCGCCATCGATCAGGGAACGGGCAACTTCCGGCGCTTCAACCTGACGCGGCTGGCATTGTATCCCGTCTACGTCGCGTTTCTCGTAGTCATGCTGGTCCGCGACATTAGGCAGGTCAAATGGGCGGTTATTGGCCTGCTCTCGGCGAATCTGGCGGTTGTTCTTGTAAGACTACTCTGGGCAGCCAGAGACCTGATACCATGGCGGGGGCTACATTGCTCCGCCGAGATGGTTCGTGACAGCATCCGTTTTGGCCTGGTCGGGGCGATCCTACCATTGTATCTACAAGCTGACAAAGCGGTTCTTCTATGGCTCCTTGGGACGAAAGACCTCGGCCTGTACATGGTGGCGCTGTCCGCCAGTGCGGCCATGGGGTCTGTCACCAGCGCGGCTGGGATAGTCTCTTTCACTGTGGCAACGCAGGCCGGACAGGGGCAAGGCTTTGAGACACTCGCCAGAACATTTCGGATCTCGGCTCTGCTGTGGTTGGTTGGAGGCGGCATTCTGGCTATTGCGATGCCCCTGTTGTTGCCGCTGGTTTACGGCGAGGAATTTGCCCCCGCCGTCAATCCTGCGAGACTGCTTATCATCGGGTCTGCGTTCGCCGGACTCGCCGACCTGCTGGATCAGACTCTGAGGGGACAAGGAAGAGCCGTCATCAGCTTAGAAGGCCGCGTTGCAGGATTAGCGGTTGTTGTCGCACTAGGGTATATCCTGTCTCGCGAATGGGGTATCATCGGTATGTGCTTGGCGTTTGTCGCTGGGCGGCTGGTCTGTCTCTCCGTATTTGTCTATTGCGCGATCCGTCACTATGGCCGAAGCATAGGTGTCATCCGTGCGTTTGTCATAAACTGGAGCGATGTTGGCGAAGTGCTCTCTCATATCGGTATCGGCTGGGGAGCGTCTGAATGATAGCCAAGGCTCTATTCTTTCTTCTCGTGGTTTTGTCCGTGGCGTTCTTGCTCAGCAGCCTGCGCAGGAGAGAGGGCGTTTTCGAATTCCCGACTCTTTTTGCTGGGGCGTTCCTCTTTTCGATTGTTCCGCAATTGATCAATCACGTGTTTTACCCGGGGCGTTTGCCTGCGAAGGTCTACGAGGACCATGGTGTGGAATATGGCCTCATCATGTGTATCCTCTGTCTGGTGGCCGGAATCGCCAGCTATCGAGGTACGCCGAGAGTGCGCCGGGAGACGACGCTTTGGCGGATTGACGTGGACAGGCTCTTCCGGGCGGGAGTAGCCCTCTACCTGGTCGGCACTTTTGGAGCATTGAAACTGGCAGCGCTGAGCGGTGGACTAAGAGAGCAGTTCACAGAGGGTGGTCATTATGCGCTTGAATGGTCCGGTGCCCCCGTGATTTGGTCCTATGTGTCGAAACTCTTGCCGTTCGGACTGCTTCTTTGCCTGAATAGTGTACTCATCCGAGGCAGTCTCTGGAAATGGACTGTAGTTGTCCTAATGACGCTTTATCCGCTGGCAGTTATCGTCTTTCTCGGGCGGCGCGCGATGGTATTCCGCCTGGCGTTGATAGTCTTCATCAGTGTGTGGTTCCAGCGGCGCTGGACGCCGCCACGGTGGCTCTGTCTGACCGGAATGGCGTTAGGTGGAATGTGCATCATCCTGGCACCCTCCTATCGTACTTACGCCAACCAAACGGGGGACATTAGGGGGGCACTCCGCCAGGCTGATATGCAATCTGCGGTCGAGAAATATGCAATGGGAGAACGAGGTGAGGGGATAGAGAATTTAATCATCGGGATTCCGGCGCGGCTGTCGTACCTCTCATTCTCGTGGGGCTCGGGGTTTTGGAACGGGATGATTGCGTATTGGGTGCCGGGACAGATTGTCGGATACAGACTCAAGCAGGGGCTGATGCTCAGAATCGGTGCAGGGGATGATGAGGTCTTCTGGAAATACTGCGGCCTGGGATTTGCGCCCGGTGGTGCGTTCTCGACCGGTCCGTACTCGGCATTCCGCGAGTTTGGGTTCTTCGGTTGCCTTCTCTTCTTCATGATGGGCCGTTTCTATCGGTGGCTGTGGCACCTTGCCGCCAAACGCCGGAGTCTCGGCGCCCAGGTATTCTATGTGTCGTTTGCACTGGCCGTCCCAATGGCCGTGGTCACGAGTGTGCTACTTGCCTTCGACCTGCTCCTGCTTTCTGTCGTTGCGGTGGTCCCTGCGTTGTGGCTCATCCGCGAGAGGCAGCCAACTCTTGTACCTTGTCCTCCTGTATCGGATCCCTACATGCGTTGGCCCCAGAGTCTCCGACGTTGCACCCGGCCGAGCCCATTTCACTGATGTCTGCTCGATTCACAGTTATCCAACTAGGTGCAAGGATGCGGTATGCCGTGCCTCGCATCTTCCACAATGCGGGTCTTCTGGAGCGATTCTACACCGACATCGTAGCCGCGCACGGTTGGCGGCAGATTGCCGGCGCAATCCCGGAAGCTCTCCAGCCGGCTTCGCTTCGAAGGCTTTTCTCTCGGGGGATGGAGATCGCCGATTTGCCCCGCGAGCGAGTGAAGACATTCCCTCTACTTGGGCTGACGTATGCGTTTCGACTCATGAAAGGCCCGAATGCTGATACGCGGACACGCATCCACCTTGATGTTCAAGATACATTCAGTAGGAAAATCCTCAAGTGCGGTTTGGGTGAGGCGACACATTTATATTGCTTCGACACGGCCTCCCTCGGAATCATGCGAGCCGTGGCAGGTAATGGGATGCGTATTGTCATGGAGCAGACCATCGCTCCACGCCCTGTGCTATCGCAACTGCTGCAACGCGAGCGCGAGAAGTACCCAGGCTGGGAGGATTCTGACACCGTTGGTTCGATGGACGGTGAGATCCAGGCCAGGTACCGAGAAGCGTGGGCACTCGCGGATACCATTGTAGGCGGCTCGGAGTTCGTTCGGGACGGAATCGCTCGCAGCGGAGGCCCCGCGTCGAAGTGTGTCGTCGTACCCTATGGTGTGGACTTCGGCAGCGCCGACATGGGCGGCGCAGTTTGGCGGCGCGGCGTCGTCGAGCGGCGATACGCCCGGCGTCGCGCGGGCGAGCCGCTCCACGTCTTGACCGTGGGCAGTGTCGGTCTGAGGAAAGGGGCGCCCTACGTGTTGGAGGCAGCCAGGGCTCTTGGCAATCGGGCACAGTCTCGCATGGTGGGCGGAATTGAGGTCTCCAGGCAAGCGGCTCACCGTCTGGGTGAGCATGTACAACTTGTCGGTTTGGTCCCGAGAAACGAGGTTCGGGCGCACTACCTTTGGGCTGATGTCTTTCTGTTTCCATCCGTCTGCGAGGGTTCGGCAACAGTCGTCTACGAGGCGCTGGCCTACGGTCTGCCGGTGATCTGTACCCCGAATACAGGCAGTGTTGTGAAGGATGGAGTGGATGGCTTCATTGTAGAGCCCTCCTCCGGCGAGGCGGTCATTGCGGCACTGGAGAAAGTCATTGTCAGTCCCGAACGGTGGCTGACGATGTCTCAGAACGCATTCACGACGTCAGATCAGATGGATGTGAAGCACTACGGAGAACGCCTCCTGAGAGCACTTGGGTGCGGAGACGTGCGATGATGAGGCTGGCCGTGCTTTTTCGTCGCATTGGTCCATACCACAAGGTAAGGTTGGAGGCTGCCGGAAGACTGGGTGACCTCTGGTGCATTGAGGGGACTGGGGCAGACCGGACCTACGCCTGGAATGCAGTCGCGACAGGAAGGCAGTTTCAGCGATTGACATTGTTCCCGACCGCAGATTCCGACCGGATGCCTAGGCGGGAAGTGCACCGGGCTGCTGCAATCGCCCTGGACGAGAGTCGGCCGACTGTGGTTGCCGTTCCCGGGTGGCAAGACCCGTTGGCCTTGGCTGCTGTGGCTTGGGCTGTGCGTTCTGGCTGTCCCATTATCCTGATGTCTGATAGCAGCGAATCGGACTACAAGCGAGTGTGGTGGAAGGAGTACATTAAGCACCGCATCGTGGGGTGCTGCAGTGCGGCTCTTGTTGCTGCTCAACCTCAAGCTGCCTACGTTGCAAAGCTGGGTATGCCAAGCGAGAGGGTGTTCTTCGGTTATGACGTGGTGGACAACGACTATTTTGCCGCAGGGGCTGACAGCACGCGTGGGGATGCTATCGTGCTCAGGCGCAGTCTGAGTCTCGAAAGGTCTTTTGTCCTGAGTGTTGCCCGGTTCATCCCTGAGAAGAACTTGCTTTCAGCCGTGAGAGCGTACTCCTCATATGTGGAACAGGTAGGCGAGGCAGCTTGGGATTGGGTTCTATGTGGCGACGGACCCCTCAAGCAGGAGATAGTGTACCTCTGTCGCCAATTGGGCGTTGAGAGTCGTGTCAGAATGCCTGGATTCATTCAGTACGACGAGTTGCCCACGTATTATGGCTTGGCGGAGTTGTTCTGGCAGCCCAGTGTGAAGGACTGCTTTCCTCTGGCGGTTAATGAGGCGATGGCTGCGGGATTACCAGTAGCAATCTCGCGCCGATGTGGAAATGCTTCGACATTTATCACGGAAGGCTACAACGGATGGACGTTTGACCCTCTATCAGAGAGAGAGATGACTGGTGTACTGCTCAGTGCCCACGGACTTCCCGGTCCGCAACGGAAGGTGATGGGCCGGCGGAGTCGAGAGATTATAGCTGATTGGGGGCCGCGGAGGTTTGCACAAGGGCTTGAGGCTGCAGTTCGCAAAGCAATGGAAGTCGGCCCACCTCGGGTCACAATGGTAGATCGCATGTTGCTTGGAAACATGGCCAGATGCTGACATATACACGAGACAGCAAGATTGTATTCAATAGCAGCCGTTGCTGCCAGTGTGGCGTATGTGTGTCTGCTTGTCCCTATGGCGCTATCGCGCCTCATACCGGGCGGCGCCAGTACGAGCTTGTGATTGATCCAGGCAAGTGTACCGAATGTCAGCTCTGTATCAGAGTCTGCCCGGCACATGCTTTGTCTGAGGCTCGCATTGCGGAAGATACCTTGCCCAGAGCTCTTGGATTTCATCTGGCCGCAGCCCGGGACATGCAGGTCCGCCGCTTTGCCTCCAGCGGTGGTGTGGCACGTGTACTGCTGTGCAATGGCATCCGTGAGCGAGAGCTTTCTGCGGTCTATACACTGCTCTTCACTAATGTGACTGTCGATGGTGCATCAAATCTGGTCTCTGTTGGGGGAGAGGCAATGGGTACATGGGTGCAGTCCCCAATGGATGGCTTCAAGATTCCCACGTCGCTCTATCGGCCCGTCCTTTGGGGCGCAGGCCTTCGTGAGGGACTGCCACGCGCAGGCCGGGTACTCCTTGTGGGGCTACCGTGTCAACTCAGAGGTGCGAAGGCGCTGCTTGAGTCTCTTCGTCTCGATGTTGAGCCATTATATGTGTCGCTCTTCTGTCGAAAGACGAAGGAGTTTGGCTATAGTCGATATATACTGCAGATGGCCCGTTGCGAGGATACACCGACCTACCACGTGCTATATCGCGGTGACGGATGGCCCGGCCGCTTCCGAGTTCTCTCAGCAGGCAGGACCTGCGACGTAGGCCCCTTCTTATATCATGCTCAGTGCTGGAATGTGCCCGGCTGCCGATATTGTGCCGACTGTATTGGGAGCGGCATCGCTGATCTGACCCTCGGAGATCCGTGGGGGATCATTAGTGAGTCAAATGAGCCAGCGGGCATGACACTCGTGTATGTGTGGACAAGAAAAGGCAGGGAGTTGCTGGACTGGTGTCAAAAGCATCTTGATATGCGGCCATTGACCGTGGGACAGGTAGAGCATCATTTCGACATCCGCGCGACGCGTGCCAAAGAGGCACTAGTGAATCGCCGCCTACGTTCGCGTACCCTGCACCCCCCATTGCCGTTCGAATGGAGACAACTCAAGTCTCGGATAGCTGAGCATCTCTTGACATTCCATCCTCACAGCCGGGTCATGAAGGCTCTTCTACGGAGCCGGACCATTCTGAAAGACCGTACTATATGAAGAACTGTGGCATTATAACTATGCATCGTCCATTAAACGTCGGGTCGGCACTTCAGGCGTACGCTTTGCAGAGGAGCATCGAGAAATTAGGGGCACAAAGCAAGATCATAGACTACGTGTACCCCAACGCCTTTCATCGGCAGGCGTCGTTGAAGTCGCGGACGGTGCATTTCGTGAATGGACGATTGAAGCGACTGCTTGGTCAGGGCAAATTCGAGCTGTTTGAACAGCGGTTCGATGCGTTTCTCCATGACATGCTGCATTTGACATCCCTCTACCCTACTCCTGAAGCACTGCAGAGTAATCCGCCGGATTTCGATGTCTATGTCGCTGGTAGCGACCAAGTCTGGCGAGCAAGCTATACGCAGGGAGATCCATCCTTCTTCTGTGCTTTTGCGCCCGTGGGGGCACGGCTCATATCTTACGCCTCCAGCTTCGGTGTCGCGCGAGTTGAGGAGAAGTATCACGCCGCCTACAGAGAGTACCTACGGAGATTTGCATATGTCAGCGTCCGAGAACGGGAGGCAGTTGACCTAGTTCGAGCAATAGCAGGACGCGAGGCGACGCTGGTACTGGATCCGACCTTGCTCCTCGGAGGGAAGGAATGGGAGGATCTCATGCCCGAGATCGACCTCGGAGATCCTTATGTTCTGTGCTACGGGAATTCATATTCAGATGAATATGTCATGAACTTGGCGCTACATGCGCGGAAGGTTCTTGGGCTGCGCGTGGTCTGGGTATTCGGGCGGCCTTGGCATCGGTTCAGACGGCGGATTGATCACGTTTTTGACATAGGGCCGCTTGAGTTTCTCACCTGGGTCAAGCACGCCTCATTGGTTCTCACTCAATCGCTTCACGGGACGATCTTCGCACTGAATTTCCGGCGTCCGTTCTACTCAATCCACCAAACGGCGAAGACAGCGAACACTCGACAGATGAGTCTGCTGCGGCGTCTGAACTGTGAAGATCGAGGGCTTGAGGTCGGGCAACCTTTCCCCGAGGGAGATCCGTTCTCCGTCGACCATGATGACATACATGGTCACCTGAATGCCTTGCGGGAGGAGTCAATCGATTATTTGAAGACCTCGCTGGATCTATAGGTACATGGGAAACAGGACTATACGGTGAAATTGGCCCACATCTTGCCTTGGATTTCGCGCAGAGCGGGGGGGCTGTATCACAGCGTTTCTGGTTTGGCGCGAGCAGAGGCCACCGCAGATGGAATGCAGCTTGAGGTGTTTGGCTCGCGCGATGAATTCACGGACGAGGACGTCCGCCAATGGCGGCCTCTCACCGTTCATACGGCACGGGTTGTCGGTCCTAAGCGGTTATGTTTCACGCCGGGGTTACGGAAGATGGTGGAAGGATTTGCCCCGGATCTGATTCACAGCGCCGCCGTGTGGACCTGGCAGGCAGCGATGGTCAACCGGCTCCATGCCCGCAGAAAGGTTCCCTTTGTCCTTTCTACGCGTGGGTGTCTGGACGGGTGGGCTTTGGGTCGTTCGGTCTGGAAGAAGGCGATTGCGCTGCGGCTCTATCAGCAGAAGCATTTCGTTCAAGCGGCTTGCATCCACGCTCTGAATGAATCCGAGTTGATGTCGATTCGCAGGTTTGGTCTGAGGAACCCCGTCTGTGTGATTCCCAATGGAATTGAGATGCCCGAGGGAAACCTGCAATCGGCAATTTGCAGCCCGCAATTCGGGGGCCGCAAGGTGCTTCTCTACCTGGGGCGGATACACCCAAAGAAGGGACTCATCAATCTCATTCGTGCCTGGTCGGCGACTCGCGAGACGATGCCCCGCGAGTCCGGGGACTGGGTCCTGGTGATTGCAGGGTGGGATGAGGGCGGACACGAACGAGAGTTGCAGGAATTGACCCAGCAAGCTGGGGCCCAAGGTAGTGTTCTTTTCATCGGCCCCAAGTTCGGTGAAGAGAAGGCAGCCTTGTATCGATCCTGCGATGCCTTCATCCTGCCTTCGTTCAGCGAGGGCTTGCCGATGGCGGTGTTGGAGGCCTGGGCCCATGGTAAGCCCGTATTGATGACTCCCGAGTGCAATCTGCCCGAGGGGTTCGCCGCAGGGGCCGCCATTCGAATTGAGCAAGGAGAGGACGGGCACGGCATTGAAGTTGGATTGCAGGAACTGGTACAGGCTTCCACCAGCGAGCTTCAAGCCATGGGTGCAAAGGGCATCGTCGTGGTGACGAAGCGGTTCTCGTGGCCCAGGATCGCTCAGCAGATGAAATCGGTCTATGAATGGGTCCTCGGGGGCGGCACCGCCCCCTCGTGCGTGTGCGGCGCATAGCCCGCCCTCCTATGCGGTGCAGGCGTTCTACCGGTCAGGTCAGATTGCTGTGTCCTGGCTATGTCGAACTGATGAATAGGGCAAACGACACAGAGTGAACTTTCGCACTTTTTGATCGGGTAATGTGGATGTGGTATCAAGAGAAAC
>DAOQWL010000042.1:0-53328 GCA_035342095.1 Sedimentisphaerales bacterium | reverse complement strand
ACTGGCTGGTTTTGACCCGATCCCCGGTGGCTGGGTTTAACCCGATCCGTGACAACGGGGGTCCGGGACACCACCGCAGCGGAGGTGACCCAAGCGGTCCGCGATGACAAACTCCGCCGGCTCACCATATTCCTGATGACCGGTCTCAAGGGATGCGGAGGATAACGCAATGACCATCGACACAGTGAGAGAGTACGTGCGCCGCGAGTGCAACAGCGAAAAGAACGCCTTTGGCTCCGCGTTCTTCGATGAGCATCTGTCGGTTGTGGTGGAGTACGCCGGACGATTGGCGGGAATCCTCGGCGCCGATTCGGAAATCGTCGGGCTGGCTGGCTGGTTGCACGATCTGTCCGCGATCCAGGATTTCGCGGTTCTGCCGAAACATCCGGCCGCGAGTGCGGAGATCGCTCGCAGGTTCCTGTTGGAGAACGGCTGTCCGTCGGATCGGATCGAGCGTGTGGCGTCCTGCATCGCATCCCACTCTGTGCCCGTGCAGATCGGCAACGGACTCATCGAGGAAGTGTGCGTGTCGAACGCGGATGCGATGTCGCAGATCGTCAAGCCCGCCTACTGGTTCTACTACGTGTTCCAGGTCCGGCATTTCGGCTTTGCCGAGGGCAGGGACTGGCTCCGTCAGCGAGTAGAGAGCCACTGGGCCGCCTTGATCCCGCAGGCCAGGCCCATCATCGATGAGCCGTACAACCAAGTCCGCAAGATGCTGCGGTTGTAGGGGGGATCACCCGTCATCGCAGGCTGTTCTCGGCAACCTCGATGATCTGGGCAGTGGGCCCCGAATGCTCAAGCCAGAGCTTGATGGAGATGGCATCGCTTGTCCGGAACAAGGCGGTCAGTTCGCCCTCGGACAAGGTGGCTCTCAACACACGGCCAGCCGGCGATGGTTCCAGTCTGGCCTGGAATGTGTTTCTCTCCTGGGCCCTGTGGGGTCGATAGACTGTGACGAATTCCATGACGGGCAGCTTCTCGCTCGTCTTGGCGGTCAGGTGCCATTCGCGGAGCTTGATCCGCTCGCGGGGGTTGGGGTCGTATTCGTTGGTCTGCGAAAAGGCGAGGTTCTGTGGCGTCAAGAAGGCGATGTCACAGGCTACGTCGCCATTCTGCGTTGTGATGTTCTGTTGGTCGCCGATCGTGAACTTGTTGATCGCGTGGAGCCAGTACTCATAGGTCGCGGGCTTGCTCGTCCTCAGGCGGTCATAGACGACGATGAGGTCCGGCTTGACGAACAGGATTGCCCGCTTGAACTGCTCGACCGGCGGGTCGTAGGATTCGCTTGCATCGCCGATGACGGCGTCCACCTGGGGGGTGGTCAAGAACGCCGTGATCTTTCCTTGGGCCTGGACTGTGTGTTTCTTTTGGTTCTGGCCGTTGATCGTGATGCAGTTCGTCGAGCGCGTGGTCCACATCCAATTCTGATGATGGTCGCTGCCGTAGATGTCGCGGTAGCCCGAACGGATCAGAAGGCGCCGGCCGTAGGCCCAGAGCAGGAACGAGTTGTTCGACTCGTAGCCGTGCGATTGCGTGCCGAAGGGGCTCGATTTGAACACCACCTGCACGCTGTCCTCGGCGTTCGTGAGATTCGTGTTGAGACAGGCCTGGCCGGTGCCCTCGAAGAGACGAGAGACGGGCAGATCGTCCGGGGCTTTCGGCGGCACCTTCGGCAGTTGGCCTCGGACGAAGCCGATGTAGCCGCCCGTGGGGACCGGGCCGCCTTGCTGCTCGACATACCACTGCCAGTACGGATTCTGGGCCTGGGCGGCCAGAATGCTCATCAGCGGGACATTCGATTTGGCGGTCTTGTTCGCGGTCAGGTCGCCGAAGCCGCCGCCTTCTTTGCCCGACGGCATCAGGTACATCGCATAGTAGCCCGCGTTCGTCGCGAACCACACCCAATCCTCCGCTCCCTCCACCTCGCCCAGAAAAGCGATGCCCACCTCGCCCAGGAAGTGCCACGCCCGATTCGAGTGGCTCGCATAGGGTTGCCACAGGTGTCTCGGGCACAGGTGGTTGTACATCTCGTCGCCGCGGATCTTCATCACCTGCCGGCAGATGGTCTTCTCCTCTTGCGTGAGCAGATCGTTGACGAAGGTGTAGGTCCGCGAGAAGTAGTAGTTGTACGGCATGCCGGCCTCGTCGTTGTAACGGTAGCCGGTGCTGCCCTTGGGATCCCACCTGGCGCATTCCAGGAGGATTCGGCGGGACTCCTGGCCACACTCCTCCGGGCCGCCGAGCAGTCGGGTGAAAGCGAGCGTCGCGGCGCTGTCGAGCGCCTTGATCGTGTACTCGCGATTGCCCCACCAGATCGTGCGCCACTCCTCGCTCTTGGTCTCCATTCCCGGCGGATACTTCGGCGGCTCCTGTGTCGAGGGCGGATTCGCCAGAATCCTGTCACAGTCCTTCACGAGAGAGGCATACTGGCTCTTCAACTCGCCGCGAGCCAGTTCCCGCAGGCGGTCCAGGTTCTCGGGACGCAGGAACAGTCGCGGATGGACCCTGGGGATTCTCGCGATCAGTTCGCTCCGCTCGGGCAGCGGCATCTGCACCGCATCATCGGCAATGGCAAATCCTCGCGTCTTGCTCCATTCAGTCAAGCGACCTGCGGCGTCCCTCCCCCGATAGCGCCACACATAGCAGCCCGGCCCAAACGTCTTCGACGGGCAGTACACGTTGAACTCGATTTCCGCTGCTCCATAGACCATCTCGGCGAAATCCGCGTCGCGGGCGCACTGCAATTCCCACTTCAATCCCTGCTGTGGTCGCCAACTGAAGCTCGGCGGATCGGTCTGCGAGACGGCCCCTGCCTGCGGCCGGTAGCCCCACGTGCCCGGCTCGGCCGCCCGCTCATCCAGCTTCAACGGCTCTCCGCTTGCCGCACATGCCAAGGCCAGGGAGAGAATCAGGGCGGCGTTTCGCCAATCAGTTCTTCTTGTCCAGTTCATGTTGCAGCATGGCCTCGTAGAGGGTCAGTTGGATGTCGAGGATCTGTTCGAGTGTCACCTGGCAGCCGTCGGTCAGGCCGTGGGGGCACTCGAAGGTGAAGCTGCCCGCTCCACAGATGTGAAATAGCGCACTGGTCAGATTGAACGAGCTGGGATTCCTGCCGCCCTCGGGACGGGCATCAAAGGGGCTGTCGTGAGGCAGATTCCGCTTGTCCAGCAGTGCGTAGTATTTCTCCGCAAGCGTCCGGATGTCCTGCTGGACTTCCAGGGGGACATACGCCGGACGCAGCAGCGCGGGAGCGGGCTCGTGGCTGTGCAGCGAGACGATCAGGTCTGGGCCCTCGTCGCGAGCGACCTTCAGGATCGCAGGCGCTTCCGTGGCCATCGGCGCCAGGAACTCGTCGTGCATCGGGTTGATGCCGGCGTCGTCGAAGTAGCAGCCGAGGAAGCCGATGTTGCCGCCGGCCATTGGGTGTTGCCGCTTGCATTCGGGCCAGCCGCAGAGCGTGTCGTCTTTCCAGGTCCCCTGGCCCCAGAACCGCAGATCGTTCCCGTCCATTCCCTGGAGGGCCCGAGGCTCGAATCTCGCGGTGCCGTCCGGGTTCCCCGCCGGCACGATCAGGAGCCGGCAGCGGTCGCCGAGCTGTCGCAGCGTGGTCTGGTCTCGCCCTCGAAGATCCCTGCCTGTCTCCATGACCTGGATCAGGTTCACCAGTCCGGTGAGCGCCTCGACCTCGTGCCCGTGCACAGGCCCGACGAAGAAGACGACGGGCTTCTTCCGGGCCGCCTTGTCCATGTAGGCGGCCGGCTCGCGCCCGCCGATGGCGGAGTTGTAGTTGGCCCGATGAGGGACCTGGTCCTTGTCGCCATAGACAACCAGATGGATCGGCCTGCCGCCCGGCGCGACCGCGATCACCGTTGCGGTCCCTCTTTGAAAACTGTCGAGACGAGCGGCCAGTCCCTTCACATCGCCGACCCAGAAGTCGGGCAACTGCCTCTCGGGAATCCGTGCCTTGGCCTGGGTATAGGTCATTCGATCCTCTGAAGCGGCAGATGATCGCACGCTCAGCATGGCTGTGCAGAGCAGCACGGCCAATACCAAACAAGACGTCCGGTTCGCCGACTTGTCATCCTGAGCCGCAGGCGAAGGATCTGGCTTGTGGAGGAAACCTCCCATCCCCAGGCCAGATCCTTCACTGCGCTTCGCTCCGTTCAGGATGACAAACGGATGAGTCGCTTCATTCAGGATGACAAGAGGGCGCACGGATGCGTTCATACTCACCTCCGATTTCTCGTTGACTGGCCGGTTCAAACCAGCAGTTTCTGCTCCCACCACTTGAGATAGCCTTCATCGGACACCGTGGGCGACAGGTCCCTCTTCTCCATGGCGTCGATGAAGGACGCAGCCATCTGGTTCTGCTCCTGCTCAATGATCTTCGGGTCTTCGGGCGTCCGACCCTGGTCGGCGGTGGCTTCGAGCCACTCGTCGAGCTTGCGGCTGTGCACTTGCAGGGCCTTCTTGTGCTTGGGGTCGTCGGCCAGGTTCCTCAGCTCGTGCGGGTCCTCCTGCACGTCGTAGAACTCCACCGGCGGGCGGGTCGCAGCCATGAACTTCTCCTGGTCCGCCGTGAGCTTGCCCTCTTTGTGCAGGACCTGCATCAGCGTCAGCACGGGATACTGGAGCTTCTTGTATGCGTTGAACTGGGTGTAAGGCCGGTCCGGGCAGTAGTTGCGGATGTACTTGTACTGCTTCGACCGGATGCAGCGAATGCGGTCCACCGTCCCGTCGCAGCGGTCGCGAGCGGCGAAGACGTACTCGCGAGTCCGCTTCTTCTCGCTCAGGAAGTCGTAGCCTTGCAGGTGTTTCGGCGGCTCGACGCCAATTGCCGTCAGGAATGTCGGCGCGAGATCGACCGTGCTGACGAGGTCGTCCACGACCGTCCCGGCCTGGACTCGGCCGGGCCAGCGAACGATCAGGGGGACGTGAATGCCGCTCTCGTAGAGCCACTGTTTGCCCCGGACGTGAGGTTGCCCGTTGTCGGCGAAGTAGACGATGATCGTGTTGTCCAGCTCGCCTTCCTTCTGGAGCCACTGCAACGCGATGCCGATCTCCGAGTCGAGAACCTGTATCGATTCGAGGTAGTTGGCCCAGTCCCGCCGGGCGAGCGGGTGATCCGGATAGCAGGGGGGCAGCTCGACCCTCGCGGGATCGACGGGATTGGCCTTGTCCCGTTGGAAGGTCCGGTGCGTCATGTTGAAGTTGATCTGGGCGAAGAACGGCTGTCCGGCCTTGCGCTGGGACCAGTCGGTGCCGTCGAAGGCCGGCGCTGTGGGCGTGAAGTTCCAGTCGGTCTTGCCCGGCTTCTTGTAGCTCAGGCCCTCGCAGTTGCAGGTGAAGTAGCCCGCCCGCCGGAAATACTCCGTGATAACCGCCGCGGGCGCAGGGAGCATGTACCCGTCCGTGCGGTGGCTGCGGTGATTGTGCGCGCCGATGCTCGTCTGGTACATGCCGGTCATGAAGCACGATCGCGAAGCCGAGCAGACCGGGGCGGTGACGAAGGCGTTCGTGAACCTCGCCCCCTCGGTGGCCAGCCTGTCGATGTTGGGCGTCTTGACCAGCGGGTTGCCATAGCAGCCCATGTCCGGACAGGTGTCCTCCGAGATCAACCAGAGGACGTTGGGCGGCCTCGACGCGGGGGTCTTCACCGGCGATCTCTTCCTCCGCTTGCGGACGTGCGGTGACGGCTTGGTTGTTCTTGTCGTGGTTTCGGTCTCGCAGCCGGCGAGCAGGGCCGCCGTGGTGCAGCCGACCGTTCTGAGGAAGTCCCGGCGTCTCATCCGTGAAACCCTTCGAATTGACTGTCTACTGTTTACGATTGACCATAGCCTGGGCATCCTGCCCCTGATGAACACGGCCAAGATGGCCGTGCTACGAAAGCGTTCCTATGAGGTCAGAGAGCCTCGCGATATCGTGCCGCGTGCAGTAGTCGCGAATGCCGTCGACGACTCGAAGGGCTGTATCGGGCTGGACGAAGCTCGCCGTGCCCACCGCGACCGCCGAGGCCCCCGCGATGAGGAACTCGATGGCGTCGGACGCGGTGCGGATGCCGCCCAGGCCGAGAATCGGGACGCCCGCCTGCTTCGTCACCTCCTTGTACACCTTGTTCACGAGGTAGACCGCGATGGGCTTGATGGCCGGACCGGAAAGGCCCCCGGTCCGGTTCGCCAGGATGGGCTTGCGGGTCTCGATATCGATCACCATCGCGGTGAAGGTGTTGATCAGGCTCAGCGCGTTCGCGCCCGCATCGACAGCCGCCCTTGCGAGGGCGCTGACATCCGTCACGTTGGGCGAAAGCTTGACGATCAGCACTTTGTCGCGCGCGGCCTTCCGCACGACGGAGGTGATCTCCGCGACCTGGGCGGGGTCCCGCCCGAAGCTGATCCCCCCTTTGGCCACGTTCGGGCAACTGATGTTCAGCTCGAATCCCGCGATGGCCTTCTCCTGGGCCAGTCGCTCGGTGACTGCTGCGTATTCCTCGATCCGTTCGCCTGCGACGTTGACGAACACCGGCACGGACATCTTCGCAATGATCGGCAGTTTCTCCGAGAGGAAACGATCCAGCCCGACGTTCGCCAAGCCGATGGCGTTGAGCATGCCCGCGTCGGTCTCGACGATTCGCGGCGTGCGGTTGCCTTTGCGAGGCTTGAGCGTGATGCTCTTGGTGATGAAGCCGCCGAGTGCATTGACGTCCATGAAGTCCGCCAGCTCGTCGCCGTATCCGCACGTGCCGGAGGCGGTGAAGACCGGGTTCTTCAGCCGAAGCCCCGCGAAATCCACCGAAATGTCCACTGCTGTCTTCGTCACAGGTTCCTCGAACACCGGACTATGGGAAGTACCGATAGATGTCACGTCGATGCAGACACCGGACGAAGACGATTGTTCCCTCCTCGATGAGAAGGCCGAGACGATAGTCGCCTATCCTGATGCGATAGCAGCGGTCGGCGCCTCTGAGTTTCTTGATCCCTTGGGTCTCCTCAAGCTTCGCCGCGGATTCCACTTGCGTGATGACTTCTCTGACTCGTTGCCTCGTCGCGGCGTCCCCAAGGGCCTCCACGTCCTTCAGAAACGTCCTTTTGAACGCGGTTTTCAAGACTCTCGCTCCAAGGCCTTGAACACTCTTTCCCGATCGACGGTTTCGCTCTCCTGCCCCTCCTGGATCGCTCTGATCAAGCCGACTTCTTCGACAAGTTCGGCCAGCGCGCCGTACAGGGTCTCGTCTTTCTCCTGCAACAGCTCGATCAGGGCCTGCTTTAGCAATGTCTTCAATTGGCTGCTGTCAATCGTTATCGAACTCATACGCAACTCCTGCCGTCTTCACAGCTTGGTCCTCAGCCTGCTGTACCATCTCAGTATACCATCCCGCTGCTGCCGCAAGAAGAGCGAAGCGATCAGTGTTCGCCGAAGATGACTGTTCGGGCGTCGAAGACCGGGCCGTCCTGGCAACAGAGCTTGTAGACGGTCTCCTGCGAGCCCTCGACCCGGCACTCGATCGCGCAGCTCTGGCACAGGCCGATGCCGCAGGCCATCCGACGCTCCATACTCACCTGGCAGTCGATGCCTCGCTCGCCTGCGATGCGGGCGACGGCCTTCAGCATCGGCTCGGGACCACACGCATAGATGATCGTCCCTTGGGCTGACCAATCCTTCTGCTCGTCGAGCCACTTGGCCAGACGCTCGGTGACGAACCCTCGATGGCCGGCGGAGCCATCGTCGGTCGCGACGGCCGAGGGTATCCCGAACTTCGCAAAGGCCGGGATGCAGGAATCGACTCCGGCGGGGATCTCGCTCGGGAGTCCTTCAAACGGCATGGCCGCGGCGCTCCTGGCTCCCACGAACGCGACTGCTCTCATCGCGGGGTGTTCCGCCCGCAGATGCTTCGCGAGGCACCGGATCGGCGGGGCGCCCATGCCGCCCACGACCAGCAGGGCCAGTTGCTTGTTTTCGGGCACGGAGAACCCGTTGCCCAGGGGCCCGATGATGCTGATGGAGTCGCCGGCTTGGAGCGAGGTCAATCGCACCGACGCCGGCCCGAGCACGCAGTAGAGCAGTTCGGTCGTCGTCCTGCCTGCCTCGACCGTCACATCGGCAAAGCTGAACGGCCGGCGGAGCAGGACGTTTCGCCTGCACACGTCCCGCAGGTCCGGCGGGATCTGGTCCTCCGGCGGCAAACCCACCTCGGAAACATCGATCTGGAGAAACTGACCGGGGTGGAACTGCGCGAAGGCCTTCGCGCCGGCGCCGGTGAACTCCAAATCCATCCGCCAGAAGCACTCGCCGATCTGACGATTCGACAGGACCCCGGCGGTGAAGATCCCCTTGGGCATTGATGATCGATGATTGATGATTGATGATTTCACGGAAGGCCCATGCATCCTCTGCAATAATCCACTATCCTTCATCAACAATCGATTCTCAGAGCACGCCCTCGTACACGCGAACGCCATCCACGATCTTGCACACGTGGGTGGCGTACTTGTTCGCAAACGCAGGCCGGCTCCGCGGGTAGGCCGCGTCCACAGCCTGCTTCACCGCGTCGACGCTCTCGGCCCGGACCAGGGCGCCGGATGCGCCTTTGTCGCCGCCGCCGAGCATTCGCTCGCCCAGGACGCCGGGGACCGAGCGGACGATGTCGCACATGGTCTCCAGTTCCGGCCCGGAGATCTTGTAGTCGTCGCGAAGGCCCAGGCCGTCCTCGCGGAAGATCGAGCCGACCGTCTCGACGTCGCCCGTCCGCCAGGCGTCCAGCATTTTGTAGAACCGCTGCTGCGCGTGGAAGATGTACTTGAGCCGGAGAAAGAGGTCCGCGTGGCTCTTGCCGAACTGGCCCTCGATTTGGTCATACAGAGCCTGGTCCTTGACGTCGGCCAGACAGTTGATCGAAATGCCGGCCTTCTGAAGGAGCGCGACCATCTTCTCGCACTGCCTTCGCCGGACCGCGTAGGTCGACTTCTCCAGGCCGGGCCGGTCCGTCCCGGTATCGAGCACGACGATGCGAAAGTCGATGGCCCCCTTGCCGATAGGCACGTACTCGATGGAGCGGTCTTTCGGATTGTAGTAGGTCCCCATGCCCTCCTTGGCGAACAGGACCATGGTCTGGTCGAGCTTGCCGCAGGGGGAGCCGATGTAATCGTTCTCGACCGCCTGGGCCAGATCGACGATTTGCATCTGCTTCTCGATCTCGATGCCGTTGGCGTCGAACAGCGACAGGATCAGATTGATGCACAGGGACGCGGAGCGGCTCATGCCACCGCCGGGGATGTTGCCGAACAGGACGGCGTCGATGCCCTGCTTGAGCTGGAAGCCCTCACGCTGGAGGATGTAATCGATGCCAAAGGGGAACCGGCCCCAGGTGTTCGCGATTTCCGGCGACTTGGGGGCCGGGATCTTGCCGATCGTGTATGAGAGGACGCCGTCATTGGGGAAGTTGCCGCTGAAGAGCCGGACCTTGTTCGTGCCGTTGGGCCGGTAGGCCATCCAGATGAACCGGTCGGTTCCGACGCCGAACAGCTCGGTGCCGTTGTAGTCCCCGTGCTCGACGCCCAGGCAGAACCGCGACGATGTCCGTCGCATCTTGCCGCCGGCAATGTCGATCTTGTTCTCCCTGGCCAACTGCCCAAGCTTCTCTACCGCTGCCTGGTCTTCTTTTGCCAACTCCATCCCGACCTCTGCACAAAAGGTTTGTCAGTCGCGTGTATTTCAACAACGACGCTGACTATAGTCCAAGCGGGACGGCCCATCAAGACCCAAATCGAGGTGCGTGGCCTTCCTGCACGAGCGTTTTGGCCGGTCAGGGGGTGCATGTCCGTTTGTGCAGGCGGGCCCAGCGTTTCGATCGTTTCTGTTGGGACCTCGTGGCGGGTGAGGCCCGTTTGGAGTTCCGCCTTCAGGCGGGTCCCGGAGTCTTCCGGCGTAGCCGGCTCCTCCTGGAACCACAGGATGCACAGATGCGTTGGACTCTTAGACCCGCGTAAACGCGGAACTCCGAACAGTAAGAACACTCGACTCCGCCGACACGGGGTGCAACCAGGGTCACGCACCCGCCCAGGAGATTCTTCGTCGTTTCTATTGACCCTCCCGCGGGAATGGGTTAGAATCCTGGTCACGTGTGAAGGGGGAATTCGATGCAGGCGGCGGTCAGCTTCCATAACCTACGCCACCGGGCCGAGAGGGCCGAAGCCCAGATCAATGCCTTCCCGACCCATCTGGCCGTCAATGAGAAGTGTCCTCAACCGTGGACCTTCCGGCGTTCGCAGCCCGGTGGACGGGTTTTGACAAGGAGGTTCCTATGCCGATCCGCATAACATGCCGGAGTAGATGCCGGGACCAGCGACAAACCATTGTGTGCGAAGGCTTTAGCGTGCCTTTGGTGGGAAATCCAAAGGCGTCTTATACGGTCAACAAGGCAAATCCCCGTATCCTATGCGGGTCCGCCTAAATTGTTGTTGGAGCAGAGAAAGCACCGGACACGAACCGATATGGACTCTCGCACGTCAAATGATTCGCCGACATGCTTCGTGATAATGCCGATTTCTGACCCCGTTGGATATGACCAAGGGCATTTCCGCAAGGTCTTCGACAAAATCTTCGCGCCTGCCTGTGGGAAGATTGGTGTCAGGCCCGTCCGAGCCGACGATATCAAGGGGACGAACCTAATTCACCTGGACATTCTACAGAGCCTTCTGTCCGCCCCGATCGCGATCTGCGATCTGAGCGCATGGAATCCCAATGTACTTTACGAACTCGGCCTCAGGCAGGCCTTTGACAAACCAGTAGTACTCGTTCAGCAGGTCGGAACGCCCAGCATCTTCGACATCGCCCCATTGCGGTATGTCGAGTACCGTCGGGATTTCAGATACGACGAGGTCCTCGACGACCAAGAGAAGCTGGCCGAGGTGTTGCGCGTCACACGCGATGGTCACAGTGCAGGTACGTCTGTCAACTCACTAGTCCGGATACTTGGCCTTGTGCATTCAGCGACGCTGCCCGAAGCGACGGGGCCAGCCTCAACGGCGTATCTGGAGCTAATCCGATCGGAGATCGAGAAGCTGCGTGGTGACATCCGTTCGCGGACGTCTCATCTCCAGGTGGGCAAGGACCACGAGATAGACCTAGCCGAAATTGAGCAACTGAATCGCCAGATCATGGAGACCCACAAGGTACTGGACACCGGCAAGGGCGACTGGTGTGGGGGAAGGCATGAGTCCTGTTTCACACTGGAGCGGATGGCCTCGAACGTTGACTTCCTCGTCAACTCCTGTCTTCCAGAAGAGGTGCGCCGCCTGAACGATCTTGCTCACGGTGCCAAGATGAAGTACATGGACATACTCGAGACAGAGATTCGTCGTCTCAGGTCAGGAGCCGAGTCCAAGCCATGAGCATCAGCGAAGCGTTGAAGGGAGCGGATTTCATGGTGTCCCCGGAACTCAAAGGCTATCGCACCGTCGGCATCGACACACAGATTCCGTGGCCTGCCAAAGAGCAAGTGGTCACGTTTCGGGGACGCGAGTTTCAACTTCTCCCCGGCACGGACACTCTCTCTCGCATGATCCGTGTGAAAACGGAGGAGGGGTTCACACGAGAAGACGCTGACAAGTTGATCCTCGAACTCTTCAGCTCGCTCGCATGGGCCAAACAAGCCAAAGCGGTCCCAACCTATGGGAACTGGTGTACTGCTCCGCTCAACATCGGCAAGGGGCCGACGGGGATGATTGGCGCTGGGCACTTCGACTATCTACCCGATCCATCTGACCCGAAGGCGAAGTTGGCGCTCGCGCTCTACCGCGAGGGGTTGTCCGTGAACCTGATTCCCTACCAGTTTCTCGGGTTCTTCAAAGTCATCAACATCATCCGCAACGGAGGGGAGGGTCAGAAACAGTGGATCCGCGACAATCTCCAGTACGTCAGTGGCAAGGACATTCTCTCGCGGATTGAGGCAATTCGAGCGAGAGAATCTGACGTGGCGAACTACTTCTACGTCTCAGGTCGATGCGCCGTGGCCCATGCGTTCGACCAAACCAATGTTGTCAACCCAGATGACCCCGCGCACCTTATTCGATTGTCCGAAGACTTGCCGGTGATCCGTGAACTCGCGCGGGTGGCAGTCGAACGTGAGTTCGGGATCAAGTCCGAGCGAGACTTCCACCACGAACACCTTTACGAACTGGGAGGATTCCGCTCGCTGTTCGGCGATGCACTCGTGGCGCGCATCAAAGCGGGGGAAGAGGTTCCTCCAGGCGACGTGCCGCTTCCAAGCGTGCTCTCGCTACGCTTGCGTGATCGGGACCGTATCGGACTGTTCGAGTCGATGAATGCCACGGTTGTGTGGGTGCGCAACAAGTGCGTGTGTGTTCGTCTGGAATCGACGTGTCGGCGGATGGAGGTGTTCGTGCGTCTTCACTTCGGCTGCGAAAGCCTTGTGTCCGACCCTCTCACCGATGTTCAATACCACGACGACGGCACGCCCGACGCGGCCAAGATGATGCTTCAATGGGCGCAGCTTCATCGGTGGTGGTTTGGGGGTAATGGTGTCATCGAATTCTGGGACGCGACCGGCAAGCAGCTCGCCCGTTCACAACCCTACATGCCGCCCGTGAACTCCCGTTTCCCTCATGATGGGTTTGAGAAGATGGAGGCGGAACTCCGGGCGCGGGCGGGCATCCCCGATCCGCCGAAGGATGTGAAGAGCTGACGCACACCAACACCGACGTCATGAAACCAAATTCTGAGCCGAAACCGAGCGAGGTTGAGTTGCTTGTGGGGCTGCTGCCTTGGGAGATCATCTCATGATCCGAGCAAACGGGAAGACCCTGCGGCGTTCTCCGATGGGCGGTTGGCTGGGCATTGTGGCGACGGTGCTCATTGCGTCGCGTGTCGTCGTCGCTGCCGGGGAAGGGGTGTTCGATGTCCGCGACTACGGGGCGGCGGGGGATGGGAAGGCCATCGATACTGTCGCGATCAATAAGGCTGTAGATGCCTGTGCCCACGCCGGGGGTGGGCAGGTGCGATTCGGTCCCGGCCGGTATCTCTCGGCTACCGTGCATCTCAAGAGCCATGTTACGCTCTTGCTGGAGGCGGGGGCTGTGCTGGTCGGCTCGCCCGACCCGAACTCGTACCAGTACCCGACGCTGCCGGACTTCATGCCCGAGGCCCGCTGGGGCAAATGGCATCGGGCCTTGATCCTGGCCGATGGGCTGGAGGACATCGGCATCGTCGGCGGGGGAGTCATTGACGGCAACAAGGTCTTCGACCGGACCGGCGAGGAGCGGATGCGTGGGCCGCACACGTTCGTATTTGTCAACTGCCGCAACGTGACCGTTCGCGACGTGTCGTTCGTGGATTCGGCCAACTACGCGATCTTCTTCCAGATCAGCGACCGCGTGGACATTCGCAACGTCAAATTCAGCGGGGGCTGGGACGGCGTGCACTTCCGCGGCGCGCCGGGGCATCCGTGCCGGGATGTGAGCATCACGGATTGCCGGTTCTATACTGGCGACGACTCCATTGCAGGTCGCTACTGGGAGAACACGGTAATCTCCGATTGCATCATCAATTCGTCCTGCAATGGCATCCGCCTGATCGGGCCGGCCAGTCACCTGATTATCCGCGATTGCCTGTTCTATGGTCCGGGCGTCGAGCCGCACCGCACCTCGAATCGCTACAACATGCTTGCGGGCATCAACCTCCAGCCCGGCGCGTGGGACGCGACCCAGGGCGAGCTGGACGATGTGCTCATCAGCGACATCACGATGGACAAGGTCTCGACGCCGTTCCATTTCATGATGAAGCCAGGCAACACGGCGGGGCGGATCACGGTGACCCGCGCATCGGCCACCGGCGTCTACCGCGCCGCCTGTTCGGTCGAGAGCTGGGCCGAGGCGCCTTTCAAGGATGTGACCTTCCGCGACATGGACATCGAGTTCGAAGGCGGCGGCACGCTGGAGACGGCCCAGCGCGAGGTCAAAGCCCCCGGCGTGGACGCCCGACCGCTGCCGGCCTGGGGCTTCTACGCCCGCAACATCAGGAACCTCACGCTTCAGGATGTCCGATTGACTTGCACGAAACCCGACGGTCGGCCGGTGATGATCTGTGAGGACGTGAACGACCTGACGCTCGACGCGGTCCGGTTCCCGCGTTACGAGGGCGTGTCGGAGCCGGTCGTGCTGCGGCACGTTGAACGCGTCCGTCGTGGCGATGCGAATACCCGAGTGGATGTCCCGTCGCAAGAAGAACGGCCCTTCAGGTGATCTTGAAGGGCCGTTTGTGAAGTGGCGTTCTCTATGTCGGCAGTTCCATCACGTTGGCGTGACGGAAAATGCGCGACTCCCCGCCGATTACCAGAAGATCACATAGAGGGCCAGGGTCAGGATCACGACGCCCACGCCTGCGAGCTTCGCGCCGGGGGAACTCGTCATGTCCATCTTCGGATTCGTCGGCAGGACCACCGGGTTGGGCAGCGGCTTGACGACGGTCATCACGGTCAGCACGGCCAGGATGATGCCGAAGCAGATGGCCATGCGATTCAGGAACGCGATCTGGGCGAGTTTGCCGGCGATTTCCGTTTGGCCGAAGCCGGGAATCTTGTCGGCCCATTTGAGGGCCCCATACAGAATCGGGTTCAGCACCAGTCCGACAGTGCCCGCGTGGCGAGGAGCGCGGTGCACGAGCAATCCGAACAGGAAGATCGACAGGATGCCCGGCGAGATGAAGCCCTGGAATTCCTGGATGAAGGTGAAGATGCCGCCGAACGCCGGGCTGTCGAGCTTCGGGGCAATGTAGATGGCGATCAGCACGAAGACGACGATGCACACACGCCCGCAGGTGATCAGGGCGGACTGGGAGGCGTCCTTCTTCACCTTGCGGAAGATATCCATCGTGAAAATGGTGGAGGCTGCGTTGAGCATGGCCGCAATGGAACTGACTACGGCACCGAACAGGGCGGCCAGGACAAACCCGAGGATGCCGTGATGCTCGGAGACGAGATTGCGGATCAGGGTTGGGAAGGCGGCATCGAAGTCATGGCCAACGAGCTTTTGAGAGATGCTGATGCCCTTGGACTTGGCCGCGGCGATGAATTCCGTATTCCTGGCGACAAGGGCGTCCGGCGTGAGAGTGGCGGCCGCTGCGGAATCGAGCTGGACCATCGCTGCGTTGTGTAGGAACATCTCGGCGGCGGTCTCGGCATTCAGTCTCGCAAAGGCGGGCGTGAACTCAAAGACGATCCGCTCCTTCTGCTCGAAGGATTTCAGGGCACTGGCGTTCTTACGAGTCGCCTCGCTTTGCAGGTCCGCGTGGAAGAGGTTGAACGCGAGGATGCCGGGAATGACCACGAGGAAGGGAATCAGGAGTTTGAGGAATGCGGCGAACACAATGCCTCGCTGGCCCTGCGCCAGCGACTTGGAACCGAGCGTGCGTTGGGTGATATACTGGTTGAGGCCCCAGTAGAAGAAGTTCGGAATCCACAAGCCGATGACGAGCGCCGTCCAGGGAATGGTGGAATCGGTGATTCCGCGAACCATGTGCAGTTTGCCGGCCGGCAGGGTGCCCTGGTTGATCGCGATGAACCGCCCCCAGGCGCCGGTGTTGGCGAGTTGGTCGGCTGTCACGTTCGGGTCGGCTGCTGTGGCAACGAGTGCGGCGGGATCCGCCTGGCCGAGTGCCCGCATCGCGAAATACATGACGAAACCGCCGCCGATGATCAGTGCGGAGCCTTGGATCAGATCGGCCCAGGCACAGGCCTTGAGCCCGCCCGCGAAGACGTAGACCGCAGCCGCGATGCCGATGATCCAGCAGCCGACGACGATATTGCCCAGGTCCAGGCCGAGGAGGCTCTGACCCTGGAAGTAGACGCAGATCACCTTGGCGCCGGAGTAGATCACGGAGGCCGTGGGCACGCCGACGAGGATGACCATCGTGCAGATCGCCATGATCGTGCGGGCGAACGTGTTGTAGCGATACTCGAGGAACTCGGGGATCGTATAGATGCCGCTCTTGAGGAACGTGGGCAGGAACAGGAAGGCGACGACGACCAGCGTGATGGCCGCCATCCATTCGTAGCTGGCGATGGCCATGCCCAGCCAGTCGGCCGCCTGGCCGCTCATGCCGACGAACTGCTCCGTCGAGATATTGGCGGCGATCAGGGAGAACCCGATGAGCCACCAGGACAGGCCCCGCCCGGCGAGGAAGTAGTCCTCGCCGGTCTTCTCCTTACGGCTCTTGACCAGGCCGATGGTGACGACGGAGACAATGAAGACGACGAATACGATGACATCAAGAGCCGTTACCGACATACCAAGTCCTTTCTTCGCATGTCCGCCAAACGCTGCGAATCTGCACGACGCACTCGGAGGGGCATTATAGCCCCTCGGTCACCTGCTGCAACAAAATCCTCGATTCGGACGTGGGCGGTCTATCTGTGAATGGGTCCTATAACAAGTGCATGAGAGAACCTGGGCCCAATGTCCCGCGAGGGTGATTCACGATGGTGTGATTGTCTGGAAGGCCTGGGACAGTGTCTCGATGATGTCTGTCGCCATCAGGCTGATCTGGCCGAGTCTCTGGGCCGCCAGGTCGCCTGCGAGGCCGTGCAGGTGGACGCCGAGAATGGTCGCCTCGAGACTGCCCAGGCCCTGACCCATCAGGGCCGCGACGACCCCGGTCAGCACGTCGCCGGAGCCGGCGGTGGCCATGCCTGGATTGCCGGTGGTGTTGATGTAGACCTGCCGGCCGTTGGTGACGACCGTGCCGGCGCCCTTGAGGGCGACGACCGCTCCGGCGACCTGCGCGG
Source organism: Sedimentisphaerales bacterium (assembly GCA_035342095.1). GTDB lineage: Bacteria > Planctomycetota > Phycisphaerae > Sedimentisphaerales > Anaerobacaceae > PLanc-01. The sequence continues at coordinate 36,530 of DAOQWL010000042.1, read as the reverse complement.
CTCGGGTTGCGGTTTGCTGTCGGTCCTGGGGGATCTCCTCACGGAAGAGCGAGGGCCAGAGCCGCTTCATCTCGCCCGGGTGTGGGGTCAGAACGAGGTCCGTCTTGCGTTTCGTCGGCCAGCCCGAGATCTTGCTGAGGTTGTTCAGGCCGTCCCCATCGACCAGCAGCCGGAGGCCCTCTTGCTGGAGGAGGGCTTCAACGAGGGACCGCAGACCGGCGCTCTGTCCCATGCCCGGCCCGATGGCGACAACGTCGTTGTCTTGTGCTGCGTCGAGGATGGCAGCCAGGGCCTTCGCCGAGATTCGTCCCTCGCCTTCCTCCGGCAGCGGCAGCGTCGTATAGCACGGCTCGATCGCTGCCACGATGGGCAGGGCGCTCCTGGCGGTCGCGACGCGGACCAGTCCCGCGCCGGCCCTCAAGGCCGAACGGCCCGCGAGCGCCGCGGCGCCGGTCATGCCCACGCTGCCAGCGACGATGAGCACCCGGCCAAATGTGCCTTTATGACCCTCCATCGGTCGTGGCGGCAGCCTGGGGATATTGCTCACGACCTCCATGGATCACGCACCTCCGTCGATCTTGCGGTTGATGATCGTCGCGGTGACTGCGGCGGAGAACCCGTTGTCGATATTCACGACCGTGACGCCCGACGCACAGCTATTGAGCATGCTCAGCAACGCGGCGATCCCCTGGAAATTCGCGCCGTACCCGACGCTCGTCGGCACCGCGATGACCGGGCAGCTCACCAATCCGCCCACGACGCTCGCCAGCGCACCCTCCATGCCTGCGACCACGATCAGGACATTGGCTTCGTTCAGCTTGGGGACGTGCTCCAAGAGCCGGTGCAGGCCCGCTACGCCCACGTCGCAGACCAGCTCGATCCGCTGGCCCATGATTTCCGCGGTGACCTTGGCCTCCATCGCGACGGGCAGGTCCGCCGTGCCCGCGGTCACGATGGGCAGGACGGTCTTCGAAGCCGGCAATTCCTTCTGCTCCAGCACGATCGCGCGGGCCAGCTCGTCGTATCGGACGCCAGGGAACCTGCCCGTCCCTGCGAGGGCCTCGAAGGTCTCCGCCTTCGCCCGGGTCGCCAGAACGTTGTTGCCTCGCGCCGCGAGCGACTCGAAGATGCGGATGATCTGCTCGGTGGTCTTGCCCGGGCAGAAGATCACCTCGGGGAACCCCTTGCGAAGCTGCCGATGGTGGTCCACCCTGGCGAATCCGAGGTCCTCGAACGGCAGGTGGCGAAGACGCTCCATGGCGTCATCGACCGCGACCTGGCCGCCCTTGACCTGTTCCAACAGTTGTCTCAAGAGTTCCGGCTGAATGGCTTCACCTCGTATCGCAGTCGTTCTCCATTTCCACAAACCGATCGGCTTACCCTGGGTGTCATTCCCGCGAAGCGGGAATCCATCAACCGTCGCGGGCTCCTGGACCCCCGCTTTCGCGGGGGTGACAAGTCAGGAACAGCACTTGGCTGCCTCTCCACGACGAGGCAACAGCATCCATTTAGCCTGTCGAACTGGGCTCCAGGCTCAGCGGCGCGAACAGACCGGCCCTGTACTTGTGGTACGCCAGCGAGGCTACCATAACCGCGTTGTCCGTGCAATACTGCTTCGGCGCGACGAGCAGGCGTCGGGGCGGTTTGCTCTTGTCGGCCATCTGCTGCATGGCCTCGCGGAGGGTCCCGTTGGCGGCGACGCCGCCGCCCATGAGGATGGTCTTGGCGCCGATCCGCTCGGCGGCCCGCTTGGTCTTCTTGACGAGCACGTCGATGACTGCGGCCTGGAACGACGCCGCGATATCGGCGATCTGCTGCTCGGTCATGGAATCGACGAGGTTCTGTCCCTCCATGTCCTGACCCCGGCAGTGATAGAGGACTGCGGTCTTGAGCCCGCTGAACGAGAAGTCGAGCGAGCCTTTCGCCAGCATGGACCGCGGGAAATCGATGGCCTTCGGATTGCCCTTCTTGCCGAGCCGCTCGATGACCGGCCCGCCGGGGTAGGGGAGCTTGAGGATCGTCGCGACCTTGTCGAAGGCCTCGCCCGCCGCATCGTCGATGGTCGAGGCGAGCAGTCGCAGTTCCAGCGGCGACTGGGCGTCGTAAAGGCACGTGTGACCGCCCGAGACGATCAATGCGACCGCCGGCAATTCGAGGTGCTCCTCGCTGAGCATCGCGGATTGCAGGTGCGCGTGCAGGTGGTTGATCGCGACGAGCGGCTTGTGCCACATGAAGCTCAGGGTCTTGGCCGCGGTGACGCCTACGACCAGCGCGATGGTCAATCCCGGCTGATTCGCCACTGCGACCGCGTCGATGCCCTCCTTGCCAATGCCGGCTCGCTCGATGGCCTCGTTGATGACCGGGTAGATCTTCTCGATGTGTGCCCGCGAGGCGATCTCCGGCACGACCCCGCCGTACTTCTCGTGCAGCTTGGTCTGCGAGGCCACGACGGAGGAAAGCACCTGGCGCCCGTCGGCGACGACCGCCGCCGCGGTCTCGTCGCAGCTTGTCTCGATGCCCAGGATGTTGATTGACTTCTGCTCCATCGTTGGGAGCCGATCATAGTGGCATCGGCCTGCGGTGTCAAACTCACATTGCAGGACGTGCAGGCGTGGACGTGCCGGCCGATCGCGCTTAGAATGGCCTGTGATATGGACAATCATCGCGGCCTGAATTGGAGATGGTCATGAGCAGAGTGGAAGATGCTGTGCAGTGTTTCTGTGGAGGGGCGGCCTGTTCCCAGGCCATCGTGGCCCAGTACGGCCCGTTGGTCGGACTGCCGGCCGAGCAGGGGATCAAGCTGGCCTCGGGTTTCGCCGGCGGGATGCGCCTGGCCCAGACCTGCGGCGCGGTCACCGGGGCCTTCATGGTCCTGGGCCTCAAGTACGCGGGTCCCAATTGCGACCAGCGGGATGGCCGCGAGAGGGTCTACGCCGCGATCCGCGAGTTCGCCGCGAGGTTTCAGCAGCGAAACCACACGGTCGTCTGCAAGGAGCTGCTCGGCTGCGACATCAGCACGCCGCAAGGCGCCCAACGTGCCACGCAGGAAGGCCTCTTCCGAACCATCTGCCCCAAGCTCGTCCAGGACGCCGCCGAGATCCTCGAAGAGATGCTCTGAATCGATTCTCTTGCAGTGGCCGCCGTTTCAGGCCTATAGAATGAAGGAAGGTTGGCACAGACGAAGAGTTGACCGAGTGTGAGAGTCCGCAGCGTGAAAGGGCAGTCCCATGTGCAACTGCAGCGCGATCGCATCACTCCGGACGGATGACACCAGGGCGCAGAGGGGGAGTCGGACAAGGCGGCGTTCGCATCGTTTCCCGTGGTTGGTTCTGTTCTCGTTCTGGGTTCTCCTCTGGCCTTGGGCGTGGGGTGGACGGGAGAACGCCTCGGGCGAGGCCAGGCCCAGAGGGCGCGCCACCTGGAAGGACGTGCAGACCGGGCAGGTCCTATTCACCATCGACGATGTCCTGGCCTTCGATTGGGACGATCAGGTCTTTCTGCTCGATCTCGATGCGGCCCTGGATTTCATCGCCTGGATGGTTCCTCACAAGTACCAGACTCGCGAGCTGGTGGTCGAGATCGATGGGGACTTGATCTATCACGCACGATGGGTGAATCCGATTTCGTCCAGGGCCTTCGGAGGCCCGGTATACGCTTCGTCGGGGTGGACGCAGTTCTTCCGCATCGAGAAGGGGTATCCGGGGTCTTCGACGGTCGATCCCAATGAGGATGTGCGTTTCGATCCGCGTCTGCATGTGGTGCTGAAGGATGCTCGCGTTCTCTGCGACCTCGATCCGAACCACATCGACCATTCTGCATTCGACATCGAGTGCATTCAGACGGGCTGGTACACGTGGGCCGACGACTTGAAGACGCGAGTGGACTATTTCCGCGACGTGTTCCGCAGTGGCCAAGCCGCCCGTGTGCACATCTTCTTCGCGGCGGGCGAACCGGCTGGTCCCTCATTTGACAGTCTTGCCGTCGAGGTCAAGTTCGTTGCGAACTGGGGGCAGTATCGTTCGGATGTCCGCATCGACGACATACCGCCATCGGTGTTGTCCGAAGGGATCTACGTCTGTCGTTTCAAGCCGTGGACGCCTTGTGCAGGCTCAGTCGCTCCAGTCGAGTCCGGAAGCGGTCGGATCTCGGTCTCGGTTCTCCTGTGTCGCGAGACGGAGTCGGGGCCCCAGGTCTACCGACGGCTCGATCTGCCCGAGGAACTCGTGGACGTGGTCGCTCCACTGCCATCCACGTCCAAGGATGCCACGCCGTGACCGGAGAGAAGAGGGTGTGTGATGCGCACCCTACTACGCCGTCCATCCAGAAGTGGTGGGCAAAAGTTGCCGACCGCGTTTGGAGTTCCGCCTTCAGGCGGGTCAAGACCGCGTAAACGCGGAACTCCGAACAGGCCATACGACGATATGCTGCCCACCGAATTAACGTGGACGGTGTACTACGAGATGTACGCCATTCGCAGGGTGCGCATCACGCTGTGCTCATGCTATTGGTCTTTCATCCAAACCGCGGAATTCAGTGCCCGACGGCCTCTTGTGCGAGGACCGCCTTGACCCTCCGGGCCCGCCTGGCGTTCGATGCGGTTGTCCCTTGCGTAGTAGGGGATCGCCGTGAGCGGCGAGCCGTCCGACCAGGTCCCTTTGATAACCAGGACGCCGCCCAGGAGATCGCCTTTCCATTCGGTAGTCAGCGGAGCCTCCGGCGTGAGGACCTTGCCCAGTTCCTGGTCTGCGGCCTCGACGCAGTAGACCAGCGGGCCGTACCGCAGGGCGACCTGGCCTTTCGTGGCTGCGATCTTCTCGCTGGCCTTGATCCGCTGGATCGCCATGGGCAGCTTCACGTCGATTCGGTCGCCGGCCTTCCATTTGCGAGTGATGACTGCGTACCCGTTCTTGATCCTGGTCTTGACCGCCTTGCCGTTGACCGACAGGGACGTGATCCCGTTGCACTCGGGCGTGCCGGCGTACAACTCGCTGACGCTACGATCCGGGACGCGGATGCGGATGCTGAACTTCGTGGTCCGTGCGGGATTGACGGTGATGGAGACGTCGCCGCTCCAGGGATAGTCCGTCTTCTGGACCATCTGGACGTCGGTGCCGGCCACCTTCTCCACGTTGATCGTGCTGCCGATGAAGAGGTTCACGTACAGGCCGTCCTCGCCCTTGACGTACGTCCAGGTGGGCGCCATCAGCAGGGTCCGCGGGATATTGCCCACGCAGCAGGGGCAGTTGTGCCACGGATAGCGGGGGCCTCGCGAGTCCAGCGGATTCTGATAGTAGAAGTTCTTCGCGTCCGTGTCCACCGAGCCGAGCAGGGCGTTGTACATCGACTCCTCGTAGAGGTCCGCGTACTTGGCGTCGTGATAGGCGATGTTCATCTTGTGCTGGAAGAAGATCAGGCCGCAGGTCGAGCAGGACTCGCAATAGGCGTCGTGACGGAGCGAGTAGTCGGGTCCGAAGCCCTCGGAGGTCTCGCCGCTGCCGATGCCGCCGGTGACGTAGTATTTCCTGTTGACCATGCTCTCATAGAGGCTCATCACCGCGCTCTGGTAGTCCGCGTCGTGGGTCTCCGCGGCTACGTCCGACATGGCGGAATAGCTGTAGGCGGCGCGGACCGCGTGGCCGACGGCCTCATACTGCTGCTGCACCGGCACGTGGCTCTGGTCGTATTCGCTCCCGTCCCGGCGGCAATCGAGCAGGAACTTGGCGAGCTGGATGTAGCTGTCGCCATGGCTGCCGGGGCCTTCCATGTCGTTGACGAACCGCCCGAATCGCACGAGCGCCTGCTCCATCTCCTGGTGCCCGTCGTACCAATCCTTCCTGCCCGGCCCGAGGTTGGCGACCCAGCAGTCCGCCAGCTTCTTGGCCGCGTCGTAGAGTCGCTTGTCCGTGCCGTCCGTCAGCGTGTAGTGGTTGATCGCGGACTCGATGAAATAGCCTGCGACATAGCCCTCGTGCTCGCCTCGCCAGCGGGGATCCCAGCGCACCGGCTTGGTGCGATCCCCGCGCGAGCCGAGCGTGTAGCGGGTCTGGAGGTAGCCGTCGGGCTCCTGGGCCGCGAGGATCTTGGGAATCCAGTCCTCCAGCGTCGCCTTCATCTTCTCCTGGGCCTGAATGATCTCGGGGTCGCCCTGCGGATCGACCATCAACGCGATGCAGATCGATTCGACCGTCTGGTGTACCCAGGCGTTGGAGAAGGGATAGCCGACGTGCGGCTTGGCGGGCTCGCCACGGAGTTTCTTGGCGGCCTCGACGAAGTTGTTCATGCCGCCCTCGCGGAGGTTCGGGTCGTTGTTCTTCTCGATGCAGTGGGGGATCCAGTTGACGATCAGCGCCTTGGCCCGCGCGTTCCACAAGGGATTGTTGATCTTGTACTTCTTTGTGTAGACCACGTCCAGGCGATCGGCAGGCGGCGGCGAGACCACCTTGACATTCAGCGTGGCCGAACCGGCCAGATCCCCCTTGCCCGCGGACAGTTTCAGGACATAGTCGCCGGTCTTGGAGAACGTAGCGGTCGTGACCGCCGCGTTGGCGTTCTCGAATGTCACCTTGCCCGGCCCGGACTCCTTGCTCCAGACGATTGCGTCCAGACCGTCGGCGGACTTGAGAGTCTTGACGGCGCCGTGCAGGTACGTCTTGCCGCCGCGAATCACCGCGCGGTCGATGCCCGCGGTGACCATGGGCGGAAACTCGGGCGATTTGCCCGAGTCGTAGACCTTCCACTCCAGGATGCCGGTGGAGAACTCGCCGTTGGAGTCGATCTCGAGCTTGAGCATGGTCGTGCGGACCTCGTCGAAGGTCGTCGTGTTATAGCGGTCTTCCGCGACGCCCAGGCCCGAGGCGTTTGGGACCGGGACGAAGGCGTTGCCGTCCCAGTACAGCAGCCGGCTGGCCTTGGGCGCGTGTACGCCGCGACGGTCCGCCCACCAGTAGACGTCGATCTTCGCGGTGCTGATGGCCTGGCTCCACTCGTATTGAACCCACTGGGTGCCTCGCGTGGGCCAGTTGCCGTAAGAGCCTTGCCGGTCGTCCTGGGAGTTTCTGGGATCGAAGCCGTCGTTCAGTGCGGTATTCCGGGTGTCGCCGGAAACGTAGGAACTGGTGGGCGCCGCCACGAGGGCGAGATTCACGCCCCCGGCGGGGGACGGACGGTCCTGGGCGAGTGCCCAGCCGCACAGGGCGGCCGCGAACGCCGACCACAACATCACCTGGCTGCGATATGAGTGCAATGTCTTCACGGGGAGTCTCCTTTGTCTATGCCTGATCTGTGTTACTGTTCCGCGTCGGCGCGAATCATCCGAATGCCGAAGACCGCGGCGATCTCATTGCCCTGCGTGGCCTGGAACCGCACGGTCACCTTCTTCTTGTCTTTGACAAGGTCCGCCGGGATCGCGTGCTGCACGTCGAAGAACCTGGGGGCTCCGCTGCGTTCCACGACCTGCTCGGCGATTCGCTGACCGTCGATCAGGATGTCGAACGTCCGGCGTCGCCACTCGTCCGTGTGATAGGTCACGACCAGCGCCATCGGATGCGCCGGCTCGACAGGCAGGTCGAACGAGAACCAGTTTCTTCCGCGTCGCGCGGGTCGGCCCATCACGCGGTCGGGGGAACTGTCCTCGCTCTGGCAGTTGAAGTCGCGTTCCGCCTGCATTTCGCCCGGCTGGGCGTAGGCGACGGTGGCGGCCTTGAGCTTGCGTTGTCGCTCCTGCTCTGCGGCGTATTCCGCCTTCTTCTGCTCCCATCCGGCCTGGGTGAACAGGTCCCAGTAGATGGCGTAGGTCCGACGGTGCAGGCGATAGAAAGGCACGAAGTTCACGTCGCAGACCTGATCGCTCCCGGTCTCCCGGCCGATGCCGTCGGTGCGGAAGCAGCCGGGACGATCTGTGATGGGCCTGAGCCACTCGCTGACCGGCCGCTCGGCTGCCACGAATACCGGGACATCCGGCTGCTCCCGGCGCCGGCCTCGTCCGGGACCCCACTCGGGCTCCGGACCCATGTCGCCCGCCAGGACGAGCGGGCCCCACAGGATGGCCACCCGCTGCGGATTGTCGGGCACAGGCTCCAGGCGGAGCGTCTTGGGCAGGGTCAGCTCGACGAGGTCGCCGGTGTTCCAGGTCCGCTTGATCTCGACGAACGAACCGACCTTGGGAAACTCGCTGGTCGGGCGTCCTCGTCCCGGTCTGCCCTCCGGCCTCGGTCCCTGCTCTTCCGGCACGACCTGGCCATTGACCTTGACTGTGAAACCCTCGCCGACCCAGCTAGGCTTTCGCACGGCCAGTGTGAATTCCTTGGCGGATTGGACGGCCAGTTTGATCGTCGCCGATTCGCCCTCGGGGAAATCGGTCTCGACGGCCAGCTTCACGCCCGCCGCAGGCCAGTCCGCTGTCGAGGGCGCGTACAGACTCACGAAGAGCTTGTCGCCCGACTCATAGTAGATCCCGTCCGCGTGGAGGGCGTGGCTCTCCATGCCCGAGCCCACACAGCAGGTGAAGCCGTTGAACATGTCCTGATACTCGTGCTGCACGCCGCGACCGACCGGAACCATGTAGCAGGTCCGCCCATCCTCGGGATCGATGGAGGCCAGAATGTGGTTGAACAAGGCCCGCTCCTGGAAGTCCGCGTAGTGGGCGTCGGGACGCAGCGCGAAGAGCCGACGGGTCAGTTTGAGCATGTTATAGACGTTGCACGTTTCCGCGGTGCGTCCGTCCACGCGGTCGTTGAGCTGGTCGGGCGGGCCGAAGTACTCGTCCTTGCCGTGGCCGCCGGTGGCGTAGCTGTGGTGCTGAACGACGCGATCCCAGAAGAAACCCGCGGCGAGAATATCTCCGGTCTCGCCCGTGTAGGCGAAGCGGTCCAAGGAACCGAGCAGCTTGGGCACTTGCGTGTTGCCGTGTGTGCCGCCCAGGTTGTCCTGGTGACGCTGGAGCGGCTCGATGAACGAACGGTGCTCGAATTTGTACGACAGGTTCAGCCAGCGTACGTCGCCTGTATCCGCGTAGAGGTCGGCGAAGACCTCGTTCATGCCGCCGAACTCGGTGTTGAGCATCCGCTGGATCTGGGCATCCGTCATTTTCGAGACGATCCCCTCGGCCCACGCGGAGAACTTGATCTCGACGTCCAGGGCGGTCTGGTTGCCGGTGTAGCGGTAGGCGTCGCGCAGGCCGGCGTAGGTCTTGTGCAGCGTGTACCACGGCGACCACAGGCCGTTGAGGTCGAAGCCGCCCGAGCGGATATTGCCCTGGGAGACCTGCTGGAAGATCTGCTCGCCGTCGGTTCCCTGTGCGTCCATGATTGCGCCGAGATAGCCGTTGCCTCGTTTGTCCTGAACCTCCTTCATCTCCTGGACGAGGTAGTCGGCCCTCTCCTTGAATCTCGTGTCGCCCGTGGCTGCGTACATCAGACTCACCGCGGAGAGGTAGTGTCCTGCGATGTGGCCGGTCAGTTGCCTGCTGTCGACGGCGTCCCATCCGCCGTAGCCCTTGGCCTTCGGCTCCAAACCCGCCCGCAGACGGTAGCCCGCCATCATGCGGTCCGGCTCCAGCTCCAGCAGGTACTTGGCGTCGAGGTCCTGGGCGTGCTTGAGGGGGCCGCCGGTCAACCGAACGTTCGCCAGGTCGAGCGGCTTGGCCTGCACGAGGACCTCCTCGAAGCCCTTGATGCCTGGATCGGTCGCCTCCGGCATCGCCTGATGACAGAGAGCGAACACGAGCAACGCGGAGCCTAAGACACATCTTCTCACGGCAGCCTCCCTGTATATGGGGGTATTGAATGAGCCTGTCATGGACCGCTTGCAGCTTACGAACGGCGTTCATCGTTGTCCACGAGAAAGAGGTGGTCCCCAGGAGAAGGCGCAAAATGGCGTTTTCGACGATCTGAGTGCGGGGGATTACTGCCTGTTCGCCGGCGCGGGCCTGTGTGGGGCGATACGCCCGGCATCGCGTTTTTTTCGCAAAAAGGGGGTTTTCTTTTGACAGCCGCGCGTCGCCGGGCTACATTTCCCGCAATCTCAATCCAAGGAATGGAGGATTGTTCAATGCAGGAATATGAAGATCTGAAGAGATTGGTAGCCGAAATCGAGTCGGATATCAACAAAGCCGAAGGGGGCAACAAGGCGGCCGGCACGCGCGTCCGCAAGCAGATGCAGACGATCAAACAGGCGGCCCAAGTTGTCCGCAACCGCGTACTCGAGATTCGCTCCACCGATTAGCGGCCCGATACGACGGGTCCTGAGGATGGCCGCCGCAATTGATGAGCAGACGCGACGGCTGACCCGTGAGACTGGCTTATTCCGTTAGCATGCCCCAACGACGCCGGGGTGTCGTATGTGGACTGTCTACGCAGAGGTGTTTTTATGCCGCCAGCCCTGTTGTTTGATTTGACCGAGATCGATCTAAACGCCAAGCCTCTGTTCGACAGAGACGCGATTTGCCGGGTGAATCCGCAGCGATTCGAGATGCAGCATCTCGATGGCATCCTCTGGTATGACAAGGACAAAGCCTGCGTTCTGGGCTACAAGGATGTGACGGACCAGGAGTTCTGGGTGCGAGGGCACATCCCGGGCCGGCCCTTGATGCCCGGCGTCATCCAGATCGAGTCCGCGGCTCAATTGCTGAGCTGGTTCGTCAAGGAGGTTTATCAGGAGAAGGGATTCGTCGGGTTCGGGGGGATCGACCGGGCGAAGTTCCGGGCTGCCATCGAGCCGGGCTGTCGCCTGCACCTGCTGGGCCACATCACCGAAGCCAGGCCGGGCCGCAGATACGTCTGCGACGTCCAGGGGATGGTCAATGGCAGTCTTGCCTTCGAAGCGACCATCTCCGGGATGAAGGTGTGAGGATTGACCCTGCTCGCGACGCGGGATGACGGAATGGATCGGCGAGCGACCCCGCGTTGCAGGGAGACTGTGGGCGATTCTGGGACGGCTGTGCAAGTCGGACTCCGAACTCCAAGTCCGCCAGTTCGCATTTCCTGATGAAACGGCCAACGCTGTCACTGCGGCTCCATACCGACCGCTGTCCAGTCCACCAGGGGCAGGGGGGCATGGTGGGTGAACCCCTAAGGGTGGTAGATCCTGCAGATACCCCGTTCGTGGTGGTGCTCCGTCTGTGGTGGTTTCCACTCCGGCCCAGTCCACTGAATGGGCAGCGAGCAGGGGGGCAGATGACACAGGTTATGAGACCCTGGCGTCTCCGCCGAGACACGCGAAACTGCCTGTTTTTCCAGTGTGCGGCTACTGAGTGACATTCCTGTGAAGGTTTTTCCCAAAAAATTGTTGAATTGTGGGGAAATGTATTGACGATGTGGGAAGCAGTGGTAAACTGTCCCTAAGTCTGATGGCCGAGTGGGAATGCAGCCATGCTCAAACTAACAGGTGAGTATCAACACGTGGTCGACGGGAAAGGTCGCGTGCTTGTCTCGAACAAGCTGCGCAACATGATCGACGTGGATGAGCATGGCGGTGATTTCTACCTTGTGCTCGGGGCCAACGGCGTGCTGTGTCTGTACCCGGAACGGTGTTACGAGCAGCTCGTTCTTACCATGGCTCAGGATGCGACGGCGCCGGATGAGGCGGTCGCCTTCGAGCGAATGAGCTTCGCGTTGGCGAGCAAGGTCGAGTTGGACAACCAGGGCCGGCTGCTGCTGAACGAGAAGCTCCGCAAGCGGGCCGGTCTGAAAGAGGATATCACGCTGACGGGCGCCGGGGATCACATCGAGCTGTGGAACACGGAGGATTGGGAGCAGTTTCTTCGCGATCACATGCTCCAGTACCAGCAGCAGATGACCCAGACGCGCCACCGCGTGAGGCAGGAACAAGCCAAAGAACTGTGATCGCTGCGATGGAGGCATCATGACAGGGATGGACCGTCATTTTCAGATTGTGGGCGAGAGCCTGACTGGTGCGAGGCCGGTGGACGAGCAGACGTGCGCGTCGATGGCGATCCTCTCCGATCGGCTGGAGGGGCTCCGGCAGAGCAGCGATCTGTTCGCGGGCGTGGCGTTTTCGCCCTACGTGCAGAAGATGAAGCGTCATGCCGAGGCGATGGCGCTGAGCTGACCGCTTCGGATCGAGGCGGCCCGCACGGGGCGCGATGGCCGCGCGGGAGTATGAAACGTCGCCGACGGATGCAGCGGTGGAGCAGGCAAACGTAGAGCACGTTCCAGTGCTTTCGGGACCTTTGGCCGAACAGATAAGCTGTCCGCAGGATGGGGTGGTGGTCGATGCGACCACAGGACACGGAGGTCACAGCTTCCTGTTCGGCGGCCGGCTCGGGCCGGCGGGCACGCTGATCGGACTGGATTTCGACAGCAGGTCCCTGGACCGGGCCCGGCAACGGTTGGCAGGTCTGTGCTGCAAGGTCATCCTGGTCAAGTCGAACTTCTCCCGAATCGCCGAGTGCCTGCACGAGCTGGACATCAAGGCGGCCGATTTCATTCTGGCTGATCTGGGCCTGTGCTCGGCTCAGCTCGTGGATGAGGATATTGGGCTGAGTTTTCGCACGGATATGCCGCTGGATATGAGAATTGATGAAAGCCTCGAAACGACGGCTGCCGATATAGTGAACGAACTCGATGAGAAATCCCTGGCCGACGTGATCTTCCAGTACGGGCAGGATCGTGCGTCGCGCCGGATCGCTCGGTACATCGTCGAGCGGCGGCAACGCGAGCGAATTGCCACGACAGGGCAGTTGGCCGCGATTGTGTGCAGCGCGTTGCGGGCGCCGAACGGAAAGAACCGATCGAAGAAGCACCCGGCGACGCGGACCTTCCAGGCCCTGAGGATTGCCGTCAATCACGAGTTGGACAACCTGCAGGAGTTGCTCTCGTCGTCGCCGGGACTGCTGAAGAAGGGCGGATGCCTGGCCGTCATCAGTTACCACAGCCTGGAAGACGGGCTGGTGAAACGAGACTTCCGGCGCAACGAGAGCGAAGGGCTCTACCGCATTCGCACGAAGAAACCCATTGTGCCGAGCGAGGAGGAGATTTCGATGAACCATCGAGCCCGGAGCGCAAAACTCAGAATTGCACAAAGGACCTGAGGCCGCGAGGCCCGGGTCTGGAACGATCCACGAAGGAAAGAAGGAAACGGTAGGAACGGAGTCGAACCATGACGTCGGATGCCAAGATCGGGTTGTTGCTGGGACTAGTGTTCATCTTTGTCATCGCCTTCATCATCAACGGCTTGCCGAATCTCAAGCCGCAGACAACCCGGGCGGAAGTCTCCATGAACATGGTCCCTCTGACCGAGGAGAACATCGGGATCGCCGGCAGGGCGCAAGGCCATGTGGACCAGGACCGCGCGCGACTGATCGTCGACGAAGAGGAGCCCCAGCGGCAGACGGGCCCGTCACTGACCCGCACCGATCAGGCGGCGCCGGCTGTGGAGACCCCTGTTGAGGTCGCGCAGGAGACGAGCTACCCGGAGATACGCTTCGAGAGTCCGCTGCCGAGGATCGAGAACCTGTTGGATCGGATCACGGCCGGTCTGCAAAGCCAGCGGGAGCAGACTTCGACGGTCAACATGGACGTGCCCTCGCCGGTCCAGGTGGCGCCGTCGGCGGGCATGGAAACGCAGCCGGCGGTGGTGATGCCTCAGCCGAAGCCTCGCGAGTCGGACACGCGGACCGCAGAGCCGTCGAAGCCCGCCGGCACGCCCGCGACCAAGCCCGCGGGAAGGGTCTACGTGGTGGGCGAGGGGGAGAGCCTGTCCACCGTCGCCAAGAAGGTCTACGGTCCGGAGGAAGGCAATCGGATCGTGAACGTCAATCGCATCTACGAGGCGAACAAGGATATCCTCAAGTCCGTCAATGAGGTAGTCGCGGGCCAGAAGCTCGTGATCCCGGCGCTGCCGCAGCGCGTTTTGGATCTGAACAAGCCCTCCGATGTCCTGCCTCAGGAGTTGTTCGAGCGCCTGGAGCCCTTGAAGCGACGGGTGGTGCAGACGCCCGCGACGAGCGATACAGGCCGCTGGTACACCGTCCAGGACGGCGACAACCTCTGGAAGATCGCCGCGAGCCAGTTGGGCGCCGGGGCGCGGTATGAGGAGATCGCCAAGCTCAACGCCGATCTCCTGAAGGACAAGGCTGTGCTCGACGTAGGGATGAAGATCCTGTTGCCGACGAAGTGAGATGGGACCCAGGCCATGGGATCGCGGTTGAGTTTCGTGCTGGTGATCTTCTTCTTCGCGGCGACATTGATTGTGGCCGTGTATTTGCGCGACGCCGAACGTCATGTGTTCTATGCGCTGCAGCGGTGCAAGATCGAGCAGGGCCGGCTCCAGCAGGAACTCTGGCAGAAACAGCTTCGCGTCGAGGGATTGACCGCACCGGCCTCGATCTCTCAACGCCTGGATAAATGAGTGGTGCATGCAATCGGAGCAGGACGACAAAGCGGTTCGGACCGCCGGGGACGCGCCCGTCGGGCGCAGGCGGGAGGTGACGGCCATTGTCGTCGTCATGTCCCTGGTGATCGTCGCCTTCTTCGCCCTGGCGGGGCGTTGCTTCTACCTGCAGTGCAGCCAGGCGGACTACTACGCGGAGAAATGCGTTTACCAGCAGCGAGCCTATGTGCCCCTGGCCCCGCAGCGGGGGGTCGTTCTGGATACCCGCGGGAGGGTCCTGGCTGCCAGCACGCAGGTCCGCACGATCTTCGCGGAGCCGCGAGTGATCGCCGAGCCCAAGGAGGTATCCACTCGCTTGGCGCCCATCCTTGACATGGGCGCCCACGAGATCTGCCGGGCTATCGTGGACAGCAACAATCCCGGCTGCGCGATTCTCAAGAGGAATGCGACTATTGCCGAATGCGAAGCGGCCCGAAAAGTCCACTACGGCATCGGAGTCCAGTACGACTGGCGCCGACAGTACCCCATGGGGCGCCTTGTCGCCCACATCGTCGGCTTCACGAGCCAGGACAACTTCGGCCTGGCGGGTGTCGAGTACGCCTTCGATCGCGACCTCCGCGGCAGGGGGGCCCAGCACACGTTCCTGGTGGATGTCCGCCGGCGACCGTTGGGTTTCTCCCTGGCAGACGAGCAGGATGACGATGAGGCGCCCATCCACGGCGCCGGCATCATTCTCACGTTGGATGCGACGATCCAGCAGTTCGTCCGCGAGGCGTTGCTGAGCCAGTACAAGGAGTTCCAGGCGGAGTCGGCGGTCGCCATGGTGGCGGACCCCTGCACCGGGGAGATCCTGGCCATGGTGACGCTGCCGGACTTTGACCCGACCGAGACTGCCCGGACGGCCCGAACGCAGCCACAGGTCTTCACCAACCGTTTGTTGACCGACCAGTACGAGCCGGGCAGCATCTTCAAACCGTTCGCTGTGGCCATCGGTCTGGATACGAAGGTCGTCAATCGTTATGAGACCATCTTCTGCGAGAATGGGCACTACCACGGCAAAGGCTTCGGGACCATCACGGAGTACCGCAGGGGCTTTGCCGACCTGACGCTCCGCGAGATCCTCATGTACTCGAGCAACATCGGCATGGCCAAGATCGGCCAGCGCCTCGGCGCGACCCGCCTGTACGAAGGGCTGACGTTGTTCGGCTTCGGGCGCAAGGTGGGTATCGAGCTGCCCGGGGAGGCGGAGGGGTTGCTCAGGCCCCCGGAGAAGTGGACCGGCTACAGCGTGACCCGTATTCCATTCGGCCAGGAGGTCTCCGTCACCGGTCTTCAGATCCTCCGGGCCTTCTGTATGCTCGCCAACGGCGGCCGGCTCGTTCATCCTTACATCGTGAAGTCTCTCGTCCGTTCGGATGGCATGGTGGTCGATATGAGACCGTCCACGCTGCGGATCGGCTACGTGATCAAGCCTGAGGTGGCCCGGTGGCTGGTCCGAGACGCCCTGACGGCGGTGGTGAACGAACCCAAGGGCACCGGCGCCAAGGCCAAGCTCGACAGGTGGACCGTGTTCGGCAAGACCGGCACGGCGCAATTGGCCAATCCGGACGGTCCCGGCTATCAGGACAAAGCCTACATCGCGTCCTTCATCGCCGGGGCGCCCGCGGAGAACCCGCGGGTTGTCGTGCTCATTTCGATTCGCCGACCCAATGTGGCCCTCAAGAAAGGCTACACCGGCGGCACAGTCGCGGCCCCGGTGGCCGGTGCGATTCTCGAAAAGACCCTCGCCTACCTGGGAGTCCCTGCCAAGGGTTCGGGAATGGACCCAGCCGCCGCGAACGGCGCACGCCGGAGTCAGCCGTACACTGAGGAACAGGACGACAACTCCTGGTGATCCTGCCCGCCGCATGCACAGAGGACTGGCAGACCGTTGGAAATCTGGTACACTGCTGTGCTTTGACTCGCCGTTTGATGCGGCAGGAGCAGAAGAAGCAGATGGCCAGGATCATCTATGCAGTAGCGGGCGAGGGCTTCGGGCACGCGAGCCGAGCACACCTCATCGGCCAACAGTTGCTCGAAGCGGGACACGATGTGGTCTTTGCTACGTCGCACCGCGCGTTGCTCTATCTGCGTGAGTGTTTTGGCGAGCGGGCGAAGGAGATCTTCGGTCTGACCTTCGACTACAGCAAGGGGTACGTCGCCCCGGTTGCCACCGTGTGGAAGAACCTCTGGCGGTTCCCTTCCGGCCACGGGATCAACAGGAGTCTCTACGAGCAGGTGTATGAGCCGTTTCGCCCGGATCTGGTCGTCTCGGACTTCGAGCCGTTCAGCGCCTGGTGGGCGGTCTGGCGTCACGTCCCGCTCGTGAGCATCAACAACGAGCACACGCTCACCTTTCTGCAGATCGAGCACGAACGGCGGCGCATAATCCAGCGGCTCCAGGCCAGCGTCGTGACCCGGTTCCATTGCATGCACGCCAGGACGTACGTCGTCATCAACTTTTTCGACGCGCCGCTCAAGAGGGACAGGGCCGTCCTGGCCCCGCCGATCGTGCGGCGGATCATCACGGAGCTGGCGCCGTCGAACGAGGGCCACATCGCGATCTACTGGACTACCGGCACGCAGGAGGATCGCTTGCGCGACGTGCTGGGCCGGTTCCCCAATCAGCAATTCCGCATCTACGGTTTCAACAAGCGGCAGGAGAGCGGCAACTGCCTGTTTCGCGAGCGTTCGACGGAGGGTTTCCTTGCGGACCTGGCCTCTTCTCGCGGCGTGATCGCCTCCGCGGGCTTCTCGCTGATCAGCGAATGCCTGCACCTCAAGAAGAAGATGCTGCTGTTGCCGGTGGGGGGGCACTACGAGCAGTTCATCAACGCTCGGTACGTCGAGGAACTCGGACTCGGCGTGTGGTCGAACGAGCTGGACGAAACGGTCCTGGCACGGTTTCTCCAGCGGATCGACGAGCCCATGCCGCAGGACCGTCGCATTCTCTGGCCCGACAATGAGAGGTTCTTCGAGATCCTTCGATGCGTCCTGGCGGGCCTTCGGACGCCCGAGGAGGTCTCGTTGTGATCCGGGCTCAGTTGCCGAGGTAGCCGGCCTCGACGCACAGTTCAAGAATCGCGCGGCCCAGGGGACCGGCGTCGCTGCCGCCGCGCTGGCCGCCCTCGATGACGACGGCAATCGCGATCCTGCTGCCTCTGCGATCCTCCGCGTAACCTGCAAACCATGCGTTTTCAGGGGCTTCGCTCGAACCGGTCTTGCCGTAGACCTTCACCCCGCGGGCGTGCAGTGTGCTGCCTTGGAACGGCTTGTATGCCGATCCGCCCGGCTCGTTGACGACGGCGCTCAGGCCGGCATAGACCGGCGCCAGGGTCGTGGGGGCGACTTGGAGATCCACGGATTCGACCGGCGGCTGGGGCGGGCGCAGGAACAGGCGTGGCATCTGGCGTCGCCCGCCGCGAGCCAGGGTGGCGAAGGTGTTCGCCACCTGCAGGGGCGTGACGCGAAAGTCGCCGTGGCCGATTCCGAACAGACGTCGGTGCCAGGCTTTCAACGGCGGAATCTGGTCCAGCGAGACGATGTCTGTGTATTGCGGCACACCCGTGCTGGCGATCTGTCCTGCCGCCTGGCGGAGGCTGCGGGCGGGCGTGTTGGGATCGGGTGGGACGGGGCAAACCAGCGGGATCTGATGCCCGTATCCAAATCGGAAGAGCCACTCCTGAAGCTGGCGGGACTCGACCCGGTCGGCCAGATGGGCGAAGTAGACGTTGCAGCTTCCCTTGAGGGCGTTGCGCGCGTTGTTGATCCAGCTTGAGTCGTGGCCCACGCCAGACAACCTGAAGATCAGACAGTTGGGCCAGCCTTTAGGCTGCTCCTGAGACGGGCAGCTTATGGGCTCCTCCGGCGTGATCACCCCGGTCTCCAGGCCCGCGACCAGGATCAACGGCTTGACGACCGACGCCGGCGGATAGAGGTGGTTGATCGCGCGGTTGATCAGAGGCCGGTTGGCGTCGTTTACGAGTTTCCCGTAATCGTATCGGGCCGCGTTCAGGTCATATGTCGGCAGGGACACCATCGCGAGGATGTCCCCCGAGTCCACGTCGATCACCGCCGCAGCCATATTCGCGTCGTAATACGACGGGTTCTTCTCCGCACTGCTCATGTACTCTTCGATCTGCTTCTGCAGTTCGATGTCCAGCGTGAGTTGCACGTCCTGACCGAACCGGGTCTCGACCTCGCGAATGAGCTGCCGGTCGATGTCATAGACCAGTTCGCCGCGCCGGCCGCGGAGAATGCTCTCGCAGACATACTCGACGCCGTCCTCTCGGCCGCACATCTCATCCGGCAGATAACTGGCCTGCGGATCGTTCGGGAACAAGGCGTTGTCCCGGTCGGGATCGGCGCGTCCGACCCAGCCGATGGTTTGTGCCGCGACGGGACCATAGGGATAGTAGCGATGACCGGTCGGCAGGACGTTCACGTCGGCGATCTCGCGGAATTCGACTTGGGCGGCGAAGACATCGTCCTCCGTCTGCAGCTCGACCACCGCCAGCTTCTTGTTCAACTCCGGAATGTCGTTTACCCGGGCGATCACCCTGCACAGGTCGTTTGGATCGGAGAACTGACGCCTCAGATCCTCCAGGGCTTTCGCCAGGGGGACGCTCACGCGGCTGCCGTATTCCGCGACCAGCTTCGGATCGTAGTCGCTCCGAGCCCATGCCACGTGACTGCGCCTGTTCCAGAGCCAGTTGTTCCTGGCCCGGATGGTGTCCTCGATCTGCTCGCGACTGGCGCCGAACCGCGAGCACTCTTGGATCACGTCCTCGATCTGGCGGCGGTTCTTCTCCACCTGGTCCCGTACCTTCGTTTCTTCGATGGGATCGGCCCTTTCCCGCCGGGCGTTCAGCTCCTTCGCGAGCACGACGCGATCGTCGAGGTAGCAGCTCAGCCGGTAGTCGACATAGATCTGGAATCGCGGTCTGTCGGTGGCGACGACTCTGCCGCGCCGGTCGAAGATCGTTCCGCGGAGAGTCTTGAGCTGCTTGGATTGTCCGTAGCGATCCTTGAGGCGGGCGATCTCGTCCTGGACCCGGGACTCGGCCAGCAACTGCATTTGGGCAAGGCGAAGCACGCAGATCAGCAACAGCGCCAGGCTGAACCCGACGAATATCTTGACTCGTTGATCGAACATCCGAGCACCGCGCGTTCCATCCGGCTCATTGTTTCTGTCGAGACGTCCTGCCATAGAGCCGACGGCTCTTTCTATTCATGTGCATCCACCAGCCTGCCGGCAAGGAGAAGAGCGGACCGAGAACGCCCGAGTACAGCGGCTGCCAGAGTAGCTGTGCGGCCAGGTTCGTCTCGCCGCCGGTGCGAATCGCCGCCAGCAGGCAGCTCAGAGCCGCCGTCAGGAAGCCCATCACGACGATTGCGGCGCCCTGGTAGATGGGACGCCGGATCGAGAAGACGGTCTGGAGATCGAACAGCAGGGTGCCGAACAGGCCGAAACTGAGGGTCCTCGGACCCATCACGTCGTGGATCGGCGCGGCTAGGTCCGCGACAAACCCGATGGCGAATGACGTGATGACCGTATTCGTCGCATTGCATCGGGAGGCGAAGAACACCAGCAGGATCAGCAGCAGGTCCGGCTTGACGCCGGGACGTCCCACGCCCAATACGCTCATCGGACCGGCTTGCAGCACCGAGGCCAGGAGCACGAGCACCGCGAACCGAATCCAACGCATTACTCACTCCCAGGAGACACGAACCCGATCCCAGACCTCAATGGCGAGCCGGTGCTACTGTGGCCGGGGAGCGGAAACCAAGACGACGACATCGCGGAGGGCAGCCACCTCGCAGACAGGCCGGACCCGGATGTCCCAGAAGAGGGGATTGTCGCGATATACCTGGCAGCTTGCGACTCTCCCCGCGATGGCCGGGACCTCGAGCCCGGGCTGTTTCAGGGCATACACGGGATCCCCCACACTCAGGGCGGCGTGTTCTCGGGAGATCAGGATCCTCGCCGTCCGGTCCCCCTGTCCCTCCAGGATACCCTTCGTGCTCAGGGCGCCCGCGCCGGCCTGGATCTGCGAGCCTTTGTCCGTGATCAGCAGGACCTTCGCGGCCCCGGCGCCGACGGTGGACACCGTTCCAATGACGCTGCAACTCTCATCGACGGCACCCTGATCGCTCAAGCTGATGACGAACTGGCCCTTGGCGACGCCGTCCTGTGTCCCGCGACTGATGACCGGCTGACTCTGCGCGGAATCCGGCGCCGAGAGGATTCCTGCCTGCCGGAAGCCCGTGCTCTCCCACCCCGGTCTCTCCCGCAGCCTGGCCAGTTGCTCGTATCGTTGCTGAACGTCCTGGAGCCGCGCCCGCAAGTTGGCGACCTTGGTCCGCAGGTCCCGATCATTCGCCAACAGGTCCTGGTACTCCTCGGGACTGACATCGGGCGGGCGGACGGGACGATTGGCCGCCAGCGTCACGCTCCGACCCCAGGCCAGCGGCCAGCGGAACACGCTGGCATAGGTCAACTGGAGGCGATTGGACGCTCTCTGCGGTATGACGAACAGAAAGATCAATCCCAGCGACGTGCCCCACGCGAAAAGCACCCCCCTGGACAGATTGAACTTCTTGTGCTTCATGATCCTGATCGAACCCCCAGAACTTCCCGGTTGCGGTCCGCCGATGATCGCGAGACCGCGGCAGGGAGCTAATCGTACCCGCGGTCGCTGTGGTCCATCGTGTCCTTCCAGATCTCCAGGTTCTCGAGGTATACCGCCGTGCCTCGCGCGACGCAACTGAGCGGGTCCTCCGCGCGGTACACCTTTAGACCGGTGGCGTTGCCCAGGACGCTGTCCATGCCTCGCAGCAGGGAGCCGCCGCCGCAGATGCAGATGCCGTTGTCGATCAGATCGGCGGCCAACTCGGGCTCCGCCCGTTCCAGCGTCGTTGTGACGGCCTCGATGATCTGCGAGACGGGATCTTTCAGCGCCTCGCGGATCTCCTCGCTGGTGATGACGATCTTCCGCGGCAGGCCGGAGATCGTGTCCCGACCGGCGATCTCGATGGTCAGCTCCTGCTCCAGCGGGGCCGCCGAACCGATGGCGATCTTGACCTTCTCCGCCCGCGCCTCGCCGATCAACAGGTTGTACGTTCGTTTGAGGTGGTTGATCACCGCTTCGTCCATGTCGTCGCCGCCGACGCGAATGGAGGTGGCGGTGGCGATGTCGGCCAGGCTCATGATAGCGACCTCGGTGGTGCCGCCGCCGGTGTCGACGATCATGGAGGCGGTCGGTTCGGTGATGGGCAGCCCGGCGCCGATGCCGGCGGCCATGGGCTCGTCCACGAGGTACACCCTTCGGGCGCCAGCCCGCTCGGCGCTGTCGATGACCGCCCGTCGCTCGACGGCGGTGATGCCGCTGGGGACCGCGATGACCACTCGCGGCTTGACGAACCGGCCGCGACCATGCACCTTGCGGATGAAGTAGCTGAGCATCGCCTCGGTGACTTCGAAGTCGCTGATGACGCCGTCTTTCATCGGACGGATGGCGCTGATCGAGCCGGGGGTCTTGCCCAGCATCTCGCGGGCGACCAGACCGACGGCCTCGCCGTTGTTCAATACGATGTTGGTCCCCTTGCGGACCGCCACGACGGAGGGTTCATTCAGGACGATTCCTTTGTCACGGACGCAAACCAGTGTGGAGCAGGTACCCAGATCGATACCCATATCCATACTGAAAAAGCCAAGGATTGAGTCCAACAGCACGAGCGACTCCTTTCTCAGTTTGCCATTGGATATTTTGAATGCCGTTCGGCGGTATCGTCAAGGGAATTCCGCTAGGGCAGGCCAAAAATCGTCCCGTATTGGCTGGAGCAGGCGAAGGTGACATAGGCGGCCGTTACCAGGACGACCCCCACGGCGACGGCCAGGATGGCGGTGTACAGGTTGCTGGGAGGGGAAACCTTGCCCCCGCGTGTTTGCGGCATCGGACTCATATGCGGACAACCTCCAGGCGGCGAGGTGCTTGTGGGCGACCCGCCGCATTCAGCTTACAGATTCGTTGTGACTTTGTCACCCGCTCGGGGCGCCGCTCCCTGCTGGAGGAGCTGGACTGTTCCGACCGCCTTGTCCGGCCAGGTCTCCAGAATTCGAAGGTCAGCCACGACGCGGTCGCCCCGGAGGATATGGAACTTCATCTGGGGTCGCACCCCCGAGGCCGCTCCGATGGAGATCTCCACGAACCCGCTGTTCATGTCAACGCCGGTAACCTGACCGCTCAGGCTGATCAGGCGGGTCTGCGCTGTCGGGCCCATCACGACCGGCTGCACGGCTGTTCCCGCCGGAGCCACGGTCGTCGCGGGCCTCGTTGCGACCCGTCCGTACTGCTGCAGGTACTGATTGAGACTGCTCTCGACCTCCTGGTTCTCTTCGGTGAGCTGGCGGACCTTGCCCTCGAGCTGGGCGATCAAGGCCAACTTCTCCAGGAGCATCTGGTTGGTCTCGTCGAGCTCCTTCTTGCGATTGTCCTGATCGGCTCGCAGGTCCTGCACTTCCTGCTGAGCGGCCTCGAACAGCTCAGTCTGTTTCTGGGAGGCTGCGGTGGCGTTTTCCACGGCGGCCGTCATGTTGGCGACCTTTTGCACCAACTGGTCTCGCTCTCGCGTGGCGAGATCCAGATTGCCCTCCAGTGCGGTGATCCGGGCGCCGAGCTCGGTAATCTGCTGGTCGAGTTTGGTCTTCTCGGCCTGCGCTCTCGCCTTCTCGTCTTCGAGCTGCTGTTCGGCATCCGCCTGGTTGGCTCTGGCAGTCTGGATGTTGCGCTGGAGGCCGTCGGCGCGCTCCTTCTGATTCTCCGCGTTGGCGACGTAGGTCACGACGATGCCGCACAGGAAGATGGAAAAGACGGTCAGCAAGACGATCAGAACCTTGGTAAGCGTGCTCAAGACAGGCTCCTTTCACGAATCAGCATATTACTTGTGCACGTCATAATTTTACGCTTCCACCCGCAAAAGGTCAAGTCATTTTTCCTAAATAGCCCAAATAGAAACAGTTGCAGGCCGCCGGTGAAGGTCCGATAGGTGCGATTCAGGCGACACTGGGTGGGTCGGGGGCGGGATGCAGCCCGTTCGTCAGGGATGGGCAGGTCCGCAGTGGCGCCGCGGGACGCCCGCGAAGGCACCTTGATGGCGGACCGGCGTGCGAGAGCAGGTCTACGAGCGGGACCGCTTTGACGCGGCTCGCAGCACGCCCTTGGCCGCTGCCAGGCGGACGACCTTGGAGGAGTCCCGAAGCAAGCCGGGCAGGCGCTTCGTGATGGTGGGCGTGCCGATCTCCCCGATGGCCAGGGCGGTCAGCATCTGGATCCGTTCCCGGCTCTGCGCGTCCGCATCGGCGCCGGGATCTCTCTTCAGGATCTGCAGAACGGTCTGCTCGCCGACCGGGTCGCCCAGCTTGCCGAGCTGCTCAGCCGCAACCAGGCGGACCTCTGGCACCGGGTCGTCGAGCATGGTGACCAGGGCGCTCTTGGCTTCTTCCGTGCCCAGGGCGCCCATGGCGCGGATGCCGATCACGCGGTCGTCCGCGTAGGCGCTGATAAGTCGTGTCCAGAGCCTGGGATAGATCCGACGGTCCTTGAGCATGGCGAGGGACTCGGCTGCCTGGAGGATGACCTTGTCGCTCGAATCCGTCCGCTGCAAGGTCCCATAAAGGACCGGCAGCCCGTCCTGTCTGCCGCTCTTGCCCAGGAGAAGGGTGGCGTTGGCCCGCACCGTCTGGTCCTCGCTGGCGGTCGCGTCGCACAGGACCTTGTAATACTCCGGGCTGCCCAGTCGCGAGATTGCGTAGGAGGCCGCGATCTGGATATTCGGATTGGGATCGTTGAGCAGGCCGATAATGTCGTTCTTGGCGGCGGCGTACGCCAGATCGCCAACCGCCAACGTGGCCGCGAATCTGACCGGGATCACCTCGTCGGCCAGGAGCTTGCGCACCTGTGGCATCAGGCGCAGGCTTCGCGTCGCGGCCACCACCTCAGCGGCATTGGCGCGGATCTGCGGATTGGCGTCGGCCAGGCTGCTGGAGATGATCTGTTGGGCGCGGGCGGGGAGACCTGCGGGAGTCTCCGTCTGGTCTGCCTGTTCCGACTGGGCAGTCGGAGGCGACAGCAGGGGAACCGACCGCCCCGAGGCTGTCTGCGTGCCGCCCAAAACCAGCAGCAAGACGAGGCCGTACACGACAATCTCAGAAAGCCGAACCACGAAGCACCTCACACGAGCGAGAAATCCAGAGTCTGTGCTTTGGATTTCACCTTCAGCTATGTGGCCTTCCTCGACCATCGCCTGAAACCGCGGACTCCGAGCGGCGCCGTGAGCGTTGCGACGAAGACCGCGGCACAGGCGTTGGCGAACCACTCGCCGTGCCGACTGTAGAAGGTCACTCGTCTATCTATCGGCAATCGGTCGGTGAACCATCCAGCCAGAGCGGTGCGGCTCATGGCTTTTTGGGGGAAGTCGCTGCTGGCGGCTAGGTACCCGTCGCGGATGCGCCCGGTCGATTCGATCAGGCAACTGACGCCGGTGTTGACGCTGCGGACGACCGCCAGGCGGTTCTCGACGGCCCGAAACGCGCAGATTGCCGCGTGTTGAGCGAGTTCGGTGCTCGGGATCACCCGGCCTGTCTCTTGCGGGAACCGCACGAACCACCCGTCGTTGCTGATGTTCACGAGCCAGTCCACCCGCTTGCGCCCCTGTTCGTCGAGGGCGAAGTTCCGCGCGACGTAGGGGATCGCGTCCTCGTAGCAGATGATGACGCCGAAGCGCCAGGGGGACTGGCGGTTCGGCCCGATCCCGGTGATGGCGTTCGGATCGGGCCCAGGACGGGCCATCTCGAAGACCGTGTACCGCGTCCCGTGTTCGAGCGAGTAGCTGAGACTGTATCCCTCGGGCAGAAACCTCCCCAGTTGCCTAAACAGCCAGGGGAACTGCTTCTTGAACGGGATGTACTCGCCGAAGAGGACGAGGTGGATCTTGTCGTAGCGACCCGGATCGCGGGTCCCGTCCGGGCGATAGCAGTAGGCGGAGTTGTAGTTGCCCAGATAGAGTTCCTCGGCGCGGTCCCGGAGGATCTCTATGCCGTAGGCGCCGACGAGCAGCCAGGAGGATGTGTTCCTTGCATGGTCGCACAAGGCCTTGTGGAAGGCCTTGTCTTCGTCCAGGTCGCCGCTGAGCTGCGGCCAGAGCGCCGGATCGAGGATGCCCTGGACCATCGTCTCCGGCCAGACGATGAGTTCGGCTCCTGCCGCTGCGGCTTCCTTGCTGGCGAGCATAAGATCGTCAAAGAGCCGCCCGCTGGCGCTGAAGGTACTCTTGACCGATTGGGGTACGTTCGACTGGAGCGAGCCGACAACAGGGCCCTCGTAGACATGCTCCGGCGTCTGGCGAAGGCGCCACTGGCCGTAGAGAAGGGTCCCCGAGACAATAGCGACGGTCGCGAGCAGACCGACCACGACGGTTCTTACAGGCGGCTTCGCCAGGGTGGCACCGTCAAACTCCTTTGACGGTGTCTGTTCCCTCGGTTTGGGCTGTTCCACAGGCCCACGGGCAAACGAGTTTGCCCATGCCACCCGCTGCGAACGAGCGATCATCAGAAAGACCACGTCGGCGATCAGGCCGTTGACCATGGCTACGACGAAGGAGACTCCAGCCACTCCCACCAGATCGGCAACCTGAATCATCGCGAGGTGCCTATACTGGCTGTGCCCGAGGAGCCGCCAGAAGAAGCCGCCCATCGGGAAGCCCTGCAATCGTTCCCATCCGACCACAATGACCGGCAGGGCGATGAATAGTGGAACGCCCTTGGCCCGCGCGAATCGCACCGCCAGGGCCGGCAGCAGCCAGGACAGCGACAGGTACAGGCCCATCGCGAGCCAGCCGGGGATCGTGATCGGCTCGATCCAGTAGATGTTGACCAGCCAGTAGAGCCATCCGATGATGAAGGCCGACAGGACGAATCCTCGCGTCTTCGCCTGGGGCGAGCAGGCCACTGCAAAAGGCGCCATCGCCACCCACGCGAGGAATGACCAGCCGATCGGCGGTTGAATGACCGTCAGCAGCAGGGCGCCGGCCGTGAACAGTAAGAGCGTGGATGAGCAGACACGCTTCCGCTGGATCGCTCCAACAGGTCCGGGTTCCGACGCTGGCACGCTATTCTTCAAACAGGGATGCCTCCATCGGTGCGGTGCTGAGCTTGTCCAGGGGACTCAGCACGCTCCCCAGCTCATACAGGCGGTCACGAACCTGCCTCGTGGTGTAGGGGTTCTTCTTCTGGAGACGGTTGTTCAGCTTCTTCGTGAACAGCGCCAGGAAGTTCGCATTCTTGCACAGGTGCTGCAGCGGGATCTTGCTCTCGGTGTAGAGCCATTTCAGTTCGTCATCCGCATGTTGGGGCCAGTCGGGCTGACCGTCGCCTTCCACAGGCAGGCCGACCGACTGGGCAATTCGTTCTCGGGCGGCCTCCACGTATGTCTCCGACACATCGGTGGTGGTGTACGACCGCTTGAGCTTGTAGGCGACGGTGGCGGTCGTTCCGGAGCCGCAGAACGGATCGAGCACCCAGTCGCCTTCGTTCGAGCTGGCGCGAATGATCCTCGCCAGCAGGCTCTCGGGCATCTGGCAGGGATGACCGGTCCGCTCCGAGAAGGTGCCGCAGATTCGCGGGTGCTCGTCCCACACGTCGTCGGGGAGTTTGCCGGCAGGGTTGGCCCGCTTGTCATTGTATTTCTTCTGGCGGTCCGAAATCACGCGAACGATCTCGTCGTTGAATGTGAAGTCCTTCGCGTCCTTGACGAAGTAGAGGATGTGCGCGTGGGCGCGGGCGAACTTGGCCTTGGTCTGCTGGCCGAAGGTGTAGTGCCAGATGATCCAGTTGCGCATCGTCAGGTGCAGCTCGTCTTCCAGGATGAGCTTGATATGGGCGGCGTACTCGTCCCCGATGGCGATGTAGATCGACCCGTGCGGCTTGAGCACGCGGACGCATTCGCCGATCCAGTCCCGCGTCCAGGCGAGGTACTTCTCGCTGGCTTTGCTGTCGTGATACTTGTCGTACTTGTACCCGATGTTGAACGGGGGATCGGCGAAGACGAGGTCCGCGAATGGCTCTTCGACGGATCGCAGGATCTCGACGCAATCCCCGCAGAGAATCTGATCTTTCAGTTTGCGCATGGGCGTATTCTATAGCCCGCCGCTCACTTGGCAAGACCCGTCTGCTTTTCGACGATCAGCGAGGAGGCGTTCGGATTGTGGTATCCGGGCGCCCCGATCTTCCGGCGGAGCCACTGGGCCATCTCCAGGCATGTCACCCGTCCGCCCAGGTCCTCGAAGAACGCGGTGAGCCTCTGCATCGACACGCGGTTTCGGTGGTACGTCCTCACCGGCACGATTTCGTGGTCCGGGTCCTCTGTGGCGTTGAAGAAGTGAAGAACCACCACGTCGCGGGCGATTCGGAACATCTCGCGGAGCGCGCGATCCATCGCAGTCGGCGACAGATGCTCGATCAGGTCGTGGCAGAGGACGTAGTCGTAGGAGGAGTCCGCCAACTCCGTCGCCAGGATGCTTTGAACGCGGAAGTCCACACCGGGGTAGCGCGCTGTGGCATTTGCGATGTTCCTGGCGGCGATGTCGATTCCCGTGTAGTCCAGACATCTCGCCAGGCCGCAGCGGTCGAGAACGCGGTAGTCGTTGGCGGAGCCGCAGGCGGCTTCGAGGACGGAGATCGCGTGGGCCGGCAGATGGGAAAGCTACTCGTTCCAGATCGTCATGAATGTGTCCAGTGCGAGATCGGGCAGAGACGGACTTGGCATGTCGCAGTCGAAATGGCTCAGTGCGACGCTGATGTAGTCCGGAATCGGGCAACTTTCTTCCTGCAACCATATGTAGGTGTCGTGGACGAACTCGGGCACGTGCGTCAAACGAGCCGACTCGATGGCGTCGAGAAGCTCGTAGCGTGCCGACCCCTGCTCCAGCCGCTGCAAGATCCACATGAGCACAGCGCCGAACCGCAGTTCCTCGGTGATCAGGGCATCGAAACAACCGGGAGAAAGGGCATCCGCCAACAGTGCCCGCGTGAGAATGCTCTGGCCGTTGATTCGGGGGTCCTCGACGCCGGAGACGAGGTAGTGATCGAGGTACTCCGATGGATGGCAGTCCCACGACAGCTTCAGATTCCGCTCTTCAATGCGCATTGCGTGATCCATAGGGCCATTCCCCAGTGTTCCGTCCGATTCTGACGCCACAGAGTAGAATGTCCTTGCACAACGGAATGTTACACACGCTCGTTGTGCAGATCCGCGTTGTCGCCCTGCGCGAGGCAGTTGCGTTCGGGGAGCGGCTCGGCCATAATGTTGCCGACGGTCGCGAGCGGTCGCGGCGTCGTGCAGGATGTGTGTCCAGGGAGGCCGGATGCAGTACGGCAGATGTTGGTTGTGGGTTGCGGTGAGCGTGTGCCTGGTTGCCCTCCTCGGGTGCGGCAAGAAGGCTGGGCAGCAGATCGATCCCGGGCGATTCGAAGGTTCTGTCTATCACAATGACTACCTCGGCTTCGAGATCACGATTCCCGCGGAATGGACGCTTCAGGACCGCGAAACGGCTGCCCAGATGATGCGGGTGGGCGAGAAGGTCGTGGCCGCGGGCGACGAGAACGTCCGGGCCGCCCTGGAGGCCAGCGCGTCGCGGACCCTTACCCTCTTCACCGCGTTTCAGCATCCGCAAGGGGCCCCGGTCGAGTCTAATCCCAGCATCAGTTGCGTCGCCGAGGGGGTTGCACACCTGCCAGGCATTCAGACCGGCGCCGACTACCTCTTCCACGCCAAGCGGATGCTCCAGGCAGGAAGCCTGCGGTTCTCCTTTCCTCGCGAGGTCTACGTCCAGACGGTGGCGGGCGTCGAGTTCCATGTTCTGGCGACGGAACTGGTCCTGCCGCCTGCGAAGATCGTGAAGAACGAGTACTTCGCGGCCCTCCGCAAGGGCTACGTCCTGCTGATGATCCTGAAGTACTCGACCGACGAGGAGCGTCAGTTGCTGCAGGGCATCCTCGATACCGTGCATCTGAAGGACCGCGTGGGAGGGAGGCGAGCATGACCGGCTCCTGGAGGGACAGGGACGGCGGATTCCGCACCGAGAGATTGGCCAACGGCTGGCTGGTCGGACGATTTGCGGCGTTGGAGCGGATCGGCGTCCCGCACCTGGTGACGACCCGAGAGGGTCCGGACGTCCAGCGGGTCCGGCACGATCCAGCGACGACCGGACAGGAAATCGCCGCGATTCTCGACCTCGAGGACGCCGCCTTTCTCGAACAAGTCCACGGCGGCGAAGTCCTGACCTGCGAGCAGGGGGGCTGTGCCGGATTCGCCGATGGATTGGTGACCACGACGAGAGGTTTGGTGGTGCTCGGCAAGAGCGGCGATTGTCCCATCGTGCTGATTGCCGACCGTCGGGGCCACGCGGTCGGATTCGCCCACGCGTCCTGGAAGGCTACGGTCGTGGGGATCACGCCGGCGGTTGTGGGTCGAATGGTCGATCTTGGCTGCGCGTCGAGCGATCTGGTCGCGTGCATCTGTCCGTCGGCCGGACCCTGTTGCTACGAGGTGGGCGACGAAGTCCGTGTTGCAGCCGTCGGCGGAATTGGTCACCATGCGGAATCCTTCTTCCAGCGCGGGGGCCGTCAGCTCCATTTCGATTTGTGGCAGGCCAACGCCGACGCCCTGGTGCGCTGCGGCCTGCCCTCCGATTCCATCCACGTCGCGGGGATCTGCACGCTCTGTCGCAACGACCTGTTCCCCAGCCACCGGCGGGAAGGGAATACCGCCGGGCGCTTCGCCGCGGTCGTCGGACTCCCGGCCGTTGGTATGGGCCCTTCAGACTGATCTTGTGGTCGTTATGCCGGGCTGCCTCCGCTGCGCCACGCGAGTCGGAGATCAAACGTCCGCAGAAATCAGCGAAGAAGCTGCGACGTTTCTCCATCTCGTTGGTCTAAACAGTCGATTGCTGAGAACCTCCCGCCTCAATCGTTGAAGCGGAGCGAAAATGATGTGTCGTCGGGACCTCGTGCCGGCTCGGCCTGAGTCCCGACGCGACGAAGGGAGGAATCACATGTCCAAATCAATCGATCCCAAGAGCCTGTTGCTGGGAGGCTTCCTGGTCCTGCTCGTCCTGGCCTGTTTCGCGGGCGTGCCCTGGTTGCAGCAGGAGACATTCGGTCGGTTTGCGGTCGGAGCGACGGACTCCGGCGCCTTCATCCTCGACACGGCAACCGGGCAAGCGTGGGCATACATCGTGCCTGAGAACGTCATTGCGACCGTTCCCAGCAGCGAGGAGTTCTTCGGCCCGAAGCTCGACATCGAGTTCAACGGGCCGGAAGAGTGAGTTCTCAATCGAGCTTGGGCTTGATGACCTGCTGGACGCGGAAGGTCTCGCCCGTCAGGTAGTCGGTGAACGTGACCTTGACCGTCAGCGGTACGGAGAGCACCTCCAGCCCCTCCGGTCGGTCGAAGGTCAGACGATAGCCGGTCGTAAACGCGTCGAACCAGAGCTTCCGCAGCTCGGCGGGCTCGACTTGCCATTGGCCCAGCAAGGCCTCGCCGTTCGGGTTGTCCAGGTTCCAGAGCTGCACTGCGACGGTGCCTGCGGCCTTGACGATGTCGCCCTCGGCGTCGATCGGCTGGACGTAGACGACCAGCTTCTCCTGCTTGCCGTCGTTGTCCTTGTCGAAGAAGTTGGAGATCTTCGCTACGCGGACCGCCGTCAGCTCGTAGGGGTTGTTCGACCCGTCCTTCGGCAGGGCCGAGAGCGAGCGGACCTGCGTGCGGAGCTGCTCGATCTCGGCCTGGAACTGCTGGATTTCGCCGGTCAGGCCGGCCTTCTCCTGTTGAAGTCTTTCGACCTCCATCTGCGCCGGGGTCTTCCGCTCGCTGCCGATGCCGCAACCCCCGAGAAGAAGTAGAAGCGTAAATGCGTAGATGCGTAGATGCGCGGATGACCGCAACCGTCTCCACGCTTGCACGCTTGCACGCTTGCACGCTCCCACGCCCAATTGCCTCCTTGTGTTCTCCACGAGCTTCCGTGCTCCTAATTGCGACTACTCCTTGTCGTCGGCTCGAACAATCTCCGGGGCCTTCTGGAGGATCTGGTCTGCCAGTCCGTAGCTGACCGACTCCTCGGCGCTGAGCCAGAGGTTGCGGTCGGTGTCCTTCTGGATCTTGGAGAGTTCCTGGCCGCTGTGATGGGCGAGGATCTGATCGAGACGCTCTCGGAGGCGGAGGATTTCGCGGGCTTCGATGTCGAGGTCGGTCGCGGGACCCTCCAGGACGCCCATGACGTGCGGCTGATGCAGCAGGACCCGGCTGTTGGTCAGCAGGAACCGTTTGTTCGCGGCGCCGCCGGCCAGGAGGACCGCGCCCATGCTGGCTGCCTGGCCGATGCAGTACGTCGCGACGTCGCAGCGGACGAACTGCATCGTGTCGTAGATCGCCAGGCCGGCGGTGATGACCCCGCCGGGCGAGTTGATGTAGAAGTGAATGTCGCTCTTGCTGTCCTCGTTGCTCAAAAACAGCATCTGGGCGATGATCAGATTGGCCACGGCGTCGTTGACCCCGCCGCCGAGGAAGATGATGCGGTCCTTCAGGAGCCGCGAGTAGATGTCGTACGCCCGTTCGCCCCGACCGGTCTTCTCAACGACGATGGGCACCAGGGTCTCGTTATTGCTCATTTTTCCAATTCCTTGCCATGAATGCGATTGCCAACCCGGGTCGAGGCTATGCGCCCTTGCCCTCTTCTGTCTTCGCCTGGGCCTGCGCCGCGGCCTTCCTGGCCTTCTCGGCTTCGGTCTGTCCCTCCTCGTGGAGCACCTCGTCGATCAGGCCGTAGGCCTTGGCGTCCTCGGCGCTCATGTAGTTGTCCCGTTCGGTCTCGATCTGGATCTTTTCGAGGGGCTGCCCGGTGTGTTTGGCGAGAATCTCGTTGATCGTCTGCTTGGCGCGGAGAATCTCCTCGGCCTGGATCTTGATATCGGAGGCCTGGCCGGTGACGCCGCCCCAGGGCTGGTGCAGCATGATCTTGGCGTGCGGCAGGGCGTATCGGCTACCCTTGGTGCCCGCCGCCAGGATGACTGCGCCGCCGGACTGGGCGCGACCGATGCAGTACGTCGCAATGGGCGAGCCCACGAAACGCATCGTGTCGTAGATCGCCATCGTATCGTCCACGGTGCCGCCGGGGGAGTTGATGTACAGGCTGATCTCCCGGCCCTTCTTCATGTTGTCCAGGTACAGCAGCTTCATGATGACTTCCGCCGCCCGGCCGTAGTTGATATCGCCGATCAAGAAGACGATCCGGTTCTCCAGCAGCATGTCGTCCAGACTCATCTGGCGGTAGCGCTGATACGCACCGGACTGATCGTGGCTGTCGGGTCTTCCGACCTGTCTCAAGTAATCTTGTACGGACATGGAACCATCCTTTTCTGACTCTATGCCTCGGCTGTCCCCTGTTCGGAATCGGCCGCCTTCTTCTTGGATTTCCTGGCCTTCGCCGGCTTCTCCGCGGGCTGCGAATCGGACTTCTCCTCGGCCGCCCGCTCGGCGACACTCGCCGATTCGAGCAGTTTCTCGATGCACTTGCCCTGGCGGATCTCCAGGCGGAACTGGGAGAGCGAGCCGTCCCGCTCCATCTGCTCCTTCATCTTCTCAGGCCGCTGGCCTCGCTGGATGGCCACGCGGGCGATGTGTCCGTTGATCTCCTCCTCGGTGACCTCGATCTCGAGCTTCTCCGCGACCCGGTCCATGATGAAGAAGGTCCGAAGCTGTTCCCTGGCCTGTTCCTCGCTGCCGGCGCGGAGTTGTTCCATCTGCTCGTCCACCTGCTGGCGGCTGAAGCCTCGCGAGAGCAGATTGATATACTGGCGCTGCAGGACGTTGCCCGCCTGGCGGGCCACGATGTCCATCGGCAGGTCGAACTTCGTGTTGTCGAGCAGGTACCGGTAGATCTGGTCGCTCATCTCGTTGCGGACCTGGCCCTCGATGCGGTCCCGGAGGTTCTCGCGAATCCGGTCCCGCAGCTCGCCCAGGTCCTTGACGGTGAAGCGTTGCAGGAAGTGCTCATCGACCTCCGCGGGCTTGAGGAACTTGACGTCCTTGACGTCGATCTCGATCTCGACCTTGCGCCCCTGGTACTCCTCGCGGAAGAACGTCTGGGGGACTTCGACGGTCGTGGTCTTCCGGTCGCCCGTCTTGGCGCCCGCGAGCAGCTCGTCGAGTTTCTCGACGGGGATCGGCCCGACGAAACCGTTGGGTCGGACGAAGATCTCCGCGTTGTCCAGCTTGGTCTCGGCATCGGGAATCGGGGCCTTCTGGGTCTCTTCCTCGGGCTTCTTGCCCTCGGCCAGAGCCGCCTGTCGGGCCTTCTCCTCGTCCGTCAGCTCCACCCTGATGCGTACATCGGCGACGATCTGATCGTCTCGCTGGACGACGCCGTCCTCGCGGGGAGTCCACACGCCGGACCATCGCTGGAGCTGCTCGATCTCGCGGTCGATCTGGTCCTCGGTCACCTCGATCTTGGGCTTGGTCACCGGGATGCTCTCCATCGCGGGCAGCTCGAACTCCGGCCGGACTTCGACCTCGAAGGAGAACTTCATCGGGCCGGTCTCCGGCAGCTCGATGTGCTCGTAGTCGATCTCCGGATCGGTCAGGGCGTCCACCTTCTGGGCCTTCATGGCCGCTTCGCTGGCCTCGGCCAGCAGCTTGAGCTTGATGCTCTCCTTGGTCTCCTTGCCGAATCGCTTCTCCAGGAGCCTGCGGGGCGCCCGACCCTTGCGGAAGCCCGGCAGCACCGCGTCCCGTCGCAGCTCGCGATACTGCTCGTCGCCCATCTCCTTGATGGTCTCCTCGGGGATCTCGACGCTCACCTTCTTTTTGCAGGGCCCGATCTCCTCGACCGCGACGATGTTCTTCGCAGTCCTGGACTCCTGTGTGGATTCCTGCGTGCCTTCCTCCTGCTCAGAGGCCGTTGTGTCCTGTTTTTCTTCCGCCATTGCGGAGCTCCCAAAAGAACTGATGACTGTGTCATTGGCGTCGGGTTCTGGAAAATGAAGGATTGGGCCTACTTTGGGAAGGAAAAGTCTCTTGTCTCGATTTTTCCTTCCCAAACCGCAGTCAAGTCTGCGAAAGACAATTCAGGCCGATTCTCCAAGGAAATCGAGGAACAAGATTTCCTTGAAGAATATAGGCCCAATCCTTCATTTTCCAGAACCCAGCACCCCAAAAAACAAAAAAAGGCCACAGGGAACCGAATCCCCTTGGCCAGGTACACGTCTTCGACCCCGCAGCCAACGACTGCAAGGCTTCAGCGTATCGACGACCAACGCCAAACTAACCTTAGCCGGTACCTCGCCGATACTATAGGCTCCCGAAACGCCATTTCGCGTCCGGGAATTCCCATCCTTGGGAACAACATTCCCAAAAGCGGGCGATGAGGCTTGAACTCACGACACCCACGTTGGCAACGTGGTGCTCTACCACTGAGCTACGCCCGCAGGTTAACACGCAAAGTATATACGTAGCGGCAAAACCCTGCAACCCCTTTTTTCGCAAAAAATTCGGGGTCGCCCCGGTGGGCGAGTCCGAGCGTATGCGACGTTCTCGCCGGCTCCGGATCGTTGCTCCGAGTCCCCGATTGGGCCCTTTCCCGCTTCGTTCGAGTCTACGTTCCCCCTTGGGTGGGTTCAACACCGGCCATCTATCCTCAATCGTCAACTCCCGCGGATGGGGTGCCCGGAATGGGCTTGGTTGTCAACGGTCAGCAGCCGCCTCGCGGCGTCGTACTCGTACGCCATGCTCGCGCCGTTGGCTCAAGAAGAACAATGGCTCGTCGGGCATGTATGCGAGTACAGCGATCGCCCCGCGGTTGTCAGAAGACGGCAGTTGCCCTGTCATCCCCCAGAGACGACGGAGAGAACTGTTTGTAGTGTGCCCGTAAGGGCATATCTTCGGGGCACGGGGCACGAGCCACGGATCACGACCCAAGAACCGCTGAGAAGCGCCGATAAACGCCGATCCCGATCGTGTCATTCCCGCGAAAGGTCCGCCCTCGACCCGATCCGCGGCGGGAATCCAGATTCTGTTAGCCACAGAGGGCACCGAGGGGTGCAGAGGCACAATGGCACGTGGAGTTCGGCGACAGCGGTAGTACGCCGTCCATGTTAATTTGGTGGGTGGCCACGCTTGTGTCGAGGGCGTCCCGCCCTCGAATCGCGGGCAGGATGCCCGCGACACGCTCATCATGCCCACCATTTTAAGGTGGACGGCGCAGTAGGGTGGGCCAGGCCCACCAATCTCCTATTGACCGAGGCAGGCAAAGACGGTGACGCCTATATCCAGAGCCTGACGCCTTATCCTGCCCCCGGAATCCGAGTTGTCCCCACTATCCCCCTGCTGCTTCCCCTAATCACAGTATTTGATAACAGCTTGCCCCTTATAGGGAATCGAGACATCGTTGACATCGGCGCGCAGGATCTTCTCAATCAATTTGTGGGGATAACAGATGCGGACGCGGCCTGCACCATACGGGTCCGGGTTCAGGCGATCAAAGTAACTCCCCAGGCTCCCTCGGATCACTACTCCCCTGAAATAGGTGTTGACTGTCTCCGAGGGAAAGGTTCCACTCGGGATGCTGCACGGGTCTGCTATGGCGCAGATGGTGTGAATCATCGCGGGCAAATCCTCGTCGAAATAGCCGATCTCCAGGGCCAAGCGTTCGACGGTTTGAGTGACCTCTGTCATTTCCTCGGCGCTATACGTGATCCTTGGCGCAACGGGCAGGGTTATCCGAACCGACTCTGTGAGACGAGCACCAGGGACTATTCGCACATAGGTTCCCACGGGCGTTCCTCGATCCCGCATGGTGTTGTCTGGAACATCCATGCGTTTCCTGATCACAAGGGTTTGGGTATCAAGTGCCAAGAACACCTCGAAGGGGGGCCCAGAGTCGGTGCAGATCCAGGCTTCGTGATCGGAGTCGTTCTTTATGTCGTAGCTCAGCGCGAGGGTCGAGTCATTTACATCCAGCGATGTGATGTCTACTGTTATTGTCACCGCTTGGGAGGGTGAAAACCCTCGCCTTTAGGCGACAGCTTTAGC
>DAOQWL010000041.1:0-54043 GCA_035342095.1 Sedimentisphaerales bacterium | reverse complement strand
TGCGCCAAAATGCTTCTTTTTGCACTCTATATGACCTTTCATCGCAACCGGCCACCTTGAGACAATGGAAGCATGGTAAAGCACAAATATAAGCCGCTCCGCGTTCAAGGCAGTGCAGCCCAAGTTGCCGATTCCTGCGCCCTGTTCTCTCGCCTCTCAGAGGAAAGGACTTTGCCATGAAGGATCAATTCACAGGAAGTGATGTCAACCAGATCGAGCCTCTGAGCTTGTCCCACATCAAGGGACAACCGCAGGTAACTGATACTCTCGACACTCTCCTGCGCGGTTACTCCAACACCAGGTTTACCAATGACTGCAAGGACCTGACGTTCGGACCTGTCTGTCTCGCCGGTCCTCCAGGAACAGGCAAATCACTGGTCGCCAAGGCAATTCATGGCGCACTCGGAAACCTGCGACTGCACCAGACAAATGGCGACGCCCTCAACAAACGGCCTGAGTTCTGCGCAGCCATGCTGCACGCGGATGAGAACACCACGGTTTTCATTGACGAAGCGCAGGGGATGAACGCGTCAACTCAGCACAACCTCCTCACCGCCATTTCTGAGCGATTTCTGCCCATATCCGCCGATCCGGCCAATTCAGCATCCCTCTCTTTCCATATTCCCCTCAAGCCTTTCACGCTCATCCTGGCCACTACACACGAGCATGTCCTCCAAGAGGCATTGAGGAACCGCATGAGGGTGTACTGTCGCTTCGAATACTACTCAGCCGCCGACCTTACCGAGATTGTGAGGCAACGAGCGGACGCGTTGGGATGGTTATATGAGTCCCCCGAGCTACTGCGCATAATCGCCGAAAGGGCCAGAGGGACTGCACGGCAGGCTCTCAACCGGAACTTGGAGACGTGTTGGCAGGTCGCCCAGAGCCATGACCGCGATGTTATCACCAGGACGGATGTCGAGGAAGCCTTCCGCCTCATGCAGATCGACGAGTGCGGCCTGGAGGAAATCGACCGGCGATACCTCAGAGCACTCTCTGGACTCGACGGTGCAACGTTGGGCCTCCTAAGCGCCAAGCTCGGCTTACCACCCCGAACCATCCAGTACGTCATTGAACCCTACCTGATCCGAGAGGGTCTCATTAGCAAAGGCAAGTCTTCCACAAGAATGCTCACCGAGCGCGGCAGGGATCACCTTACGACAAGTGCCTGCGTGGGTGAGCCAAGGAGAGCAGCGTATGAATACGTCACTAAACCCTGAGCATCCAACTATCTGCACGGTAACCGAAATGGCTCGGACGCTGCGCTTGTCCCGAGCACGCTTCTACCAGCTTCTCAAGCAAGGCATCTTGCCCCCGCCAGTCTATTGCCTTACGACCCGCAAGCCGATCTACACCCAACAACTCCAGGAGGTATGCCTCCATATCCGCAAAACCGGAACGGACGTTAACGGCCGGTTCGTCCGGTTCTACAACCGACGACCACGCCAGCGGGCAAACGTTGAGCACAAGCAACTGGTGACCGTTCTAAGAGAGATGGGACTATCCGTGACCGCCGCTCAAGTCAGAGCCGCCCTAGATCGTCTCAGACTGCCGAAGTCCCATGCCACAGTGTTTGATGCTGAAACCATCCGCAAGCTTTTCCAATACCTTCACGAAAGGTGTCAACGTGCTGTCTGATTCTTGTCTACATCGTGTTCAGAAGGCGTCCACTTATCATTCCACAGGGCTGTGGTCTGCCGTGCTGTACAAGTCGACGCCTGTGAAAGGTCGTTAGGTTCGAGTCCAATGACGCGCAAGACCCGCTGCAACTTGGAAGTGCGTATCGACCCGGAGTTCCGGGCGATGATTCCGGTATTGCGGCAGGAGGAACGCCAACTACTCGAACAGAGTATCGTACAAGAAGGCTGTAGAGATCCGCTTACAGCGTGGAAGGTCGACAAGGACCACATTCTATTGGATGGCCACCACCGCTACGACATCTGCCAAGAGCATGGCGTACCCTACACAGCAACTGTCCTGGACCGTCGGCACATACCGGACCGCCGAGCGGCAGCCGACTGGATCGATTCCAATCAGCTCGGACGCCGCAATCTGACGAAAGACCAGTTCGCCCTGTTGCTCGGCAGACGGTACAACCGGCAGAAAAAGCCCCACGGAGGTCGTAGAAGGTCAAGTGGTCATTCTGACCACTTGAAGACAGCACAAAGGCTGGCCCAGGAACATGGAGTGAGCGAAGCCACGGTCCGCCGAGCCGGAACGTTCGCGGCCGCCATCGATAAACTCAAAGACGCTGATCCCTCTCTTGAGAGAAGGATCATCAATGGACAAGGACCATCACGAACCACTGTCACACACGCCGCGAGGCTCTGCGAAGGCAAACCCGAAGACGCGGACACACTCTCCCCCGACCATAACGTCCCCGGCAGCCGCAAGCGCCATCGGCTCGATCTCTTCTACTCAAGTGCCACTCCGGAATGGAACACTCCGTGTCACGTCATCGACTCTGTCTTGGCTGTGTTGGGTTCTATCGATTTGGACCCCTGTAGTAATTCACAGGCCGGTCCCAACGTGCCGGCCAATAGACACTACACGAAAGAACAAGACGGCCTGAGCCAAGCTTGGACAGGCCGCGTTTACATGAATCCGCCATATGGACGCGAACTTGCCTTCTGGGTGCGCAAGCTGATAGATGCCTATCAGGCCCGCTGTGTCTGCGAAGCCATTGCGCTTTTGCCCGCGCGGACCGACACCCAGTGGTTCCGTGCATTGCATTTGTACCCCAAGTGCTTTGTCACCGGCCGGCTCAAGTTCGGCGACGCCAGAAACTCCGCCCCGTTTCCTTCGATGGTGGTCTATCTCGGCAACCGTCCCCGGCATTTCGCCGAAGCCTTCTTGCCTATGGGAGACATCTACACATGTCTGTCCAATGGGCAGGAGCGTTCACACAAGGAGTAGGTATGGACAACCCCGGACCACAGAATCAGAGCCCCGCTCCTTTGTCTCGGACGGACCATAGCCACCCCGTGCTGTTGACCGAGGATGAACTCATCGGTCTACTCCGCATCCCCGAGATTGCCGGGGTAGCCGAACATCATAACGTGATCGAGAACCTCAAACGAATGCACAGTCTTCCTTGCATCCACATCTGCAAGACGCCCCTGTACCCTTTTGAGGCAGTCCGGCAGTGGATCTTGGACAAGGTCGAGAAGGAGCGGCGATGATTTTTCGATCCACATCTCCGCGAGTCCCCCTT
The DNA here is from genome assembly GCA_035342095.1 of Sedimentisphaerales bacterium. Lineage (GTDB taxonomy): Bacteria > Planctomycetota > Phycisphaerae > Sedimentisphaerales > Anaerobacaceae > PLanc-01. Next base: position 50,829 of record DAOQWL010000041.1, on the reverse strand, counting down.
ATCATGGAGGCGGACCGGTCTTGCCAGCTAAGGCCCAACAGAAAGGAGGCAAAACATGCCTAAGGAGCTGGTAAGACTAAGAACGCGGCCGTCGCGTGACGGCAGTGCTTTCGTGTTTTTGCTCGATTACGTTGATGAAGACGGTAAGCGAAGGCGACCCTCGTTGGGACACGCCGACCGCCGCAAGGCCGAACGGCAACGAGCCCAGAAGGAGCGAGAGCTTCGTATGGGCGTTATCGCACCACAGTCGATCAGCCTGCGGGATTTCGTCGAGGATTCCTTGAACCGAACAGGTGACCAAATTCGAGAGAGCACCCGGCGCGAGTACAGATCCGCGATGGAGGATTTCATCGCGGTCGTCGGGAACCGGGACATCCAGAGCATCACCATCAAGGACGGTGAGTACTATCGGCAGCAATGCCTGGATCGGGGCAATCGTCCGGCGACCGTAGCGAAGAAGCTCACCGAGATCAAGTGTGTCTTCGAGACAGCCGTTTACCGTCGGCAACTGGATGAGAATCCGCTCAGGAGGCTCCGGATGCTCAAGTGCTCCAAGAACGACATCCACATCTACAGCGATGCCGAGTGCGAGCGTATCCTCAAGGCCGCTGCCGATTTCATTCAGGATGCCAAGACAGACCGCATGGTTCGCTGGGATCTCCTCATCCTGATTACCCTCTGCACCGGCCTGCGCCGGGGCGAATTGCTCAACAGCACGTGGTCGGACATTGACTTCGACGAGCACACGATCACCGTTACCCCCAAGGATGAGTTGCCGGAAACCTGGCAGTGGCTCATCAAGGACACTGACCGGCGGACGCTACCGCTCACCGAGGAACTTACCCAGATGCTGGCGGAACACCATGGCCGCCAGCCGGAAGGCTGCCCCTATGTCTTCGTTCCCCCGGCCCGGTACGCGTTCATCCAGAAGCAACTCCGGGCCCGAGGCCTTTGGACCTACAGTGACTCACGGCTGAAGGTCATCAACAACTTCGGCCGGGATTTCGGCTTGATCCTGACGAGGGCGGCCATCCGCTGCGGTGAATTCCACGATCTGAGGCGGACGACCATCTGCAATTGGTTCGCCGAAGGACTGAGCGAGTTGGAGGTCATGCGACTTGCAGGCCACGCGGATTTCAAGACGACCCACCGGTACTACCTGAAGGTTCGCGACGGTCTGGTGGACCGTGCCCGGCAGGCCAGTGCCAGGGTCTTGCGTCGGAATTTGGCGCGCGCTCCAGTTTTCGCCCACCCAACAAAAAAGCCCGGCAACCGTAAACGATTGTCGGGCAAAATCTTACAGCAATGGGCAGGGCGGGAGTTGAACCCGCGACACACGGATTTTCAGTCCGTTGCTCTACCAACTGAGCTACCTACCCGTGTCCATAGTCCAAGTGCTGTCAGTCTACCATGAATTGTGCGGAATGCAAGTACTTTCGCGCCGGACTTGGGATTTTTGAGCCGTGCGGAGTCCCTTCTGTTTTTACAGAGCATTTACAGATCGGGGGCGGGGTTCTAGCCTATAATTGGAATATGGCAGAGCCCCATATGGAACTACAGGCACACATCCTGGTGGTCGAGGACGAGCCGGCGATTCGCGCGGCGATGACGGACTTCCTCGAATTCCACGGCTTCCAGGCATCGCAGGCTTGCGACGGGCCGCAGGCCGCGGAACTCGTCGAGCGGACCCGCTTCGACCTGATCCTGCTGGACCTCATGCTGCCGGGCATCAGCGGGGAGCAGTTGTGCTCCCGCTGGCGCCAGGCCGGCCTCCAGACGCCGATCATCATGGTCACCGCCAAGGGCCAGGAAAAAGACCGGATTCAAGGCCTCGATCTCGGGGCCGACGACTACGTCACCAAGCCGTTCTCGCTCGAAGAGATGCTGGCCCGCATTCGGGCGGTGCTGCGTCGCACGGACCCGGCCCGCGGGGTCGGTCAGGCGTTCCCCTTCGGCGACCTGCACGTGGACATGGCGTCGCTCAAGGCCCGGCGCGGGGATCAGACCATCGACCTGAGCAAACGCGAGGCGGCCATCATTCAGTACCTTGCGGCCAACCCCGGCCGGGTGATCGGCCGGGAGGAACTCTACCAGCAGATCTGGAACGACACCTTCAGCGAACTCGGCACGCGGACGGTGGACATGCACATCGCCAAGCTGCGCGGCAAAATCGAGTCCGACCCGGCCAATCCGCAGATCGTCCAAACCGTCCGCGGCGCGGGCTACAGGTACGGGTCGTGAGGGTTCCGTGTGTTTTGAGGAAGAACAGGACTGATCGCGAGCGATGTACAGACGACTCGTCATCCTGTCGGTGATTATCCTGGCGGCCTTGTGTGCGCTCGGCGCGCTAGGCTATCACGCGGTGGACAAGTGGTCCCAGGGGCTGGAGGGGGCCCGGCTGGGCGAGTTCGCCGAGGTGGCCGAGCAGATCCGCCAGGATGTCAAACGCAAGCTCGACGAGTTCGTCCAGGTCGAACAGCAGCGTAAGTACACCGACTACCTCTATTCCCATGTCCCTGAGAACGTCGTGGTGGCGCAGCAGGCGCCGGTGCTGCGGTCGCCTTTGGGCGGCCAGCTCTCGAACTCCTATGCCTACGGCTACTTCCAGATCGAGCCGGACGGCGCGGTCGTCAGTCCCTATTACCCGGGCCGGTCGCCTCCCTCCGATGTAAACGACGACCTGAACCGAGCGGTGCGGAACCAGTACTCGAACGTCGTCGACAACGTGCTGCCTTCGATCAGCCTGCGGTCCGGCGCCCTGGAGGTTTCGGCGCCCGAGTCGAACGCCGCCGAGAGGAACGAAGCTGCGGCGGCGGCTGTCCTGACGAAAGACGAGGCCGTCGCCCAGGTCCCCACGGCGAGAAAGGGCATTCCGGACGCGCGCAGCGCGCGGAGCCAGGCCTATCCCATCGAGAGTCTCAAGCAGAAGGCCCAGGACACCCAGGTCTATCGGCAGCAGCGGTCCATCATGGCCTCGAATTTCCAGGCGACCAACTCTGATTCCCAGCAGCTTGGCCAAATAGCGCAAGTGACGGTACCCCAGGTACAGACCGTGCCGGTGGACGAAATCAGACGTTCGCTCGCCGGCAGCCAACCGCCTGCCGCGCAACAGGCTGAACAGACGGTCCAACCGGCTCCCACGGAGATCCCAGGATACGGTCAACTCGCCGAGACATCAGGCGACCGACAAGGACCGACTGCTCTCGCCTCCGACACGGTGCAGATCCGCATCGAACCGTTCGTCCCGCTGGTGGTCCGCGATCCGAATCGCACCCAGTCGATCTTCGGAGGCCAGGTCTTTCTGCTGCGACACGTCCAGATCGAGAACCGGCACCTGCTCCAGGGCTTCCAGCTCGACGAGCCCAAACTGGTCACGGAAGTGGAGGAATCGGCGCGGTCCTTCATCCGCGACGGCATGAGCTTCGAGCTGCCACAGGTCCGCAAGGCGAACGGGCAGTCCGCGAGTGACGAGTTGGAGCCCGCGTACGCCGCGGTGCTGGATTTCGGCTTCGGCGATCTCGTCCTGAATCTCATGGAGATCGACCCCGCCTGGATCACCCGGCGGATCGGAGACCTGCGGCATCTGTATTTCGCAATCCTGGCGACCGTGGTCGCGGCGGTGGGCCTGGCGCTCGTGAGCCTCTGGCACAACGTGCGGGCCCAGGTGGCGCTGGCCCGCAAGAAGGACGACTTCATTTCCGCGGTCTCGCACGAGCTGCGGACGCCGCTGACGTCAATCCGAATGTACACCGAGATGCTCGAGAAGAACTGGGTCAAATCGCAGGACAAGGTCGCGGAGTACTATCGCACGATGCGACAGGAGAGCGAGCGGCTCAGCCGGCTGGTCGAGAACGTTCTCGACTTCGCCCGGCTGCAAAAGGGCCGGAAGAAATACGCTTTCCGGCTCGGGAACATCGATGCGGGTGTCGCGGGCGTCGTCGAAATGATGCGTCCCTATGCCGAGCAGCATGGCTTCACAATCCGCGCGGATCTCGCGGCGGGGCAGACGCTCTTCGACAAGGACGCGGTCACGCAGATCGTCGTGAACCTCGTGGACAACGCGGTGAAATACGCCCGCGGCGCCGCGGACAAGACCATCGCGGTTCGGACGCGAAGCGAGCCGGGCGCCACGATCATCGAGGTCGAGGACCACGGCCCAGGCATCCCTTCCCATCTCCGCAGGAAGGTCTTCGAGCAATTCTACCGCTGCGAGGAGGATGTCCCCCGCGCGGATCCACAACCCAACCAGGCGTCAGGCACAGGGATGGGTCTGGGTCTGACGCTGGTGAAGCACTTCGCGGAGGCCCACGGCGGCTACGTCGAGATCGACCCCGCCCAACCCACGGGCGCGATCCTCCGCGTCGCGCTGGCTCTGGAAAACCAGCCCACTTCATAGCGACCCGCGGTCTGCAAGATCGCTGAAAGGGATTTGACGCAGGGGGTCCCGGTCGGGTACAATCTCTTTCAGCGATTCAAGAACGGAGCAGCATCGCACAGGCCGTCAGGCAAACGGCCGTTCTTTCGCTCGAACCTGGGGGGAATGGAGGACTGACGATGGTCGAGGTCCGAAACGCTCCAATCCTGCGGACAATCCCTTTGCTCGTCGCTATCTGGCTCATGGTCTTGCCTGCCCACGCCCAATACAGTGGAGGCAGCGGCACGGCGGTAGACCCGTACCAGATCGCCACGGCCGCCGATCTGATCGCCCTCGGCGAGACGCCCGCCGACTACGACAAGCACTTCATCCTGACCGCCGACATCGACCTGGACCCCAACCTCCCCGGCCGCAAGGTCTTCGACAAGGCCGTCATCGCGCCGGATACAAATCCCAATGACTTCTTGTATGGGTTCCAGGGGACTCGTTTCACCGGCCTTTTCAACGGCAATGGCCATACGATCTCTAACTTAACGGTTACGGGTGCCTACTACGTGGGTCTATTTGGGCAGTTGTCGTCAGATGCCAGGGTGAAAGATCTTGGATTAGTGGGCGTTAGGGTAACCGGTACGGGGTACTCTATCGGCGGGCTCGCAGGATACAATACGGGTGCTTCCATCATCCGCTGCTACAGTACCGGTGTTGTTAATGGCGTCATGTATGTCGGCGGCTTAGTGGGGGAACAGCGGGGAGGGACGGTGACCAATTGCTATAGCCATTGTGTGGTTAACTGTACTGCTTACACCGCAGGCGGTCTGGTGGGAAACCTCTACTCGGGTGCTGTGACCCAATGCTATAGCACTGGTAGAGTCACAGGCAGCTCGGTTGGCGGGCTCTTTGGCAGTGGTGGCGGCTTCAGGGCACCCGTGAACGACTGCTTTTGGGATACCCAGACCTCAGGACAGTCTAAAAGTAGTGGAGGGACAGGTAAGACGACGGCTGAAATGAAGATGGCCGCTACGTTTTCCACATGGGATTTTGATGGCACATGGATGATTCAAGAGGGTGTTGATTATCCAAGACTGCAATGGGAAGTCTATGGTGTCCCGTCTCCAACACCAGCGACCGTCGAAAAAATATCTGGCGATAATCAATGCGGTCGAGCGGGACATAGGATGCTTCTTCCGCTGAAGGTGCTCGTCAAGGACCAGGACGGCACACCTATGCCGGATGTGCAGGTCGAGTTCATCGTCATTGCAGGCGGCGGCACGGTCGAGCCTGTCTCGGCACTGACGGACAACGGGGGCATCGCCTCTACCGAACTGATGCTGGATTCGACACCAGGTCTGAATCAGGTTGAGGCTGTAGTGGGCAGTCTGTCAGCAGTCTTCAATGTCACAGGGCTTGCCCCGGGATACGGTGGTGGTGCCGGAGAACCCAACGATCCGTATCAGATATACACGGCTGAGCAGATGAACATGATTGGGGCCATTCCGAATGATTGGGACAAGTCTTTCAAGCTGATGGCGGATGTAGATCTGTCGCTATTTGACGGCAAAGAAGGCAGGACTGCTTTCAATATCATTGGGACAAGTTCCGCTTACGCTTTCACAGGAGTGTTTGACGGAAACGGTCACATCATTTCACATCTGACGATCGTAGGTAATAACGATCTCGGCCTGTTCGGCTGCCTGGGATCCGGGTCAGAGGTAAGGGACATCGGGATTGTGGATGTCAACGTTACCGGTTCCGGCTCGCGTATCGGCGGTCTGGCAGGCACCGCGCGTAGTGTGACGCGCTGTTACAGCACAGGTACGATCAGGGGATACAACTATGTCGGCGGACTGGTGGGATCGAGTGGTACCATCACCCAGTGCTACAGCGCAGGTATCGTCAGCGGATCCCAATACGTTGGCGGACTGGCAGGTGAAAACCCGGGGCGCATTTCTACAAGTTACAGCAATGCAACGGTGAGCGGTAACTACGCCGGTGGTCTGGTAGGACAGAACAGCGGCAATCTAACCAACTGCTATAGCACTGGTAGCGTCACAGGCAACTCGATTGGCGGCTTGGTTGGTGAAAGTTTTCATACGTTCGGCACTGTATCGCATTGCGTCTGGGATATGGATACTTCCGGCTTGTCGGCAAGTTTCGGTGGAGTTGGATTGACCACAGGTGAGATGATGGATACCGACATGCTCGGTCTAAACGGTTTTGCCGACGATCCAAACTGGGTCTTGGATGCCGGCCTCGACTACCCCAGATTGGCTTGGCAAGGGACATCCGGGCAGACACTCCCTGCACCCAACATTGAGTGGCTGGCAGGACAAGGAACCGCTCAAGATCCATACGTAATCGAGACAGCCGATCAATTCGTGTTGTTGAGCAAGGCCAGCGCTCTTTGGGACAAGCATCTAATTCTTGGCGCGGACATCGACCTGGACCCGAATCTGCCCAATATGCCGGTTTTTGATCAGTCTCCAATACAACTGTTCACGGGGGCATTTGATGGCAATGACCATACGATCTCACATTTGACGATCAGCGGCGTGAGTTGTGTGGGTCTGTTCGGCCGATTGAAATATAGCGGCGAGGTTAGGAACCTGGGGCTCGTGGGTGTTGACGTATCCGGATATCGGTACGTGGGAGGAATTGCTGGGATCAGCGATGGTGGCAGGATTACCGATTGTTGCAGCACCGGCAGGATCGTTGCCATCCAGTCAAATACCGGGGGCTTCTACGCCGGAGGATTGGTGGGATACGGTGGTGGTACCATGACGCGTTGCTACACCGCCGGTACAGTCACTGGAGGTCAATGGTCTATTGGAGGCCTGATCGGGTATACCCACGGCTGTGTAGAGCAGTGCTATAGCACCGCGGAGGTTCATGGTGGATTGGGCGCCGGCGGGCTCGTGGGGGAATTTGCCGGGCAAATGATACAGTGTTACAGTGCCGGTTTAGTCCATGGCGGTTCGAGAGCTGGTGGATTGGTGGGAGACAATCGGTGGGGTTCGGTGACCGATTGCTATAGCGCCGGTGTCGTTGAGGGTGGTGGAAACGTCGGGGGCCTGGTGGGTCGTAACCTGGGTGCTCTCACCAACTGCTACAGCACCAGTATGGTCAGCGGCAGCAGTTTTGTCGGAGGGTTGGTCGGGAGTGCAGACGCGGGTGGACTACAGCCCGCTGGTACAGCTACAGTTACCCACTCTTTCTGGGACATCCAGACTTCAGGCCAAGCTACAAGTGAGGGCGGGACAGGCAAGACCACAGCCGAGATGCGGACGGCAAGTACGTTCCTCGGAGGCGGGTGGGACTTCGTGGGCGAGACGGTCAACGGGACAGAGGACATCTGGTGGATCGACGAAGGACTGGACTACCCGAGATTGTGGTGGGAAGCGGCCGGAGAATGATCTGAAACCACAGGCCTCTTCGTCGAAATACGGGCGACATACGACAGTCCATGGTGACACTCTCAGGCGTTGTCTTGGGAGGTGTGGATTCCCGCGTTCGCGGGAATGACAATCTAAGGTCTCCGTGAACACTCATTACGTGTACGCACGTACGGTCATGCACCCCGCCCTGACCTCGCAGCCGAAAGACGTTGACCTGAGGGGTCTCGTCCGTTATAATAGGACGATGGGGTATGTCTGTCTGGTGTGCAGCGCCCAAACCGGCCCGAAGGTGGAGGATTCCGCGGGTGATTATGAATCGAATCAGCTCACTGGCACTTGTCGTCCTGTTCGTGGGGCAGCTTGCTGCACAGGTGGACGTGACCTCGCCGGGGGATGCGGTCCGCGGCGTCCCGAACGACGGCGACTGGCCCGGTGCGGAGCACCCCGCCTTGGCGATCGACAACAGCGTCGAGACGAAATACCTGCATTTCAAAGGGGTGAATCAGCCCGCCGGATTCCAGGTAGCTCCGTCGGCGGGCGCGACCGTGGTCACGGGACTGACCTTCACGACGGCCAACGACGCGGTGGAGCGAGACCCCGTCGCCTTCGAGCTGTACGGATCGAACACGAGCCTCGACGGGCCGTACACGCTGATCGCCTCCGGCGCGATCGCCGACTTCGCCCAGGCGTCGGCCTGGCCTCGCTACACGATGAACACGACCCCGATCGCCTTCGCCAACTCGACCGCCTACGCGCACTATCAGCTCCTGTTCACCGGGGTTCGCAACGCGGCGGCTGCCAACAGCATGCAGATCGCCGAGGTCGAGTTCCTGGGCATTCCCGCAGGGGCATCCGACGATGACGATGATGATGGCGATGATGAAACGGGCGCCGCGGTGGAAGAGGGGGGGCTCGTCATCAGCGAGTTCAAGGCAATCAACGAGACCGGGCAAGCGACGACGGTCGAGGGCGAGACCGTGTGCCCCGACTGGATCGAGCTGCACAACGAGGGTGCGACCGCGATCAATCTGCTCGGCTGGCACCTGACGGACGATCCACGCGACCTGACGAAGTGGGCGATGCCCGCGGTGACAATCGCCCCGGGCGGCTATCTGCTGGTCTTCGCCTCTGGCATCAAAGAAGCGGATCATCCGGAGAACTGGCCCTACAAAGACCAGAGCGGGTCCTATCACACGAACTTCACACTCGATGGCGAGGGGGAATACCTGGCTTTGGTCTCGGCCGATCTAACGGTCGTGCAGGAGTACGGGGCGCGTCTCGACGGGACAGGTTATCCGCCGCAGCGGACGGATCTGTCGTATGGGCTGTATAGCGGCCGGCAGCAGTATTTCGTCACGGCCACGCCGGGAAAGGCCAACGTCGCAGGATACGCCGAGGTCTCCGAGGAACCGGCCTTCTCCCACGAATCGGGCACCTTCTCCGAGGTGTTTCTCTCTCTGGTGCTGACGTCGTCGAATCCGGACGCCAGGATCTACTACACCCTGAACAGCACGACGCCCACGACCGCATCGACCCTGTACACGGGCCCGATCATGGTGGCCGGCACGAAGGAAGTCACGGCTCGGGCCTACGAGCCTGACAAAGCGCCGAGCGTCCCGGTCAGCCGGACGTATGTGGCGCTCGCCAGCGACGTCCTGACCTTCAGCTCGGACCTGCCGATCGTCATCGTCGATACCGCCACCCAGACCATCGGCTCCTCGCTGGTGCGAGTCTCGTCCGTCTTCATCGACGTCGGCGAGGACGGACGCGCCAAGATGACGGGTCCGGCGGATTTCTGCGGACGAAGCGGCATCAAGCAGCGAGGCAGAAGCACCGGATCGCAGGCCAAGGCGCAATACGGATTCGAAGTGTGGGACGAATACAATCAGGACCGGGACGTGTCCATTCTGGGCATGCCCGCGGATTCCGACTGGATCCTGTATGCTCCCTATACGTATGACCGCGCCTTGATCAACAACGCCTTTGTGTACGAGCTGAGCAATCAGATCGGACGCTACGCGGTCCGCACGCGATTCGTCGAGATGTACCTGAACAGAAACAACAGCACCGTGTCGGCCAGCGACTATGTCGGGTTGTACATCCTTATGGAGAAGATCAAGCGAGGCAAGGACCGCGTCGACGTCGAGAAGCTCGAACCCTGGGACAGTACCGAGCCCAGGATCACCGGGGGGTACATGCTCAAGATTGACAGTCCCGACCCCGGCGACAGCGGATTCCGCACGGCCCGCGGCAATCCCACCTACGGCGACGGCACTCTGTGTTTCGTGGACCCGAAGGAAGCCGAGATCACGGCCAAACAGTCCGCGTGGATCAAGGGTTATCTGAACGATTTCGAAACGGCGCTCTACGGAGCGGGTTTCACCGATCCCGAGGTCGGATACGCGAAGTACATCGATGTCGCATCCTGGATCGACCACAACCTGCTGAACATGCTGGCGATGAACGTGGACGCGCTTCGCCTGAGCACGCACATGCACAAGAGTCGCGAGGGCAAGCTCGAAATGGGTCCGATCTGGGATTTCGACCGGGCGCTGGATTCCAGCGATGGTCGCGACAACAACGCCCAGAGCTGGCATGGGACCGGCGACGGGACCGACTATTTCGAGTACGTCTGGTGGAATCGGCTCTTCGACGACAGCAACTTCTTCCAGAAGTACATCGACCGCTGGTATGCCCTGCGGACGGGTCCCTTCAGCACAGCGAGTCTGAACGCCACCATCGACGCGATGGCCGACGAGATTCGCGAGGCGGCGCCCCGCAATTACGCCAAGTGGACCGGCGCGGGCTCGCGGTACACCACCTTCCAGGGCGAGATCGATCACCTCAAGAGCTGGCTGGCCACTCGTTGCACCTGGGTCGATAGCCAGTTCGTCAAGCCGCCGACGATCGCTCCCCAGGCAGGGCGGGTCGAGTCCGGCACGACGGTGGCGATCAGCAATCCCCACGCCGGCGGCACGCTCTTCTACACGCTCGACGGCTCGGACCCGCGCCCGACCGATTCCACTGTGACCGTCGTGAACTCAACCACCCTGGTCGCCGAGAGCGCCGCCAAGAAGGTGCTCGTCCCGACTGCCGCGATCAGCGACGCCTGGCGGAGCAGTCTGGCCTTCGACGACTCCGCCTGGATCAGCGGCACGGGCGGCGTCGGCTACGAACGCAGCAGCGGCTTCCAGGCCTACTTCACCATCGACCTGCAAGCCGCGATGTACAACGTCAATCAGACCTGCTGCATCCGCATCCCGTTCACCGTTTCAGGCGATACCAGCACGTTCGACTCCTTGACGCTGAACATGCGGTATGACGACGGCTTCGTTGCCTGGCTCAACGGCACCGAGATCGCGCGGGCCCAGTTCACCGGCACACCCGTGTGGAACTCCGGCGCCAGCGGCACCCACGACGACAACGCCGCGATCGTCTGGGAGGAATTCGACGTCTCCGCCTGCCTGGCCTTGCTGCAACAAGGGCAGAACCTGCTCGCCATCCAGGGGCTGAATTCCGGAGCGAGCAGCTCGGACCTGCTGTTCTGTGCCGAGCTGGTCGCGAGCGAGATCGCCACGCCGGATACCGGCGGCTCGGGCGGGACCGTGTATACGTACACCGGCCCGATCACCATCACGGAGAGCACCCAGGTCAAGGCCCGCGTCCTGGTCGCCAGCAACGCCTACAGTCCGTGGAGCGGCCTGGCCCAGGCGATCTTCGACGTCGGCCCGGCGCCCGACTCCATTCGGATCAGCGAGATCATGTACCACCCCGATGGATCGGACGACGCGGAATACGTCGAGCTGGTCAATACCGCCGACGCCGCTGTCACGCTCTACGACGCGATCCGCGGACTGGCCTGGCGGTTCACCGACAATCCCGACGATCCGGCCATCGACGTGACGTTCCCCGCCGATTCGCCGGTGACGCTGGCGCCGGGCGAGTGCCTGCTGCTCGTCAAGGACCTGGCCGCCTGCCGGGCGGCCTACAGCATCCCTGCGAACACGCAGATCGTGGAGTGGGGCGGCGGCAAGCTCGCCAACAGTGTCGAGACGCTGGAGCTGCTCTGCCCGAGCGACGGGAACCTCGACGGTACGCGGAACTGGATCGTCGCCGACGCGGTGACATACAGCGACGGATCGCACCCGGAGAACTTCGTGACCGGCGTCGATTCCTGGCCCACCGAGGCGGACGGCTACGGCCTGTCCCTGAGCCGGATCGACCTGGCGTCCGATGGGAGCGACCCGGCCAATTGGCGGGCGAGCCTTCCGTCCCCCGGTGTCGTCGAGTAATCCGGCTGCGGCCGACCTGTTCGCAGTGACGCCGTAAGGCGCTATCCCGTGACCCGTGGCTCGTGACCCGTGGCGCGAAGATATGCCCTTACGGGCACACTGCGAACTGATCCCAATCAGATCGACCACAAGTCATGGGCACTCATCCAGCGCCTGGGCGACCGCGTCGAGGATGCAATCGATGTCGGTCGCGGCTACGCCCTGGAACCAGATCCGCTGCGGATAGAGGACGACGTTCGGGCCGAACTCGCACAGACCCAGGCACAAGCTCTGTGACACGCGGACGTCTCCGGGCGCAAAACGCCTCTTCGCGGCTTCCTTGATGCGCGCCGCGATTTCCTTGCTGTTCCCATCGGCACAGGACTTTCGCGTTCCCCCACGGTCGTTCACGCAGACGAAGACGTGACACTTGTACGGCGTGGTTCTCGGCGATTCCATAGCGGCTCCCGTTCTCCACTCAGGTGGTGCGTTTCTTTCGGCTCCTTCGGCGCTTGGCGGACGATCCGCGACGCGGCGCCGGCCGTTTGCCGTGCTCGGGCGGTTTCATGACCAGCCCGCCGGCCGGCGCCAGATCGAGCTGCCCGCCGGCCGGGCGGACATCGACGATTCGCACCTGCATCGTTTGGCCCAGTCGCAGGATGGCGCCGGTGTGCCGGCCCAGGAGACACTGGTTCTGCTCGTCGAACTGCCAGCGATCCGGGCCGAGGGCCTCGCGCGGGATCAGGCCCTCCACGCCGTACTCGGGCAGATGCACCGCGGCGCCGTGCCCGCTCAAGCTCACGACGACGCCCTCCAACTCTTCGCCGACGCGTCTTTGCAGAAGATGGAGAATGAGAATCGTCTTGAGCTCCTGCTCCGCTTCGTCCGCGACCCGCTCGGTTTCGGAGATGTGCTCGCCGAGCTCCGCAAGGTCGGGGAAGGCGTAGAGCCGTCGGATGCGGTCCACGCCGCCGGTGAGATGCCCCTGCAAGGCCCGGTGCACGATGAGGTCCGCGTAGCGGCGGATCGGGCTGGTGAAGTGACAGTACTTCGAGGCCGCCAGGGCATAGTGGCCGACGCTCGCAGGCGAATAGGTCGCCCGCTCCAGGGTTCGCAGGACCAGCAGGTTGACCGGCAGCGCGACTTTCGTGCCGCGGATCTGACTCAGCACCGCCTGGATATCCGCGCGCTGGGGCTTCCGCGAGAGCGTGACGCCGAGGAGCCGGAGGGTCTGCGAGAGTCGGTACAAGGCCCTCGAGTCAGGCTCGGGATGGATACGCCGCATGAACGGGATGCAGTAGCGGTCCAGCAGGGTCGCGACCGCGACGTTGGCCTCGACCATGAACATCTCGATGATGGTGTGCGGATAGCTGGTGTCCTCGGGCTGGACCCCGATCACCTGCCCGACCTCGTCCTTCACGAGCTCGTTGGCGAACGCATCGAGCTGCAGCATGCCCGCCCGCCGGCGTCGGTCCTCGATGCCGCGGGCGAGCGATTCCATGTCGTGCAGGAGGGCCACGACGTCCTTGGGCAGACCCGCGGGATCGCCCTGGAGGACCTGATCGGCCTGGAGGTACGTCAGGCGGGCCTTCGACTTGATGATCGTGTTCGCGAAGCGAACGGATCGGATGTGGGCGTCCTTGCTGTAGGTCAGGAAGACGCTTTTGGTATAGCGACGCTGGCCCGGCTGGAGGGAGCAGAGGTCGTTGCTGAGCATCTCGGGGAGCATGGGCAGCGTCTTGCCCGGCAAGTAGACGCTGTTGCCGCGTTCGCGTGCGGCCCGGTCCAGCGCGGAGCCTTCCGCGACGAAGTGGCTCACGTCCGCGATGTGGACGCCGAGGACCCACTGCCCTTCGCGATCGCGGGTGAGACTGACCGCGTCGTCGAAGTCCTTGGCGTCGGGCGGGTCGATGGTCACGATCAGCGTGCCCGCGAGGTCCTCGCGATCTCGCGTGTCGTGCGGATTGAAGGCGGATCTGGCGTTGACCGCCTCGACGAGACTGGACGGATCGAAGGCGTCGCGCAGGCCATGACGCTGGATGACCGCCGCGATCTCGGTCTCGGACCCGCCCGGCCGACCGAGCACCTGCGTGATCACGCCGCGGGCCGCCTGCGAGCGCGTCGGATACGAGCGGATCTGAACACACACCTTGTCGCCGTGGCGGATTGGAAAAAGGGAGACCGGGCCTGTATTCCTCGACGAAATCTCCTGGCTCGATTCCGCTGGAGGATGGACAGGACGAAACACCCGACGCACACCGGGAGTTCGAGAGGGAAAGACCGAAGAGGGAGGTTTCTCCCTCTCAAAGGAGACCCGCTCTCCCCTCTCCCAATCCGGTTGACCTTCCTTCGGATCGATGCCCTCGATCTGGATCGGGCGGGAGAAGTCCCCTCCGTCGGGCTGGACGAGCCAGCCGGTCGGCTCCTGGTGCAGCGTGCCGACCACGGTCTTATGGGCGCGATCCAGGATTCGGACGATCTGCCCGCTGAGTCGGTCCTCGTCGCCGCGGCGCAGGATCTTCGCAACGACACGATCTCCCGTCATGGCGTTGCCGGTGGCGTTGGCGGGGATGAACAGCTCGCCCTCCACGTCGGACTGCTCCGGCGTGATGAAGCCGTAACCGCGGGGATTGGCCTTGAAAACGCCGGTGACCTCGTTGGACTCCGCAGGCAGGCGGACCACGTTGCCCGGCCCGACGATGATCCGCCCCTGGGCACACAGCGACTCGATGGCCTGGCGAAAGACCGTTTTGAGGTCTCCCTGGACACCCAGTTCCTGCTCCAGGTGCACGAGCTTTCGCGGCGTGCGGTCCTTTTCCAGCAGATGGAGGATATGGCTCTTGATGATTTCGGGCATGGGAGCATCATACCATCGCCCGGGTCTGCCGGTAAGGCGCAAGTCCCGTCCCGCGGGAAGCCGGGCGGGGCCGCCGAAGGCAGCGGTCACACCTTGGGAGTTGCGACGACTCCAGCCTGCTCCGCAAGCCCCCGTTCCAGGAGCAGTTCACGCCTGGGCGAGAGCGCCGCAATGGCTGCTTCCCGGGTATCGAACGCATCGAACTCGCACGTCGGACCCATGCACTTCAGTTCCCGCTTCAGATGCGAAGACAAGCCGCACAGGACGAAACGATAGTCGTCTTCCTCGGTCCGTTCCCGCAAATCCACAAGAGCCTTGTAGCTCTCGGACCCGATGCTCTTCGTCTGGGCGAGGTCCACGATAACGTGATAGTCGGGGGATTCGTCGCGGAGCCACCGAAGGTCGCCCGTGAGATCGCCTGATTCCTCCGTCCGAAGCCAGATCTTGAAAGGCGAAGGTTTGTCCGCCGTGGCAACGACGATGATGTCCTCAGAATACAGTTCGACAGCCATGATCTTTCCTTATAGGGGTTAGCCCTGGTCCAGGGCAACTACATGGCATTATACTGCCTCCCGTCGAGGAAAGCAAGTTTCTTGTCCTTCATTCGAGTGTTTGTTCATACAAAATAACGATCTTGCGGTCGATATTTCCCGGCAGAATTCCTTGCCTCGGGGAACGCGCCAGGGTATGATCGTCGCATCGCGGTTCGCGATACCACTATAAATGAATAGGTGTTCTGTTATGAGTAATCCGGCACAGAAGAGACGACGGCTTCGGATCGTCGTTCCGGCGTTTCCCGCTTTCAATATCTACTCGCGGATTGCGGTGAGGACCACCGCGCTGGGTCCGGTGCGCGTCGCCACCGCGGTCAACGACATGGCCGGCTGGGACGCGGAGGTCATCGACGAGAACAACCTCGGGCGATGCGGGCCGCGAGCGGATTCGCGCGGCGCCGACCACGACCTGATCCAGCGGCAGCGTCCCGCCGGCGTCGTCGGCTTCTACGGCGGGCTCACGAGCACGATTCCCCGACTCTACGAACTGGCGAAGCAGTACAAGCGAATGGGCGTCATTACCGTCGCAGGCGGGCAACACTTCGCGGGACCCAATATCGCGGAAGCCCTGTCCAACGGCATCGACTTCGTCGTTCTGGGCGAAGGGGAGGAGACGATTCGCGAGCTTCTCCAGGCAATCGAGCACCGCCGGGATGTGTCCGCCATCCAGGGCATCGCGTACCTGCGAGACGGGCAGGTCGTCTGCACGACGAGTCGCGAGCCGCTGATGGATTTCGACCGGTTTCCGTTCCCGGACTTCTCCCTGGTTCGCTATGCCGGAATCCGCGTCTATCCGGTCGAGCGGATTCGCGGGTGCCCGATGCAATGCGAGTTCTGTACGGTCAAGGGCAAGCCGCGACCTGCCTCGGCCGACCGATTGCTCGAGAACATCCGTTATCTCGTCGAGACCCGCGACGCCAGGCGGTTCTTCATCGTGGACGACCTGTTCGGCCAGCAGCGCGACGACACGATCCGGTTCTGCCAGAGCCTCCGGGAATACCAGGAGCAGATCGGCAGACAGCTATCGCTGACCGTGCAGATCCGACTGGACAAGGGTAACGACCCCGAAATGCTGGCGGCGATGCGTTCCGCCGGCATCCGGCACGTCGCCATCGGCTTCGAGTCCCCCATCGACGAGGAGCTCAAGGCCATGAACAAGCACATCAATGCCGAGAAGATGCTCTCGCTGGTGAAGGTGTTTCGCAAGACCGGGTTCTGGGTTCACGGCATGTTCATTTTCGGCTACCCGCTTGCCTTGGGTAGCGAATTCACAATGCCCGTCGCCGAGCGGGTCAGGCAGTTCAGGCGGTTCATTCGCAAATCACGAATCGACAGCGTTCAGGTCCTGCTCCCGGTTCCGCTGCCCGGCACGGACCTCCGCAAACGGCTGGAAGAACAGGGTCGGATCTATCCGCTCCAGGACGTGGGTTGGGAGTACTATGACGGCAACTTCCCGCTGTTCGAGCCGGATGCGCCCCTGACCGCGGAGGAACTGCAGCGCGCCGGCAAGCGGATCATGAGCCGGGTCTACCAATTCCGCTATGCGCTGCTGGTCGCTGCGAGCATCCTGTCGTTCCCGGCGCTGGTCTTCTCACTCCATCGTCTCCGGGCAGGTTGGAGCATCTGGTTCCGACGATGGGAGATCCGCCTGGTGCGATTCGGCGGTTGGATCACGATGCGGAAATGGATGTCCGATTTCCGCAAGGGGGATTTCCTGCGCAGGTTGCATCGGGCGAGGGGGCACATGAACGCTGCTCGCACCGCCGGGTAGCTCGACCGTCTTTGTTGTCAGACACCGAGGACGCACGAATCCCGCCGCGATGCGGCAAGGTCCTGCAGCCTCCAGATAGGTGAGGTGCAATTGTGCGGATTCTTCTGGTTCAACCCCGTTTGTCGCAGGGCATCGGGTTCCCCCTGGCGGCATCACCGGAACCGCTGCATCTGGAAATGATCGCAGCGACGGTCCCCGAGCACGATGTTCGCATCCTGGACATGCGTCTGGACGACGATCTGGACTTCATGCTGCGACGATTCCAGCCGGAATTGGTGGCGGTGACCGCCCTGACGCCGGAGGTCTACGCCGCCCAGGACGTGCTGTGTCGGGTCAAGTCCTTCTCGCCGGAGGTTTTCACCGTCGCGGGCGGCCACCACGCCACGCTTCTGCCGGAGGATTTCTCGTTGCCCCAGGTGGACGCGGTCGCGATCGGCGAGGCCGAAGTGATGTTCGCCCCGCTCGTCCGTGCGGTGGAAGACCACCTCAGCCTCCATGACGTCCCCAACATCGTCTGGCAGAATCGCGAAGGCGCCTTCATCCGGAACGGGCAATCGCACGCCCGGATCGATCTCGGCAATTTGCCGATGCCGCGTCGCAATTTGACGGAAGCCTACCGCAGCGAGTACTTCTTCCTCTTCGACAAGCCGGATACGTCTGTCGCAACGTCCCGAGGCTGCCCGTTCCGGTGCAACTTCTGCAGTGTCCATGAGTTCTATCATGGCGCCATCAACCAGATGCCGGCCGGAAGGGTCCTTTCGGAAGTGGCCGACGTCACCACCGATCACATCACATTCGTGGATGACAACTTTCTGATGAACTACAAGCGGGAAGCCAGGATCGCCGACATGATCCGATCCGAGGGCATTCGCAAGAGATACTCCATGGAATGCCGCACGGATTCCATCGTCCGGCATCCCGATCTCGTGAAGAACTGGGTGGACATCGGGCTGTATGCGGTCCTGCTGGGCCTGGAGGGCGGATCGGACAAGGTTCTCCAGGGCGTCGGAAAGTCCTGCACGATCGACACGAACAACCGGGCCATCCAGATCCTCCAGGACAACGGCGTCATCATTTGGGGCGCGTTCATCGTCGATCCGGACTGGACACAGGACGACTTCAACCGACTTCGCGACTACGTGTGCGAACACCGGATCACCCACACTCAGTTCACAATCCTCACACCCTTGCCCGGGACGCAACTCTACCGGGAACGCCGCAATGAGCTGCTGACGGACGACTACTCCTGCTTTGACACCCTACACGCCGTTCTGCCCACCCGTTTGCCGCGAGAGGAGTTCTACCAGCACTTCGCCGGCCTTTACCGCCAGACGGATATCGGGCCGTACTATGATCTGGTGCAGTCGGGCAAGATGACCATCGAAGACTGCCGACGCGGCAAGGCAATGCTGGATGCGATGGCTGATTGGGAACGTTACATCGAGAAGGACCCGATCCTGGGCGGGCGCAACACCTACAGCACGAATACGCAACTCACACAGGCCGGTCAACTGCGGCGTCTTTGACGAAGATGACCCGCGGGTCGCCGGGGCCGTAGAAGTCCGGGATGCTGGCCGCCAGACGATACCCCAGGGCTTCGTAGAACCGGCGCGTCGGGGTGTAGCTTTCCCGGCCCGAAGTCTCGACGACAAACAGCCGGCCGCCTCGGTCACGAATCGCCTGCTCCACGAAGCCGGTCAAGGCCCGGCCGATGCCGTGCCCCTGCCAGGCAGAAGAGACCCCGATCCAGTAGATGTCGAACGTCCCGACCGTGCAGGGCGTTGGGCCGTAGCAGACCCAGCCCACCGTCTGATCGTCGATCTCGGCGACGAACGACTGGTAGTGGCCCGTAGGTCCGTCGGCCAGCGCCGCGTCCAGGACCTCGCGGGCGATGTCGATCTCATCAGGTCGGAAGAAACCGGTCTGGGCAAGGAAGGACAACACCGTCTGGCGATCCTCGGGCTTGCACCAACGAATGCTGATGGACCGCTTGGAGTCTGGAGTGTGAAGTCTGGAGCGTGAAGACCGCCCACTTGGAACTTGACCCTTCAGACCGTCTTTGAATCGTTTTACCGCGTTGTCGATGGTCAGCTTGACAAAGCTTTTGTAGGAGATGCCCGCCGCAGTCAGCGCCGCAGCGAAGCCGGCATCCCGCGAGATGTCGGGATTGGCGTTCACTTCCAGGATGTAGGGTCGGTCTTCCTTGTCCGAGCGGAAGTCCACTCGGCAGTAATCGAAGCAGCGAAGTGTCCGGCAGGCCGCTGCGGCCAGCGTGCGAATCTGCTCCGCCAGCCGCTTCGGCACCCGCGCGGGGATAATCCGAGGCGTATGAATGTACTCGAAGCTGTTTTCGAGCCACTTGGCTTCGTAGCCCACGATGCGGGGTCGGCCCGCTTCGAAGGCGCTGAAATCGATCTCCGCCAGGGGCAGCACTTCGGCCTTTCCCTTGCGGCAGATCACGGAGATATTCAGCTCGCGCCCCTCGATGAACTGTTCGATCAGGGCAGGCTGACCGAATCGGTCGTGGATGCGTCGAACGACCTCCTGAAGGGCCTTGCCCCGCGTGCGGACGATGCTGGTCTTATCGATCCCCTCGCTGGCGTCTGTCTGCACGGGCTTGACGATCCAGGGCCCGTCGAACAGGTCCTTCGCAGGAATGGATCGTCCCGGAGGGACGAGGAGTCCCTTGGGGGTCGGCAGCCCGGCGGCTGCGAGAAGGGTCTTGCTCTGCCACTTGTCGAGCGACAGGAGCAGACCTTGCGTGTCGTTGCCGGTGCAGGCTTTGCCGAGGCTGGCGACGACCGTGGGCACGTGAACGGCCTGACCCGGGTCCGACCAGAAGCCCTCGATGAGATTGAACACCACGGGCTCGTCCGCCGCAGACAAGACCGCAGGCAAGTCTACGAACTGTCGTACGCCGACCGCACGATGGGCGATCTTCAGGGCATCCAGCGCCTCGCTCACCGCCTGCACCTCAGCCAGAACGCCCGCTTCACTCTCCGCGAAGGCCGCGGTTTGAGAGGGAAAGATCGAAGAGGGAGGTTTTTCCCTCTCGAAGCAGGCCCGATCTGCCTTTTTCCGAGCGGAGGAACCGGCGGATCTGGGCTCGTTGAACAGGATCAGGACGCTCGTTTTCCGGCGCTGCACGGTGTGGACTCCTGGCGGGCAAGGGCACTGTGGACGATGCTGCCGATCAATTCCTCGTAGGACATGCCTTCCTGCGTGGCGATCATGGGCAGATCCGAGTGCGTCGGATGCATGCCCGGCAGCGGGTTGATCTCGATGAACGCGGGACGGCCCTGCGCGTCGAGACGGATATCCACGCGCCCGGTGTCACGGCACTCGAGCACGCGATAGGCCGCGAGGGCCAGGGCCTCCGCTTCATCGCGGAGGGCACCCTTCGGCATGGGGAAGTACGTCACGCACTGCTCGCACTGCTCTTTCACGTCGAAGGAGTAGTCCTGGGCGGGGGCGTTGGCCTCGATCCTGAACTCGATGGTCCCCAGCACGCGGGCGTCGCACCCCGTCCCCAGAATGGCGGTCGTGAACTCCCGACCGGGGAGATACTCCTCGACCAGGACCGGCTCGGCGAACCGCTCCAGCAGACGGGCGCACACCTTCTCGAGTGCCGCCGGCGAATCGACGCGGGAATCCTTGTCGACCCCTTTGCCCGTGCCTTCCGCGAGAGGCTTGGCGAAGAGCGGGTAGTCCAAATCCAAGCTCTCCACCTGCGAGGGCGACGTGACCACCGCAAAGCGGGGCGTATGCAGACCCGCCGACTGGAGCACGCGCTTGGTCATCGCCTTGTCCAGCGTCAGGGCGCACACCAGCGGGTCGGAGCAGGTGTAGGGAATTCCGTACATCTCCAGCAGGGCGGGCGTCTGGGCCTCGCGACTGCGTCCGTACAACCCCTCCGCGATGTTGAACACGAGGTCCCACCGGTTGCCCGCGGCGAGCTGTTGGGCGAGGGCCATCCCGTTGCCGATTCGCTCGGTGGCATATCCGAGAGATCGAATGGCCTTTTCGAGGGCGTCAATCGTCGCGGCGGAGTCGAACTCGGCGGCCTGCTCCTGCGTGAAACCCTGGGCGAGGTAATCGTCTCGAAGATCGTAGACCAATCCTACGGTCATCAAATGACTCCGGCCGCGTGAGGGACACGCGGCCGGATGTGATGTCTTGCTCATTGCTTAGAATTCCCCTACCGACTCATCCGACGCACAGCAGGACTGGCGTCTTGCAAGACGGACGGTCTCCTTGGGCTGGATTCGGCTGTATTGGCCCGCGGCCAGCTCCCACACTCCCGGCGAGGACTCCTCGCGCGGCGCGGTGCACTGGCCGTCGAACCGCTGTTGCGGCTCGGGATAGGCAATCAGCATGCCTTCGTAGTTCCTCAGAACCGTGTGAGTCGGGCTCTGCGAAACCACATAGCTCGGCAGGACGGGGATCTTGCCGCCGCCGTGCGGGGCATCGACCACGAACGTGGGGATCGCCAGACCGCTGAGCCGGCCGCGAAGATACTCCATGATCTCCATGCCTCGTGTCAGCGGGGTGCGGAAGTGCTCCACGCCTCGGACGAGGTCGCACTGGTACATGTAGTACGGGCGGACCCGCATTCGAACCAGGCCGCGGCAGAGTTGCTCGATGATCCGCGGGTCGTCATTGACCCCGCGAAGCAGGACCGACTGGTTGCCCAGCGGGACGCCTGCGTCGGCCAGCCGCCTGCAAGCCTCCGCCGCTTCCGGCGTCAGCTCCTGCGGATGATTGAAGTGCGTGTTGATCCACACCGGGTGGTACTTGCAAATCATCTGGCACAGCTCGTCGGTGATGCGCATCGGCAACACCACCGGCACACGGCTCCCGATCCGGATGATCTGCACGGAGGGCACCTGACGCAGACGCGACAACACCATCTCCAGGTGCTCGGTGCTCATCGTCAGCGGGTCGCCGCCCGAGACGATCACATCGCTGATCTGCGGATGCTCCGTCAGGTAAGCGGCAATCTGCTCCAGACGCCGCTTGGTGATGCTGGTCTCTCGCGTGCCCGCGATTCGCTTTCTCGTGCAGTGCCGACAGTAGGTCGAGCACATCGTGGTCGCGATGACCAGGGCGCGGTCCGGGTAACGATGCACCATGCCCGGGACCGGCATGTCTCTGCACTCTTCCAGCGGGTCGGCCGACAGGAACGGAGGATCGATCAACTCCTGCGCCTGGGGCACGGACAGTTGGAAGATGGGGTCGGTTTTGTCCGCGCGGCGAATCAGCGAGGCGTAGTACGGCGTGATCGCCATGGGGTACTTGGTCATGACCGAGGCCAATTCCGTTGCCCCGACCAAACGGGGAAACGCCGCGGACAGTTGTTGACAGGACCGGATGCGATTGGCCATCTGCCAGCGCCAGTCGTTCCAGTTTTTGGGCCGATAAACAATTGTTTCACTGAGGCTGGGTGCGGTCGCTATCGGCGGAGGTTCGTCATCGCCCACACACAGGGAGGCATCTCCATGACAAGAGTCTTCGCCCCCACTCGCAGAGCACATAGACATTTTGACAAGTTCCTTTCTCAATCACTAACTATTTGAATACAACTCGTACCTATGATCGTGCCATGAAGCTGAGCACGCTGGTGAGGAAGGGGCCCCTCATGGGCTCGATACTCTCTTTGACGGCTTGGCGATCCATGGTAATCATCGCAAAAGACAGAAGACCAGACACAAAGCCCGCGATGGCACAGGCGACCCGTCGGATCTTGACGGCGCCCGCGGGCATCGGCAGGAAGGGACGGACCAATTCCTCGATCCGACCCAGGTAGTTCTCATACGGCTGGTCCGTGCCGCACAGCACACCGCGATTGAGGTTCAGCAACATCCGACCCTGAAACAACAACGCATACTTGTCCGGATGGCTCAGGAAGAACTCCATGTGTCCATCCACCAGACCGTTGAAGGCCTCCCGCAGCGAGTGCGGCTCGCGTGCGGCGTGCAACACCGCCTCCAGCAAATCCGCGACGCATTGGTCGATCAGGACCTCAACGATTTCGCTCTTATCGACAAAATGCCGGTAGAACGTTCCTTTTCCCAGATCGGCCCGCTGGGTGATCATTTCAATCGTCGCAGCATCCGTGCCGACTTCCACAAACACGTCGGAAGCCGCCTTGAGCAGGCGGTTTCGCGTCTTCGAAACCCTGCGCTGCGTCCGATTGAGCGTTGCTGGTTGTGCGACTACCTCGTTCACAAATGACTTTATAGTCACTTCTGACCTTTTGTTCAATACCATATATGGCAGAATCAAAAAAAATCTCACAAGTAATAGCGTCCGATTGTCGGTCAGACGTGCGGAACCCGCCAAGGGAGGTCCGGCGCCACTGCGATTTGCGGGGCGATCCCTCTGCGATTACGATGGGCGCACCAGCTTGGACCGGCGACCGGCGGAGGATCGTCGGGAGACCACGCGAGGAGAATCTGCAGGGATTGCGGCGGGTCCATTGCATATCGGACCTTTGTGCGAGTATTGTTGCGGCGGCAGGACCCGTTGTGTTAGGATCGGTGTCGTGTTTGCCACACGGACTGCCGCGTTGCAGCAATCCATAAAGGAGGATGACAACATGGAATCGACAGGCGTCACCAGGCGTGCGTTCCTCCGACGGACATTGGCGTTGGGCCCGGCTCTCGCACTGAGCGGGCAGGTGCTTGGGGACTCCAGCGGGCTGGAAGGCCTTTCTTCCTCGGGAACCCGACGCAAGCCGAATGTGCTCGTGATCGTGGCCGACGACATGGGGTATTCCGACGCCGGCTGCTACGGCGGCGAGATCAGTACCCCCAATATCGACCGCCTGGCCGCAGGCGGCCTGCGGTTCTCTCAGTGCTACTCGACGGGACGATGTTGGCCGTCGCGGACATCGCTGCTGACGGGTTACTATCCGCAGCAGGTTCGCATGGACCCGCCGCAAGGGATGCTGCCCGCCTGGGCCCGCGTCGCGCCGCACTATCTCAGGCCCCTGGGATATCGCTGTTATCACGCCGGCAAATGGCACCTCATGGGCGCGCCCAAACCCGTCGCCCACGGCGGATTCGACCACTCCTACGTCGTGCACGACCACGACCGATTCTTCAATCCGAAGAACCACGAGCTGGACGACCGCAGGCTCGACCCTGTGGAGGCAGGCTCCGGTTTCTATGTCACGACCGCCATTGCCGACCACGCAAGAAGCTTCTTGAAAGAGCATGAGGATAAGCACCGAAACCAACCGTTCTACTGTTACTTGGCGTTCACGTCGCCGCACTTCCCGCTGCAAGCGTTGCCCGAGGACATCGCGCGGTATCGGGACGGCTATCGGGCCGGGTGGGACGCCATTCGCAGGCAGCGGCGGGAGCGGCTGCGGGACATGGGCATGGTCAATTGCGATCTGGCCCCCCTGGAGGCGGACGGGATTCCGAGCTGGAACCTCTCCAGAGAGAAGCTGACCGAGAGCATCGGTCCGGGCGAGGTGGATCGGGCTGTCCCGTGGACCGACCTGACCGAGGAGCAGCGGGAGTTCCAGGCGACGAAGATGGCCATCCACGCCGGGATGATCGACCGCATGGACCGCGAGATCGGACGCGTCCTCGACCAGATCGAGCGCATGAGCGCCCTCGACGACACAGTTGTCCTCTTCGTGTCTGATAATGGCGCCAGTGCCGAGCAGATCATCCGCGGAGACATGAACGATCCCGCAGCGCCGCCTGGCTCGCGCCAATCGTATCTATGCCTGGGTCCGGGCTGGTCCAGCGCCGCCAACACGCCGTTTCGCCTGCACAAGTCCTGGGTCCACGAAGGTGGCATCTCGTCGCCGCTGATCGTCCATTGGCCGACCGGCATCGGCGCCCGCGGCGAACTCCGCCACAGCCCCTGTCATTTCATCGACCTCCTGCCAACGATCGTAGAACTGGCGGGAGGCCAACCGGCTGCCCAGCCGCCATACGACGCGGCGCCCCCGTTGCCGGGCAAGAGTCTCGTGCCTGCGTTCGCTCCGGGCGGCTCGGTCGAGCACGAGTTCCTGTACTTCCATCATCTGGACAATCGGGCCCTCCGCGTCGGCGACTGGAAGCTCGTTGCCAAAGGTAAGGACGGCCCTTGGGAGTTGTACGACCTCAGGATGGATCGGTGCGAGCAGAAGAACCTGGCAGATCAGCATCCGGACAAGGTTCGAGAAATGGCGTCTCTATGGCAGAGCTGCGAGGCTCGGTTCCGAGAGCAGGCAGGTCCGGGTCCCAGCGCCGCCGGTTCGTAGTGTGCCCGTGACGGTATATCCCAGTTTGTAGTGTGCCTGTGAGGGCATATCTTCTCCTCAGCGTGCGACTCATATGCAGACTCGGACGGAAGACAACGCCTTACGGCGTCACTACAAGCGGGATTCGATGCTCTTCGACACCTGCTTGGCTTGTGCGGCCCTGCCCTGGGCAGATCGCTCCTATCAGCGTTGGTAATCCAGATATCGCACCATTCGATCCTCTCGCGGATCGGATCTCCCTGCCCGGACAGTTCTCGTCGTGCGGAGGCGAGGATGAAATCCACGATCGGAGCAGGGTCTTTCAGACTGTGAGGGTGGTGCCCGACGCCCGGCTTGTGGATCACCTGGATCGAACCACCCAACGTCTTGTAGCGAGCCTCCAGGATCGCGGTATTCTCGGAGACCGGGACCACGTCATCCGCATCGCCGACGACGTGCAGCAGGGGTATCCCCGCTTTGGCCAGCGGCTCCAGATGGTCGATCGGATTGCAGCGGGCTTCCATCGCCTGCTCCTCTGTCAGGCCGTAGACCTTCAGGCACTCGGCCCAGCACGCGGCGTCGCCTGGCCCTGCCCCCTTGCCGCCGGGCCAACTCTTGATGTCGCAGACCGGCGCGTCTGCATAGATGCAGCAGACCTTGTCGGGGTTCGCTGCAGCCCAGTTGTAGATGATCAGGCCGCCGCGACTCATGCCCTCCAGCACCGCCTTCTTCGAGAAGCCGTACGACTTCGTGAGATACTCATAGAAGCGGTCCCTGATCGCAACCGCCTGTGGCGCGCCATGCAGTCCCGCCACATCGGCATAGACCAGGTGATAGCCTCGCTCCAGCATCGCGATGTCCGTCTGGGGCTCATGTCCGAAGAAGCGGGCCCGCCAGATCCAGGGTCTGCCTTCCGCCATGGCCTTGGGGGCGACGATGATACAGTCCCTGCCCTCGTAGACGAAGTCGTAGCGGTCGTACGAGTAAAAAGACGACTTCTCGCCGGGGAACAACAGCACGTCCGCAGACCGGGTCACTGCCTCGACGATCCCAAGGGCGACGGTCAGCAGCAGCACGAATGAGAGCTTTGTTCCGATATTATTCTTCATGGCAACCTCATCCAGCAGGTTTCTTCGTCAAAGGCCATCCGCCCATGGCCGCGTTCTTGCGAGGCGGCGCCGCGCGCGATGTTACAGCGAACTCTCCGCATACGCAAGCACGCGGAATCAGGCCCGTCCGCCCACAGGAATTCGTGGTATCCGTGCTCCAAATCCGCTATAATAATAGAGGCACGGGGGACGGCGGATTGTCCCCAGATACGGAGAACCTCATGGGCAAGGCTAACGTTGACCCCGCGGAGCTGCGGCGATTTGCGCGGGACCTCACCCGGTTCAACTCGGACCTGGAGACCCTGATCGGGGGCCTGCAATCCCGCATGCGGGAGCTGGAGCGGACCTGGGCTGACCAGGAGCAGAAGCGGTTCGCGCAGGAATTCGAGCAGACGGTCAAGACGCTGGCCCGGTTTCTCGATGCCTCCGGGCAACATGCGGCGTTTCTGGCCAAGAAGGCCAGGCACATCGAGGACTATCTCCAGCAGCGATAGGAGACCGGGATGAGCGGACAGGCCAGAGTGGATTCGTTCGGGGCGCTCAGGCAGTTCCGGGCCTCGCTCGCCACGTTCGCTTCCGTGGCGTCGGTGGCCCTGGATGAGGCCAGTACGGACATCCAGCGGACCCTTCTGTGGCTGCGGGAGGACCGCAACCGCTACTGGAAGCAGCAGGTCCAGACCCGCTCGCAGCAGTACACGCAGGCCAGGCTCGCCCTCAAACAGCACGAGGTCCTCGACCGGGCCATCGCGGGCACGCACAGCTCGTGCGTCGAAGAAAGGAGGGCGCTGCGGATCGCCGAGCGACGGCTCCGCGACGCAGAGAACACGTTCCGACTGGTCCGCATCTACAGCACGCAGATCGAAAGGGAGTCGCTGGACTACAAAGGCGCCATTCACGGACTCGTCAACGCCATCGAGGTGGAGATCCCCAACGCCTGTGCGAGTCTGGATCGGATGGTCGATTCCCTGGAGCAGTATGTGACGCTCGCGCCGCCGGAGGCGCCTGGGATCGCGAGGGAAGGTATCGAAGACACCGTCCTTCAGCCCGCCGACGTGCCCACTCCCGAAGAGAACCGCACGGAGAAGCCCCAGGAGGGCGAGGACATGGCCGAGCCAGAGAGGGCGTCTGAATGAGCGCCTCGGACAGCCGGGCCAAACTGGTGCAGATGACCAAGAAGCTCCTGCAAGATTGGCAGCGGGTGCGCGAGGTCTGGCGCGACGAGAATTGCGTTCAGTTCGATAAGAAATACATCGCTCCGCTGGAGGCGGACATCCGTGCCGCGGTGCTGGCGATGGAACGCATCGCGGCTATGATCGAGAAGGCCCAATACGATTGCTCAGACAGCAGGGAACACGACGCATGAGCCAAGACCTCCAGACATACCTTCGCGATCCCAGCCGCGAGGCTGACGGCGACTACACGGGCCTGCTGCGCCAAGCGATGGCCGAGGTCCTCCACCTCTCGGCCTCCGTCGTCGAGCCGCTGGAATCCGAGATCGAATCGGAGTATCAGAGGGCCCGCAGTGATGTGCGGGAGCGATTCGACAGGGACAAGGAGACTGTGGAGCGGGAGTTGCGTCTGAACAGCCAGACCATCCGCGAGGAGTACGAAACCCTGGTCAAAGAGGCAGACGCGGAGTTCGAGGGCCGGCTCAGCACCCTGAAGGTCGACGTCCAGCAGCGACGCAAGCGGGTCATGCAGACCGCCGCCGACCTGGAGAGCAAAGCGGAGAAGGAGAAGCAGGACCAGTTGCTGGTCGCGGAATTCGTGGCCGAGGGGGCGGCGACCAAAAAGCAGCAGAAGAGCTTCGAGGCCAAGGCGACGGCCGAGCAGACCCGCCGGCGGCTCGACGATCTCGACGCTCAGGCGAATCTCCTGATCCGACAATATCGCTGTCGTGCGCTGTCCCTTGCCCAGAAGGGCGGTCCCCTCGCCGACAACGGCGAGAACCCCGCCGAGATCCTCCGCTCGCAGCAGACGCTGGCCGAGCAGCGACTGGACCAGCTCCGCAGGCTCCGCGTCGCACAACTGTTCGTGGGGGCGCGTCCCGTCCTGCTGGCAGGCGGGCTGCTGGGCGTCGCGGGCACCGTGCTGGGGATCTTGCACCTTCAAGAAGTGTCCATGACGGTGACGGCGCCGACGGTTCTCGCGCTGACCATCGCGGCCATCGTCGTCGGCGGTCGTGCGCTCTGGCATCGGAGCCGGTCGCAGGTCCGGCGTCTCTACGAGGAGTTCCAGGCGGCACTGATGAATGCCCGGATCGCATTCGGCCGACTCGCCGCGCAGGCACTGGACGAGATCGAGCGCGAGTGGCAGACGTCGGTCGAGCAGAAGCAGGCGGAGATCAAGAGAATCCACTCCACGTTCGAGACGACGAAGGCCAACATCGCCAGGCAGCAGGCCACCTCGCTCCATCAGGTCGAGGACCAGCGCGAGGAGATCCTCAACAGCCTCAGAACGACTCGGGACCGGGTCATCGAGGAGGCTCAGCACAAGCTCGAGCAGCAGCAGGCGGCCCTCGATAGCCGGTGTCAGGAGGGTCTGGCCGGGATTCAGAAACGGTACGACGAGGAGATCGCTGCTTGCGAGGGCAAGTATCAGACCGCCCGCAAGGCCCTGGAGGACCGGTGGGACAGGGGTCTGGCTCGTATCGACGCGCTTCTCCAGTACATGGCCCGCTTGGACCGACGAGCCACCGGTGATTGGGACCATCTGCTGGGCGAATCCTGGACGCCTTCGCAGACGCCGCCTTCCGGGGCGCGGTTCGCGGCGATCCATGTGGACTTCGGGCGCCTGGCCGACTCGGTGGCGGCGCGAGCCGGTGCCAGGCTGGACGCCGCACGCTTCGCGGCGTTGCCGGCCCTGCTGGAGTTCCCTAACCACTGCTCCCTCCTGCTCGAGTACCCGCGGGAAGGACGCCCGCAAGCGATCGATGCGCTCCGCGCGGTGATGATACGCCTGTTCGCGTCGTTCCCGCCGGGACAGGCCCGCTTCACGATCTTCGATCCCGTCGGACTGGGCGAGAGTTTCGCAGGTTTTATGCACGCCGGCGACTACCTCGAATCCCTCGTCGGAGGGCGCATCTGGACGGAGGCTCTCCAGTTCCAGGAACAACTGGAAGACCTCACCCAGCACATGGAGAACGTGATCCAGAAGTATCTCCGCAATGAGTTCGAGACGATCGAGGAGTACAACCGCCAGGCAGGCGAGCTGGCGGAGCCGTACCGCTTCCTCGTGATCGCGGACTTCCCGCGAAACTTCAGCGAGGAGACCGCCCGCCGTCTGAGCAGCGTCATTCACAGCGGCCCTCGTTGCGGCGTACACACGCTCATCGCCTACGACACGCGGGCCGAGTTGCCCAGCGGCGTGGACGTGCGTGACATCCATGCCGCCAGCGTCCACCTCGTCTACGAGGACGGCCAATTCGTCTGGCAGGATGACGTCCTGAAGCAGTTCCCGCTCGTCCTGGACAAGCCGCCTGGCGAGGAGGCCCTCACCGAGGCCATGCACGCCATCGGCAAGGCCGGCGCCGCCTCCGCTCGGGTGGAAGTCCCGTTCGCCGCCATCGCGCCGCAAGCAGACCAGCTCTGGTCGCTGGACAGTCGGCACGAGCTGCGCATCGCGCTCGGGCGGACCGGCGCGACGCGATTGCAGCACCTGCTGCTCGGTCGCGGCGTCGCCCAGCACATGCTCATCGCGGGCAAGACCGGCTCGGGCAAATCCACCCTGCTGCACGTGATGGTGACGAACCTGGCCCTGTGGTATGCGCCCGACCAGGTCGAACTGTACCTGATCGACTTCAAGCAGGGCGTCGAGTTCAAGACCTACGCGACGCACCATCTGCCGCACGCCCGCGCGATCGCCATCGAGAGCGACCGTGAGTTCGGCCTGAGCATCCTCCGGAGGCTCGACGCGGAGATGACCCATCGCGGCGACCTGTTCCGCCAGGCGGGTGTGCAGGACCTGGCCGCCTACCGCAAGGCGACGGGCAAAGCGATGCCTCGCACCGTGCTCATCGTGGACGAGTTCCAGGTCTTCTTCGCGGAGGACGACAAGCTGGCCCAGGACGCCGCGGTCCTGCTCGAGCAACTCGTGCGACAGGGTCGCGCCTTCGGCATCCACGTCGTGCTCGGGTCCCAGACGCTCGGCGGGGTCTTCGGCCTGGCGCGGAGCACGATCGGGCAGATGGCGATCCGCATCGCCTTGCAGTGCTCGGACGCCGACGCTCAGCTCATCCTCGACGACGACAACATGGCCGCCCGCCTGCTCTCCCGTCCCGGCGAGGCGATCTACAACGACGCCGGCGGCCGCCTCGCGGGCAACAGCCCGTTCCAGACCGCCTGGCTGCCCGACGCGACCCGCGACGGCTACCTTGCGAAGATCTCGGCGCTTGTCGCCCGCCGCGTATCGAAAAAAGGCAGTGGCCCAGCCGCCCCCGGCGCCGAATCGATCACCCCCGAGGGCGGGGGCGCCACGCGATGTTCGGAGTTCCGCCTTCAGGCGGGTGAAGACCGCGTAAACGCGGAACTCCAAACAGATCTGCCTTTTTCCGATACGCAATTCGAGCCGGCCATCGTCTTCGAGGGAAGCGCCCCGGCCGACATCCGAGAGAACCGCCAACTGGCGGCCTGTCTCGAACGACCCGTGCCGTGCGACTCGCCGCGAATCTGGCTGGGAGCGCCGGTGACAATCAAGGAGCCCACCGCCGTGACGATCCGCCGGCAGAGCGGCGCCAATCTGCTCATCGTTGGGCAGCGGGACGATCTGGCCAGGAATCTGGTGAGCGCCGCCCTCGTGAGTCTGGCGGCGCAGTGCTCCTGTCGCTTCATTATCCTGGACGGCAGCCCGCCCGACGCGCCGGGAGCCGGTGTCTTCGAGCGAATCGCGGCGGCGATCCCGCACGAATGTCGCAACATCGGATGGCACGATGTAGCCGACGCAATCGCCGAACTGGCAAAGGAGGTGGACAGGCGCAGTGGCCCAGCCGCCCCCGGCTGGGGAAAGACACCCCCGAGGGCGGGGGTGCCACAGACGAGCGACGCGTTTATCTTCCTCGTGATCTTCGGTCTGCAGCGGTATCGGATGCTCCGGCGCAACGAGGACGCCTTCAGCTTCTCGCGCGACGAGCAGGCCAGGCCGCAGCCGGACGTCCAGTTCGCGGACCTGCTGCGAGAGGGTCCCAGCGTCGGCGTCCACACCCTCGCCTGGGCCAACACGCTCAGCACGCTCGAGCGAACGCTGGACCGCCAGACGGTCCACGAGTTCGACCATCGCGTGCTGTTCCAGATGAGCGCCGCCGATTCGAGCAACCTGATCGACTCGCCCATCGCCAACCAACTGGGCCTGCACCGCGCCCTGCTCCACAGCGAGGAGCAGGGGGGCATCGAGCGATTCCGACCCTACGACGCGATCCGCGACGACTGGCTGGCCGACGTCGGCAGGAAACTGTCGCAAAGATGGGCAGGGCCAAAGACCTGAGGCTCACTTGTGGCCCAGCCGCCCCCGGCTGGAAATCGATCACCCCCGAGGGCGGGGGTGCCACTTCCAGCGGCCTTTCGTGAAGTCGGGGAAATCCATGGGGCTGCTTCGCTGGGCCACCGATTTCTCGCTCAGCTCCGTGATGCAGCTCCAGGCGGCGGCATCGTAGACGTCGATGTCCGGGGCTGTGCCCGTTTGCAGCGCCCGAATCAGGCGGTGAATCGTGATCCAGTCGGCACCGCCGTGCCCGCCGTGAGCCAGGGCCTTTTCACTCAAAGCCTTCCAGAGCGGGTGCTCGTACTGCTTGTAGTACTCGTCCATGGGCTCCCAGGTCTCGGCCTTGGCGCTGCGGCCCTCGATGTAGATCTGGTCCAGGCTCGCAGAGTAGATGCCCTGGGTCCCCTGCACGCGGTAGATCAGATCGTAGGGCCTGGGCAGCTTCGTGTCGTAGTACAGCGTGACCGTTTGGCCGTTGACGGTGCGGATGAGACTGGTGTTGATGTCCGCGCCGGGATTGCCCCGCGTGCCGTCGGCGCTCATGGAGACCAGATAGTCGAAACGGTTGCCGCGATTGATGTCCATCCACTGGGCGACCGGGCCGATGGCATGCGTCGGGTAGCTGTTGCCCGTCTGGACCAGCGGGTCCGCCGAGCGCGGTGCGCCGGGACCGACCTTCAGATAGTAGTGCTGGTATCCCGCCTCGCAGTGACGAAGCTCGCCGAACAGGCCTTCTCGCAGCATGTGGTGGACCAGCATCACATTGCGGAAGTAGCAGCAGTTCTCCAGGATGACGCAGTACCGGTCCGTCTTCTCCGCCGTCTCGACCAATTGCCAGCACTCCTCAATCGTCTCGGCGGCAGGGACCTCGGTGGCGGTATGCTTGCCGGCGGTCATGGCCGCCACACTGATCGGCGTGTGCCACTTCCACGGCCGGACCGCGTTGATGACCAGGTCCAGGTCCTCGGTTTCGCACAGGCGCTTGAAGTCGGTCTCGCCGCGAGTGTACCCG
This sequence comes from Sedimentisphaerales bacterium, assembly GCA_035342095.1. GTDB lineage: Bacteria > Planctomycetota > Phycisphaerae > Sedimentisphaerales > Anaerobacaceae > PLanc-01. Next base: position 17,771 of record DAOQWL010000041.1, on the reverse strand, counting down.
TTCGGCTTGGGCTGCCCTGCGGCGGTCACCTTGTCCTGCGCCCGAGCGACCCGCTCCCCGACGATGTCGCAGACCGCCTTGACCTGGACCCCTTCGAGTCCCAAGAGGAGTTCCAGCAGCCAGGTCCCCCGGCTGCCGACGCCCACCAGGCCGACGCGAACGGTCTCCATCGCGGACGATTTGACGTCGGTCGCGAGGGAGATCCCGCCGGCAGTCCACGCTGTCACGGCAGCCGTCCCCATCTTCAGGAAATCCCTGCGGTCATATCGCTCTGCCATATCTGTTCTCCTGATCCGTGTCCTCTGGTCATGCAATGGAACTATAGACCTGGCGGATGGCATCGACGAGATAGTCGGTGATTCGCTGGGTGTACTTGGCTCCGATTCGGACGAGGACGAACCGGTCGTGGACCTCCAGCGTCTGCCGGCAGCAGTCCGGGCCGTACCGGATCTCCTTGCCCTGGGGGCTGTTGAACGAGGGCCAGTCGGGGTGCCGGGTCCGCTTGTTGATCACGGATTCCTCGATGGGCAGCAGGACGGAGCCGACCAGCGTGGACGCCGGGACTTTTCGCGACCGCAGTTCCTCGATGCACCGGTCGCGGGATGCCTCGTCTTTCATCTCCCAGCCCACGCAGTAGCCGATGTCGCCCTGCGGATCGGGACGACGGCGCAGGCGGATGCCCGGCACGTTCTGTATCCCTTCATAGACCGCCTGGGCAGCGCCGCGCATTTGAGCGACCATGGCATCGAGCTTGGTCAGTTGGGCGCCCAGCACAGCGCCGGTGAGTTCGTTCATTCGGAAGTTCTCGCCCGCGAACATCTCGCCTTGGGCGGACCCCGTGCGGTCGGTGAAAACGCCTCGCATGACGCCCATGTCGTGGAAGCGGACCGCCCGTTCGTAGATCATCGGGTCGCTCGTCACGACCGCGCCGCCCTCGCCGGAAGTGATCATCTTGTTGATCTGGAAACTGTAGATGCCCACGTTGCCGAGCGAGCCGAGCTTCTTTCCGCGGTACGACCCGCCGACGCACTGGGCCGCGTCCTCCAGGACCGCGATCTTGTGTTTGCGAGCGATTTCGAGGATGGGGTCCATGTCGCACGGCCCGCCCAGCAGGTGGACCGCGATGACCGCCTTCGTGCGAGGGGTGATCTTGCGCTCGAAGTCTTTCGGATCGAGGTTGAACGTCGCGTCGATGTTCGCGAAGACCGGCAGCGCCCCCGCGTGGACGACGCACGTATAGTCCGACCACCACGTGTAGGCGGGGACGATGACCTCGTCTCCCGGCCCGACGCCCAGGCCCGTGATGGCGCAATCGAGAGCCGCGGTGCCCGAGGTGACGCCCAGCGCGAACTTGGCTTCCATGTGTTTGGCGAACGCCTCCTCGAATTGGAACACCTTGTCCGGCCGACCCGGTCCCCAGTAGCGGAAGGGCGATCCCGACTCCAGGACCTCCAGCAGCGCCTGCTCTTCTTTCTTGTCGAAGAACTGCGGCCCGACGTAGCCGGGGTCGATGTTGGGAATCTGGCCCGATTGGGCGGCCTGTCCGGCCCGGAGCGGTCGTGCCTGTAGACCGATCCCTGCGGCGGAGGCCGCCAGGCAGCCAGCGGTCAGGAGATCGCGCCGACTGATCTCTCCAGAGACAATCTTCGAACGAATGTCACGCGCAGCCATCTTCCGTCTCCTTCAAAAGTAGGTGAAGCGTGAAGCGGGCCTCGTGAAGCGTCAGACGAATGGTTCTAACGCTCTACGGACGACGCTTCACGCTTCACAGGTCGACTCATTTCCCTGGACTGATCTACAGGCTTCGGAGCATCTCCTCGGCCCTCTTCTTCGTCCTGGCGTTCTGGGATTTCTCGATGATCGTCTTGAGGATCGTCTGTCGCTGCTCCTTGGAGACCCCCTGGATCTCTCTGCCCACGAGGTTGAGCATGGCGGAGCAGGCCTCTTCGGCGACGGCCGGATCAGCCACGAGCTTCGTCAGCAGATCGAACGCTCCGGCCGCAGGGATGCCGCCCAGCACGGAAACCGCCAGGCGCTTCTCTTCCGGCCGCTGGATCACCTCGAGCAGATCCTCGACCTTGGCCACCTTCTTGTCCGCGGCGAGGGCCTTTTCGCCTCGCAGGTACTGGAGATAGCCGCGCAGGCCCAGCACCTGGTGCGAGACCTTCTTGCCGGACTTCGCCAGCGCCAGGAGGGCGTCCGCTGCAGCCGTATCCTCGGGCCAGTTGTTCGGCCAGGTGGACAACGTGCGAACGGCTTCGTCCTGGACGGTCTCGTCCTTGTCCTGGGTCCCGTCTTTCACCGCCGCCAGTGCGGCTGGTCCCCCGACAATGGCCATCGCGTGCAACCCGACCATGCGAAGGGTGCCGTCGCTGCTCAGCATCAGCGGCAGCAGATCCGGGACGCAAGCCGGCCCCGAACGTCCGCTGACCGCCAGGAGGGCCTTCTCGACGTCTGCTCGCTCCTTGGAGTCCTGTGTCCTCTGGGCGAGCGTCACGAGGTCGGCCACCTGCCGAGGCCCGCCGAGAATGCCGAGGGTCTGCACGGCGGCGCCGCGAATGCCCGCGTCGGCGTCATTGATGCCCGCCAGGACCGCGTCCAGCGATCCCCCGATCTGTCGCCAGCCCGCCAGTTCGATGAGGACCTGACGGGTCTTGCCGCTCGCCTGGGGCAGGCGGGCGAGCAGGTCGGCATCCACGTCCTTGCCTGGGAGTTTCGTCAGCGTGGTCTTCGCGGCCTGCGCCAGTTCCGCGTCGCTGTCGGCAGCCGCCTCCAGCAGCACGGGCACGCAGGACAAGTTGCCGATCCGGGTCATCACGCCGACGGCGGCGACTCGCAAATCTTTCGAGCCGTCTTTGGCGGCTTTGACGACCGCAGGCAACACCGCATCGTCGGTGCGATCCGCCAACGCCAGCAGCAGCAGGGGCCGGCGATCCGCACTCAAGCCACCCATCGCGGTCGCCAGGGCTTCGGTTACGTCGCGGCCGGGCAGCTCCCGGGCCGTCCGCAGTCCGATGCCCAGCCGGCCCTTGTCGGCCGAACGCAGTTGCTCGATCAGGTACGAGACGCCGGCCGAACCGCGAGCCAGGATTGCCCCGCGGGTGGCCTCGAGAATTCGCTGCTTGGGCACGTCGGCCAGGCAGACCGCGTCATACAGCTTCTTGGCTTCGGCGGCCTTCCCATCGGTCAAATATTTCTGGGCGCACCGAACGCAGCCGTCGGCCACGGCCGGACGGACCGCCGGCGCGGCGTCCGCCAGCGCCTGCTCCAGGACCTTGGCAGCCGGGTCGCCGCCGATGCAGCCCAAGGCCACGGCCGCCGCGGAAGCCACTTCCGCATTGGCATCCTTGATCTTCTGTACGAGAGCGGGCACGGCTTGTGCATCCCGGCGAACACCGATCGAGTTGATCACGCCGATCAGCACTAGACCCTGGACCTTGCCCATCGCGTCGCGCAGGGCGGCATCGGCCACCGGACCTGGGATTACCTCCAGAGCGATTCTCGCCCACGAGGTCAGATGTTCATCCGCCAGCAGCGGCGCCAGGGCCGGGACCGCAGTCTCCGTGCCGTAGATAGCCAACTGCTTGCATGTAATGGCTTTCTCCGCGGCCGGGGCATCCGACTGGAGCACTGCGATCAACTTCGCTTCCTGGTCCTTCGGGGAATCCTGACCTGCGGCCGGATCGGGACCGATCACCGTCAGGAAGGTCACGCCCGCGATCAGGGCGACACACCATGTGAAATATCGATTCATAGGCATCATAGTCATCCTCGTATATAGTAGTTTGAAGTTGGAAGTTGGAAGTTGCAAGAGACGGATTGGCTCCCGTGTCTTGACGCTTCACACTTGAAACTTCACACTTGACACGTCACGCTCCGTTCACACCCGCCAGGGCTCGCGCATCGCCTCGGAGCGGAGCCGATTGGCCTGCTCATCGCCGATGAATTCATGCTTCACCGGGTCGTAGTGGACCTTGCGATTCAGGAACAGCGAGATGTTGGCCGCATGGCAGGCGATATGCGAATTGCAGGCGACATCGGCGTTCGCACGAGTCTGGGCCCTCGTCTTGACGCAATCGAGGAAGTCCCGAACGTGGAAGTCCGCGGGGTAGCCGGCAATCTTGGCGCCCTTGCCGACCAGCAGTGACTCGGAACTGGCAACGATCTCGGCGTCGTCGCCCGTCTCGACCCAGCCGGTCTCGCCTTCGAACCGCACCGGGCACGAGCCCAACGGCAGCCATCCGTCGTTACGCATGACCAGCTTGACGCCATTGGCATAGCGGGCGTGCAACTGGTCGCCCACCGGCTCATATTCCACCGGCGCCGTATCGTCGGCGTTGTTTGCCCATTGGCACAAATCGACGCAGTGCGAGCCCCATTCCAGGCAGCCGCCGCCGCCGAATGCGCCGAACATCCCGCCGCCTTTCTCGAAGTTGAAACCGTCGAGAAGCCTGCGGTTGAACGGCCGCCAGGCGGCGGGCCCCAGATACAGGTCCCAGTCCACCTCGTCTTTCGCGGGCTCGGGCTCCTCAGGCAACCAGCCGCTCATCAAGGTCTTCAGTCCCATCGGATGGGCATAGAGCGTCTGGAGTTTGCCCAGCTTGCCGGTGCGGGCCAGATCGATGGCGAACATGAAGTTGGGCAGGCTCCGGCGCTGCGTGCCCGCCTGGAACACCCGCCCGGTCCGACGGAAGGTCTCCGCCAGCGCCAAGCTCTGCATGATGTTCTTCGTGGAGGGCTTCTCGCAATAGACATCCTTGCCTGCGTTGGCCGCCATGATCGAGGCGGTCGCGTGCCAGTTCGGTCCGGTCGCGATCAGGACCGCGTCGATGTCGTCGCGGGCCAACAGCTCGCGCATGTCGACGTAGGTGGCGCAGTCCTGGTTGCCGTACCTGGAGTCCGCCATCTCTTTGACGGCCTTTCGTCGATTGGCCTTCACGTCGCAGATGGCGACGAACTGCACGTCCGGCTCGTGCAGGAAGCAGCCGAGGACGTACCCGCCGCGTCCGCCGATCCCGATGCCGCCCAAGCGGATTCGCTCGCTCGGGGGCACGGACCCGCTGCCGGCGAGAACCGTGCTGGGAACGATTTGCGGCATGACGAACAACGCACCGGCCTGGGCCGCGGTCTTCAAAAAGCCACGCCGGCTCAGAGGAGCCTGTCTCTTACGCATGATGACCTCCTAAAAGAAAACGTGATTTGTCAGCCAGCTTACCGACCGATCGTCCCGCTGTCCACCCTGAGGGCCGCGGATTGGAAAAAGGCAGATTCCTCCGCAGTCTCCGGTCATCGCGTCACCTCCACTGTGCCCAGGACGTACCAGCCCTCCGCTGTTGGCAGATCCGTACTGAGTCGGATGTACGGGGCGACGTCCTCGTTCTTGCGGACAATCGCCAGTGCCAAGCGATACGCGCCGGCCGGAGTGTCGGAAAACACGATGTGGACCTTCTCTTCTGCCGGCTTGCCGGGCATCCATCGGTGGGGCAGGCATTCCGTCGGCCACACGGTCGCTGCTCGTTTCCCATCGTTATCCAGCAACGTGACGGCCACCGCACACGGAATGTAGATGGGCGCGACGCCCTGGTTGATCCAGGTCCATTCCAGGTCGAGGACTCCTCCCTCCGCCCGGCAGGGATAGGAAGCTCGCTGCAGATGGAAATGGTAGCCAATCCGATTGGTGAGGCGCTCGATGAGTTCGCGGTTCTCACGGACCATCCTCAACCCCGATTCGCCGCCGCGACTGAGGTCCACCCAGGTGGGTTTGCCGTTCTCGATGCACTCGGCAAGGGTGAAACCGCAGCCGTTCTTGTCCTTCCGGCCATCCCACCAGCCGCGTCTCTTGAGGCCGTCGTAGTTGTCGAACAGCTCGAACACGCCCGGCGTGATCCCGAACCCGATAGCGGTTTCGCTGCCGTCGCTGTTGCCGCAGATGCCGTCCCGGCGCGGCGCGATGTGCTGGTCCAGCACTGCCCAGTCGAAAACGGGTTTCAACGGGCCGAACCGGCCGAGGTGAGCATTACGGGATAGGCAGAGCTGCGTCTTCTTGAACGCATCGAGGTGCATTTGGACGTGCCGGCGGAACTTCTCCGGCCCGATGTCGGGAACGCCGAACGGGTACATGTGGGCCTCGCCCCAATTGCCGTAAGAGCGGATGTCCAAGACGGCGATGCGGGGGTCGCCGTCGTAGCGACGCGCGAAGGCCGCGAGGAAGTTGGCGAACTTGTCGAGAAAAACGGGGTCGTCGAACACCGGCGCGACCTTCCGTCCCGGCGTCCCGGTCGTCGACTGGTCCGGGTCCAGCATGATCTCGATCTTCCCGGCTCCGGCGTCGAAGACCCATTTGGGCGTGACATAGCCTTCCGCAGCCCGGCTGTGCGTGTTCGCACACATGACGCCGACGTTGCAGACTTTGCCGAGCCGGCCCCAACTGTCCAGGAAGCGGTCCAGCGTGTCCCACCTGTACTGACCCTCCTGCGGCTCGACGCCGGCCCAGTCCAGGCGGATCACGCCCATGCTCAACAGGTCGAGCACCTCCTTCGGCTGCCTGTCCGGCAGGCCGCTCGCGGACCACCCTTTGCCCGGATTGAGCAATACCCCCTCGCGCAGCTTGGGCTCAAGCGTGATGCGAGCACCCTCGCTGCCAAGAGTGGCAACCACAGGGAACAACAGGCAAATGACGAATCGAATCCCGTTCATGGCGTTTCTCCTTTGCCGATGTGGTTCCCATGGTACCACCGCCCGGGCGGGCCGCCCAGACAATATGCCTTGAACACGCGGAGTCCGGAAGCTACCATCACAGAACCGATTGGGCACGGTCCCAGAGGACCTCCGCGAACAACTGAAACAGGAGCCGATGAACATGTCACAGATGCAACGTCGTCAATTCCTGGCTGGTCTCGCAGGGGGAGCGGCTGCGATGGTCGCAGCGCCGCTGGCCGCCCAGGAGACAAGCAACAAGCCACGAAAGAAGATCCCGGCGGGTCTTGCCGAGCCGGCGTTTCGGCCGCTGCCGCTGGGCGCGATCCGGCCTGAGGGCTGGCTAGCACGCCAGCTTCGACTCCAGGCGGACGGCTTGAGCGGACATCTCGACGAATTCTGGCCCGATGTCGGCGAAAGCCAGTGGTTCGGCGGCAAAGCCGAAGGCTGGGAACGCGCCCCCTACTGGCTCGATGGCGTCATCCCGCTGGCCTGGGTCCTCGACGACAAGGCCCTTCAGGCGAAAGTCAAACGCTATGTCGATACCATCGTCGCCCACCAGCGGGCCGACGGCTGGTACGCGCCCTATCCGCTCGACGCGAGCGCCAAACCCTACGACCTCTGGGCCATTCTGCTGGCCAACAAAGTGCTCGTCCAGTACCACGAAGCGACCGGCGACGACGCGGTCCTGCAGGCGGTGACGCGGAATCTCAAGGCGACGCTCGACGCGCTCGACCGGACTCCGCTGTTTGCCTGGGGCAAGTTCCGCTGGTTCGAGGGACTGATCCCGGTCTACTACGTCTATGAGCGAACCGGCGAAGCCTGGCTCCTGGACCTTGCCCGAAAGCTGTATTCGCAGGGCTTCGATTATATGACCTTCTACAGTGGCGAGGACGTGACGCAGCCCACGCCGCGACGCGGCCTGTGGCGATTCGACAAGCACGTCGTCAATACGGGCATGGCGATCAAGGCCTACGCCCTCTCCTGGCGCCTGCCTTTTTCGGTCAGGCGCGACGCCGAACGGGCCTTCCCGGCCAGGATGCTGGAGGTCCTAGACCGCTACCACGGCCAAGTGACCGGCATGTTCACCGGTGACGAGTGCCTGTCCGGCAAGAGCCCGACCCAGGGCACCGAACTCTGCGCGGTTGTCGAGACGATGTACTCGCTGGAGCATCTGCTCTCGGTGACGGGCGACCCCACCTTTGGCGACCGCCTGGAGCGGATCGCATTCAACGCCTTGCCCGCGACGTTCGCCCCTGACATGTGGTCGCATCAGTACGATCAGCAGGTCAACCAGGTGCAGTGCACGATCAATCCGGACCACATGTGGTCGACGAACGGACCCGAGTCGAACCTCTACGGCCTGGAGCCCAACTTCGGCTGCTGCACTGCGAACATGCACCAGGGCTGGCCCAAGTTCGCCGCTCATCTCTGGATGCGGTCGGGCGATGGGCTCGCCGCGATGGCCTATGCACCGAGTTCGGCCCGCTTCGAGACGCGAGGCGCACAGGTCCGCGTGGTCCTCGATACGGATTACCCATTCCGCGACGCGCTCAAACTCACGGTGACGACGGACAAAGCGGTCCGCTTCCCGCTCGTCCTGCGCGTCCCCGCCTGGGCCGACGGCGCGACGATCCGCCTGGCGGACGGCTCCGCCAGGCATCTGAAGCCCGGCTCGTTCCACCGGGTCGAACGAGAATGGAAGGGCACGACCCGGATTGAACTCCGCTTCCCGATGCAGGTCAAGACGTCGCGCCGGTACAACGGCGCCGTCGCGGTGGAACGTGGCCCACTCGTCTACTCGCTGAAGCTGGGTGAGACCTGGACGCGGGTGAACGCGGACAAGCCGCACCGTGAGCTGCCGCATGGCGATTTCGAGGTCCGGCCCACGACGCCCTGGAACTACGGCCTGCTCGTAGACGAAGAGAAGCCCGAGACGAGCGTGACATTCGAGGACCGACCGGTGGGCGAGATGCCCTTCTCGCCGGAAGGCGCGGGCGTGGTCGCCAAGGCCAAGGGCCGCAGACTGCCCGGTTGGAAGCTGGAGCACGGCTGGGCAGCCGAGGTCCCGCCCGAACCCCAGAGTTCGAGGGAACCCATCGAGGAGCTGACGCTCATCCCTTACGGATGCACGAACATCCGCGTGACGGAGTTTCCGCGAATCAAAGAGTAGAAGAAGAGGGTGCGTGGTACGCACCCCACGGAGGACTGCACCTTGTTTACAACCAGCGTCATCGTATCAACGGTCCTGGCCATGACCGCCCAGGGACTGCCGACGGTTCGTGTCACCTCGGACAACACGAGGATCACGGAGTCGTGCGTGGTCGTCATTTCTCCCTGCACGGTCATCGAGGACGCCGACGGGGACGGCGTGATTCAGATCGTCGCGTCGGGCATCACGGTCCAGTTCGCCGACGGCTCGTGCCTGCGCGGCTCCGCGAGCGACCTGCCGCCCGATGAGTACAAGGGCTATGGCATCCGCGTGGCTGGACAGTCCAATGTCACGATCCGCGGCGTCCGCGTCAGCGGCTTCTGGTGCGGCCTCTGGGCCACGAAGGCCGACGGGCTCGCGCTCGACGCGGTCGATGCCTCCGACAATCGACGGGCCCGCCTGAAATCGACGCCCGCGGCGGAGGACGGCGGCGACTGGCTCTTCCCGCACGACAACGATCAGAACGAGTGGCTGGAGAACTATGGGTCCGCCGTCTACGTCGAAGACTCGAATCAGATCACGGTGCACGACTGCAAGGTCCGGCACGGGCAGAACGCCCTGTGCATCGACCGCGTGAACGACTCGAAGATCTACGACAACGACTTCTCGTTCAACTCGGGCTGGGGCATCGCCATGTGGCGGTCCAGCCGGAACACGATCTCGCGGAACGCCTGCGATTTCTGCGTCCGCGGGTACAGCCATCGCGTGTATAACCGCGGCCAGGATTCGGCCGGCATCCTCATGTTCGAGCAGAACTGCGAAAACGTCCTCGCGGAGAACTCCGCCACCCACGGCGGCGACAGCTTCTTCGGCTTCGCGGGCAAGGAGGCCCTGGGCGAGTCGGGCGATCACCCCCTCGACTGGTACAAGCGGCGAGGCAACAGCGCCAACCTGCTCATCGCGAACGATTTCTCCTACGCGCCCGCCCACGGGATCGAGATGACCTTCTCGTTCGGGAACGTCTTCTGGGGCAACCGCCTGGTCGAGAACGCCATCTGCGGCGTCTGGGGCGGCTACTCGCAGGATACGCTGATCGCGAGGAACCAGATCGAAGGCAACGGCGAAATGGCTTACGGCCTGGAGCGGGGCGGGATCAACATCGAGCACGGTCGGGGCAACCGCATCCTGGCCAACGTCTTCGCGAACAACCAGTGCGGCGTCCACCTCTGGGGCGGCCCGGTCGGCGACTTCGCACAGAAACCCTGGGCCAAGGCCAACGGCACGGACTCCAAGGACAACATCGTCGCCGGCAACCAGTTCACGGGCGACAAGCTGGCTTTCCACCTCCGCGGGCCGAGCGAACTGGCCATCGGGAAGAACTCCTTCGAGAGGGTGGGACAGGAGATGTCCAAAGAGGCGGAGGCGGTTGTGCGGGAACAAGCGGAGAAGGTAAGAAGCTCGGAAGGTGAGAAGATCGGAGAGTCGGTCGAACGCGACGGGAGCCCAGGAGAGAACCAGGCCATCCGACCTTCTGACCTTCTCAACTTCTCACCTTCTTCCTCCGATCTGCCTTTTTCCAAGCTGGCAGACACTCCCCGCGAGCCACAGTACACCGCCTACGGCAAGACACGTCCGGTGGGCGCGCGGCCGCACCTGCGGGGCCGCCAGAGCATCGTCATGACCGAATGGGGGCCGTGGGACCACGAATCGCCGCTGATTCGCGTCGTGCAGGACAACGGCGATTCGATCCACTACGACCTGCACAACATGGGTAAGAGCGTAATGGTGACAGTCGAAGGCAAGGGTGTCACGTGGGAACGTTCTGCATCTGAGAAGGCCGGAGAGGGGACCACGTATGCGATTCGCGCCACGGCTCCCGGCGTCCATCCCTATCTGCTGCAAGTCAAGAGCGGCGACTGGAAACAGGAGATCCACGGCACACTCATCTCGGCGATCTGGGACGTCACCTTCTTCAAGTGGGACAAGGAAACCGACCCACGCGAGAACCTCGACGCCTGGCGGAAGCTCGCCCGGGACGAGAAGGCGGTCTCGGGACAGATCAAGCAGTTGACGCTCAAGTACGGCTGGAGCGGTCCCAGCGAACAGAACCTCTCCGAGGCCATCACCGCCGCCAAGCTTGGAGGAGACTACTTCGGCATGATCGCCAGGACCCGCCTGCCGCTCTCGGCGGGCACGTGGGAATTCACCACGCTCAGCGACGATGGCGTCCGCGTGACGGTTGACATCTTGGAAAAAGGCAGATCGGACCTGGATTCTTCAACGAAATCTCTTGGTTCGATTTCGTTGAAGAATGGAATTGACGGGACTCTCGACGCGCGACCGGGGTTTGAGGGGGAAAAACCGAACCAGGAGGTTTTTCCCCCTCAAAGTAGGCCCGATCTGCCTTTTTCCAAACCGGTTATTGAGAATTGGGCATGGCACGGACCCACGAAGGACACCGGCACACTGGAGCTGCGCGAAGATAAGACCGTCGAGATCGTGGTCGAGCACTTCGAGATCGATGGTTACGCCGTGCTCGAACTGGGAGTCGCTCCCCGGTCCGGACCGAAACCATAGGACCGGATGACGAACGTGTTGAGGGCCGTGGGCAGGTCCTGGTAGCGGTAGGGGACCCGCAAGTCCTCGCACAACTGCTTGAGTCGCTTCAGCGCCGCTTCGCTCAGGTCGCTCTGGAAGGCCGAATCGCCGCGACAGGTGAAGATCCGACAGCCTGCGAAGCGATGCTCGTGGATCGTGCAGCGATTGTCCTGCTGGTAGGGGCATCGGCCGGTGGGCATGGGCAACAGGCGATCCGCGTTCAGTTTCGCGGCCAGATAGATCAGCTCAGGCGGCGTGACGTAGAGCCGATGCTCGTAGGCGATGAAGTCACAGCAAGCCCCGCAAGCGTTGCACGAACCCGCTCGGTACCGCTCTCGCTGCTGTTGTGACTCGATCCGCGCGTAGACGTTTGCTACTTCCTCGACGAGTCGGCGATGTCCTTCGGATAGTCCCACCATCTCGTGTTCTTCCGGATCTTCTCGATTTCGTCGCAACTGTAGAGCCGGCCGCGGTTGATTCCGGGACATCGCTGGGCGGCCCGGTTCCACGCTTCCGGGCTGGCCAGATTCTCCGACCAGAACGGCCACGTCCGACACTGGCCCGGCCGAACGGAGTAGATCGCACACTGCTTGAAGCCGTCGATCATCTGGAGGAAGATGCAGTCCTTGGTAATGGGCTCTTCGACGATGGACAACCGCAGGCCGACGTGCCGCATGTACCTGTGGCACAGCTCCTCCGGCGTGAGGTTCAGGTGCGCGGCGATCATCTGAACCTCCGGCCTGGCCACCCAGATATAGCCCTCACCGGGTCCGGAGCAGCACCCGCCGCACCCGCGACACTCGAAGTGCAGCCCCGCCGCATACCATCTTGTCGAAACCCGTTCGTTGATTACGACACCTCTGTGATCGATCACCAGTAGTCTTAACCTCTTCTGCCTGATTATAGCAGATCGGCAGTGGGACCTCATGAATTACAGGGTTCGACCGTGTGGAAGTCGATCGCGCCCGAGCGATTGCCGGGCAGCGTTGCATCTTGATAGACTGTCGCGAGGCTGTTTCCCAGTCTTGTGCATGCGAGGATCGATGCGTCGCTGAGATTCCCGCACAGGATGCCACAGCCAGCGACTCCCGGATCGGGGTTTGGGGCCTCCACGAGGGATATCTCGCCGCACCAGTACGATACGGATTCCGTGAACTTCAGCGAATGAAAGGATTCCGCAAGCTGCGCCCAGATGTGGTCATGTGTTCCGTTTGTATCCCAGCCGTACCAGAGCATCGTCCTGACGCCCTTCGATGCGGCCTCGAAGAACAGATCGGCTGCGTGCTGGCGACCTTCCCCTCTCTCCAACGGATTGTATGGATCGATGTGAAGGAACAACTTGCCGAGACCTCGCGCGGGCAGTTCCGAGAGGGCCTTCTGCACGGTTACGACGCCATCGCCGAGGACACATCTTGCCCTTGCCTCAGACAGACCCCTCGTCCGGGCGACGAGTCTGATCGAGTCGATGCTGCGCACGTCGGTGTTACAGAACAGGTACTCAGCGGATTGTGCCAGCAGAGTCATCGCCAGGCCGGGAGAACCAGGGTATACGCAAAGATTCGCTTTGCCGCTCTGCAGGCCAAGCAACACTCGGAAGAAGGCGCTGTTGCACAAATCTGCGGATTGACCGGCGTTCTCCAGGAAGTGGAAGACGCCGTAATCCCGTTCCCACGAATGCGTCAGCGGATACTCAGCCGAGCCGGCGTGCGAATCCCAATACCTCGTCGGTTTCTCTATCGAGAGAATCTCCGCCAACGGCAGGTGTTTCCAGATGTCGCCGATCTTCCCGTGGTGGACGTTCATCCGCGTTTCACCACTTGAGCACCGCACCGGTGTCGGCGCTGGTCGCCATGGCGGCATACTTGGCCAGGCAGCCGCTCTTGATCCTTGGCTCGGGGGCCTTCCAGCTCTTCTTGCGGGCGGCCAATTCCTTCGCGGTGAGCTGCACCTTGATCTTGTTCTTCGGGATGTCGATCTCGATGATGTCGCCGTTCTGGAGCATGGCGATGGGCCCGCCGACCGCCGCCTCGGGACTGATGTGCCCGATGCACGCGCCGCGGGTGCCGCCGCTGAAGCGCCCGTCCGTGATCAAGGCAACCGATTCGCCCAGTCCCGCGCCCATGATGTAGCTGGTCGGGCTGAGCATTTCCTGCATGCCGGGACCGCCCTTGGGACCTTCGTAGCGGATGACGACCACGTCGCCAGCCTTGACCTTGCCCGCCAGGATGCCTTCGCCTGCCTCTTCCTGGCTGTCGAAGATGATCGCGGGACCTTTGTGCGTGAGCATGGAAGGGGCAACTCCCGCGGTCTTGATGACGCCGCCTTTCGGCGCCAGGTTGCCGCGAAGGACCGCCAGGCCACCTGTCTTGGAGTAGGCGTTCTCCAGCGGGTGAATGACCTCGGGGTTCGTGATTTGCGCGTTGGCGATGTTCTCGCCGAGCGTCTTGCCGGTCACCGTGCGGCAATCGAGGTTCAGCAGGTTCGGGATTTTGCTGATCTCTTTGAGGATCGCGCTGATGCCGCCCGCGGCGTCCACGTCCTCGACGTGCACCTTGTTGGTCGAAGGCGAGACCTTGCAGATGTTCGGGCAGCGGGCGGAGATCGCGTTGATCCGGTCGAGGTCGTATTCGATGCCCGCTTCGCTGGCGATAGCCAGGGTGTGCAGAACGGTGTTCGTGGAGCCGCCCATCGCCATGTCGAGTATCAGGGCATTGTCCATCGATTTGAGACTGACAATGTCCAGCGGCTTGATGTCGTTTCTGATCAGTTCCATGATCTGCCGACCGGCCGCTTTGTAGAGGTCGTCACGCCTGGGATCGACCGCGACGATCGTGCCGTTGCCGGGCAGGGCCATGCCGATGGCCTCCGCCAGGCAGTTCATCGAGTTGGCGGTGAACAGGCCGGAGCAACTGCCGCAGGTGGGGCAGCCGGTGGCTTCGAGCTCGTCGAGGTGGGCCTGATCGATCTTGCCCATCTTGAGCTGGGCGACGCCCTCGAAGATGCTGATCAAATCGACGGTCCGCCCGTCCTTGGTCTTGCCGGCCTTCATGGGCCCGCCGGAGACGTAGATCGTCGGGATATTCAAACGCACCGACGCCATGAGCATCCCCGGCACGATCTTGTCGCAGTTGGCGATGCAGATCAGGCCGTCGAAGCAGTGCGCACGGGCCATCGACTCGACCGAGTCGGCGACGATCTCGCGAGAGGCCAGCGAGTACTTCATGCCGGTGTGGCCCATCGCGACGCCGTCGCAGATGGCGATGGTGTTGAACTCGAAGGGCACGCCGCCCGCCTCACGGACAGCCTGCTTGACGACTTCGCCCACCTTGTTCAGATGGACGTGTCCCGGCACGACCTCGCAGAAGCTGTTGGCGATGCCGATGAAGGGCTTGTTGATGTCCGCTTTGCTCAGACCACACGCATGGAGCAGGGCCCTGTGCGGCGCCCGCTGGAAACCCTGTTTGACCGTATCACTTCTCATTGTCGATCTACTCCGAATCACAACCCTGGAAACGATGTGTGCGAAAGCGCTCAGTGTAGCCGCCCGCGGCGGATGAATAAAGGAAAAACATGGCCTTCTCCAACGGACACAGACCTCGTTTCCGCCGCCCCCATCGAACGGGGTTGTCTGCGATTCGGTCTGCCCCTACAATACCGGCGTGTACCTGGAAACCTCCGTGTCCTCTCACGTGGAGAACGAGCCATGCACAAGAAGCGTTCGGATCTGTCGCGTCGTGGTTTTCTCAAGAGTTCGTTGATCGGCTCGGCCGTCGGGGCCGGAGTGCTCAGCTTCGAGGAGCGGGCGCTGCTGGCCCAGGCGACCGAGGACTCCGATGCAGGCCGGCCCGCCGGCGTAATGGGCGACATGCCCACAGGCAAGCTCGGCAAATTGAATGTGACGCGTCTGATCGTCGGGGGCAATCTCACGAGCGGCTTCGCCCACAGTCGGGACCTGATCTACGTGTCGGGCCTGCTGCGACAGTACTTCACGGACAAGAAGGTCTTCGAGACCTGGGAACTGTGCGAGGAGTGCGGGATCAACACCGCGGTGCTGCGGCTGGACGACCACGTCATCGGGCTGATCACGCGGTACTGGAACGAGCGTGGCGGCAAGCTCCAGTGGATCGCCCAGGTCAAGATCACCGCGGACAGCTTCGACGAGATCAAGCGGGCGGTCGATCATGGGGCCGTCGCGGTCTACATCCACGGCGGCGTCTGCGACAGTCTGGTCGAGGGAGGCAACGTCGACCGGATCGCCAGGGCGGTGCAATTCATCAAGGACCAGCATGTGGTCGCGGGCGTTGCGGGCCACAAGGTCGAGGTCCCCATCGCCTGCGAGAAGGCCGGCGTCGATCCCGATTTCTACATGAAGACGCTGCACCGTCTCGACTACTGGTCGGCTGCCGGCCGGCCGGAGCACGACAACGCCTGGTGCCTGACGCCCAAGGAGACCGTCGAGTTCATGGCGACGGTGAAGAAGCCCTGGATCGCCTACAAGGTCCTGGCCGCGGGCGCGATCCATCCGCAGGAGGGCTTTCGCTACGCCTTCGAGAGCGGCGCCGACTTCGTCTGCGCCGGCATGTTCGACTTTCAGGTCCGCGAGGACGCGATCATCGCCCGGAACCTCCTCAACAGCAACCTGGCTCGCCCGCGCCCCTGGCGAGCGTAGGGTGCGACGCGCACACCTTCGTCTCAGGCGCCCGGTACACGTTTGAGGGGCCAGAACTCGGACTCGGTTCGCGCCCGGGCGAGATAGGCACGGGCCTTGGCGATCTCCTCAGGGTGGCCGGCGGCCACGTCGGTCGTCTCGCCGAGATCGTTCGCGAGATCGTACAGCTCCAGACTCCCGCTGGGCAGGCAAATCGCCTTCCACCGGCCGAATCGAACCGCCTGGGCAGAACCCCGCTCGTGGAATTCCCAGTAGAGGAATTCATGCTGCTCCTGCTTGCGGGCGCTGCCCAGCAGCGTCGGGACCAGGGATAGGCCGTCGGTGGTCTCGGGAGCCTCGGCGCCCGCCAGGGCGGCGCAGGTCGGCAGGAAATCCCAGAACGCCGAGACGTGGGCGGCGAGGGCGCCGGCCTCGATCTGTCCAGGCCAGCGGGCGATCAGCGGCACACGGATGCCGCCCTCGTACAGATCGCGTTTGATGCCTCGCAGCGGGCCGCTGCCGGCGAAGAAGTTCGGGTCGGAGCCGCCTTCGCGATGCGGACCGTTGTCGCTGCTGAAGAAGACGAGGGTGTTCTCGTCGATGCCGAGGTTCTTGACCCGCCGCAGCAGACGCCCGACGCCGCGATCCAATCGGGAAATCATCGCGGCTCGTCCCTTCTCCGCTTGCGGCCAGTCCTTCCCCTCGTAGATCCCGTAGTCGGGCACTTCCATACCACTCTTGCCGGCCTCGTTGTTGGCGTGCGGCAGCGTCACCGCAAGGTACAGAAAGAACGGACCCTCCTTGTTGTCTGTGACGAACTGGAGCGCCTCCTGCTCCATGAGGTCATAGGAGTACTCGACCTTCTCGGTGGCGACGCCGGCGCCGTCCTCCCGGCCGCCCGGGACTTTGTTCTTGAGTGGGATGCGTTCGCTGTTTCGGAACAGAAACTCGGGATAGTGATTGTGGGCGTGGCGCTGGCACAGATAGCCAAAGAAGTAGTCGAATCCCTGCTGGTTCGGCTCACCGGCGCTGCCGGGACCGCCCAGACCCCACTTGCCGATCAGGGCGGTCTTGTAGCCGGCCTGCTGGAGCATTCTGGGCAGCGTCACTGTGTCCGCGGGCAGGGGCAACTGGCCCATCGGGTGGACCTCGCTGTTGCCGCGAATGGTTGCGTGCCCCGTGTGCAGGCCGGTCATCAGGCAGCATCGCGAGGGGGCGCAGACCGTGCTGCCGGCGTAGTGATCCGTGAACCGCATTCCCTCGGCAGCCATCTGGTCGATCGCGGGCGTCTCGATCAGCTTCTGGCCGTAGCAGCCCAGGTCGCCGTAGCCCAGGTCGTCCGCGAGAATGAAGATGATGTTGGGCTTGTTCGTAGTGACGCCGTGAGGCGTTTCCTTGGACCCCCTCGGGGGCATACCACGAACGGACCGGGCACACCCTGCAAGGCCGGCCACTGCCGCGCCGGCGCTCAGGGACTTGAGGAAGTCGCGTCTGTTGAGATTCGGTGCCATTCGAATGTGCCTCCGTCGGGACCATCATGCAGTACTGTGCCATCGGGCGGAACTGGGCACGCACCCAGAATAACAGGCACATCGTCGATGCTCAAGTCTGAGGGCTGGAAGTCAGCGATTCCGCAGGGGTTGCTGTTAGGGATTGTGCCCGCTGGGTTTACGGTGT
>DAOQWL010000040.1:0-54750 GCA_035342095.1 Sedimentisphaerales bacterium | reverse complement strand
CTGGAAGCCCTCTCAAGGGCCGCATGATGCCTCAAGAAAAGTACGAAAGTTCACATACAGTTGACCAGCGAAATCTTGCCCCACCGGCCGAGTCCAGCATAGACACCGCCTCCGTATTTTGCACGGTTAGCATACAAGCTGCAGTTTCGCAGGATCACATAACCGTCACCCCCGCAGGCAAGGCCACCTCCCTGCACGAAACTCCCAGACAAGGATAGGGTCCTGTTGCCGGCAATGATGCAGTTCGACACAATTGCGTTTGAATCCCCCAGTGCCAAGCCGCCGCCTGAGGGGGCAGCGTTACCTACTATGGTGCAGTTTCGTATCGTGGGACTGCTCTCGAAACAGGAGCCCCCCCTCCTTCCCCCGGGTATTGGTAGCCCCCTGTTATGGTGAAACCATCCAGAACCGAGTCGGCCTGCTCCCCCATATGGAAATTGAATCCCCTGTGGCGATCAGCGAAGGACCCTTGGGCGTCGATGATGCAGGTTCCAGGGCCTGTCTCGCTTCTAACGGTGATGGCCTTGCCGCCAAAGTCGATGTCGCGGTTCCCATCGCCGGTGTAGGTGCCCGGTGCAACCAGGACTGTGTCGCCACTGACGCTCGCGTTGATGGCCGCCTGGATCGTCGGGTACTCCCCGGTTCCATTATTGGTCACGCGAATCGTCTTGGCGAAGCTGGCTGAACAGGACATCACAATAAAACCACAGACAATCGCTCCGAGGCTGGATGTTGCTGTCTTCGCTCTCATACTCCGCTCCCTTCGATCAAAGCCGACGACACAAGAAATGTCAGCCGCACCTTCGGTTCTCGATCTTCATTTTGCGTATTATACCGCCGGGCCGACCCCAGTGAAAGGCGAAAAGCGCACCAGAATTCACTTGGTTGTACCACACGATTGTGACACAAAAGGTGAGAGTGTTGGTAGGGACGGCGTTCGGAGTCCCACCTTCAGGCAGAGAAGACCAGTCTGATCCGCGTGAACGCGGAACTCCGAACCCGTTCACTTGCGACGCTTCTTCTTGGCCTTGGGCTTGCGGTCTGCTTTGGATCTGCGTTCGGCGCGGGCCTTCTTCTCTCGCTTCTTGGGCTTGGGTGCCTCGCGGCGCTGGCCCAGCGGCTCGACCGGGGCGACGTTCAACTGCCTGGCGGGGACGTTCACCGCGATGATGTGGACTCGCATCGGCTGGCCCAGGCGGATCATCTCGCCCGAGCGTTCGCCCATCACGCACTGTGTGACCTTGTTGAACCGCCACTCGTCCGAGCCTAAGTCCTCGAACTTGATGAGGCCGTCGATCCCATACTTCTGCGACTGGACGAAGATGCCGAAGCCGGTCAGGCCGGTGACGACACAGTCCATCTCGTCGCCGATGTGCTTGCTGAGCATCTGGAGGATCAGGACGCTGGTCAGCTCGCGTTCCGCGTCGTCGGCCCGCTCTTCGGTGAAAGTGATGTGCTGGCCGACCGCGTTCAGGTCCTCGCCTGCGGCCTCCTGCTTCGCGGTGTCGATCCGTCCTTCGAGATAGCACTGCAAGACGCGATGGACCAGCAAGTCCGCATACCGTCGGATCGGACTGGTGAAGTGACAATAGTGCGTGGAAGCCAGCGCGTAGTGCCCGATGCTCGTCGGCGCGTACACCGCCCGCTCCAGGCTGCGAAGCACGACGAGGTTCACCGCCAGCGCACGCTCGGAGTCCTTGACGTGTTCCAGGATGTCCTGGATCGCCTTGCGGTCCGG
Source organism: Sedimentisphaerales bacterium (assembly GCA_035342095.1). GTDB lineage: Bacteria > Planctomycetota > Phycisphaerae > Sedimentisphaerales > Anaerobacaceae > PLanc-01. The sequence continues at coordinate 53,012 of DAOQWL010000040.1, read as the reverse complement.
GCTCTTCGGCGACGGGACGCCCATGGCCCGCAGCAGTCTCGCCATGTTCTTCATGCTCAGGACATCGGGCTCGGGATGAATCCGACGCATGAACGGGACATTCTGCCGATCCAGCAGCGACGCGACCGCGTCGTTGGCCTCGACCATGAACATCTCGATGATCGTGTGCGGATAGCAGTTCTCCTTGGGCTCGGCATCGACCACCCGTCCGGCGTCGTCGAAGATCAGCTCCGGCTCGGGCAGGTCCAGGTGGATCATGCCATGCTCGGTCCGGCGGGCCTCGATCCGTCGGCTCAACGCGTCCATGTTCCGAAGCAGCTCGATCACCTCGCGCTTGGCGCCTTTCGTGTGGCCTTTGAGAATCCCGTCCGCTTCCAGGTAGGTCAGTCGGGCGGTCGAGCGGATGACGGTGTTGGCGTACCGCCGGGACAGGATGTCGCCCTTGTCGTCGTAGGTGATGAAGGCACTCTTGGTGAAGCGCTTCTGGTCGGGCTGGAGGCTGCAAATCCCGTTGCTCAGGACCTCGGGCAGCATGGGAATGGTCTTGCCGGGCAGGTAGATGCTGTTGCCCCGTTCGCGGGCCTGGTCGTCCAGGGGCGAGTCCTTCGGGATGAAGTGGCTGACGTCGGCGATGTGGACACCCAGGACCCAGTGGCCCTGCGAGTCCATTTCGAGACTGATCGCGTCATCGAAGTCCTTCGCGTCCGGCGGATCGATGGTCACGATCACCTTGTCCGTGATGTCCTCGCGGCTGTCGGCGCGTTCGGGGTCAAAGCTCGCGGCGGCGGATCGGGCCTGCTCCAGGCAGTCGGCTTCGAACTCGCTCGGCAGGTGGAACTGGCGGAGGATCGAAGCGATCTCCGCGTCGTACTGGCCGGCCCGGCCGAGGACCTCGACAATCACGCCGCGAGCCAGATACCTCTCGCGCGGGTACGACAGGATCTCGACGACCACCTTGTCCTTCTCGCGGGCGTTCTTGGCGGCGACGTCCTCGATCACGATCGGCTCGGTGAACGCACTACCGTCCGGCTGGACGATCCACGACTCGGGATGGCGGATCAGCGTGCCAACGAACCGGTTGTTCGCCCGTTCGAGGATTCGCAGGACCTCGCCGGAACAGCGGACCTGTGACCCGTGCCGGCCCTTGCGATTGACTTTGGCCAGGACGGTGTCGCCGTTCATGGCATCCGCAGTGGCGTCGGGCGGGATAAACAGGTCGCCGTGGGCGTTCGGCTCCAGCGGACAAACGAAGCCAAATCCCTTGGCGTTGGCCCGGAAGGTCCCAACCACCTGACCCGCCATCGCGGGCAGCGTGATGACGTTTCCGGAGCCGATGAGGACGTGTCCCGCCCGGCGGAGGTCGTCGAACGCGGTCTTGAACTCCTCGTAGGCGTCGTCATCGACCCCCAGCGCCCTGGCCAACTGGGCCAGCTTGAGCGGCTGATACTCCTGGCGTTTGAGGAACTTGAGAATCCGATCCTTGTAGACCTGAGCCATCCCTGCTCTCCCGTAAAGGAACAGCACCCTGTCCGACTCGTGTCGGCCGGGTGCTGCAAAAAAAACACAATCACCGCCCTGGCGGTCCGGCAGGAAGAGAGTTGCCGAAGGCGCCGGGGTCAGGCTTTCTGCTTGGCCTTCAAGGCATTGAGCCTCTTGGCCATGCGGGACTTCTTGCGAGCCGCGGTCTTCTTGTGCATCGTGCTCGTGGATGCGACCTTGTCCAGCTTCTTCGTGAGCAGCTTGAACTGGTCCTGGGCGGCCGCGAGATTGCCCTCTTCGAGGGTGGTCTCGAAGCGTTTCATCTGGGTCTTCACCTGGCTCTTGCGGGCGCGATTCAACGTCCGCCGTGTCGCGTTCTGCCTGATTCTCTTCTTTGCCGATAACGAATGTGCCACTTTGGTCTCCTGAACAGCTATCTTCTAATCAGTATGTACTGAGAGGTTACCCTGCTCATCACGATGCCTCGGGCGCCGGCGTCACAGGGCCTGTGCTATCGGATGCGGCCCGCAACTTGTCCACACGCTGCCCGACATCCCTGTACGAGAAATCGAGCTGGGCGATCTTGCGATAGACGTCCAACGCCTTTTCGCGTTCACCCTGCTCTTCATACGCACGCGCCAGATTATACCGCAACTCCTTGGCGACTGCATCATCTTTTATTTCGTACGCATCGATCGCCTGGGTGAACACATCGACCGCGTCGGCATACCACCCCTTCATCAGGAAGCAATACCCCACCTTGTCCATGGCGGAGATCCTGCGTCGCGGGTCCTTCTGGGCATCCTGGAAGAGGGGAATGGCCTCGTTGTACCGCTGGCTCTGCATCAGGCGCAAGGCATACTCGTACTTGTGCCCGGGGTCCGTCGGATAGTACTCGACACACAGGCGATAGTGCTCCTTCTCCGTGTCGTTCAGCGTGGCCGTCAGGTCCGCGACGCGTTCCCTGGCCTCGTTGTCCTGCGGGCCGGCCTCCAGTTGCTTCCTCGCCTCGCGGAGCTTGCGACGGAGCTGGCGAATCCTCAGCAGGCCCGCGCGCTCCTTGAAGCTGAACTCCTGGTACCGCAGGTGGGCGCCTTCGAGCAACTGGATCGCCTCATTCTCGGATTTGTCGGCCTCCAAGTCCGCGAGGGCCTCGGCCAACGTGAAGATGTTCTTCGCCTGGTCCGGGTCCTTGGCATAGGCCTTTCTCGCGTCCTCTACCGCCGAGAGGCGATAATCCTCCGTCTTGATGACGCGGTCCTGGGCGTACAGCTTGGCTTGCGTCTCCTGGTCCCGGATGGACTGACGGAAGTCTCCTTCGACGGTGTACCTGCCTTTGGACATCGTCAGCTCGGCGGAAAGGTCCTTGTACTCGTCCGCCAGCTCCTTGCTCTCGGGCTTGAGCTTGTACGCCCGCTGGCAGGCCGCGACTGCCTTGTCATACTGGCCCAGCGCCTTGTACGAGTCCTTCAGGAGCAGATAGGTCTGGAGCGAGGGCTTCTCGATGGCGTTGTTCGTCTGGAAGATGAGGTTGGCGATCCAATGGGCGGTCCTCGTGTACCCCCCTTCGATGGCCGCTTTGAGCATCGCCTCGGCATACGACAGGTTGTCCGGGTCCTTGACGAACAGGTACTCGGCGTTGAGCATCTGCTCCAGCGGGGTCTTGCCGCGCATCCTGCGGACCTTCTCCATCATGGAGGGCTTCTTGCCGCCTTTGCCGCGACGCTGGAATCCCAGTTCACACAGCGGCAGGTGGCCCTCCTCCAAGGCATCGGGGGCCCGCGTCAGCCCGTTGAGGTACATGTCGATGGCGTAGTCGTACTGCTTGCCCTCCGCAGCCTTGCGGGCATTGGCGAAGAACGCCTTGGCCTCCGCCATTTGCTGCTCGTTCGCGGTCTGCGCCATGGCCGCTTCGCGTTTGTCGTCGGCGTCCTCCTGGTCTTCCGCAGCCTTCTCCCCGTCTTTCACTCGCTGGCGGTGCGGCACAGACTTCTTCTCAGCGCCCCCAGCCTTCGACCTGGCGGAGGCGCCCGTAAGCCTGGCTCGCAACCGCTGGAGTTCTTTCACGAGTTCCCTGTCATTCGGCTTGAGACGGGCCGCACGTTGGCAGGCCGCCGCCGCCCGATCGATCTGTCCGATAGCCGCATAGGCATCGCGCAGGACGATGTACAGAGGCGCCGACGGTTTGGCTGCGTTGTTGTTTGCCAGAAAGACCAGATCGGCGATCCACTTGGCGGCCTCGCGGTATCCCCCTTCCACCGCGGCCTGGAGCAGGACCTCGGCATACGGCAGATGCTCCGGGTCCATGGCCAGCAGGTATTCCGCGTCAATCATCCTGTCCAGGGGGCTGCCGCGACCGGACTGGCGACGTTCCACCTCCTGCGCCGAGGGTTTGGCCCCCCCTCGCTCCTGTCTCTGCAGCGCCAGAACGCGAAGCTCGATATGGCCTTCTGCGACATCATCGGGGGCCAGCCGAATCCCCTCCAGATACAAACCGATGGCGCCGTCGGGGTCGCCCGCCTCCGATGCCTGGCGGGCTCGCTCGAAACGCTCCTTGGCCTGAGATTGTGCGTGAGCGCCCGGTTCAACCATAATGCCGCTAAGTGATTGCCCTTCCAAACGATGTATCCACCCCTATCGTAGCTGGAGTCGCGTTTTTGTCAACGAAGAAATGCTTGTGTGCGACCGGAGGGCGCGTTATAAGGACCTCGGAACAGCCACAGGGCCAGGGAGGCCCGGCTCAGGTTCCAGGTACCCGGAGAAAGTCTTCATGAAGACCGCTCTCGAACAGTATGATCCACAGATCTATGAGTTGATACGACAGGAGGAGGCCCGACAGAGCGGGTCCATCCGCCTGATCCCATCGGAGAACTACGTCTCGCGGGCCGTCATGGCGGCCACGTCGAGCTGTCTGACGAACAAGTACGCGGAAGGCTATCCCGGCAAACGGTACTATGAAGGCCAGCAGGTCACCGACCTGATCGAGAGCCTCGCACGAGAGCGGGCCAAGAAGGTCTTCAAGGCCGACCACGCCAACGTCCAGCCATATTCGGGCTCCGTGGCCAATCTGGCGGCCTATGCCGCGCTGATCCAGCCGCACGATACGATCATGGGGATGTCGCTCGTCCACGGCGGGCACCTCACCCACGGCTGGAAGGTCTCGATGACCAGCAAGATCTTCAATTCCGTCTCCTATGAGATCAACACGCAGACGGGCCGGCTCGACTACGACCTGATCCGCGACATGGCCAAGAAGCACAAGCCCAAGATCATCATTTCCGGGGCCACCGCCTATCCGCGAATGATCGATTTCGAGGCTTTCGGCCAGATCGCCAAGGAAGTCGGCGCCTATCTGGTCAGCGATATCGCCCACATCGCCGGCCTGGTCGTCGCAGGCATCCACCAGAGCCCGGTGCCCTACGCGGACATCGTCTCGACAACGACCCACAAGACGCTGCGAGGCCCTCGCGGCGGCATGTTGCTGTGCAAAGCGGAGCACGCCGACAAGGTGGACCGGGCGGTCTTCCCCGGTCTGCAAGGCGGGCCGCACATGCATACGCTCACCGCGATTGCCGTGGCGCTGGCGGAGGCGGACACCCCGGAATTCGTCGCCTATGCCAAGCAGATCGTCGCGAATGCAAAGGCCATGGCCGAGAAGCTGATGGAGTACGGGTTCAACCTCGTCTCCGGAGGGACCGATAACCACCTCATGCTGATCGATCTGCGGAACAAGGGCATCCCCGGCAAGAAGCTCGCCAAGGCGCTGGATCGGGCGCGGATCGTAACCAACTACAACACCGTACCCGGCGACCCGGCGCCGCCGTTCAATCCGAGCGGTCTGCGGCTGGGGACCCCCGCCATCACGACCCGCGGCATGAAGGAGGCCGAGGCCCGCCAGATCGCTTCGTTCATCCATCGCGTCGCCGAGAACATCGACAAGGAATCCGTGATCGAGGAAGTCGGCAAGGAAGTGCTGTTGCTGTGCTCGCAGTTCCCGGTGCCCGAGCATTTCATCATCCCGGGCAAGAACGGTGCTCGCCAGCAACAGTAACAGGCGACGCCGGAGGCGGCGACATGGGTTCAGAGCGTCTAACCACGGCCATTCTCGGGCTGAACGAGACCGGTCGGCGCATGCTCAAGGCTGTGTCGGCGACCGGTCTGTTTCAGGTCAAGGCGGTCGCGGACCTGGACCAGCAGAAGGCCTCGAAAACCGCAGCAGAATTCGAATGCGAAGCCTATAGCGACTACCGCCAGTTGATCGTGCAGAACCAGTTGGACTGTCTCCTGGTCGCCGCAGAGACACACACGTGCGACGAGCAGATCAGGATGGCCATCCGCAAGAAGTGCCACATTCTCAAGGCGACGCCCCCGGCGCGGACTTTCGCGGAGGCCCTGGAATTCACGCTGTTGGCGCGAAGCGAGGATGTGCAGTTCATCGTCGCGAATCCCGGACGATTCAAGGCCGGCGTCGTCGCCGCTCGCGACCTGATCTCGCAGGGCCGACTCGGGAGCGTCTTCCTGGTCGCGGCGCACTGCACCTTCGCCGGTTCGAGCCGCCCTGCGTGGCAGATCGATCCCCAGGTCGCGGGCGGCGGCGTCCTGCTCCACGACTGCTACCAGGTCCTGGACCAGATTCTCTGGAGCTTTCCGTTGCCCGAGCAGGTGTATGCCCTCAAGACCAATCGCGCCCCGGACAAGCAGCAGCGACTGTGTCTGACGGAAGACACCGCGGTCGTCTCCATGAGGTTCAACGACGCCTCCATGGGCAGTCTGGTGGCCACGTGCAGCAGCGAGTCGGAGGCGCCGCGCACCGTGGTCGAGATCCATGGGAAGGAAGGAATCCTGACGGTGACGGACGGCCAAGTCACGCTCCAGGCTTCCGACAGCCAGACCGACCAGAAATGGCACTACCAGGAAGACGAGCCGATCCTCCTGGAACGCCTGTTGGAGAGCTTCGCGAGGAGCTTGCAGACGCCGGACGAACATGAATTCCCCTGCAGCGACGAGGAGAATCTCCGAACGATGGCGGTGCTGGAATCCGCCTACCTGTCGGCGAGGACCGGCTTTCCGGAACAGCCGGCGCGCATCCTGACGATGGCAGGCCATCCGATTTCCGCAACGACAACCGTTTGACACCCCATCCCGCGGGGAGTATCCTGGTGTCCGTCGGGGGCGCCGGGCTTTGAGTATCCAGTGTCCCGCAGGAACAAGCCGCGCGATCGTGCGGAACGAACCACTCGCGCTTTGAGAAGAGGTCTGATCGATGAAAAACCTGGTCTATGCCGGCATCATTGTCGTGTGTATCCTTCTGGCGGTGGTCGTATTCATCAAAACGCGAGGCGGCGGCGGGAACGAGATTCCCGACACCCAGATGCAGTTGGTGAAGTGCCTCAAATGTGGGCAGAGCTACGAACTGCCATTGAAGCAGTATCTCGAGGATTGCCGCGAGAAGTCTCTGTCCAACCCCTCGCCCACGATGCCCGTGTTTCTGACGTGCAGGGAGTGCGGCAAGGATGGGATCGTCAAGGCGATCAAATGCGAGAAATGCGGCGAGATCTTCCGCGCCGGCAGCGTCCCGAACGATATCGAGGACCGATGCCCGAAGTGCAAGTACAGCGCGACGGAGGCCAAACGGGAAGCCAACAAGGCCAAGATGCGCCAGCAACAGGGTGGCTGACGCCCACAATCTCTGCGGGCGTGATCCGCGAGGGTGGCGTGCCGAGGAGTGCCGCCGGCATGGGGGTAGATCTCTACTCTTTTCCCCACGTCTCCTGGATTTGCGTGTTGATCCGGTTCTTGTGCTGTTCCAGCGGTTTGAGGACCTTCTCCGCGTATTCTTCCTTGCCAACCTTCAGGCCGGTGAGTCCCGGGTACCGACGGGCAATTCTCTCCTCCAGGTAGGCGATTCGACTTTCGGGATTCGGGTGGGTCGAGAAGAACTCGATGGGACGGACCGTCTGGAGCTCCTGCAGGATCTTCATGGTCTCGACGACGCCATTCGGATCGTAGCCGGCCTGGGTCATGTAGGACAACCCGGTCAGGTCGGCGTCCTTCTCGTCCTCTCGGCTGTATTGCAGGGTCAGCACGCCGGAGATGAAACTGGTCGCCCCGGCAACCTGGGGAGGCGCATCGCTCGCGACAGCCGCCGCCAGGACCGCGGTCATGCCGATCTGGCGACTGATCGCCGCCATGGTATCCCGCGCCACGACGTGGCTCACTTCGTGCGCCAACACCGCGGCCAACTGCGCCTCGGACTGGAGTTCCTTCAGGAGCCCCCTGGTGATGTAGACATAGCCGCCGGGGACGGCCAGGGCATTGGCCCCTCCCTCCTCGACAACCGCGAAGTAATAGGACAGGTCCGGCCGGTCGCAGAACCTCGCGATCCGCTGGCCGATCCGATTCACGTAGTTCTGAAGGTTCTCATCGGGCACCCGGCCGCCCAGCGCCTTCTCGATCTGCGGTGCGTACTTGCGGCCGAGAGCGACGTCCTGCTCAGGCGAGAAGAACATCAGTTCCTCTTCCCCGGTGGCCGGGTTGACGGCGCAACCCGAGAAGATCCCCGCGAGCAGGCCCAGGCACACGGCAGTCAAGACTGTTCTTCCCGTCACAAGACCAACCCCCGATCGACGAATTTTCCTTGAAAGTCCAACGCGTACTCATTATAGTTGCGGCTTTACCCTGATGGTAGAAAAAAGGATGACCCAACCCAATTCCTGCGAAGGGTGCAGTCAGGCCCACGACTGCGAGAAGGTCTACGAGCAGCTTGGCGGCAGTGAAGGTCCGCCGGTGACTCGCAAGGTGCTCGTGGCCTTTCTGCTGCCCATTGTCGTGTTCGTGGCGGCGCTGGGCGGGTTCGGATGGCTCCTCCAGGGCGCCGTCGGCCAGCGTGTTCAGACGCCGGCTGCGCTGGTCCTGGCTCTGGCGACCACCGCAGGCATGATGCTGGCCGTCCGCAGCGTGGCTCGGCACCATCGGAAGAACTGATTTCGGAATTCGTCGGTATGACCACAGCGATACAAGACAGCCGCTCTTTCGCCGGTGGAGTGCATCCGCCGGAGGGCAAACACCTCACCGAGGATCGGGGAATCGAGCCGGGGCCTCCGACGAAAGAGCTGGCCGTTCTCCTGAGCCAACACATCGGAGCCCCCGCCCAGGCAACCGTCAAGAAAGGCGACGTCGTCGTCGCGGGCCAGCAGATCGGCGAGTGCAAGGCGTTCGTCTGTGCGCCGGTGCACTCACCCGCCGCGGGCAAGGTCAAGGACATCTCGCTGCTGCCTCATGCAGTGCTCGGACGCACCCTGGGCGTAATCATAGAGGCGGAGTCGCCGGCCCAGCCGGTCCCGCCTTCGTTCCAGCGTCCCGCGGGCTTCGATCCAAACACGTACACGCCGGAGCGGATCTGCGATGCGGTCCGCAATGCCGGCATCGTCGGCATGGGCGGCGCGGGCTTCCCCGCGAGCGTCAAGATCCAGCCCGACGCAAAGGTGCCCAAAGAGACGCTCATCGTCAACGGCTGCGAGTGCGAACCCTACATCACCTGCGACTACCGCGTGATGCTCGAATGGACCGAGCAGGTCATCACCGGGGTCCAGCTCGTCGCACGGGCCTGCGGCGCCAAGAACATCTACATCGCCATCGAGGACAACAAACCCAAGGCCATCGAGCGGATGGGCGACGTGCTCCAGAAGCTCGGCGCGTCGGCGGGCATTCGCGTCGTGCCCCTCAAGACAAAGTACCCCCAAGGCGGCGAGCGGCAGCTCATCCGCGCGGTCATCGAGAAGGTCGTGCCGACCGGCGGGATTCCGCCCATGATCGGCGTCGTCGTAACCAACGTCGCGACGGCAGCCGCCATCGCGGACGCGGTCGTTCATGGTCGGCCGTTGACCCATCGCGTGGTCACCGTCACCGGCTGGGGCATCGCCCGGCCGGGCAACTACTACGTCCCCATTGGGACAACCGTGCAGACGCTGATCGACCACTGCGGCGGCCCCACCGGCGATGTCGCGAAAGTCGTCCTCGGCGGTCCCATGATGGGCATCGCGATCGCCGACCTGAGCACGCCGATCACCAAGACCGGCGGCGCCGTCATGGTCCTCACCGAGGATCAGATCGGCAGGGACCGATTCGAGCAGCGACAGACGCCCTGCATTCGCTGCGGCCGATGCCTCCAGGCGTGTCCCGAGAACCTCAATCCGACGAAGATCGCGCACGCCGTGAAGTGCAACCTCATGGACGTGGCGGAGAGCCACTTCATCAGCGCCTGTATCGAGTGCGGCTGCTGCAGCTACGTCTGCCCGGCGAACATCGACCTCAGCGGGTACATCAAGACGGGCAAGATCTTCCTGGCCCGCCGGAAGAAGAAAATGCCGAACTGATCGACGCCGCTACAAGGGTTTCCGAGGATCCAATTGATGCCACAAGACCTCTCCATTTCTTTCGCACCACACATCCGCAAGCCGCTGTCGACGCAGCGGGTCATGCTCGATGTCCTCATCGGACTGATCCCGCTCGTCGCCGCCGCAGGCATCTACTTCCGCCTTCGCGCTCTGCTGCTCATCGGTGTCTGCGTCGTCGGGTGCGCGGTCACCGAATGGGTTTCCGACATCATTCGCAAGAAGCCCGGATCGCTGGGAGACCTCAGCGCCGTCGTGACCGGGGTGATTCTGGGCCTGTCGCTGCCGCCCGCCCTGCCGTTTTGGACCGCAGCCATCGGCTCGGTCATCGCGATCGGCGTCGGCAAGATGGCCTTCGGCGGACTGGGCGCCAACGTCTTCAACCCCGCCATGGTCGGACGGGCCTTTCTTACCGCCTCCTTCGGCATGCTGATGACGACCTGGACGGTGCCTGCGACCATCGACGGGAATCTGCCCCAGGTCGGGCCGGAGAATATCGTCGACGCCCGGACCCAGGCGACCCCTTTGGGCTGGAGCAAGATCGCCATCCAGGACCAGAACGGCGCCGCGATCTACAGCGCGCGCCAGTTCCTCCCGATCCTCACGGGCAACATCCCCGGCTCGCTCGGCGAAACCAGCGCGATCGCGGCCCTGCTCGGCGGCGCGTATTTGCTGATCCGCCGGACCATCGATCCGCATATCCCTCTGGCCGTACTGCTCTCGGCGTTCGTCTTCGCCGCGATCGCCTACGCCGTGAACCCTGACGCCTACGTGCAGCCCTTCTATCATCTGGCGAGCGGCGCGCTGCTGTTCGGCGCGTTCTTCATCGCGACCGATCCGGTCACCGCCCCGCTGACGCGACGAGGCATGTGGCTCTTCGGACTGGGCGTCGGCGCGATCACCCTGCTGATCCGCATCGTCGGCAAGTACCCGGAGGGTTTCATGTTCGCGGTGCTGGTGATGAACGGTCTGACGCCTCTGATCGATCGATTATTCCGGCGAGTGCCGGTGGGAGGGAAGCCTCGTGTTGGATAATCTCAAACGCTTCGTGCGGGAAAGCTGGCTGCTCGTCGCCGCTTCGCTGGTGTGCGGCGTACTCCTGGCTGCGACGAACGCCGCCGTGGGCCCGCGAATCGAGCTGAACAAGGCCGCGAAACTGACCAATCTCGCCGTCGGGCTGCTGCCCGAGGCCAAGACCTTCGCGCCCCTCGATCCCGTCGAGATCCAGGGCCTCGACGGCAAGACGGAGAAGGCCGTCGTGTTCAAGGCTGTCGCGGACGACAAAGTGGTGGGCTGGGTATTCAAGGTGGTCGGGTCCGGTTTCGCCGACAAAATCGAGCTCGTGGCCGCCGTGGACGCTTCGTTCCAGAAGATCGCCGGCTACGACGTGATGACCAGCAGCGAAACCGTCAACTTCGGCGACCAGATCAAGGAGGCCTATTACCGCAACCAGTTCGTGGGGGCGCCCACGGAGCGGTTCAACCTGGTGGGAACCGGCACGGCCAAGCCGGAGCTGATCGACTCGACCATCGTGGCCATCAGCGGCGCGACGATCAGCAGCGCCGCCGTCGTACAGGCCATGAATTATTACGTGCCGCAGTTCAAAGAACAACTGGAAAAGAAAGGGCTGATCGGCAATGGCAGCAACCCTTGAGAGACAGAACCCCTATTCCGAGGCCGTCGTGACCGGGCTCTGGCGGGAGATTCCCGTCTTTCGGATGCTCCTGGGCACCTGCCCGATCCTGGCGGTGACCGCAGCGGTCAAACCGGCGCTGACGATGGGCTTGTGCGTAATCTTCGTGCTCGTGTGCAGCAACATCATGGTGAGCCTGATGCGCAAGGGTCTGCGCCCGCACGTCCGCATCCTGCTATTCACGCTGACCATCGCGACGTTCGTGACCATCGCGGATCTGTTCCTGCGGGCATACCAGCCGAGAATGAGCGAGGTGCTGGGTCCTTACGTCCCGCTGATCATCGTGAACTGCGTCATCATCTGGCGGGCGGAGGCCCGCGCCAGCAACAGCGGCGTCCTCCTGAGCATCGTGGACGGCCTGGCCATGGGCTTAGGGTTCACGATCGCCTTGTGCGTGCTGGCCACGATCCGCGAGATCCTCGGTACCGGCAAGCTCTTCGAGATCCAGATCCTGCCCACCGCGTTTCCCGCCTGGGCGGCGATGGGCATGCCGGTCGGCGCATTCCTCACGTTCGGGTTCGTGCTGGGATTCATCAACTACCTGAAGAAGAAACCCGCGTAGGAGGCCGACGATGGACTTGGTCTACACTCTGCTGACCGGCTTTGTCTCGGTCGTTCTCATCAACAACCTCGTGTTCACGAAGTTCCTCGGGATCTGCCCCTACATCGGCGTCTCCGGGCGAATCGACATGGCCTTCGGCATGGGCCTGGCGGTCACCTTCGTAATGACCCTCAGCGGCACGCTCACCTGGATGATCGACCACTGGCTGCTCATGCCCCTGGGCCTTGAGGTCGCGCGGTACGTCGCCTTCATCATGGTCATCGCGGCCGCGGTCCAGTTGGTCGAGATGTACCTCAAGAAGTTCTTCCCGTCGCTGTACGAGAGCTTCGGGATCTTCCTGCCCCTGATCACGACGAACTGCGCCATCCTCGGCCTGTGCCTGTTCCTCGTCGTCTGGGGCACCTCCACGCTGATCGAGGCCGTGGTCCTGAGCTTCGGCGGCGGCATCGGATTCACCATCGCGATCTGCATCATGGCCGGCATCCGCGAGAACATGCAGATGGTCGATGTCCCCAAGGCCCTCCAGGGCGCGCCGATCACGTTGATCACGGCAGGCCTGCTGGCCTTGGCCTTCATGGGATTTGCAGGAATGATCTGATGATTGACTATCGATTACTGATTGCGGATGATTGGGCGAACGTCATCGCCTCATTCCTTCCGAGCCATCCATTGTCCATTCTCCTTTTGCAGTGGGCCAATATCGGCCTGGCCGGCCTGATCATGTTCGGTCTGGGCACTGCCTTCGCGATCGTCCTGCTCGTCGCCAGCGAGAGGCTCAAGGTCCCCGTGGACCCGCGACTGACGCAGGTCTACGAGATCCTGCCCCACCTCGACTGCGGCGCCTGCGGCTATCCCGGCTGCAGCGGATACGCCAAGGCGGTGATCGCCAATCCGGAACTGCTGGGCCAGTGCGCGCCGGGCGGCGCCGATGCGGCCAACAGGATCGCCGCGGCGCTCAATCTGCAAATCAGCAACTCGGGACCCGCGCAGCGACCCATCGTCCACTGCCGCGCCCATGCGAGCGACAAGACCTTCTATGGCCGTTACCAGGGCATCCCGAGCTGCACCTCCGCCAACGCACTGGCCAACGTCCAGGCCTGCAAGTTCGGCTGCCTCGGCTCCGGCGATTGCGTCCGCGCCTGCAAGTTCGACGCTCTGCACATCGTCGACGGTCTGGCGACCGTGGACTACGCCAAGTGCACCGGCTGCGGCGCCTGCTCGAAGGCTTGCCCGCGGAATCTGATCCGGATGGTCCCCTTCAGCCACGAGAACATGATGACCGTCGCGTGCAGCAGTCGCGAGAACGGCAAGAACACCCGCGCGTTCTGCCAGGTCGGCTGCATCGGCTGCGGCCTGTGCGTCAAGCAGAGCGACGCTTTCGCGGTCGAGGACAACCTCGCCCGATTGGACTACGCCAGGTACGAGCCTTCCGGCCAGAACGAGGCCGCCTACAACAAGTGCCCCACCGGCGTCATCGTCTACCGAGGCAAGTCCGCCCCTGAACCGCGAGAGCCCAAGGCCAAGCAAGCCGGCGCGACGAACGCGACGTGACAGGCTCCATCGCAGACCCAACAGCGCACTCATACAGCCGAGTCGGTACGTCGAGAATCGTTCGTCGTTGTCGGAAGCATGGCCAGCGAGGACGTCAAACCCCTCTACCAGGACAACCCCGATCGCCTGCGGTTCCTCTCCTGCCCCGAGGCCGTCCATCCAGAAATTGTGGACAAGAAGTTGTGGACACCGTTTGAAGTTCCGCCTTCAGGCGGGTCAAGACCGCGTAAACGCGGAACTCCGAACAGGCCATACACCGATAGGCTGCCCACCGAATCAACGTGGACGGCGTAGTAGGGGGCGTGCCACACACCCTCTGCCTTGCGGGGTGTCCTGCGTCTTGCCCGCTCGGTGTCCGGGCCCCTATAATAGGGCATGGATACACTGAAGAACCTCTATCGCATTGGACACGGCCCGTCGAGCAGCCATACCATGGCGCCGCGGCGGGCTGCGGAGCTATTCGTCGCAGACCACGCCAACGCAACCTCCGTCCGCGTGACACTCTATGGCAGCCTGGCGGCCACCGGCCGGGGGCATTTGACGGACGTCGCGATCCGCGAAGTGCTGGCCCCGCGACCAGTCGAGTTTGTGTGGAAGGTCGGCGAGGAACTGCCCGACCACCCGAAAGGGATGGTCTTCGAGGCCCTGGACGCCTCCGGCGTCGTCACCGCCGCACGGACCTTCTTCAGCGTGGGCGGAGGCGCACTGCTGGGCGACAAGGAGGCCAGAGAGGTCTATCCGCTCTCCACCGTCGAGAAGATCCTCGAACACTGCGAATCCTCCGGCCAGTCCTTCTGGGAGTACGTGGAATCCTGCGAGGGCAAGGAGATCTGGCCGTTCCTGGAGACCGTGTGGGCCGCCATGTGCGGCGCCCTGGAGACCGGCCTGCGGACCCCAGGAACGCTGCCTGGGACGCTGGGACTGACCCGCAAGGCTGGGTCGTTCCATCGCAAAGCGGCTCTGCTCAACGCGGAGCTTCGCGCCGAGGCCCTGCTGGCGGCCTACGCCTACGCGGTCGCAGAGCAGAACGCCGCCGGCGGCGTGGTCGTGACGGCGCCCACCTGCGGCTCCTGCGGCGTCCTGCCCGCCATCCTCTACCGCCTCCGCGACGCCTATCGCGTGGACAAAGCAGACATCCTGCGGGCGCTCGCGACCGCCAGCTTGTTCGGCAATCTGGCCAAGACGAATGCCTCGATCTCCGGCGCGGAGGTCGGCTGCCAGGGCGAGATCGGCGTCGCCTGCGCGATGGCGGCCGCCGCCGCAACGCAACTGTTGGGCGGGACACCGAACCAGATCGAATACGCCGCGGAGATGGGCCTGGAGCACCACCTGGGCTTGACCTGCGACCCAGTGGCAGGCTTGGTCCAGATCCCCTGCATCGAACGGAACGCCCACGCCGCGGTGCGGTCGCTCAGTTGCGCCCGTTTCGCCTTCCTCTCCGACGGCCAGCACCACATCAGCTTCGACGACGTGGTAACGGTCATGTCGGAGACGGGCCGCGCCCTGTCCAGTCTGTACCGCGAGACCGCCGCGGGCGGCCTGGCGAAGATCTACAAGCGTCATATCACCAAAGCACTGCCCCCAACATAGTCACAGCGTGTTGCTCGCCCTTCTCCTCGCAGTCAGTACCGCACGGCGTACCACAGGACGCCGAGCCACTCGTGCAGGGCGATCGTGCTCTTCTCCAGATAGCTGACCTTCGGCGTGATCTTGGCGGTGAGCCCGGGGGCGGGGTTGTATGTGAAGTGTACCGCCAGCGGCACGATCGTGTCGTGGGGAAAGACCTGCCCGAACGCCCTCTCGGACCGCATCATGTGAGTGGCGGCGGTCACGACCCCGATCCGTCGGCCCTCGCCTTTCGGCAGGACCTCCGCCAGGCCGGCGACGTTCGTCATCGTGTTGACCGAATGCCGCTCGACCACCGTCCGTTCCTTGGGCACGCCCATGGCCACCGCCACCGCCTGCATGACCTCGGCCTCGCTTTCCGCGCCGGGTCTGGAGGGCCCGCCGGAAAATGCGATCACCGAGGCGCTACTGCGCTTGAAGTACTCGACGCCGTGGTACAGACGGGGGTAGGCGTAACGTGACAACTCCGGCTCCCGGCGTAGACCGCCCGAGGGGTAGGCGCCGCCCCCAAGGACCACGATCACATCGAGAGTCTTGAGCACGTCGGGAAGAGGAGCCGCATAGCGACACTCGAGCGAATACGTCAGCAGGTTCGCCACCGGGTCCAGACTGAAGGCCAGCAGGATCACGATGCCCGCCAGGAGACAGTACCAGCCGATCTTGAATCCCTTTCTGCTCCGATGCAAGCGAGTGAGGATCAGGGCGACAACCATCAGCAGAAGCACCCAGACGACCGGCGTGGCGATGGATTTGATCAACGTCATGATGCTCCCCTCGCGATTTGCGATTCACTATTCACGATTCACTACTTGCGAACGTAGGCACGCGCCCCGCTGCTGTAGAGGAGCGAGACTTTGTCTCCCGCGGGGATGAGGATCGCCTCGATGCCGGGCAGCTTCTCGACCAGCGCCATGCCGGCCTCGGGCCCGAGGATGTTCACCGCGGTGGACAGCGCATCGGCCGAGATCGCATCGGGCGCGATGATCGTGTCGCTGACGAGCTTGTCGGCGCCTCGACCGCTGTGGGTATCCAGAATGTGGCTCTGTTTGTGGCCCTCGACCACGGAGAACCGACGGTAGTCTCCGCTGGTGGCGACGCTCGCATCGCCCAGTTCCAGAACGAGCAGGTACTTCGAGGGATTGAGGTCGTCGGGGGTCACGTTCGGGTCCTGAACGCCGATCCGCCACTTCTCTTGGCCTTTCGGGGCCCGGCCGAAGCAGCGGATGTTGCCGCCGAGGTCCACCATGCCGCCGACGGCCCCGCGTTTCTTCATCGCTTCGACCGCCTTGTCCACGGCGTAGCCCTTGGCGATTCCGCCCAGATCGATCCGCATCCCCTGCTCCGTGAAGCGGACCGTCATCGTCTTTTCGTCCAGGATCATCTTCTGGAAACCGACCTTGCGGCGGGCCTCGGCAAGGGCCTCCTCGCTCGGGGGCTGGTTCGACTCCCCTGCCGCCCGCCAGAGGTCCACCAGGGGTCCGACTGTCACGTCGAACGTCCCATCCGAGAGCTTGCTGAAGCGCGCCGCCTCTCGGAGCACTTCGAACGTCATCGGGTTCACCGCAACCCGCTTCTCGGCAGCATACCGATTGACCTGATTCAGCTCGGAATCGTCGCGGTGGTAGCTCATCAGGGACTCGATACGGTCCTGCACGTCGAACGCCGCATCGATGCAGGCGCGGGCCGCTCGCTCGCTTCGCGCGATCGCGACCACGCGGGAGAACGTACCCATGACCATCCGATTCCCGCTATCGACCTCGACCGGTCTTCGCCCGCGGAGGGTCACCTGGACGATGACCACGACCAAGAGCGGCAGCGCAATCACCGACAAGAAACGACGCACATCTGTTCGCATGAAATCCTGCACAATCTACGGTTCACCATTCACCATCTGCCGCGCCGGGGCTGGCCCGCCAAATGGGGTTTCATCGTAAATCGAAAATCGCAAATCGTAAATCACAAATGTATAATGGCTCCATGAATGACCAGAAGATAGAGATCGTCGCTCGGCGCGTCGAGCGAGAATTGCTGCCGTTCGTCCGAAGACCCGCCCGATACATCGGCGGCGAGGTCAACCAGGTCCACAAGGACCTCGGCCGGTGCAAGCTGACCGTGGCGCTGTGCTTCCCCGACGTCTATGAGATCGGCATGTCCAACACGGGACTGCCTATCCTCTACCACATCCTCAACGGCATGGACGGCGTCGCCGCCGAACGGGTATTCGCACCCTGGACAGACGCAGAGGAGATCCTGCGAAGCAGGCAAATCCCGCTGTTCAGCCTGGAGTCGAAGGCAGCCCTCCGCGGTTTCGACGTGATCGGCTTTGGCCTGACGAACGAGCTGTGCTACGCGAGCGTCCTGAACATCCTGGACCTCGCGGGACTGAACGTCCGACGGAATCAGCGCACCGAGGGCGACCCGCTGATCATCGCCGGTGGCGGTATGGCCAACTGCTGCGAGCCGATGGCCGAGTTCATCGACCTGTTCGTGCTCGGGGAGGGGGAGAACGCAGTCGTGGAGCTGGCCACCCTGCTGATCGGCGCCAAGGCCGATGGCTGGGACAAGCGAAGGACCCTCCTGGAGGCCGCCAGGCGGTTCGAGTGGGCCTATGTTCCCCAGTTCTATGAGTTCCAGTACGATGGCCCCCGAATCGCTTCCTTTCGAGCAACCGAGCCCGGGCTGCGAACGCGATTCACGAACGCGGTCGTCGAGGACTTCGAGAACGCACCGGTTCCGGTCCGCCCGATTGTACCGTTCGTCGAAGCGATTCACGAGCGAGTCAGCATCGAGATCATGCGAGGCTGCCCCGGCCGGTGTCGCTTCTGCCAGGCGAGCTACTGCCGAAGGCCCATTCGCTCCCGCAGCGCAGAGAAGATCTTCGAACTGGCGAAGGCTTCGTACCACGCCAGCGGATTCGACACGGTGAGCCTGCTGAGTCTGTCCACCGCGGACTATCCGCACCTGGAGGAGCTGGTGCGCCGGTTGCAGGGCTACTTCGAGGACAAGCACGTCGGACTGTCGATCCCGAGCCTCCGCGTGGATCAGCAGTTGCACCTGGTGCCGCAACTGTTCACCTCCGTTCGCAAGAGCGGCCTGACCATCGCGGTGGAAGCAGCCAGCGAGCGTCTCCGACGGATCATCAACAAACCTCTGAAGGACAGCGACCTGTTCGCAGCAGTCGAGGGCGCCTATAGAGCGGGCTGGGAGAAGATCAAGCTCTACTTCATGGTGGGCCTGCCCGGCGAGACGCTCGACGACGTCAGGGACATCGTGGACCTGTGCCGGCGTCTGGCGACCTTGCGCCGAGGCGTGGACGGCAAGACCGGCAGCATCAACATCACGGTCAGTTGGTTCGTGCCGAAGCCGCACACGCCCTTCGGGTGGCTGGAGCAGCGGCCTCGCGAGTACTTCGAGGAGGCCCGGCGCCTCATCATCGACGAGAAGCTCCGCCGACGGGCCAAGTTCCTCATGTTCAAGTTTCACGAAGTCGATCAGAGCCTCCTGGAGGCGGCAATGGGCCGAGGAGACCGGCGATGCGCCGACGCGATCGAAGCGGCCTGGCGGCGCGGCGCCCGATTCGATCTCTGGGACGACTGCTTCGACTACGCGACCTGGCGGGAGGCGTTCGCCCAGGCCGGGAT
The DNA here is from genome assembly GCA_035342095.1 of Sedimentisphaerales bacterium. Taxonomy (GTDB): domain Bacteria; phylum Planctomycetota; class Phycisphaerae; order Sedimentisphaerales; family Anaerobacaceae; genus PLanc-01. The sequence continues at coordinate 34,067 of DAOQWL010000040.1, read as the reverse complement.
GGACCTGGAAACTGCCGCAAGGCAGTGCTTCGCGCCCGACGACATCCTGCCATGGGACCATCTCGGCGGGCCGGACAAGGCGTACCTGCTCACGCACTACCATGACGCGAGGGAGGCAGCCGGCCCGTCGGAAGCCATCGATCGCGCCGGCCGCGACGATCCCACGTCCCAGAATCTGCCTTCGCGGGACGCGCCGTCTCCTTGACCTCCATCGGCGAAACCGGGCCATCGGAGCGGACTCCACTGCTGCTGTCGCGGGTCCGTCCGCTAATCCCATGCCCGCCGGGGGGTTATCGTCCCGGCGTGCCCGAGTTCACAACTGGGAGTACTCCCGAGGGAGGGGTTCCTGCCCCGCTGCACGGAGGTCCCCTGCTTGAGTCGTCGTCCCCTTACGCCGATATCGGGGAGACATGGGCATCCGTCCGTCGTGACGGACCTGTGTATGTGTAGATTGGGATGACGATTCGCCGCGAGAGCAAGATATGAAGATCGTACAGAAGCACTGGACTCAGCAAGCAGGTTGGCAATCCATTTCCGCCAACGGCGTCAGTCATGAGTTCCAACTGGCTCTGGTGTTCGGCGACCTCAACTGCCTCAAACGACCTCGGTGCGTCGAGGAAATTCGTGAGCTGTTTCCCAAGGCACGGATCGTCGGCTGCTCCACGGCCGGCGAGATCCTGGGAGATCGGGTCTTCGACAACTCCCTGACGGTTACCGGGGTGTTCTTCGCGGCGACCCCCCTGCGGTTCGCCCAGACCACCGTGGATTGCATGGAAGACAGCTTCAAGGTGGGGGTCCGACTTGCGGATGCCCTGCTCGGCGATGCCCTGGCACATGTCTTCGTTCTGTCGGACGGCTTGAGCGTGAACGGCAGTGCGCTGGCGAAGGGTCTCCAGAGCCGATTGCCGGCCAACGTCAGCGTGACGGGCGGCCTGGCTGCCGACCAAGACCGATTCGAAGAGACAACCGTCTTCCTGGACTCTCTTTCCGACCACAAGACCGTCGTCGCGATCGGCTTCTATGGAGAAGCCATGCAGATCCGCTATGGGTCCCGCGGGGGCTGGGACTCCTTCGGGCCGGATCGAGTGGTAACCCGATCCAAAGCCAACGTCGTCTACGAGCTGGACGGACAATCTGTCCTGCAGCTCTACAGGAAGTACCTGGGAGATCAAGCCGACGGTCTGCCGGCGACGGGCCTGCTGTTTCCACTGAGCATCTCTCTGGCCGATGGGAACGAGCGCCTCGTTCGGACGATTCTGGCGGTCAACGAGGCCGACGGCAGCATGACCTTCGCTGGAGACGTGCCGGAGGGCAGTCGCGCCCGTCTGATGAAGGCCAATGTCGAGCGGCTCGTCGACGGCGCCGCCGAGTCGGCCAGACAGTCCCAGCCGCAGGGCGAGCCGGCGCCCAGCCTGGCCATGCTCATCAGTTGCGTCGGACGCAAGCTCGTCCTGCGCCAACGCGTGGACGAAGAGGTGGAGTGCGTTCGCAACGCCCTGGGCGGCGACACAGCCATGACGGGCTTCTATTCCTACGGGGAGATCTGTCCGGTCCGACCCGACTGCAAGCAGGCGGAACTGCACAATCAAACCATGACGATCACGACCTTCTCCGAACAACTGTGCCAATCATGAACAAGCTGCTGCAGCGACAGATCGAGAAACACCTGGGCAGCCTGGACGCTGTCCCGGCGCCGTACCAGCCTTTGTTTGCAGCCATCAGCGACGCCTATGACGGGTTTGATGCCGACCGCAAGCTGATCGAACGGTCGCTGGACATCAGCTCGCAGGAACTCACGGAGATCAACGAGCGACTCCGCGGAGAGATCGCCGAACACAAAGGAGCGGACAACGAGCTGAGGCACTCCATCTCCCTGCTGACGGCCACCCTGGAATCGACAGCGGACGGCATTCTGGTAGACGACCGGTGCGGGCACATCAAGGACTTCAACCAGACGTTCGCGACGATGTGGCGAGTTCCCGAGTGGATTCTCGCGTCGAGGGAGGCCGAGCCTCTGTTGTCCTTCCTGCTGGAGCACCTGGAGCATCCCGAGAAGACCGTGGCCAATGTGCAGGGGTTCGACTCCGACCCCATGGCCGAGACCAACGTGGTGATTCACCTCAAGGACGGACGGATCTTCGAGAGGTACTCGAAACCGCAGGTTCTGGACGGCAGGATCGTCGGCCGCGTGTGGAGCTTCCGGGATGTCACGGAACAGGTCCGCCTCGTGCAGGAGTTGGAGGGCGCCAATCAGCGGTTGGCGAAGGTCAATAAGGAACTGCAGGATTTCGCCTACGTCGTGTCGCACGATCTCAAGGCGCCGCTGCGAGGCATCAAGACGCTGGCCGGCTGGATCGCGAGCGATTGCGCAGACAAGCTGGATGCAGAGGCCAAGGAGCAACTGGTTCTGCTGTTGAGCCGAGTCGACCGAATGCACGACCTGATCGACGGAATCCTCCAGTATTCGAGGATCGGACGGCTCACCGAAGAGAAGACACGAGTCGATTTGAACGAGTTGGTGCCGCAGGTCGTCGACTTGCTGGCCCCGCCGGACAGCATCCAGATCACAGTCTGCGACCGCTTGCCCGTGGTGGAGTGCGAGCGGACCCGAATGACCCAGGTCTTCCAGAACCTGATCGGCAACGCGATCAAGTACATGGACAAGCCCCAGGGGCGGATCACGGTCGGCTGCACCGAGGACGACGGATGGTGGACGTTCCGTATCGCGGACAACGGACCTGGGATCGAAGAGAAGCACTTCGACAGGGTCTTCCAGTTGTTCCAGACGCTGTCGCCGAAAGACGACGGGGAGAGCACAGGCATCGGGCTGACGCTCGTCAAGAAGATCGTTGAATTGAACGGGGGAAGGATCTGGGTCGAGTCCCAACTCGGCGAGGGAAGCACCTTCCTCTTCACACTGCCTCAGACTATACAGGGAGATGTACGCAATGAGAGACTCCAGACCTGTCCTGCTGGTTGAAGACGACAGCATTGACGCCATGACCGTGCAACGGGCTTTTCGAGATCTGAAGGTGGCCAATCCGCTCAAACGCGCCACGAACGGCGAGGAGGCATTGGCCTACCTCAAGGACGCAGCCAACGACAGGCCGTGCGTCATCCTGTTGGACCTGAACATGCCCAAGATGAATGGAACCGAGTTCCTCAGGGTTGCCAAGGCCGATCCGGCGCTCCGGAAGATCCCTGTCATCGTCCTGACCACCTCCAGCGAGGAACGCGACGTCGTGGAGAGTTTCCGGCACAGCGTGGCCGGCTACATCATCAAACCAGTCGATTACAGGAACTTCGTTGAAGCGATCCGGACCATCGACGTGTACTGGACGCTGAGCGAGCTTCCCCACGAGAAGGCGGAGGATGCCCATGTCCTGTGCTCAACCCATACTGCTGATTGAAGATGATCCGGTCGACGCCCTGGCGATCCGACGAGCCCTTGATGCCCCGAGCGCCACAGATGCGGTGATCCACGCATCGAGCGTTCGGGAGGCCTTGGCTGTGCTTCATTCGCGAGGGAGCCCCCGGCCCGCCCTGATTCTGCTCGACCTGAACATGCCGGGTACGGACGGGCTGACCTTCCTGCAGATAGTCAAGGACGATCCTGACCTCAGGGACATCCCCATCGTCGCCCTGACGGTTTCCGACGAGTCCGAGGACATCGCGTGCAGCTTCGACCGCGGCGTCGCCGGGTACATGGTCAAATCGGCGGACTACGCCTGCCTCCAGGAGACCGTCCGGACCATCCAGCACTACTGGAACCTCAACCGGCTCCCTGCCTGCCCGACCTGATCCCTCCTGTGCCCGCGTCACCCATCCGCCGAACCGGAGTCCTGAGGACGGAGGTTTTGGCGTGACACGGCTTTTTTTTCTTTGACAACCCCTGGGCATACAGTATAAATTGTGTTTTACACTGTATGCCTTCGCGGTGTTACGGCAACCTCCCGTGTCCGGTTCGTTTGATACCCAAGGACGACCGGATGGAGGTTTCCGCGACGATTGCGGAGACGAATGGATTTATCACACAAGGAGACGGCTATGGCATCAGAGAAAGCGATCAGTTCGCTAATGACCGAGACGCGGACGTTTGCTCCGCCGGAGCGCATCAGGAAGACCGCCTATGTGTCGAGCATGGAGCAATATAAGAAGATGTGGGACCGATCGATCAACGATCCCGACGGGTTCTGGCTGGAGCAGGCGCAGGCGCTGACCTGGTTCAAAAAACCCACGCAGAGCCTGCAGTATACCTGGGACACAGCGGCCCGCAAGATCGAACACACCTGGTTCGCCGACGGCCAGCTCAACGTCTCCTACAACTGTCTCGACCGCCATCTCAACACGCCGACCGCCCAGAAGACAGCGATCCTCTGGCAAGGCGAAGTCGACTCGGCTGTCCGCCAATACACCTATGAACAGCTCCACAAAGAAGTCTGCCAATTCGCCAACGTCCTGAAGAGCAAGGGGATTCACAAGGGCGATCGCGTGGCGATCTACATGCCCATGATCCCGGAACTGCCGGTGGCGATGCTCGCCTGCGCCCGGATCGGGGCCATTCACTCCATCATCTTCGGGGGCTTCAGCGCCGAGGCGCTGGAAGGTCGAATCAACGACTCGGAATGCCGGATGCTGATCACCGCCAACGTCTCGCTCCGCGGCGGCAAGCACATCCCGCTCAAGGCCATCGCCGACGAAGCCCTCCGCAAGACGCCTTCGATCGAGAGCGTCATCGTCGTCAAGGCCGCGGACGACCCGTGCGCCATGCAGCAGGGGCGCGACAGTTGGTACCAGGACGAGATCGCCAAAGCCGCGGACCAGTGCGAAGCCGAGAAGATGAATGCGGAAGACCCGCTGTTCATCCTCTACACCTCCGGCTCGACCGGCAAGCCGAAGGGCGTCGTCCACACGACCGCCGGCTATCTGCTGCACGTCGCGCTGAGCCACAAGCTCATCTTCGATGTACACGACCGGGACGTGTACTGGTGTACCGCCGACATCGGCTGGGTGACCGGACACAGCTACATCGTCTACGGCCCGCTGGCCAACGGCGCCACGAGCCTGATGTTCGAGGGCATCCCGACGTATCCGGACGCCGGACGATTCTGGCAGGTCTGCGACAAGTTCGGCGTCACGGTGTTCTACACCGCCCCCACCGCCATCCGCTCCCTCATGCGACTCGGAGACGAGTGGCCCGCCAAGTACAAGCTCGACACGTTGCGGGTCCTCGGCACCGTGGGCGAACCGATCAATCCGGAGGCCTGGATGTGGTACTACAAGCACATCGGCCATGAACGCTGCCCCATCGTCGATACGTGGTGGCAAACGGAGACCGGCGGCATCCTGATCACGCCGCTACCCGGCGCGTTCACGCTCAAACCGGGAAGCGCCACGCGCCCCTTCTTCGGCGTCGATCCGGTCCTGCTCCGCGACGACGGCAGCGAATGCGGACGCAACGAGGGCGGCAAGCTCTGCATTCGCAAGCCCTGGCCGGGCATGATGCGGACCATGTGGGGCGACCACGACCGCTTCATCGACACGTACTTCACGATGTTCCCGGATCAGTACTTCACGGGCGACGGCTGCCGCGTCGATCCCGACGGCGACTACTGGCTCATGGGACGGATCGACGACGTCGTCAACGTCTCCGGCCACCGCATCGGAACCGCCGAGGTCGAGAGCGCCCTGGTGAGCCACGCCAAAGTGGCGGAGGCCGCGGTGACCCCCATGCCGCACGAGATCAAGGGACAAGCCCTTTACGCGTTCGTCACCGTCAAAGAGGGCATCCACGAGAGCGACGAGCTCAAGAAGGAACTCGTCAGCCACGTCCGCAAGGAGATCGGTCCGATCGCGGCGCCGGACGTGATCCAGTTCGCGCCCGCTCTGCCGAAGACGCGGTCCGGCAAGATCATGCGCCGGATTCTCCGCAAGATCGCCGAGAACAGCACCGACAACCTCGGGGACATCACGACTCTCGCCGACCCGAGCGTCGTGGAAGTCCTGGTCAAGGGCCGAGGCAAGTAACCTCCCAAGGATGATGGATGATTGATCGTTGAGGATTGGACGCGGAGTGCGGACCGTCCTCTTTCAATCATCCATCATCCCTTATCAATCATCAATTCCAAGGAGCGATCATGGCCGATGTCACAGCACAACCAACCGATCTCGCCAAGGACCCGGCGGCCAATCGCGGCTGGATCGTCACCTTCGCCGGCACGGGCATCAATCTGGCCCTGGGCATCCTTTACGCCTGGAGCGTGTTCAAGGCGGCCATCGCCAAGGACTTCGGGTGGGACCCCGCGAGGCTGAACGACCCCTACGCCCTGTGCTGCCTGGTCTTCGCTTTCGCGATGATCCTGGCGGGGCGATGCCAGGACAAGCTCGGCCCGCGGGTCACCGCGTTCCTGGGCGGCCTGCTCGTCAGCGGCGGTCTGCTGTGGATCTCCACCACGACGAGCTATACCGTGTGGGTTCTGGGCTTCGGCGTCCTGGTGGGGGCGGGCATCGGATTCGGCTACTCGGCGGCGACGCCGCCGGCGTTGAAGTGGTTCGGCCCGGCCAAGACCGGCCTGATCGCCGGGCTGGTCGTCGCAGGGTTCGGCCTGGCGTCGGTGTACATCGCGCCGTTGTCGGAGTACCTGCTGGGACACTACGGCGTGTTGGGCGCCATGCGGTTCTACGGCGTGGCGTTCCTCCTCGTGGTCTGCGGCTTGTCCCTCCTGCTGGTCAATCCTCCTGCCGGCTACGTCCCCGCCGGCTCGACCGCGAAGAAGAAGGCGGTGGCCGTCGTGCTCGCCACTCCGGGCGAGATGCTGCGAACCCGCACCTTCTACCTCCTGTGGCTGATGTACTTCATCGGCGCCGGCGCAGGACTGATGGTCATCAGCAGCGTCAGCGGCATGGCCAAAAAGAGCATGGGCGCCGCTGCATTCATCGCAGTGGCGGTCCTCGCCGTAGGGAACGCCGCCGGACGCATTGTGGCAGGCATTCTGTCCGACCGGATCGGACGCAGGTGGACGCTGATGATCGTCCTGCTGTTCCAGGCGGTCCTGATGTTCATCGCCATCCCGGTGACCGCATCCCAGGCGACTCCTGCCCTGGCCATCGTGCTGATCGCCACGCTCATCGGGTTCAACTACGGGGCCAATCTGTCGCTGTTCCCATCCTTTACCAAGGATCTCTGGGGCCTGAAAAACTTCGGCGTCAACTACGGGATCGTGTTCACCGCCTGGGGCGTCGGGGGTTTTGCGCTCAGTCGCGTCCAGCAGATGCTCACGGCGTCCGGCGGCGGCAGCTACAGGTCGTCCTTCCTCACCGCGGGCATTCTGCTGCTCATCGGGACCGCCCTGACCTTCCTGCTCCAGTCCCCGCAGCACCAGGACCCATCCGCAAAATAGGCCGATCATCGAAATGAACATTCCCCTTCACGACAGCGTGCAGGACAGACAGCCCTGTGCGCTGTCTGTCTTTGGGACTGTGCCTCACAGGCCGTGACGAGGAAAGACCTTGGCCTTGATCGTCTCGATGGAGCTCTCCAGGGCCGGCATGACCATGTCCCGCTGCTGCGATGTCACGGGTAGTTCCCTGTCGCGAAGCCCCCCCTGCCAGTCGGTGCTCTGGAGCATGACCCCGCCGATGCCAGCGTCCATCCCGACATCGAGGTCCTGGCCCGACAGGACCGTCCAGGCCAGCGCCCACGCCCGCACGGTGTTCTCCACGTGGTATCCGCCGCCCCCGGTCGCGAGGATGGGCTTGTTGAACCGCAGAAGACGCTGGATGACCTCGGCATAGACGTTGTTCGTCAGTTGCAGATGGGCCAGGGGGTCGCCTGCGAGCGAGTCGGCCCCGAGTTCGAAGACGATCACATCCGGATTGTAGGCCTCGATCAGGGGCGGGACAATCTCCTGGAACGCGTGCAGATACGCTTGGTCGAAGGTCCCGACGGGCAACGGCAGATTCACGCAGTATCCCCGTCCCTCGCCTTCGCCGATTTCCTCCTCGAAGCCGGTGCCGGGAAACAGGGTCCTGGGATTTTCGTGCAGCGAGATCGTCATGACGTCGGAGCGGTCGTAGAACGCAGCGGCCACGCCGTCCCCATTGTGGACATCGATATCAAGATATAGGACTCGCTTGCCCGCCTCCGACAGGATCGTGCAGGCCAGGGCGTTGTCGTTGATGTAGCAGAAACCCGCGGCCTTCTCGGGGAAGGCGTGGTGATAGCCGCCGGAGGGATTGAACGCGATCTCGGCCTGGCCGCTGAGGATCATCTCGGCGCCGACGAGCGTCGCGCCGGCGGCCAGCACCGCGTAATCGTACATCCCTCGAAAGACCGGGCAGTCGTCCGTCCCGACGCCCATGTGCAGCGCATCCAGCTCCCATTTGCCCTTCTGGGCGCTCCGGAGGGCATGGAGATAGCGCGCGGAATGGAACTTCTTCAGAACCGTGCGAGGCACCGGCACCGGGGCCACCTCGCGCGTCGTCTCCGTCCACAGCAGTCCCATGGTATACAGGACCCGCCGGGTGCGTCCGGCTCGTTCCGCCTTGAACGGACAATCCTCGGGGTAGCGGTATTTCTCGATCTCTTCCGAGTGGATGAATACAGCTTTTCGCGCGGACAATATCGCCTCGGTTCTGCACGCGCTCCCGGGACAGATTGCCCCGGGAGCCCCGACCGGGACGGCCGGACTATTCTTCTTTCTTCGTTATGTCGTACGAGATGTGGTAGACGTCCCCGTCGAACTCGACATTGACCCGGTAGCCCGAGTTCTGGAAGATCGCCAGCATGGGCCGGTTCTCCGACATGACTTTCGCGTAGAACCGCTTGACGCCCCGCTGCCGAGCCACCTGCGTAATGTACTCGAGCAGGAAAGTGCCCATGCCCTTGGCCTGCCACTCGTCCTGGACGATGAACGCCACCTCGGCCGCCTGCGTCTTGGGATCGAGGTAGTACTGGGCGATGGCAACGATGTCCTCGCCGCCCGGACCGGGGACCAGGCCCACAATCGCCAGGTTGTTCCGGTAGTCGATGTTGGTCAACTGCTGGACGTCCTTGTGCGGGAACGCCATCGTCTGGGTCATGTAGCGGGTCCGCACCGACTGCTCGCTCAGCGAATACAGCATCTCGGACAGCGCGGGCTCGTCCACCGGTTTGATGGGTCGGAAGAAAATTTCCGTCCCGTCGCGGAGCGTCGCGTAGTGCTCGAGGTCTTCGGGATAGCTCACCTGGTCCCAGGACAGCTCGATCTGGTCCTGGTAGATGTAGTTGCGGGCCTTGGCCGCCTGCATCAGGCCCTTGCGGAACTTCGGATGCGCGATGTTGATCAGATCGAGGACACGCTGGCGGATGCTCTTGCCGTGCAGGTAGGCGATGCCGTACTCGGTGACGACGTAGTGGACGTCGCCTCGCGTGGTGACGACGCCGGCGCCCTCGGTGAGCTGCGGCACGATACGCGACACCTGCCCGTCCCGGGCGGTCGAGGGCATGGCGATGACCGCCTTGCCGCCGCGGCTGCGGACCGACCCGCGGATGAAGTCCACCTGGCCGCCGATGCCGCTGTAGAACTTGTAGCCGAGCGAATCCGCACAGACCTGGCCCGTCAGATCAATCTCCAGGCCGACGTTGATCGCCACCATCTTGTCGTGCTGCGCGATGATGTTCACGTCGTTGACGTATTCGGTCGGGTAGAACTCGAAGAACGGATTGTTGTTGATGTAGTCGTACAGCCGCTGGGAGCCCATGCAGAAGCTGGCGACGATCTTGCCGCGATTGATTGACTTCTTGGAGCAGGTGATGGCCCCGCACTCGATCAGCTCAATGATCCAGTCGCTGAACATCTCCGTGTGGACGCCGAGATCCTTCTTGTACACGAGGTATTCCGCGAGGGCCTGGGGAATTCGCCCGATTCCGCACTCGATGGTGCTGCCGTCCTCGACGAGCTGGGCGACGTTCTGTCCGATCCGGCGGAGCGTATCATCGGGCTGGGGGATCGGAATCTCGATCATGGGCTCGTCATGCGGGACGAGCACATCGATCGTATTGACGTGCAAGAAGCTGTTGCCGTGCGTCCGCGGCATCTGGCTGTTCACCTGGGCGATCACGTAGCGGGCGTTGGCCGCGGCGGCCTGGACGATGTCCACGGACACCCCGAGGCTGCACAAGCCGTTGACGTCCGGCGGCGTCACCGAGATCAGCGCCACATCGACGGGAATGCGTCCAGTCTCGAACTCCATCGGGATCTCGGACAGGAAGATCGGCGTGTAATCCCCGATCCCCTTCTCCAGGGCGTCCCGCACATTCTCCGCAATGAAGAAGCTGTTCATCTTGAACTTCTCGCGGAACTTCTCGTGCACGTAGGGGGCCTCGCCCATCGTCAGCAGATGCACGATGTGGGCGTCATAGATGTGATCGGAGTACTCGACCAACGCTTCGACAAGATGCTGCGGCTGGCCACAGCCGGTCCCGATGAAGATGCTGTGGCCCGATTTGATGAGCTTCATGGCCGAAGCAGCGGTCTTGATCTTGTCTTTGTACTTGGCTTTCCAGTCGAATTCTTGCATGTCATTTCTTCTCTAAGCTAATACGGGCATCCACGGCGATCGCGGTCGTACCGGGCGCGCCTACCACGTAGGGATTGATATCCATCTCTTTGATCTCGGGGAACTCGGTCACCAACTGGGACACCCGCTGGAGTCCCTCGGCAATCGTCTCGATATCCACGCCCTCCTGCCCGCGGACGCCCTGGAGGATCTTGTACGTCTTGGTGGCCACGAGCATCTGCTTGGCTTCCTCAGCCGTCAGAGGGGCCAGGTAGAAGGAAACGTCCTTGAGCACCTCGACCAGGACGCCGCCCATGCCGAACATCATCAAGGGCCCGAACTGCGGGTCGCGGTGCATGCCGATGATGACTTCCTTGCCGCTGGTGCGAACCATCTCCTGGACGAGCACGCCCAGGATCTTCGCGTCGGGCTTCTTCTTGGGAATCCGGTACATCATCAGGTCGAAGGCGTCCTTGACCTCCTGTTCGCTCTTGAGTCCGACCTTCACGCCGCCGACGTCGGACTTGTGCAGGATGTCGGGCGACCAGATTTTCAGCACGACGGGATAGCCGAGCTGCTGAGCGATGCTGCCCGCCTGGTCCGCAGTCGTGGCGATCGAGCCTCTCGGCGTCGCGAAGCCGTACGCTTCGATGATGTCCTTGGCCTCCGCTTCGCCGATGTCGAGCAATCCCTGGCGGAGGTGCCGCTCCACGATACTCTCGACCTTGCGACGGTTGACGGAGAACAGGCGGACCACTCGCTTGGGTCGGCCCTTCCACCGCACGTACTCGCACATGACGTACAGCGTCGCAACGGCGCTCTCCGGAGAATCATATTGCGGGATTCCGCCCTTGCGCAGGACCTGAATCCCCGGCTCCACCTTGGCGGCGCCAAGGAAACAGGCCAGGACGGGCTTGCCCTTCTTCTTGGCGATCTTGACGAGGGCCTCGGCGGTTTCTTTGCTCTGCGTCATAGCCTGCGGCGTCAGGAGCACGACCGCCGCATCGACATTCGGGTCGTCCAGGACCACGTCGAACGCATATTCGTAGCGGTCGGCCAGCGCGTCGCCCAGCACATCGACCGGGTTGTGGACGTTGGCCGCCGCCGGAAGCTTCTCGGCCAGCTTCTTCTTCGTCTCGTCGGTCAGCTTCGCAAAAGTCAGGCCTTTCTGCTCGATGGCGTCGGCGGCCATGATGCCGGGCCCCCCGGCGTTCGTGATCACGACCACGTTCTGCCCTTTGGGCAACGGCTGGTTGGCGAACGCCTGGGCGAAATCGAACTGCTCCTTGATGGACTCGCAGCGGATAACGCCGGCCCGCGTGAACGCAGACTCATAGGCGACGTCGCCGCCGGCCAGGCTGCCTGTGTGGGAGGATGCGGCCTTGGCGCCCGCCGCGGTGCGGCCGGACTTCATCAGCAGAATCGGCTTCTTCTGGGAAATCTGCTCGGCCTCTCGAACAAAGGCGTTGCCGTCCGTGATGCTCTCCAGGTAGCCGGCGATGACCTTGGTTTCCCGCTGTGAGCCGAAGGCCTCGACCAGGTCCAGTTCGTCGACATCCGCCTTGTTGCCGATGCTCACCAAGCTGCTGAAGCCGATGCCATTGGCGTTGGCGGTGTCCAGAATGGCCGCCAACAGAGCGCCGGACTGGGAGATATAGGCGATCCCGCCCGGGATCGGCAGGTCGCCGCCAAAGCAGGCGTTGAGCTTGTGAGACGGAGAAATCACGCCCAGGCAGTTGGGACCGACGAACCGAATCCCCGACCGCTTGGCAATCCGCACGATCTCCTCTTCGAGCTTCTTGCCATCGGGGCCGACCTCTTTGAAACCCGCCGTGATGATGACGACGGATTTGACGCGGACCTTGGCGCACTCCTCCAGCATGCCCGCCACGAACTGGGCAGGCACGATGATGACCACGAGGTCCGGCGTTTCGCCAATGGAGGGCAGGTCGGGATACACCTTCAAGCCCTCGATCTCATCGGCTTTGGGGTTGACGGGGTAGATCTTGCCCGCAAAGCCGCCCGCGATCAGATTGACCAGGATCTCGTACCCCACCTTGCCTTTCTGGCGGGAGGCCCCGATGATCGCAACCGACTTCGGGCTGAAAAACGATTGAAGACTCATGCCGTTGTTCGTCCTTTCTTAAGCAGGATCGCTCGGAAAAGTCACTGATTGTATTGACCATCGCGGTCCATTGCAAGACTTTTTCGCGGAGGGCAACGCTTTCACGGTTTCCGACCCCGACAACCGCGGGTCCAGCCCCCCTCCACTTCGCTGGGGAACACATCTGCAAGGGGCATTCTACCCGTGCCCCTGCACGAGGTCCAAGAGAAAACCCTCACTCGCGGCGCTCGCATCGGGCAGCGGAGACGCGAAGTGAAGAAAGTGCTTGAACCGCGTGACCCGGGCTCTTACTCTCTTGGAAGGTGCATTCAACTGGAGCTGTTTCTTGACGATGGGAGGTATTCCATGAGCCAGCACGTGAATCGTCGAACCTTTCTCGCGCACACCGCCGCCCTCGGGGCCGGCATCATCATCCTCAAGTCCGGGATTCTCAAGGCGGGCAACTCCCCCAATGAGAAGCTCAACATTGCCGGCATCGGGGTTGGCGGCCGCGGCGCCGACAACCTGAGAGGCGTCAAGAGCGAGAACATCGTGGCCCTCTGCGACGTCAACGAGCAGAATCTCGCGGCGGCCGCGAAGTTGTACCCGGGGGCCAGGCTCTACAACGATTGGCGCAAATGCCTGGAACAGAAGGACATCGACGCGGTCGTCTGCGCCACGACCGACCACACCCATGCCTTCGTCAGTATCTGGGCGATGAACCGCGGCAAGCACGTCTACTGCGAGAAGCCCCTGGCCAACTCCGTCGAAGAAGCGAGGATGGTCCGCGATACCTATCTCAAGAACAAAGGCAAGATCGCCACGCAGATGGGCACTCAGATCCACGCGAGCGACAACTACCGCCGGATGGTGGAGCTGATCCGCGGCGGCGCCATCGGCACCGTCAAAGAGGCTCGCGTCTGGTGCAGCCGGACGCCCGAGGGAGGCAGCTACCTGCCGGCAGTGGAACCCGTGCCCAGCCACCTGAACTGGGATCTTTGGCTTGGACCGGCGCCGGCCCACCCGTTCAATCCCGGCTATCTCGGCGGCTGCCTGGCCTGGAACCGCTTCTGGGACTTCGGCAGCGGCCAGATCGGCGACATGGGCAGTCACATGATGGACATGCCGTATTGGGCTCTGGATCTGAAACTACCGACGACCTGCCAGGCCGAGGGAACGCCCGTCAACTCGGACACGTGCCCGCAGTGGCTGACCGCCGAGTGGGACCACCCCGCCAACGACTGGCGTCCGGCGGTCAAGCTCTACTGGTACGACGGCGGCAAGAAGCCCGGCATGCCCTCCGAAGCCTTCAATCGCGATAAGCTCTTCAAGGGCGTCCTCTTCAACGGCGACAAAGGCTACCTGCTCTGCGACTACGACTTCCGCATCCTGATGCCCACCGGCTCCAACGACATGACGCAGTACGCGTCCCCCAAGGCAAAGGACCTGATCCCGCCGTCGCCGGGTCATCATGAGGAGTGGATCATCGGCTGCAAGACCGGCAAGCCCACGCTGTGCAACTTCGACTACTCCGGTGCGCTCATCGAGAACAACCTGCTGGCCCTCGTCGCATACCGGGTCGGGCGGAAACTCGAGTGGGACGCCAAGAACCTCAAGGCGACCCATTGCCCCGAGGCCGACAAGTACATCCGCAAGCAGTACCGCCAGGGCTGGGTCCTGAACGGCTGAGACGAGCAGACCACAGCGGTCGAGACAACGGGGGTCAGAGTCGCGCCGTCATGGCAGTCGAGTCTGGCCCCCGTCGTTTCTGTGCTCCAGGACGTATCGCGTGACATGGGCGACGGTGTCCACCCAGACGCCGTTCTGCGGGTCCTTTGCGTACTCGCAGAAGGCTCGGAGGGTATCGGTCCGCGTCGTCTGACGGCCGCCTGCGCCGATCTCGTGCCCGCACAGAACGAGCCAGAAACCCTTTTCTGCCGCGGCGTCGACGAGGACCTTCAACTGCTCGAACGTCAGGCCGTCGAACTCCATCGCCATCAGTTGCGCCGGATCGCAGAACGCCGGATCGTTCGCGCCTTCATCCCGCCACCCCCGGCCGGCAAGGAACCGCTCCGCGACGACCGGCACGTAACTCCGCGTGTCTTCTCCGCGTCCCACGAACTTCTGGCCGCACGGATAGGCGAACGTCACCGCGTGCACCCCCAGGAGCTTCTCGATCTCCGCGTTGGCCCGGTCCAGTTCCTCGCCCATCTGGTCCAGCGTGTAGTCTTCCAGAGCCTTCTTGCGGGACCACGTGAAATTGCCGGTGCAGGGATGCAGCACCGAGTGATTGCCGATCTCATGGCCCGCGGCGACGGCCCGTTTCCACGCGGCAAGCCGCTCCGGCACCCGCGCCGGCGAGACGTAGAAGGTCGCCGGCACGCCGTATTCGTTGAGGATCGGCGCCCCGACATCCGCCTGGCTGAGACGGGCGTCGTCAAAGGTCAGACTCACCGCGACGCGCCTGCCCTCGGGCCACAGGAATCGGCCGACAGGGATCTTGCCGCCGGACCGGACGAGCCGCTCCTGGTCTTCGTGAATCTGCATGGCGTACTGGGTCGCCGCTTTCACCGAGCTGAACTTGCCAAGGTGCCTGCCCGTCCGCTCGTATTGCCGAACCGCGTCCTCGTCGGACATGATCCGCCCATCGTCGCTGACCGTGGGAATCAAGATCTCCTGTCCGTCGATCTGGACAGAAATGGATCGGACCGTGCTGACCGTACCGTCGGCGTTCTTGACAACGGGCCGATTGGTCAGATCGATATTGCCCTGCTCGATCATGCCCTCCGGCCACGCGGACCGCGAGGTGGGCGTCTTGCCGCCGTCCACGCCTGGTTTCGAGCAGCAGGACAGACACAGACACAGACACAACAGGCAGATTGAGGCCGTCCGGGTGATTGTCGCCATGATTGCCTCCGAGCAACACGGTCCAAAGGGCTGCGCCACAGGGCGTCACAAGGTGTACAGTTCCTCGTCCTCCATGACCGTGAACCCGGCCCGTCGGACGATCTCAGCCGCCTTGGGCAACTGCGACTGCTCGATTTCCATGCAGCAGATGCCCAGCTTGTGCGGCTGGAGGACGAACCCGTAGGCGTCGGTGATGTTGATGCCGTCGGCAGCCAGGGCCGAGGTCAGAAGGTGGAAATTGCCCGGCTGGTCGGGCACCGAGACCGCCAGCACGTCCTTCAGAGCGCAGGCGCAGCCGACGTCGGCCAACGCCAGATAGGCGTCGTTGGGCTTGTCCACGATCAGACGGAGCAGGCCGTAGTCGCCCCGGTCCTGGATCGTGAAGGCACGGATGTCGATGTGGTTCCTGTGCAGGTTCTCCGAGATCGACTTGAGCCGACCGGCCCGGTTTTCCACGAAGATCGTCAGTTGTTTCGCCATGGTGCCTTCCTTCGCCCATGAATTCAGGATCACGGGCAAGATGCCCGCGCTACTTCAGTCTTTCGGCCGCTCATCCACAACGCGTTTGGCCTTTCCCTCGAACACCGGCAGCGACCCCGGCTCGTGCAGCTCGACGCCCGGACTGATCGTGATGGAGGCCCGCAGCTCCTCGACGATCCTGCGTTTGAGGGCTTCCAGCTTCGACACCTCGCCCAGGAAGAGCTTCGGATAGATCTCGACCTTGACCGTCAGGCGGTCCAGGGCCCCCTTTTTGTCCACGTGGATCTGGTAGTTGGTCGCCACCTCGGGGATCTTCATGATCTTCTCCTCGATCTGCGAGGGGAAGACGTTGACGCCGTTGATGATGAGCATGTCGTCGGTGCGTCCGAGGATTCGCGACAGGCGGCGGTGCGTGCGGCCGCAGTCGCAGCCTTGCGGATGCAGGAACGCCAGGTCGCGCGTCCGGTATCGCAGCATCGGCGTCGCCCGGCGCACCACGTTCGTCAGGACCAGCTCGCCTTCCTGCCCGTCCTGGAGGACCTCGCCCGTCTTGGGGTCGACGATCTCCGCGATGAAGGCGTCCTCCCAGACGTGCATGTCCTTCCGGCAAACGCACTCGAAGGCGACGCCGGGACCATTCAGCTCGCTGAGGCCATAGGAGTTGTAGGCCTCGATGTGCAGAAGGTCCTGGATCTTGCGGCGGGTGTTCTCCGAGTGCGGCTCGGCTCCGATAAACGCTCTGTGCAGCGACAGGTCTTCCAGCCGGACCCCCTCCTCGCCCAGCTTCGAGTGGATGTGCAGCAGGTAGCTCGGCGTGACGTGCAGGATCGTCGTCTGGAAGTCCTTCATGGTCTGGATCTGGCGCTTCGTGTTGCCGCCGCCGATGGGGATGACGGTCAGGCCCACGCGCTCGGCGCCGTAGTGCAGGCCGAGCCCACCGGTGAAGAAACCGTACGTCATCATGTTCTGGAAGACGTCGGCCGAGGTGGCCCCCGTCGCGACGATGCTGCGAGCCAGCAGGTCCGTCCAGTTATCCACGTCGTCGCGGGCATAGTAGATGACCGTCGGAATGCCCGTCGTCCCGCTGGAGGAGTGAATCCGCAGGACATCGGCCATGTCCACCGCCAGGTGCCCTTTCGGGAAGCTCACACGCAGATCGTCCTTCGTCGTGAAGGGAATCCGGCGCAGGTCGCCCAGGCTCTTGACGTCGTCGGGCGAGTTGATCCCGACCTGGGCGAGCCGTTTGCGGTAGAGAACGGTCTTGAGGGCCCAGCCGATCGTTTGCCGCAGACGCTGGAGCTGAAGCTCTTCGATGCGGCTGCGCTCCGCCGTCTCGATCTCTCTGTTCCAGAACGGGATATCCATCACAGGCCCTCGATGTCTTTCTCCGTGACAATGCGGATATGCTGCTTGGCGAGGACCTGCTGGGCGAAGTCGGTGTCCTCGAACCGCATCACGAGCAGGGCCTTGTCGCTGAACTTCTCGACGAATCCGTACATGTACTCGATGTTGACATCGTTCTCGGACAGGACCTTGAGGATGGAGGCGAGCCCGCCCGGTTTGTCCGGGACCTCGATCGCGACGACGTCCGTGAAGTTCGCGACGAACTGGTTGTCCCTCAGCAGCTTGATCGCCACATCGCTGTGGTCCACGACGATCCGCAGGACGCCGAAGCTTTCGGTCTCGGCCACCGTCAACGCGCGGATGTTCACGCCCTGGCTGCCCAGGAGCGAACACACGTCGTACAGCCTGCCCTTGCGGTTCTCCAGAAACACCGATATCTGTGTGATCTTCATAGGCAACCCCTACAGTTTCCGCTTGTCCACGATTCGCTTGGCCTTGCCTTCGCTTCGTGCGATGGTCTTGGGCTCGACGAGCGTCACCTTGACGCCGATCGAAAGGACGTTCTCGATTTCCTTTCGGATCTTGTCGCGAATCACGTTGAGCTGTTTGATCTCATCGGAGAAGAACCGCTGCTCGACCTCGACCTGAACCTCGACCTCGTCGAGCTTGTGCGCCTGGCGGTCCACAACGATCTGGTAGTACGGCTGCGTGCCCTCGATCCCGACGAGCACGTGCTCGATCTGCGACGGGAAGACGTTGATCCCGCGAACCACGATCATGTCGTCGGTCCGGCCCTTGATCTTGCTGATCCGCGGGCTCGTCCGCCCGCACCGGCACTTCTCCTGGCGCATGCTGACGATGTCCCGCGTGCCATAGCGGATCAGCGGGATGCCCTGCTTGGTCAGCGTCGTGATGACCAGCTCGCCGTCGGCGCCGTCGGGGACTCGCTCCCGGGTCGTCGGATCGAGGATCTCGGGGTAGAACACGTCGCTGAAAACGTGCAGGCCGTCCTTGTGGTAGCATTCCTGGGCCACGCCGGGACCGATGATCTCCGACAGGCCGTAGATGTCCGTCGCGAGCATGTTCCAGATGGTCTCGATCTCGTGACGCATCGCGTCGCTCCAGGGCTCGGCCCCGAAGACCCCGATTTTCCAGTTGCCCTTGGCCGGGTCGATACCCAGCGTTTTGGCCTCCTCGGCCATGTACAGGGCGTAACTGGGCGTGCAGGCGATGATCTTCGGTTTGAAGTCCTGCATGAGCTTGAGCTGGCGGGCGGTCTGGCCGGACGAGGTCGGCAGGATGCGAAGTCCCATCTCCAGGGCGCCGTAATGGGAGCCCAGGCCGCCGGTGAACAGGCCGTAGCCGTAGGCGATTTGGATCGTGTCGCCCGGCTCCGCGCCGGCGCAGCAGAACGCGCGGGCCATCACGTCGCCCCAGAGATGGAGGTCGTCCTTCGTGTAGCCCACGAGCGTCGGGTTACCGGTCGTGCCGCTGGAGACGTGGATCTCCGCGATCCGGTCCTGCGGCGCGGAGAACAGGCCGTACGGGTAGTTGTCCCGCATGTCCTCCTTCGTCGTGACGGGGAGCCTCTGGATGTCGTCAATGGACTTGATCTGGTCCGGCTTGACCCCCGCCGCGTCGATCTTCCGCCTGTAGACGGGACAGTTCTCGTAGATATAGGGAATCAGCTTCCTGAGATACTCCGACTGCAACGCCTTGAGATCCGCAGGGGCCGCACACTCGACCTTCTCTTTCCAGATCATGATTGACCCATCTTCCTTCCGTCCAGGAATATCTTCTTGTTCTCTTCGACACCTTTATTCTTGAACACCGTCTCGATGGCCTTCATCCAGTGCTCTTGCTGGATCGGCAGTCTCGCGGACAACACGCCGACGAGGCAGGTGTTCAGACCTCGCGGGTTCTCGATGGCCTGCCCGGCCTTCTCGACGTACTCGGTGAGATCGACCCCGTCCTTCTTGAGGAATGCGCTGAGTCTGGGCTGCTCCTCCCGGTGGAAACAGAGGAGGAAATCCGCGCCGCCGGTCGGCACCAGGGGCGAATACACCCGCTTGCCGAACCGGACATGCGACTCGACGGAGCCGCCGCGCTGGGCCATGCCGTGAACCTCGGATTTCTTCACGTGGTATCCGGCAAACAAGGCCGCCCAACTGCAAATCTCCGACGCCTTCAGGACGCCCTGTCCCCCGATGCCGCCGAACGTGATGCTGTAGACTTTGTCCTTCATGGGTGTCTCTGTGTCAAAAACTCGAAATCCGAATATCGAATTTCGGATTTCCTCCTGACTATCACCTTCTGAGCAGCTTGCACGGATGCCGGGAGATGACCACAGACAAGGCGTCCTCATGGACTCGCTTTTCGAGGATCGTCCGGAACTCCACCATGTTCTTCGGATCGACGACGTCGACGTTGTCGGCGCCGCAGGCCCGGCACAGATCTTCCAGGACCAGCTTCTTGGTCGGCTCGTTGCGGATCGTCAGACCGGTGGCCGGGTGCTGCTGGCCGCCGGTCATGGCGGTCGTCGAGTTGTCCAGGATGATGATGACGCCCTTGGTCCTGTTGTACGCGGCGTTGATCAGTCCCGTGATACCGGAATGGACGAAGGTCGAATCCCCGACCACGCCCACGATGCACTTGCCCGGCGCCCCTTTGCGCCAGCCCTCGTGGAACGTGACGCCCGCGCCCATGCACAGACACGAGTGCAACGCCGACATGGGCGGCAGGCAGGCCAGCGTATAGCAGCCGATATCGCCCGCGACGTAGGCGTCGATCTTCTTGAGAGCCGCGAACGACGCCCAGTGCGGACACTCAGGACACAGGCGGGGTTTGCGTTTCGCGACCTTCTGCTCCTGCTTCGCCTTGCCGGCAACGAGGGCTGGGATCAACTCCGGCGTCAGTTCCCCGATCCGGAACGACGGGTCCTTGGCGACGACCTTGACCCCGAGCGACTTGACGTGATCCTCGATGAAGGGGTCCAGCTCCTCGACGACGACAAGCTTCTTGACGCTCTTGGCGAACGCACGGATCTTGTCGTCGCAGAACGGATAGCTCATCCCGAGCTTCAGGTAGGAAGCATCGGGGTAGTTCTCTTTCAGGTACTGGTAGCTGACGCCGGATGTGATGAACCCGATCTTGCCGTCGCCCTTTTCGACGCGGTTCAGACGGGTCCGTTCCGCCAGGGTCTTGAGCTTGACGAGGCGCTGCTCGACCAGAATGTGGCGCTGGTAGGCGTGGCCCGGGACCATGACGTACTTGGCGGCGTTGCGCTCGAAGGCGGGCCGCTCGGGGACCTGCCGCTCGCCGATCGTCACGTTCTCCTTCGTGTGGGCGATCCGCGTGGTCATCCGCAGGATCACGGGCGTGTCGAACCGCTCGCTCATCGCGAACGCCTCTTTCACGAACTCCCTGGCCTCCGCGGGACTGGAGGGCTCGAGCATGGGCATCTTGGAATAGAGAGACACCCAGCGCGTGTCCTGCTCATTCTGGGACGAGTGCATGCCGGGGTCGTCGCAGACGACGACGACGAAGCCCGCCAGGACGCCCGTGTAGGAGGCGGTCATGAGCGGGTCCATCGCGACGTTGAGCCCGACGTGCTTGCAGGCGAACAGGCTGCGAGCCCCCGCCGTCGCGGCGCCCAGGGCCACCTCGAACGCCACCTTCTCATTCACCGACCACTGGGCGTCGATTTCCGGAAACCCGGCCAGAGTCTCCAGGATCTCCGTCGAGGGAGTTCCCGGGTACGCGCAGGCGACGCTCAGGCCCGCTTCATAGGCTCCCCGAGCCAGAGCCTCGTCTCCGGACAACAACGCCTGATTGAGCGCACTTTTCTTAGCCATAGGGCCCTGATTATAAGGCGATTCGCCGGCGGACTCAAGAGAAACCCGCCGGCGAACCGCTCTGCTGTCACTGAGATGAACGAGTCGCCTGCGTCAGAAGACGTACTCGACGTTGAAGCGCAGCCAGAAGGCGTCGTCGTTGTTGCTCTTCTCGTAGTAGTTGCCCGGGGTGAAATACTCCCCGAGGAGGTGGCCATACAACTGCGGGGAGAACTTGTACTTGGCCCAGCACGTGAAGAGATGCCCGCGGAACTTGTGGTCATCCGAGGTCTGAACCACCGGAAGGACTGTGCCGGTGTTCTCATCCGCCCAGAGAGCGTGGTAATCGGTTTCGATCCTCCACTGCTTGTTCAGATCGAACGCATGACCAATGTTCGCCCGATGCAGGTTGGTGCTTTCGGCAATCGACGTCTCATAGGTGTACGTGTAAATGAAGAGCTCGCTCCAGCGGGGCCACTCCGCCCACAGCAGGTCGAACTGCTCGTTGTCACTCGTGCCCGGATCATCACCGGAGGCATATTCGTAACCGATGTGTACGCTGTTGTTGAGCGAGTCCTTGAACGAATACGTAAGATTGGTCAAGGCGCCATATGCCTCCAAGTCCTGTTCCACACCGTTGGCGGCGCCGACATTCCCGGTCTTGGTTCCCGTCTGGATGGCCCCTTCTGCACGGTACTTCCAGTTCTCACCCACACTGCCGGCGATCGCCCCGCCAAACGTGAAAATCTCCGCCTTCTGGCTCCAAGCGGCCGGCAACGCCGGGTCTTCGGTGAACGCCACATCGACAGGATTGTCGTTCTTGTAGATGAAGAAGCCCTCCAATTGGGTCTTCTCCACGGAGTTGTTCGTCAGATAGACGATGGCGCCCCGCTCGTCCGCCTTGGCCAACGCGCGGTCCTCGTCGGAAATAGGCTTCAGCCACCGATCCGATTCCGACGCCTGATCGACATAGACCAGCTCGATCTTCGTCTTCTGCTCTTCCATCATGTAGGTGAATCTGGCGGCATCCGTGAAGATGGTTCTGGACCCATCCAGTGGCGTGCCGTCAAGGACCAGCCAGCCGCTGCCGAGGATGAGGTCCTGTCGGCCGATGACCGCCGTCAACGGAAGGCCGCCGACATTCTGCCAGCGGACATTGAACCAATCGAACAGTGCCTCGTCAAAGTCGACATCTTGGGGTTTCCTTGGGGGTTCATCCCACGTCCGGAACTCCCATGTCAAACGCGTGTTAAAGCTGATGTCGTCGTTCAGAGTCCACTTCGTCCACCATCGCGTCCGGTATCGCTGGAATTCATACTGATGCTGGCGGTCCTTGTCATTCAGGCGGTCAATATTATCCGCCCAGATCGACCGGAATCGATGATCCATTCCCATGCTCAACCAAGGCGTCGGGTTGTGGAAAGCATCCCAGAACTCCGGAAAGAACAACTCCTTGTGTTCGGGGGCCGCAGGCGCGGCCGGAGGCGACGCAGAGGCAACTGCCGGCTTTTGACTCGTTGTTCCCGTCCCGGCGGCAGCGAAGACGGTCGAGCCGGCGATGCCCGTCAATGCCACCATCAATAACCCGGCCTTCCACACTCTGTGTTTCATTTGTCTCTCCTTTAACCTCCCGGACTAACTTGATGCCAGCGACCGAGGTCGCCCCACGATCCGGACAGATGGTTCATGCGCACCTCGGCCTTCCTTATGTGTCACCACAATACCTGGATCGAAGGTCTTCATTGATAATCGACTTATCATGCCTCAGATCAGCACAAAAAGAAAGCACCTTCTCGGACAATCCTGTAAATTTTGCTTGATGACAAGCGTCGGGTCCGTCCCATCCGTCAGGGAAGCCCGAGCAGCGACAGCGCATTGCCTCCCAGAATGGCTTCGAGTTTCTCGTCGGGCAACTGCAACCTCTCCAACAGGGCCAATGTCTGTCCCTGGTCCGTCCAGGGCGAGTCCGTCCCGAACAGCACATGGCCGTCCGGATGTCCCAGGATCATAGACCGGGCCCGCTCGACATCCAGCTCGTCCAAGGCAAACGAGATCTCCATCGGGACTCCGCGTCCGATAAGCTGCTCGCACACCTCATCCCATTGCTGCCATGCACCCAGGTGCGTGGCAACGAGCCTGAGACCCGCGAATCGCTCCTTGACCCTCAGAATGCTCGCCGGATCGGCCCTGCGAATTCGCGGAAAGGCGACATCGTAACCCGTATGCATCACGAGGAGGAGGCCAGAGGAATCGACCGCTTCGTACAAGCGCTGCATCCGGCCCTCATCCGCGAAGAAGTCCTGATAGTAGGGGTGCAACTTGATGCCCAGGAACCCCTCCTGCCGGATACAATGAATGCGGTCGGGGACCATGGGATCCGCCGGGTGGACGGACGGGAAGGGAATGAGCCGGTCCGAACGAATGTGCTCGCACCAGCGGAGGATCGGCTCGAACTGCTCGGGCTTCGTCGCAATGCAGCAGACCACGCTCTTCTCGATGCCGGCCCGATCCATCGAGCGAAGCAGGTCTCCTGCCGTGCCGTCGAGGTAGACCGGAATCCCCGGCACCTCCGCAACGAGGGCCTTCATAGCGCGAGCCGCCAAGGCGTCGGGAAAGGCGTGCGTGTGAAAATCCACGATTCGGCGCATGTGGACCCTGTTCCATGGAAGAACGAATCTCGGCAGGATAACGGGAGCGCTTTGCGCTGGCAAGAGGCAAAAGGAAGTGATACGACACCTGCGGAGATGAATGGGACACCCTCAGCCTCCCCGCCGTGCGACCCCTGGGTTACGGCGACGGGATGGGGCAACACAAGGGCGAAGACGCAGTCCACCCGCTCTCTGCGTCTTCACCATACCCACAGGCCACCCTCACAGGGGTCAGTCCACACTAATGGCGGTTCTCACGGGGCCGATGTTGATGAGAAAAAGGGAACACGTAAAAAAAATTTTTGCATGGAGGCGTTTCATGAATTTCACACGGGTCCGCCCGTCTATCTGCATAGCCTGTGCCATGTGGTCCTGGTGTGACGGATCTGGTATGATGGAACACCGACTGACAGGCCGATGTAAATAGTAGCATATAGTAGAGCGACGCTTGGAATTGGAGCCCTTGATATGGATTGTCCCGCGTGCAAGAAGGCCATGATCACCCTGGAGTTGGCTGACGTGGAGATCGACCATTGCGTTCACTGCGGCGGGATCTGGCTCGACGGCGGCGAATTGGAGCTGCTCATGGACGCTCCTGAGAAGGCCAGACAGCTTTTGGGTTCGTTTCGCGAGGCCACTGCGACGGACGAACCGCCGCGAAGATGCCCGATCTGCGACAAAAGAATGGCGAAGGTCATCGTTGGATCTGCGCAACCGCCCCTGAGGATCGACCAATGCCGACGGGGCCATGGTCTGTGGTTCGACCGTGGCGAACTCAAGGACGTCTTGACCCGGGGCCAACTGGATCAGGACGGCCCCGTCCAACGCCTGCTGGCCGACATGTTTGGCCAGAACCCCAGCAACGTCGCTGAGGAGACGCAGTCGTGATAATCGCTACAGGCGCCATGATCCACATATTCGCTACATCCCTCTGCTGGGCGGCCCTACCGGCGGACCCCGGAGGCGGTCTGCAATCGACAGACGTCTTCGTCAGCGGGACCGACAGCTATCACACCTACCGGATTCCCGCCCTGCTAACCACGCGGGACGGCACACTCCTGGCCTTCTGCGAAGGGCGCAAGGGCGGCCGATCCGACACAGGCGACATCGACCTGCTCGTGAAACGGTCCACCGACTCCGGCAAAACCTGGTCCGCCCAGCAGATCGTCTGGGACGACGGCGTCAACACCTGCGGGAACCCCTGCCTAGTCGTGGATCAAGCCACCGGCACGATCTGGCTCCTGATGACCTGGAACCTCGGCCAGGACACCGAAAGACAGATCATGCAGAACGCCGGCAAGGATACCCGCCGGGTGTTCGTCACCCACAGCGACGACGACGGCCGGACCTGGGCCAAGCCGCAGGAAATCACCGCGGACATAAAACGCTCCCAGTGGCGGTGGTACGCCACCGGCCCCGGCGTCGGCATTCAACTGACGCAGGGCCCGTTCAAGAATCGTCTGGTGATCCCGTGCGACCACAGCCTCGTGCTGCCCGACGACCCCGACGGATACTGCTCGCACATCATCTACAGCGACGATCACGGCCGGACCTGGCGACTGGGCGGTGCGATCCGCCCGGCGGTCAATGAATGCCAGGTCGTCGAACTCTCGGACGGCACGCTCCTGATCAACATGCGGAACTACGACCGGTCGCAGACCAGCCGGGCGGTCGCCACCAGCACCGACGGCGGGATGACCTGGTCAGCGGTCCGACACGATCCGACGCTCATCGAGCCGATCTGCCAGGCGAGCCTGATCCGATGCACGACACCGGGCGGCAGCGTCCGGCTCCTCTTCTCCAATCCCGCCCACGCCGGGAAGCGACTGGATATGACCGTCCGGATGAGCGAGGACGAGGGCAAGACCTGGTCGGCGAGCCGGCTCTTGTGGCCGGGACCGTCCGCCTACTCCTGCCTGGCCGCCCTGCCCGATGGCGGCGCCGCCTGCCTCTTCGAGGCCGGACGGGCCAGCCCCTACGAGCGGATCGTCCTGGTCCGCTTCACCTGCGACGGCCTGGCCGGCAGGAATTGAGAGTAATAATGGAACAACGGAGTCTTTTGTCATATGATGCACCGGGTAAGAACTGTCTGGATTCACAATCTGTCCTATAGAAGGGAGACGACATGGCAGGATTAGTCGCGTTGATCGTGGTGTTGGCCATTCTCGGCCTGGTGGTGCTCGTCTTGATCGGCATCTACAACTCCCTGGTTGGCTCGCGAAACCAGGTGGACAACGCCTGGGCGCAGATCGACGTCCAGTTAAAGCGACGCCACGACCTGATTCCGAACCTCGTGGAGACCGCCAAAGGCTACATGAAGCACGAGCGGGAGACCTTCGAATCGATCACGAAGGCCCGCAGCGCCGCGATGGGCGCCAAGTCCGTCGCTGAGACCGCCAAGGCGGAAGGCCAGCTCGCAGACGCCCTGAGCAAGTTCATGCTCGTCGTGGAGAACTACCCCGAGCTGAAGGCGAACCAGAACTTCCTGGCCCTCCAGGAAGAGCTGACCAGCACGGAGAACAAGATCGCCTTCTCCCGACAGAACTACAACGACCAGGTCCTGTTCTACAACAACCGGATCCAGATGTTCCCGTCGAACATCGTCGCAGGCATGTTCGCCTTCACGAAACGGGACTTCTTCCAGGTCGAGAACGCCCAGGAACGCGAGGCTCCGAAGGTTACGTTCTCCTGAGCGGGGATCGGCGCCGGGTGGTTTGTCGCGGCGCGGGCATTGCGCCCGGGCCTGCTGGGGACGCGGTTTTGCCCGCGATGTCGGGCTGAGGGACGACAAGTCGCATGTGGGAACTGATTCGAACCAATCAACGCAACTCCATCCTCCTGATGATGCTGATGGCAGCCGTGCTGCTGGCGTTGGGATTCCTCATCGGGAGCCTGGCGGTCGGCCCGGACGGCGGCCTGTTCGGCGTCGCCATCGCGGCGGGGATCTGGCTGGTCCTGGCCCTGGTCAGCTTCGCCTCGGGCGACCAGATCCTGCTGGCGGCCAGCGGCGCCAAGCAGGTCACGCACGACGTCCATCCCCAGCTCTTCAACATCGTCGAGGAGATGAAAATCGCGGCGGGCCTGCCGGCCATGCCCAAGGTCTACATCATCAACGACCCCGCTCCAAACGCCTTCGCGACCGGGCGGAGTCCCCAGTCGGCCTCCATCGCGGTCACCGCGGGCCTCCTGGCCCGACTCAACCGCGACGAACTGCAGGGCGTCGTCGCCCACGAGATGAGCCACATCCTGCATCGGGACATCCTCTACGTGACGCTGGCCGGGATCATGCTCGGCTCCATCGCCCTGCTGTCCCAGGTCTTCATGCGCGGGATGTTCTATCAATCCATGGGTTCCCGTCGGCGGTACTCGTCCGACAGTCACGGCGGCGGACAGGCCCAACTCATTCTCTTCGTGGTCACCCTCCTCGCGGCGGTTCTGGCGCCGATCCTGGCACAACTGCTGTATTTCGCCCTGTCGCGCCGGCGCGAGTACATGGCCGACGCCGGCGGTGCCCGCCTGACCCGCTACCCCGAGGGGCTCGCCAGCGCCCTGGAGAAGATCGCCGGCGACCCGTCGCCGCAACTCGCGACCGCCAACGAGATCACCGCTCCCATGTACTTCGCCAATCCGTTCAAGAAACGAGGGCGCAGGACGCTCTCCGACCTGACCAGCACGCACCCGCCCATCTCGGAACGAATCCGCATCCTGCGGAGCATGGCGCACGGCGCGTCGTACCGCGACTACGCCCAGGCGTACGCGGCGGTCACCCACTCCAAGGGCGTCGTGCCGGCCTCGGCGCTTCGCGAGGAGGAGGTGGCTGTCCGCCAGGGACAGGCGGGGGCCGTCCAGCCGCAGAAGGCACAGGCGCAGGTCCACCAGATCGGGGACATCATGCGGCGAGTCAACGGTTTCGCGTTCCTGACGTGCCCCTGCGGCCTGAAGCTCAAGATCCCGCCGAACTTCCCGGGCGACACGGTCCAGTGCCCCCGATGCAAACGGTCGCTTCCGCTGGGCAGCCACTAGCCCCGACTGGCGGACCGTGACAGGGACTTTCGCGCCCCCATGCGTCGGCGCCGGGCGAATCGAACCGCGACTGCCTTGTGCAGCTAGTGTCTGTGAAGGGAACCTGGCTGTCGGGTGGCCATAACGAGCGTCATCCTGCCTCTTTTTTACCTTGACAGGCGGGGAGCCATGCGGTACATATCCAACAGTGAAGCTCGTGCCTGCAGGGTTGGGCGTTTGGCATCCAAGCTCATCCGGCGGGCGCAACTCTTTGAGTTCTTCCATTGAGGAGGGTCCTGCGTATGTTCGAGGAGGCAGGGAGTCTCGTGCGGTGATTTCTTGCCCCCACAGTTCAGGTTCGCACATTTCATCTCATGGTTCAGTTTGTTCGGGGGTGGGAAGGAGGTGTTGTCGACTCGCACACCGGGTACAGATGGCGGAGCAAGCGTCACATTCATGATCGGCTGTCTTGGCGCGTAGCCAAGGCACGAACTGAGGTTCTTTCTTGGGAGGCGGACTGTCATGTGTAAGAGATGGATTTGTTTGGCTTCATCTATTGTGGTGATCGGCCTGGCCTTTGCCGGCGGGGCAAAGGCTACTGATCCCAACCTGATTGGGTGGTGGCCCTTGAACGAGGGCTCCGGAACTGCGGTCATGGACCTGTCGGCCAGCGGCACGACGGGCACGATCAACAACCCCGCTGGGGGACTGGGCGTGGACGGTTCGGTCTGGACCGACGACGCCGAATGGGGCACGGTCGTCAGTTTCAACGGCACGGCGAGCGGCGCTCACATTCGCGCCGGCAGCATCCCCCTGATGACCCTGACCAACGACTTCACCTGGGCCTTTTGGGCCAAGCAGGACGCTGGCAACACGACGACCAACGACATCATCGTTGGCAACCGAAAGGACGAGAACGCGGTCGATTTCGTGCCGCGTCAGTTCATCAAATTCACCCCGACGAAGTTCGAGTGGCACATGAACGGCAACGGCAACGACAACCTGGACTACGAGGACATTCCCGCCGACGTGTGGCTGCACCATGCGGTCGTGAAAACCGGCGCCCAGTTGACGTATTACCGTGACGGCATCTGGGGCGGCTCCCGGGCGATCACCCAAGCCTTGAGCTTCCCGCAGCCCCTGTTCATGGGCGGCGACAACGAAGGCGCCGAAGGCGAGAATTGGCGGGGATCTCTCAGCGACGCACGCATCTACAACAAGGCGGCGACGAAAGTCGAGGTCTTGGCGGCCATGTTCAACATGGACTCGCTCGATATGGAAGTTGGCTTCGCCACGCGGGCCCCGGTGATCGACGGGCAAGTCGACGCGATCTGGGCGAAAGCCTCAACGCAGTACCTCGTCCCGGTGGATGCGAACGATGCCTCCGGCAGTTGGCAGGCGTTGTATGATCTGGAGAACCTCTACATCATCGTCGAGATCACCGATGACAGTCTGAAGAACGATTCGGCTGGCTCCTGGCAGGACGATAGCGTGGAGATATATTTCGACGGCGGCAATTCCAAGGAGAGTACCGCGCTGTCGGGCGACAATCGCCAGTACACCTTCGGGTGGGGAACCGACGAGATCCAGGGAACCAACATGAACAGCGAGGGCGTCGAGCACGTGCAGGTGGACACCGCCACCGGCTGGCGCATCGAGATCAAGTTCCCGTGGACGTCTTTGCAGGGGGCAGCGCCGCAAGGGTATGACTTCATTGGCATCGACTGCTTCTACAACGACGACGACGACGGCGGCGACTCCCGCGAAGGCCAGATCTTCACGTTCGCCACCGACGGCAGCGCCTGGAACGACGCCTCGCAGTGGGGCACGGCCATCCTGGAGCCCGCTCCGGAATCGGTCGATCCGAGCATGAACGGTCTGGTGGCTCGCTACTCCTTCGAGAACGACGTGAACGACAGTTCGGGCAACGGGTTCGACGGCGTGATCGTCGGCGCTCCGACCTTTGTCGAAGGCCTGGCCGGCCTCGGCACGGCGATGGAGTTCGACGGCGAGTCCTACGTCGATTGCGGCAAGGATGCGGCCCTGGACATCACGGGCCCCCTGTCGGTTTCGATCTGGATGAGGCCCGGCACGGACGGCAGCATCGAGACCGCGCCGCTCAGCAAGGCGGATGTCAGCGGTGGATGGAGCTGGCAGCTCCGTTACGGCTGGTTCACCGCGAAACCCACGATCATGGGCTTCCAGTTCAACGTGTCGGACGGCAGCCGAGTGTGGATCTACGTCAACCAGGAACTGGCGATCGGCGAGTGGTACCACGTCGTCGGGGCGTACAACGGCACGACGGTGAAGTGCTACCTGGACGGCGTCGAGCGGGATTCGGCCCCCATGGTCGGGATCGCCCCCAGCGCCTCGTCCTTGCTGATCGGCTCGGATGGCTGGAGAAGCGACTGGGTCGGCGCCATCGACGAGGTCGCGGTCTACAACCGGGGTCTGTCGCCGGCCGAGATTCTCTTCCTTTCCGGCTATCAGCCGGCTGAAGAGTGACACGCCGGGTATTGCCGCCGCGACGAGGTCAGGGAACTGGCACTGACCGATCTGACCTCGGCCAACGGCAAGTATGACGGCGGGGTCTGAGGAATGGTTTGGACCGGCGCAGGCTTCTGACGAGCTTGGGCCGGGCCGACAAGGTGGTTCTGTACATAGTCGGGCCCGCGCCGATCCTCTCGGTGCGGGCCCTTTTTCTTCCGCGAGAATGGCACGTCGGAGTTTTGCAGGGCAACAACTGCAATACGGATTGTCTGGAGACTCGGAGCCAGTGTATGGTATTGCTTGCGAAAGGGAACGCCTGATGGAAACACGGACTGTCATGCACGCTCGACGGTGGGTTGTTCTGCTCGCGGTGCTGGTCCTTGGCGTCGGCGCATCGGCTGGGTCCGTGGACGCCTCGGACGTCACGTTGCGTTTCGACGAAGAACACGGGCACCTCGTCTCGCTGCTGGACAAGCGGGCAGGTCACGACCACATTGCCAAGGACGCGATCGGGAATCTCTGGGGGTTGGAGTTGCCCCCACAAGCAGGAGGCACGCTGCTCCCCGAACACGCCCGAAGCTTCGAATGCCGCCGGGACGGCAGCGATCCGCAACGACTGCACCTGGCGTGGAGCGGATTCGAGCGCGAGGCCATGCCCGATCTGTCCGTGTCTGTCCATGTCCGTTTTGACCCGACGGTCCAGGCAACTCGTTTCTCCATTGTGGTGCGAGGTCTGAATGGTGTCGTTCCCTCGGTGCTGCGGTTCCCGCGCGTCTGCGCGATCGCACGACAGGAATCGGAGGTGCTGGCCGTCCCCTATTGGATGGGCGAGAAGACGACCCAGGCGAGACGACTCCTGTCCCCGGCGCCCGGACAAGCCGTCCGGCGGGAATTCGCCTATCCCGGCATGTTGTCGATGCAGTGCATCGCGTTCTACCGAGAGGACGGCCCGGGCCTGTATTTCGCCGCCGATGACATCAAGGCGCGCAGCAAGAGCTTCGTTGCCTTTGGCGATGGCCGGGGCAATGTCGGCCTGGAGGTCTGTCACTTCCCGGGCGCCGACACAGCCGCGGCGGCGGCCTACGAACCGGGCTACGATATCCTGATCGGCCTGTTTCAGGGCGACTGGATCACGGTGGCGTCGCGGTATCGCGACTGGGCACTGCAGCAACCCTGGGCAAAGGACAGCCGCCTGAAACAGGGCCGCACGCCGGCCTGGGTCAGGGACACGGGATTCTGGATCTGGAACCGCGGCTCTTCGGACGGCGTGTTGCCCCCGGCCGCGGCCCTGCAGGACTACCTCGGCGTGCCGGTCAGCGTGTTCTGGCACTGGTGGCACGGCTGCGCCTACGACGTCAACTTCCCGGAGTACCTGCCGCCGCGAGAGGGCGCGGAGGCCTTTCGCGAAGCGGTGCGCGAGGCCCGTCAACAGGGTCTCAATCCGATCGTCTACATGAACCAGCGGCTCTGGGGCATGACCGCAGAGAGCTGGGTCTCGAAAGACGCCCGGCGCTACGCCGTCAAGAAGCCGGACGGGACGGTGCAGCCGGAGGTGTACAACACCTTCACCCGCTCGCCCATGGCGTCGATGTGCATGGGCACCGCCTTCTGGCGCAACACCTACGCTGGCCTGTCGGAGGCCGTGTACAGCGACCTGGGCGTCAGCGGCATCTACATGGATCAGGCATGCTCGAGTCTGGTCTGCTACGACGCAGGACATGGTCACCCGCCGGGAGGCGGCACGTACTGGATGGAGGGATTTCGCGTCCTGGAATCCGATATCCGCGAGCGATGTCCCGGCATCGCCTTGGCGGGAGAGGGTTGCGGCGAGGCGTGGCTGCCCCATCTCGACTTGATGTTGAGCCTGCAGGTCAGCCAGGAACGTTACGAAGCCCCCGGCCAGTGGGAACCCATCCCGTTCTTCCACGCTGTCTATCACGGCTGCACGGTTCTCTACGGGAACTATGCGTCCCTGACGCGGCCGCCGTACGACCCGCTCTGGCCCAAGGACTCCGCGCCGGAACACCCTCTTCAATTGCTCGACGAACGATTCCGCCGCCAGTTCCGGCTGGAACAGGCACGCACCTTCGTCTGGGGGCAGCAAGCCTGCCTCTCGAACTTCCGGCCCGAACACCTGGTGGAACGCAGAACCGACTTGGCCTATATCCGACAACTGGTCCAGCTCCGCCAGGCGGCGCTGCCCTATCTGCTGCACGGCACGTTCCTGCGTCCCCCGCGAGTGGAAATTCCCGACATGGAAATTGATATGTCACGTCTGTCCATCTATGCCGGCCAACAAGGCGCGGTCCAGGAGTACCGCAAGCGAGTCCCCCAGTACCTGGTGGGCGCCTGGCGGGCCCAGGACGGCGGCATCGCGGTAGCGGTTGCGAACCTCGCCGACTCGAATCAGGAGTTGCGTTTTGCCCTCAGTCGCGAAGAGGACGGCCTGCCCGACCGGGGACGCGTGTACAAACGGCTCCCCGAAAGTCGCACCGAACTGGGCCCGTTCCAGAACGGACAGGTCGCCATCACGGACACCCTGACTGCCGCAGGCGCCGCCATCTATGAACTCGTGCCGGACGCGGATCGCCCATGACATTGCGTTTCACAGAATCCCTTATCCCGACCTTCTGCGGTTACGTCAGTGCGCCGTGCGGAGCCAGACTATCGCGTCTTGGGGGCGTCGGTTTGGGCCGCGGCGGTCGCCTTTGCTGCGGCCAGGCGGCTCGACGAGTAGATCTCCAGACCCTGGGCCTGCTCGCGGAAGAGCTTCTGCTTCTGTGCGTCGGTCAGTTGGACCGTGTTCTTGTGATTGGGCTTGTTGGTGAACCAGATCCACGAGGGGAATCGCTTGTCGATCCCGTTGGCCAGGGTCGCACGGCCGTCGCGGAATTGGATCAGGTTCAAGACCCAGTAGTTGTGGGCCTTCCCATCCCGGCCGGGACAGCCGCGAATGAACTCCGTCTGAATCCACTCGGCTTGGCCGTCCTTGTTCAGATCGACGAAGTCGTTAGCGTCGAGGTGGTACGTTTCGCCGCTGACGGTCGTGTAGCCGGTCTTGGACCGCAGGAAGAAGCAGACGCAGTCCACACAGGCCGCAAGTCCGTTGCCGCCGCTCGGCGCGGCGATGATGACGTCTCTGGCCGTGCCGGTCTTGGCGGTCAAATTGGCAGCCCAGACCCTCAGGCCCACCCGGGAGCAGCCGTCCAAGGCAGCCGGACCCGCGACGACCTTTCCCTTCCCGAGCAGACTGGCGATCAGACCACCCTTCGCGTCGGCCTTCTGGACCACCAGGATGATGCCGGGAGCGATGGCAAACAGGGAGGCCTTCCCGTCCGCCGACTGCTGCTCGTACGCCGGCTCGCACACGGTCGCCGCCGTAGCGGGCCGCTGGCCCGTCTCGAAAGGACAGTAGTTCGGATCATACGCCCGGCAGATTGGCGATGCCAGCAGGATCATCAGGAAGACGGTCTTCGCGTTCATGGTTGCCTCCACATTCAAAGAGATTGTCCGTATCCATCGCGCGCACTCGAACCGACCCTTTCTTCCATCGGCATATCCGGCCTCGCCGCTTGAGCCGGGCGGCCGCGATCTGTCTGTATCCATGCCCATCCACGGCCGATGGTTCGACGTGCGCCGGGGGTCCTGCACTGCAAAGGCGCAACATCTTGTTTTCTTAGCAAGCATTTTCAGGCTACCAGCTTCGCGACATCCGCGTCG
>DAOQWL010000039.1:49368-54764 GCA_035342095.1 Sedimentisphaerales bacterium | reverse complement strand
TCCGACGCGACAACGACGCGGCCGCTACATGACGGATTTCACGCGATTGCCCTGGCACCTCACCATTCACCGAGGAATGCTACGACGGTATTATATCCCGCTGCTATTCAGCATCTGCGGTAACGGGAGCAGCATCGGCAGGGGGACTGGTCGGGGCGAACGTCGCCGGCGAGGTTGCGGGCTGCTTCTGGGACATCCAGACCTCAGGCCAAGCCACAAGCGACGGCGGCACAGGCAAGACCACGGTCGAGATGCAGACAGCCGCCACGTTCCTCGACGCCGGCTGGGACTTCATGGGCGAGACGGCCAACGGGACGGAGGACATCTGGTGGATTCTCGAAGGCAAGGACTACCCGCGATTGTGGTGGGAGCGTCGCGATTGATTATTGATGGATGATTGATGGTTCGAGGAAGGAGGGGTCTCTCGCAAAGACGCCAAGCTCGCAAAGGGTAAGAGCATTGTGGTTTTGTCTTCTTGGCGTTCTCTGTGTCTTGGTGCGAGGCAATCACGGTTCCGGCTGGAAGCCAGGTCGGGCAACCAGGGTCCGCACGCTCGGGCTCAGCTTATGAGTGGGCGTGCGTCTTGGCGAAAGCGGGCGAATGGCGTTCAATCTTTCGCATGGCCTGCCGGTCGTAGACTTTCTCGCCGCAAACCGGACATTCGTAGAACTCCAGGGACCGAACCGTGTAGGAGCGATCCCGAAAGCGGCCGGACCAGTTGCGCCGCACCTTTCGGATTTTGGTGCTGCCGCAAGACGGGCAGATCGTGATGTGTAGCGTGTTCATTTGTTCTCAGATAGCCTTCTTGGACGAGATCAGAAAATAGTACGTTTCGGCCACCGGCTCCCGCACGAGCTTGCCCTTCGTGTAAATCATCAGGCCCTCCAGATTGGTGCTCTGAATGACATAGAGGTACTCTCTGGATTGCGTACGCAATCCACTTTGTGAGCGGAGTCTTTTATAGATGGCCACGGCGTTAAGAATGGACTCGGCCACGTCGAGCTCCGTGAGGCCGTTCGACTCCATCTCCAGGCGGGCTTTCTCACTGAAGGCATAACGCCCTGCCAAAACGGCTCTCTTGATCCGTATCAGAATATCGCTCATCGAACAGCAGTATATCAGGCTGACCGTTCCGGGTCAAGCGCGGAGAACTGAAGGTACGCGATGCTCTCGAATCGAATCCCAGTACGGGGTATCGATGGGAATGGGTGGATCCCCAGGACTCCATCGTGGAGCAGATGGGCCAGGCACAGTTCAAGCCACGCGAGACAGGCGATCCACCCCTTGTCGGGGCCGGCGGGTGGGAAAGCTTCGATTTCAAGGCGGTCCATCCAGGGCAGATGACTCTCAAGCTCGTCTATCGCAGGCCGTGGGAAGAAGGTGTGGAGCCGCTGAAGACCTTCTCGCTCCAAGTCACAGTACCTTAGGCCGGCTTGACTCTAATGAGCTTGACGCGCAGAATCGGCAATCGAATCGTGTGGCAGTGTGGCAGTGTGGTCATGTGGCACCCCCGCCCTCGGGGGTGATCCCAGCGATCCCAGCCGGGGGCGGCTGGGCTACATTCCTGTCGGTGCCAAAGCGGCGGTGCACGCTACCGAACTCGTCTGTCAAAACTCATTAGGCGAGCCGGTGGATGACGCCGACGACCTTTGGTGGATCGACAACAGGGAAGGACTACCCGCGCCTGTGGTAGGAACCCGCGGGATATGGAGGGGTGCGGGAATCCGACCCTCGATACCCGAGCAGGTGCAAGGGCACCGCAGAATCCTCGTCCGCACGCCCATTCTCCATTCGACGTGGCGGCGGTCAGGCTCTGGGCAAAACCGCCGTGACCGAGTACATAGGACCCGCAAGAAGACGATATGGTTCTCCGCACGTGGGGGCGCTGCCTCGGTACATTGAGACGTTGACCGGGATCCGCAGTCGGCGATGGGCCGATCGCGCCGAGTCGCCCTCGCTCCTCGCAGCCCGCGCGGCCCGGGTGGCGCTCGACGCCGCACGATTGTCGCCTGCGGACATCGACACGCTCATCTTCGCTGCGACCGACATGGATCACCTCGAGCCTGCGGCCGCCACCATCGTCCAGGACCACCTGGGCCTGGGCCCCGCGTCCATTCCGATCGCGATGGACGACGCGATTCACCACCAGCGAATCGCTCTGGGCTCCGGTCAGGAGATGATCCTGTTCGGCGCCGCCTCCGGATTCTCGATCGGCCATGTCTGCCTCCGCGTATAGAGGACACGGACACCCTCGCGTCGGAGAGAGTCTTGGCCGGTGGCGTCGAGTCCCCGGTCGATCTGCCGGAGACTCGACGCTTGCGGCTATTGTCGCCTGTGGGCATCATCAAAAGCCGGACAGATGGGACTTGCTGGCCTGTCCGGTGCCTCCATACGTGCCCAGGTTGATTCGGGCTCCGTTGGGGGAGGGCTCGTTCTGCCAAATGGACAGCGGATTGCCCGCGTCGATGCAGGGACTGTCCAGATCGTCGAGCCTCCAGGCACCGGTCTCGATCTCGAACCGACCCTGGCGACTCTGCAGGTGATAATCCCCCTCTATCCAGAGGTCGTCCGAGAAGTCGTCGAGTGTGCCGGCGTCGTCCCAGTGGCCCGGCGCCACGAAACACGGATCTGAATTCAGCATGCCCTGGCCGGACCCGTCGCGGTCGAGATCGCTGTACGCGAGCCGAGGGCCGGAGCCCGACACGATCTGCCATGCAGACCCTGTGTTTGCCCAGACGATGGAGTTGGACACCGACAGATCGCTGTCGCGAAGTCTCCACACGCTCCCATGGACGCCGGCGCGATTCCCGGAGACTGTGCAATTGACGAAGCTCGGCTTGCTCTCTATACAGGCGATGACCGCGCCGTCCTCATCCGTCGCCATGTTTCCGCAGACCAGGCAGTTGGAAATGACCGGTTCCGCCCGCTCGCAGACAATGGCCGCGTCGGTGCGTCCTTTGCCGCCCAGGATCGTCAGTCCGGCCACGACGCACTGCCTGCCTTTGCCGCCGACGAAGCGCACGACCGGGCTCAGTCCGTTGGCGTCGAGGATAGAGGGGGCCCGCACACCCGTGTCCTGGAGCCACTGGCCGGTTACCGTGATGGCCTTGTCCGACAGGACGACGGTCTCCACGTAGCGTCCATCATGGACAAGAACCGTGTCGCCATCCTGTGCGGCGTCGATTCCCTCCTGAACCGAGTCGAACGGATGTTCCGGCGTGCCGTCCTCCAGCGGATCGCTGACGGCTATGTCGCCCGGTCCCGGATCGTGGGCGGCGTCGTCATCGACATGAATCAGTCTGCCGAAATGGTTATCTTCCGTACACGTCTCGGCGATCAGCACATCCAGGACGATGCGTCCCCGAAGGGTGAATGCGACACGTTCCGGGCTGGGAGCGACTTCGCATACGTAGGTGCTGTGATGCCAGCCGGCGGTGAGAGTCTTCTCTTCGATCAGGAGAGGGGACTCCGCGGGCGTTGGCGCCAGGTCCGTGAGAACGGGCGTTTTCGGGGTGCCCGCCGGGAAGAGGTCGCTATCGCTCTCGTCCGCTTCGTGCCAGACGAGCTGCACTCGGACGGTCGTCCTCGTTTCACTGGAGTTCCAGACGTTGATCGAAACGCGCAATCCGCTCACGGCGAGCAGACCCTCGCGGCCCGATCCCCAGTGCGTGTCGTCCGCCCACCATCGCTCCTTCGCCTGGGACGACGGGTCCGCGCACTCGATGTGCGTACCGGGCAGAGGATCGAGTCCCGCCGGAGCGGGACCCGATACGTCGTAGACGTCCCGCAGCGAGTCGGTCTGATCGGTGTCGTTGAAATCCCAGAACTGCGATGTGCTCAGTTCGCTGCCCCTGCAGGGCGCCGGATTGAGATCGTCGCCAAGCTCGATGACCCGCCGCAGGAACGCCGCGTGCAGCGTGTCGTCCGCGTCCACGAGGACGGTGGTATCGGGGGATGCGATATCGGCGACTTTGCCACCCTCTGCGGCGCTGCCGGTCCAGGTCCAGAAGTAGTAGTTCGGGTCCGTGACCTCCGCGACGATCCTCACCTCATTGGGCTCCGCGTACTCGAAAACGCCGATCCCGGGCTGTGCGACCGTACCGCCCTCGCTCGCGGAAACCGTCAGTCGCACGGGCGTCGTGAAACTCAGCACGTCGCCCGTCGTGAAGACTCCCGAACTTCGGGCCTCCGCCATGAACTCGTATGTGGTTGCGGGGCTCAACTCCGCGACGAACATACTGAAAATCTGTCCGGTCTGGCCGCCCGATGCCCACGCGGTTTCGTGTTTCTGCGTGTCCCCTTGCTTCCAGTAGCGGAATCGGTACTCGCAAGGCGTACCTCCGTCGTCGATAATCTCGCCGCAAAGCAGGGCGGTCGTGGGTCTGATGTCCATGGCCGCGACGGTCTGCACCTGCAAGACCCTGTTGTCTTCTTTGAACGTGGCGGTCAATGTGTAATCGACCCCGACGCAGGCCAGCGGATTGCTGACGATCAGCGATACGGTGGTCATCGGGTTGGTCGGGTCCGCCACGGCGCCGGCGTTTACCGCGGTGCCGGTCCAGCGGACGAACTTGTAGCCGGAATCGGGGACCGCCTTCACCGATACGGACGACCCGCAATCGAAGGTAAAGAAGCCCTCGCCAGGCGACTCCACGGAACCGCCTGCGCCTGAGGAAATCTCCAGTGTGCACTCCAGTGAAGGCAGGGTGATCGTGACCGGTGTGCTTCTGGTATTATTGTCCTCGTCAGACTCGGCGACCGTGTCTTCAACATCGACCACCGCCACGAGGAAGTAGTCTCCCGCAGTGAAGTCGTTCGGGCCCAACGCATACGTACCAGAGACGGTTTCGCCCGCCAGCAGTTCCACGTTGATCTGAGTCTGGCCGATGAGGGTATCCGATTCGTCGTAAGTATCGTCAGTCGAGAGACGCACCCTGAACCAGTACCCCGTCGGCGTGGCGCTCGCGCTACCCCCATTCTTGACCGTCCAACTGACCGTCGCGTCGCCCCCGCACCGCACAACGGGATTCCGCGATATCGTAAGACTGCTGATGCTGAGATTGGGCTTGGCGACACCCTCGCACTGAAGCGTGATCTTGTACGCTCCGGCGTCATCACGCCAGATGTCGTAAGTTCCCGTATCACCGTCGCAGATCGCAACGGTATACGTTCCGGTCTGGTTCACCTCCCGGTTGATGTCTCGATAGGCCGCTGCTTCCTCACTGCCGTCGGGCGCGTACAAGACCAAGTAGGGATAGAGGCCCCCCGACGTGGCAATCGCACTGAGCAGGATGTGATCCCCCGCGGAGGCGGAGAACTGCCATACCTCGGTGTCCGATACTTCGACGGTTCCGGAGAGGGTCTCGCCGCAGGAAATCGTGGGCCACGAACAGCCG
>DAOQWL010000039.1:0-49268 GCA_035342095.1 Sedimentisphaerales bacterium | reverse complement strand
TTCGACGGTTCCGGAGAGGGTCTCGCCGCAGGAAATCGTGGGCCACGAACAGCCGTCCAGATTCGCGAATGAGATTCTGTACGCCCCGGCGTCGTCGAGCGGGATGTCGTAGGAACCCGTGTCTCCATCGTAGATCGCGACGGTGTAGGTTCCGGTCTGGCTCACTTGCTGGTTGATGTGGTAATAGGCAGCCGTTTCCTGACTACCGTCGGGCGCATACAAGACCAGATAGGGGTAGAGGCCCCCTGAAGTGGCAATCGCGCTGAGCAGGATGTGATCCCCCGTGGAGGCGGAGAACTGCCATACCTCGGTGTCCGATGTTTCGACGGTTCCGGAGAGGGTTTCGCCGCAGGAAATGGTGGGCCACGAACAGCCGTCCAGATTCGCGAACGAGATCTTGTACCCCCCGGTGTCGTCGCGGAAGACGTCGTAGGAACCCGTGTCTCCATCGCAGATCACGACGGTGTAGGTTCCCGTCTGGCTCACTTCCTGGTCGATGTGGTAGTAGTCCGCTGCTTCCTGACTGCCGTCCGGGGCATACACGACGACATACGGGTAGAGCGCCCCGGAGGTTGCAATTACACTGAGGAGGATCCGATCCCCGTCTGACGCCGAGAATGTCCAAGTGTCTTCTTCGCCAGGGGCGGCGATTTCGCCGCTGGCGGTCTCGCCACAGGCGATTTCCCCCATGTCCTCCGCAGACGCAGTATTGGTTAGCAGAACAGTCAGTACACATCCGATGACCAGTGCGTTTGTGAGTCTCTTCATGGCTCTTATCCTCCGTTTTCGCAAAGGTTCTTGGAAGCTGTTCCTGCGTCCGCATCGAGCGGTCACAGTGGTTCACTATGGGAAATGCGTCGTCGCAATGGATGGTTTGCGAAACTTCTGTCTCCTCCCGAGAGAACACCGTCAGTCCGCTCCTACGCGTGAGCGATCCTGCCGTACCCTATTGACGGAGTGCACTGAATAGATGGTCGAGGAGTCCTTGGGCGGCACCTCGTGCCTTGTGCCACTGACACTGGCTCATTCTACCCTCGACGCGAGTGGATTCAATAAGAAAATCCCTTCCAGGATGGGGGGGTATGCGGGTTCTCGGGCATCCAGGGTCGCTGCGCCGACCCATATGAAATCCGGAGCACTTGGAGTTTTGTGGTGCAAGCTGTCGTCGGAGTACGTCGCCAGTCATGAAGGCCACTTGGCGCTTCGGTTTGCCTGGAGGAGGCGGATGCTGTAGAATGTCTTTGGGTGCACGGTTACAGTCAGGAGTATCTTATGACCATCAAGCAGAAGGCGTGCGAAGTGATATCGCGAATGCCCGAGGAATCGACCTTCGAGGACATCCAGTACCATCTCTATGTCCTGGAGTGTATCGAGCGAGGCGAACGAGATATTGAGGATGGGAGGACACTGACCCACAGTGAAGTGGAGAACCGACTGGCGAAATGGCTGAGGTGATCTGGACAATCAAGGCCATCGAACAGGTGGAGCAGATTGGCCTGTTCATCGAGAGAGACTCGCCTTTTCAAGCCCGTCGCGTCGTGCAGCTTATCATCAGGGAAGCTCGCAGACTCAGGGAGCATGCGCGGATCGGCAAGATGATTCCGGAACTGGAGGAGGACCGGTATCGCGAACTCAGAATCTTCAGCTACCGAGTTTTGTACAAGATCATGGATGAAGACCAGATCGCCATCGTTGGGGTCGTGCATGGACGACGACTGTTCGATCCCCGGTGGCTGCCGTGACACCCCAGCCGAAGTCAGATGGGTGTCGCCGGGCACCGGTGTGTTGCCCATTCGGACTTCGGGGTCTCCGGATGCGTTGCAGTACTCGCAACATCTGGTTTTGATCGCCTTCGATGTTTTCCCCGGTTACTTGTATCGAACATTCCACTTCAATGTATCCACATCACGGCAGCGGATGTCGATTTGGAGGATGGCGCCGGACCTGCGCGAGGCTATGACTTCTCCTGCGGTCAGGTCGATGCCGAACGGGGTGTTGCGGAATTCCTCCGGCTCGTGGATGTACAGTGTGTAGGTCTCGTTCTTGATGACCCGGCTGGCGCCGCTTAGGGTTCGGTCTTGCCATTCGAGGGCTTCCAGTTCGAGGCCGCCGCAGGAGATGTGGCGGTTCGTCGCGAGGAACTGTGGATGGTCCTGCTTCTCGCGGAGGCAGAACAACTGGCAGCCGTACTTCGGGTCGATCTTGGGCAGCGGCATCTGGCCCCTGAACTGGCCCACGAAGGACTTGGTCCAGAACTCGAAGACGAGGTAGTCCTTCTCGCGGTCGAGTCCCATCTCGGACATCTGGATCGACGACTTGCGTTCGTCGAACCGCCCGAGCAGGACCCAGTTCTCGTACGGCCGGTTGATCTCCAGCAGGTACAAGTCGTACGGCGCGTTGTTGCTCGCATCGCAGACTCGCGGGCCGGCTCCGCTCATCTCGGTGTCCACGCGGTCGAGGAGCATCGAGCGGGTCGGATCGACGTCGTAGATCTGGCCGGGTCGGGTGAACAGGACCGGGATCGTCCGTCGGGCGGGCTCGATGATCTCCGTGCGGTACTTCTCGGCCTTGTCGGTCAGCATGTACAGCGAGCCGGTCATCGAGGTACACAGGCAGGAGCGATAGCCCTGCTCCGGCGTCAGCTCGATGTGGTCGGGATCGATCTGCCAGACGACGTTGTTGAAGGAGTTGAACTGGGCCATGCAGTCGAGGCGGAACCCGTCGTCCCCGACCCGGCAGGCGTCGATCAGTCCGATCAGTTCAGGCCGGACGCCCCAGCAGCCCATGAGGTAGTTGTCCGGCCCGATTTCCTCGCGGACCGCCTTGACGACGTTGCGAAACGCCTCGACGCGGTCCACGTTCTTCTGTGTGAAGAAGTCGCTGAAGCTGTTGTAGCCTTCATAGCGGAGGTGCCGCAGGGCGTCGAGCTTGAAGTAGACCCAGC
Source organism: Sedimentisphaerales bacterium (assembly GCA_035342095.1). Lineage (GTDB taxonomy): Bacteria > Planctomycetota > Phycisphaerae > Sedimentisphaerales > Anaerobacaceae > PLanc-01. The sequence goes on along the minus strand of DAOQWL010000039.1, from coordinate 46,324 downwards.
CGGTATCGGCGAACCCTCGATAGACCGGGCGGATCAGCGTGTCGATGGTCTGGGGGTTCGACCCGTCCATGACGTATCCGACCCAGTTGCCGTAGGCGGGCTCGCCTGCGTCGTTGCGGACGAAGTACTCGCGGTGGGCCATCGCCCAGTCGCGGTCATGGAACGCGACGTTGGTCCAGATGCCGGGCTTGAGGCCCTTGGAGGCGATGTAGCGGGCCAGGTCGCCCATCCCATCGGGGAACTTGTCGTTGGCGTGCAGCCAATGGTCGGGGACGCCGATAGGCTCCTGCTGGTATCCGTCGTCGATCTGTACGTAGGCCAGTCCATACGGCACGAGCCGCTCGGCCAGCACGTCCGCGGTGGTCCGGATGTCCTGCTGCGTGACCCGGTTCCAGTAGGCGAACCAAGAGCACCAGCCGACGACCGGGTCGCGAATCGCGTAGGTCCAGGGCTCGAAGTACTTCAGGCCGCGATGCTTCTGATAATACCGCGGGCGGAACCGAATCGTGATCTCATCGCCCGAGGCGCTGAGGGAGTACGTGTTCCCGCGGTCCGTCTGCGTGGTCGGCTCGATGGCGACGTTTGCGAAGTAGTCGATGGACAGGACCCAGTCCTGCTGGCGGTCATAGACCGCCCGGTTCAGCAGGCTGTGGCTGAGCCCGGAACTGTGGCGGACGATGTCGCTGACCGCCCGCTGCTTGCGGTCCACCTCGCAGGGGAACGACTGTGTCCCGGCGGTGAGCGTCCCGGCCAGTCGAATGCCGCGACCGGAGAGCTTGTACGCCTGATCGATTGCTTCGCCGTGCTGGCTTGTGACCTCCCTGGCCTCGACGGTCCGACCCTCGCAGCGGACCGTCCCTTCGAATAGGACCGCGTCGTCGTATTCGATCCGCAGGGTCTGGCCGTCCCGCACGATCTTTGCAGGGGAATTGGGCGGCGGCGTCTGGGCCTGGGCCGCGAGTCCTTGCCCCCAAAGCAGCAGCAGCGAGAAGACGAACAGATGCAAGTGGGTGCGTCTCGATCGATTGGTCTTGAGCATTTCAACACTCCGTGAGTATGGACTGAGCAATCCGCAGGGCCGGTCGTCCCTTTGTCCCTGTTTCGATCCGGACCGGGCGGGCAAGCCGAGCCCCAGCCGGGTGGATATTCGCCGGCGCTGCAATGTGGTCAGTGTAGCGAGGAGACTGGTCGGTCACAAGAACCATCCCCGCGGCCGGGGAGGGAAGGGTGCATGACCGCTCTTGCTGCCTTCCGTAGAGCGACAAGGCGTTGTCCGGACTCCGTCATCTCTGAAAGCGTGCCGGATGTCAAAGTCTAACACGACAGCGCTATATCGGGCCTCATTTGCTCAAAAGAACGATACCCACATGCGTTTCTCGGCGAAAAACGCTGATTCGTGCCGAAAGTAGCGCTGTCGTGCTAATGTAGAGTATTTTCCTTTCTCTTGCTCCTCGGGAGCCTAGAGGTTTCCTCAACTCTGCGGTTCCATCCGAGTCATCTCTCCGCCGTCTGTGCGGCATGAGTATATCCAGCAGGGCTGTCGCATTCATTCCGCGAGCCTCTCGGGGCTCATGACATAGTCGCGCTTAGCCCTGCTGTGACGAAACCTCAGGAACTCCTCGTTCACGATACGGTTCTTTCTTGCTCAGCATCGAATACGTTGCCTCCGCCAAGTGCCGGGCCACCGCGCCCACCGCCGAGGCGTGGCCCCGACGGCGGCGAATCCGGCTGTACAACTGACTGACATGAAGGTCTGGTCGCTGCCGGTGATGGACCGCCACCACGTTCGCCGCCTCCGTGTACGCCCACTTGAGGTAGTGATTCACATCCGAACGGGTCCGCCCGTACTGCGTCTTGCCCCCGCTGGAGTGCACCCGCGGGACCGTCCCGGCGTACGACGCCAGCCGCTCCGCGCACGCAAACCGCCGGATGTCCCCGATCTCCGACGCAATCACCACGCTCAGGATCCGCCCCACCCCCGGAAGGGTCTGGAGCCACTGGACCTCCGGCGTCGGCCGAAACACCCTCGCCATCCGCTTCTCCAGCGTCCCGATCGTCGCCTGCACCCGGTCCAACTGCTGGAGCAGCAAGCCGGTCGTGTACGCCGCCTGCGCCGGCAACCGTCCCAGGCACTCCTGTAGTGACGCGCGGACCCCCGGGACGAACAGATCCCGGACCTGCGGGACCTCCTCCTGCAAACCGTACTTGTCCAACACCGAGTGAATCCGGTTCTTCAGCCGGGTCCGCATCGTCGCGAACACCATCCGAGTCCGCGGCAGCTCCCGCTGGTCCCGAATCCCCGCCGGCGGAATCCAGACCAGCGGCAGCGTCCCGCTCCGCTGAAGCCGGTTCAAGCCCCGTACGTCCAGCTTGTCCGTCTTGTTGACCGAGCCCAGCATCAGCTTGGCCTTGCGGGCATGGACCAGCCGAGGGACCTTCCCCGCCCGCTCGATCTCGTCCACGATCCAGTACCAGTTCCCGATCGTCTCGACCGCCACGGGACAGCCGACGCTGTACGGCCCCAGGAACGCCTCGATGCTCCCCCGACGGTGTTCGATGCGACGCTCGGCCAGACAGTCTCCCCCCGGCGTTTCCACCGAGGCCACACTGTAATGCTTGTGACAATCCAACGCGATCATTTCCATGACGTGCCTCCTTGCTCTCCTGAACCGCCTTCTTCCTTTCCAACCCATTATACTGCTGTGCAAGGCACGCTTTCATACAATCATTCCTGCGTCAAGCAGGAATCCAGGAACCCCGGGACCAGACGCGACCTGGGGAGTGGATTCCCGCTTGCGCGGGAATGACAACCCACGACCTCCGTCGCATGCACGCAACTGCGGTCATGCACCCGGAAGGGAAGACCCCGCATCTTCCTGATCGCGGGTCTCGCGGTTGGGCTCAAGGGAGGGTGGTCGGGGCGTCGATATCCTCGGGTATGGACCGCTATTCGTACATGAGGACGGGCGTCTGATGTCCCAAGTCCAAAGACAATCCATCGTCGTAGGGCTTCGTGAGCTGCCGGCCGGCAGGCCGGCGACGGACTTCCTGGACTATCTGACTATCGAGGCCGGGCTTTCGGACAACACGATCCTGGCCTACGGTCGGGACTTGCGGGAGTTCCTGGGATACGCCGGCGGTCGCGGGGTGGGCCAGATCGCGGATGTCAACGTCCATCTGGTGCAGATCTACCTGGGGGAGCTGGCCCGACGGGACAAGAGCGAGAATTCCGCCAAACGGGCCTTGGTGGCTATCCGCATGTTCCTGCGGTTCGCCAAACTCCGCGGCCTGATCGAGGACGCGGGCGAGGAGATCCTGGAGTCGCCCAAGACCTGGCAGCGTTTGCCTATCGTCTGTAACAAGCAGCAGGTGCTCAAGCTGCTGGAGGCGCCGGACCCAAAGGAGCCTTTCTACCTGCGCGACCGAGCCATGCTGGAACTGCTCTATGCCACCGGGGTGCGGGCCAGTGAGCTGGCGGGCCTGAGAACCACCGACCTCAACCTGGACATCGGGTATCTGAGGTGTTTTGGTAAGGGCCACAAGGAGCGGGTGATCCCTATGGGTAAGGTGGCGATTACAGCGACTCTGGAGTACCTGCGGGACTTGCGTCCCAAGCTCGTGAAGCCCAAGACGCAGTCCCACCTCCTGTTGTCGCGAACAGGCGGGCCGCTTTCTCGTATTGAGGTCTGGAGACTTGTGAAGAAGTACGCGATCCGCGCAGGGATGCCGCGGAACGTGACTGTCCACACTCTCCGCCATTGTTTTGCCACGCACCTGCTGAGCGGCGGGGCGGATCTTCGGAGCGTTCAGGAGATGCTGGGCCATGTCGATATCGGGACCACACAGATCTATACCCACGTGGACCACGAGCGTCTCCGCCGCATCCATAAGCAGTTCCATCCGAGGCCGTAGCGGCAGGCGCGCCCGGTCAAGGCAGCGAGGGAAGGACGTCCCTGGGCCAAAAAACGCAAATCTCAGTACTGAAAACGGGAATCGCCATTGACTTTGACTGTCCGTCGAGGTACCTATAAGAGAGGATGGATTCGGCAGGGAATTCGGCCTTGAGTCCTTGGTTGTGAACCGCCCGTCGCCGGAGGGAGGTCGCCCTTCAAGACGCGGCTCAGAGTCGGGGGCTCCCCAGAGGGTTATCCGGATGAATGCTCCGCGGCCTCATATTCTTGTGTCGCTGCTGTTCGCAGCCTGCGTAGGGACGGTCTGTGCGCAGGATGCGGCGCCGGTGGCCGCGGGAGCAGGAACGGAGGAGACCGTCCCGGCGAATCCCGTGGACACCCAATTGCGAATCAACAAGACTGCGCTGCTCGAGAGCCAGAACCCCAAGGATCGCGTCTACGCCGCGGGTCTGTTGCTGGCCAGTGAAGCCCCCGAGGCGAGAGCGTTCCTCCTGGAGGTGCTCTCACGAGCGGACAACGCCCCGGCGCGGGCGGCGGTCTGCGAGGCGTTGAGCCCGACGAGGGTCTGGACGCAGCCCGTCAAGAACAGCGAGGATTTCATCAAGCCCCTGATCGGTGTGATTGTGTCCGAGCAGGACTTCGCCACGGTCCGTCTGGCGGCGGAGGCGACGCTCGTTTTCGGGTACAGCCAGGTGGGGCCGGGACTCGAGAGCGCGGTGGCGGACGCTTCACTATCGGTGGCTGCCCGGAGCAATGCCATCTACGCGATCCGGCGGCATCCGGACGTCAAGGCGGTCGGATCGCTTTTCGGACTGCTGGACAGTCTTGAACCGGCCATCGCCGAGGTTGCCAGGAGTGCCCTGGTCTCCGTCGGCGTTGCGGTCAGTCCGGACCCGGCCGTCCGACGGCAGATGCTCCAGGATCTTCAGCAACGTGGCGCCGAGGCGTTCCTCCGGGAACGCGTCATCCGCCAGGAAACCCGAATGCGGGAAAACGAAGCGGAGCGAGAGGGATGGCAGAAGAGGTACCTGACGGCCCTGAGCAGCCTGTACGCGGTGCAGGGAGACGAGGCGGCCAAGATCAAGTTCCTCGTTCCCTACCTGGGCGACCCGGTGGCCCGAGTCCGGATCTGGGCGCTGGACCGTCTCGAGGAGTTGCGGGTGGGGACGGGGACCAGCAAGGTCAAGTTCTCGGAGATCGAAACCTCGCTGATCCCGTTGATTTCCGACCTGAACAGGGATGTCCGCCTGAGCACAGCCAAGCGCCTGGCGGTGATGGGGCAGGAACTGAACGTAGCCAAACCCTTGCTGGACCAGTTGAACGTCGAGTTGGACGATCAGGTCCGGCGCGAGCTCATGGTGGCCCTTCGCGAGGTCTGTTACGTCGGTTCCCTGGCGACGACCGGGCGCAACGTGCCCGAGGAGGTCCGAAGCGGGGCCCTGGTGTGGGCGGTGCGGTTCCTGGGAGAACCCGACGCCGAGAGGGCACGCATCGGTGGCGAAACCATCGGCAAGCTGCTGGAGCAGAACGGCCTCAAGGCGGATGACGCCAGCGGATATCTCAAGGCCCTCGCGGAACGATACGCCCAATTGAATCCCGCTAACGAGACGGGACTGCGGGGATACCTGCTAGGGGCCATGACCGGGCTGTGTTCGTCGCGCAGTGCGTGCCGGGAACAGGCGGCCAAACACTTCAGCGGGCTGTTCGAGCAGGCTCTCACGGACAAGGCCGACTCGGTGCGACAGATCGCGGCGGATGGGCTGGTCAACGTGAGTGCAGACAAAGCCAGTGCTCTGCGGAGGCTGCAAAAGGACCTCGGCGGCGATCCGAGTCTGATCATCCGTGTGAAGCTGATCAACCTGGCGGGTGAAGCCGGGGGGGCTCAGGAGCTTGACTGGCTGGCGGAGAAGCTCGGCTCCGCCGGGGAGGGTGATCCCGCTTGGCAGGCCATTCTCAAGATCTTCCGGAGGTCGAATTCGGCTCTTCTCGCCGAGTGGGTGGGGAAGATCAAGTCTCCGGCTATGGCGGGCAAGACGACGTCCGAGCAGCAAGTGTCGTTCTTCACGCTGGTCGAGCAGAAAGCCCAGAGTGAGAACCGAGTCGATCTGCTCAGAGACGCCCAGGTGAATCTGGCAGACCTGCACCTGGCCTCGGGCAGTCTCAAGCAGGCGTCGGATTACCTCAGGACCCTGCTCGCGACGGCAGGCCCAGTGGAACGGCAGCGACTCCAGGGGCGACTGGTGTACGCCTATCTGATGTTGGGCAGCACGGAAGCTGCATGTGACCTATTGTCCAACTACTTGTCAGGAAAAGACTTAGATCTTGGTCCGGAGAACAGTGTAGTCAAGGGTATTGAGGAGTACCTCAACAGCCCGACCACGACGAATCCGTCGACCGTGCTTGATGCGATGCAGAGAATTCAAGGGGCTGACGCGACGATCTCGCAGGCATGGCGGGCCCTGGTGACGGGGTGGAGCCAGCGGTACGCCAAAGACAAGAAGCCGCAGGAAAACGGAAAGACCACCAACTAGTCTCTTGCATTCGGCACGGGACCCCGTTAGAATCGTTGCGACTGAAGGCAGCCCGTAGAGCTTTGTGCACAGGGAGGGGGCTGTCGTGTGGGACGTCGAGCAGACGCGACAGTGGGTGATTTTTTCCTCATTTTCTGATTTTTCTGTTTGCACTCCCCCAGTGGTTGCCTTATATTCATCGATTTATAGCCAGTAGGTACGCAGATTTTCAGAAACCTTGCCGCAGGTGTGGGGTAAATCGCCGGAGCAGGTGGTGTACTCTCTCTTTGCGGACAAGGATTTGTTGTCTCTGCGAATCGCTGACCTCGGCGTGGATCGTGGGCACGAACAGTGATTGCTGCTGTAGCTCAGTCGGTAGAGCGCGTCCTTGGTAAGGACGAGGTCCTGGGTTCAAATCCCAGCAGCAGCTGCAAGCAAGCAGGCCCGGCGTGACTGCTGCGGCTCTGAGTTCGGTATGGTGGTTTTTTTCGCAGGATCGGATTAAGGACAGGCACAAGCTGCTCAACTGCACATTTGGAGGTTTAACGAAAGATGGCCAAGGCAGTATTTGAACGGACTAAACCGCACGTGAATGTGGGCACGATCGGGCACGTGGACCACGGCAAAACGACTTTGACGGCAGCGATGACCAAAGTGATGGATCTCAACGGCCTGTCGAAGTTCAAATCCTACGACGACATTGCCAAGGCATCGGAATCGCAGGGCCGGCGCGACCCGACGAAGATTCTGACGATTGCCACGGCGCACGTGGAATACTCGACGGCAAATCGACACTATGCTCATATCGACTGCCCGGGCCACGCCGACTATGTGAAGAACATGATCACCGGCGCCGCCCAGATGGACGGCGCGATCCTCGTGGTCAGCGCTTACGATGGTCCGATGCCCCAGACCCGTGAGCACATCCTCCTGGCTCGGCAGGTGAATGTGCCGAAGGTCGTGGTCTTCCTGAACAAGGTGGATCTCGTGGACGATCCGGAACTGCTGGACCTGGTCGAGCTGGAGATCCGCGAGCTGCTGAACAAGTACAAGTTCGACGGCGACAACACGCCGGTGATCCGCGGCAGTGCTGTAGCTGCGATGAACGCCACCGCGGCCACCGACGCCGCCTGCGCCCCGATCGTCGAGCTACTCAAAGCGATGGACGACTACATCCCGGTTCCGAAGCGCGAGGTGGACCTGCCGTTCATCATGCCGGTCGAAGACGTGTTCAGCATCAAGGGACGCGGGACCGTCGGTACGGGCAGGATCGAGCGAGGCAAGGTCCATGTCGGCGACGAAGTCGCGATCATCGGTCTGTCGAAAGACATCCGCAAGAGCGTCGTGACCGGCGTCGAAATGTTCAACAAGACGCTGGACGAAGGCCAGGCCGGTGATAACGTCGGACTGCTCCTTCGCGGTGTCGAGAAGAAGGATCTCGAGCGCGGCCAGGTGATTGCGGCCCCGGGCAGCATCACGCCGCACACGAAGTTCCACGCCCAGGTGTACGTGCTGACGAAGGAAGAAGGTGGCCGGCACACGCCGTTCTTCCCGAAGTACAAGCCGCAGTTCTACTTCCGTACCACCGATGTCACCGGCGCCGTCCTGTCGCTCATGAGCGAGGATGGCAAGCCCGCCGAAATGTGCATGCCCGGCGACAACATCAAGGTCGAGGTGGAGATCATTTCGCCCATCGCCATGGACGAAGGTCTGCGGTTCGCCATCCGCGAGGGTGGGCGTACGGTGGGTGCCGGCGTCGTGACGAAGGTGATTGAGTAAGCCCGCCGAGGATTCTGTCGGGAAGGTCGGGTCGTGACGCCCAGGGTGCCGTCGGCAGGGCAAAGGCTGCGGCTCCCGTGGGGGTGGAAACGCCCGACCCCTCGGATGAACTGGCTGGTTGGAAGGCATTATGGCTAAGAAGAGCAAGAGAGAGTACGTTTGGCTGGAGTGCACGGAGTGCAACCAGAGAAACTACAGGACGGAAGTCAGCGTCGCGGAAGGTGCGCCGAAGCTGGAACTGAAGAAGTACTGCAGTACCGAGCGCAAGCACACGCTGCACAAACTGCGGCGCAAATAGGATGGTGAACTGGAGCTTCCCGGCGGAAGCTCCGGCAATACGCCAGTAGCTCAACTTGGTAGAGCATTGGTCTCCAAAACCAAAGGTTGGGGGTTCGATTCCCTCCTGGCGTGATCGCGGCGATCGCGTTGTACCGACGCCGGGCTGAGCTGTGACAGTTGATTGGGATCTGGGCTATGCTGACAAAGATATACAAACCCGGGCAAGGCAAGTACACCAGGCTGTGCACGGGTTTCTCGGTGGCCGCGATCGTGGGCTTCGGATGCTACAAGCTGTACCAGACGCTCGAGGCGGTCGATGTGACTCTGTGGTTCACGGCGATCTTCCCGGTGGTGATCTTCGGCGCCCTGAGCTGGGTCACCTACTGGCTGCTGAACAAGCCGGCGGTTGCGGACTTCATGATCGCGGCGGAAGGGGAGCTCAAGAAGGTGAACTGGTCGAGCAGGAAAGAGGTGGCCGTCTCGACGCTGATCGTGATCGTTGTGGTGTTCGTGATGGCTGCCATTCTGGGTGTGACGGATATCGTGTTCTCGATGATTTTCCGCCAACTGACGAGTTGACGACGTGGCCGACCGGGCGGCGGCAGCGTGCCGCGGCCGGTGCGGCGGAAGGGCCCGTATAGGAGGTTGGTCGGTGCCTAGGTGGGTCCGGCGGGCTGTAGCGGGTCGGTGTCTCAAGAAATGATGAAGACAAAACGATGCATTGGTACGTACTGAGAGTTGCGGCAAACAAGGAGATGCAGGTCAAGGAGGCCCTGGATCGCAAGGTCCAGCAGGAATCCCTGGCCGACATCATCGGCCGGATCGAGGTGCCCACGGAGCAGATCAAACGCATCCGCAGCGGCAAGCAGACCGTGCACAAACGCAAACTGTACCCCGGATACGTCTTCATGGAGATGGAGACGACGGAGGACGGTCGCGTACCGGAGCGCGCCTGGTTCATGATCAAAGGCACCGGCGGCGTCGGCGATTTCATCGGCACGGAGGGGATGCCCACGCCCATGCGCGACACGGATGTGGCGAAGATGCTCCTCGATGCCGAGAAGCCCGAGGAGGCCCCGAGCATCAAGGTCGAGTTCCAGAAGGGCGACCACATCAAGATTCGGGAGGGGGCGTTCGAGAACTTCGAGGGGGTTGTGGATTCGATTGACTCGGAGCGGGGCATCGTCAAGGTGATCGTAACGATCTTCGGGCGCAGCACCCCGCTGGATATCGAGTATTGGCAGATCGAGAAAGTGTGATGCAGGGAAGCCGGCGCCCGTTCACGGGCCGTCAGAAGACAATAGCTGTGCGATAAGGGTATACGCAAGATGGCAAAGGAAATCAAGACTCAGATCAAGTTGCAGGCACCGGGCGGACAGGCGACGCCGGCCCCGCCGATCGGACCGGCGCTCGGGCAGCATGGCGTCAACATCGGGCAGTTCGTATCCCAGTTCAACGAACGAACTCGGGAGTTCAACGGCACGATCGTTCCCGTGGTCATCACGGTGTATTCCGACCGAAGCTTCACGTTCGAGGTGAAGAGCCCGCCGGCGGCGGTGCTGCTCAAGCAGGCGGCCGAGGTGGCCAAGGGCAGCGGCGTCCCGAACAAGGAGAAAGTGGGCAAGGTGACCGGCGAACAGGTCCGCCAGATCGCAGAGACCAAGTTCAAGGACCTCAACGCGTACGACCTGGCGGCCGCCGAGAAGATCATCCGCGGCACCGCTCGCAGCATGGGAATCGATGTTGTGGACTGAGGGCCACAGGCCGTCGTCCGTGTAGTGGGGACAGAGAGATAATACTTATGCATACCCAGAGCAAGAGATACAGGAAAGAGGCCGAACAGGTTCCGGAAGGGCCGGTGAGCTTGGATCAGGCCGTTGACAAGATCAAGTCGTTCAAGTCCACCAAGTTCGACCAGACGGTCGAGTGCGTGCTGGTGCTCGGGATCGACCCGAAGCAGACGGACCAGTTGGTGCGAGGCTCCCTGTCGCTGCCCCACGGCGTGGGCAAGCAGAAGAAGGTGATTGCTTTCTGCGACGACTCGCTGGTCGAGGCGGCCAGGAAAGCCGGGGCCATCGAGGCCGGCTCGGACGAGCTGATCAAGAAGGTGACGGACGGTTGGATGGACTTCGACGTGGCGATTGCCTCGCCGAAGGTGATGGGCAAGGTCGGCAAGCTCGGCCGGGTCCTGGGTCCGCAGGGCAAGATGCCCTCGCCAAAGAATGGCACGGTCACGGACGACGTTGCCACGGCGGTTGCGGAATTCACGGCCGGCAAGATCGAGTTCCGCAACGACGCGGGCGGCAACATTCACGCCGTCGTGGGCAAGCAGAGCTTCGAGAAGAAGAAGCTGATCGAGAACATCGAGGCGTTCGTCAACCACATCAAGCGTGCCAAGCCGGCCGGGGCGAAAGGCACGTACATCAAGAAGGCCTGCCTGTCGGCGACGATGAGTCCGGGGGTCGAAGTGACGATTTGACCGGCGCGGCCCCGTTCCGGCCGGGCTGAGGCCGCCGACGTACAGCCGGCAGGCCGTGACGAACTGATGGCAAACCCTGTTCCAAGGGAGATCATATGAGCAAGTATGTGAAACAACTGGTGCAGTCCCAATTCGACAAGAAGATCGTGGGCGGCGACGTTCGCGACTTCATGGTGGTGAGCACCAAGGGGGTCGGGGGCGTTGACAACAACGTGATGCGGGGAGCGCTCAGGGAAAAAGGCATCCGGGTCTTGGTCGTGAAGAACTCGCTGTTCACGCGGGCGTTGCGCGATGGGAAGATGGATTCCGCGACGCAACTGTTCAGCGGCCCGTGCGCCGTCGTGTACGGCGGCGACAGCATCGTGGACGTCGCCAAGGAGATGCTGGTCTGGGCCAAGAAGATTCCGGCCTTGGAGGTCAAGGGCGCCTTCGTGGACGGGGCGCTGTTCGACAGCAAGGCGGCCGATGTCCTTGCCAGGATGCCGACGCGTGCCGAGCTGCAGGCCAAGGTCGTGTCGTGCGCTCTGTCGCCTGGGGCTCGCGTGGCCGGGGCGTTGCGAGGACCGGCGAGCGTTATCGCGGGTTGCGTCAAGACGATCATCGAGAAGGCTGAAAAGCAGGCGGCCTGAGCGAACGGGGCCGTTCATTCGACAAATCATCAGTACCTGTAACTGCATCGGCGGCTGTCCCGCAAGGGTCAAACGAGACGGTGGAGTCTCGGCTACCGCCGGGCAATATTGATTATCGGAGTGTACCATTATGGCAGACGAACAAGCCAAATCGTGGAGCGACCAGACCAAGCAACTGGGTGACGGCATCGTGAAGCTGACCCTGATGCAGGCGAAGGAATTGGCGGATTACCTCAAGGAAGTGTACGGCATCGAGCCGGCAGCCGGCGGCGCCGTGATGGTGGCGGGTCCGGCGGCGGGCGGCGCAGCTCCGGCTGCGGCTGCCGAAGAGAAGAGCAGCTTCAACGTGATTCTGACCGGCTTCGGCGCCAACAAGATCCAGGTCATCAAGGTCGTCCGCGAGCTGACGAATCTGGGTCTCAAGGAAGCCAAGGAACTGGTGGACGGCGTACCGAAGCCCTTGAAGGAAAACGTGAGCAAGGAAGACGCCGAGGCGGCCAAGAAGAAGCTCGAAGAAGCCGGCGCCACCGTGGAGATCAAGTGATCCCGCGTGATGCCTGTGAGGTGAATATGGGGTACGTGCCCCTACGCAGTTGGGTCGGCGCGAGATTGACTGCCAGTACCATAGGAGCAGCAGATGGTTGTCCGGACTTTTCGTAATTTCGGAAAAATGCAGGATGCGGTGGAGATCCCCGATCTCGTAGCGGTCCAGCGGGTCAGCTACGCCCGTTTCCTGCAGATGGACGTTCCGCCCACGAAGAGGACCGATACGGGTCTCGAAGCCCTGTTCCGGGAGATCTTCCCCATCGAGAGTTACGACAAGAAGATGTCCCTGGAGTATGTCTGTTACGAGCTGGAGAAGCCGCATTACACGCCTCTCGAGTGCCGGCAATTGCGTTTGACGTACGCGTATCCCCTGAAAATCCATTGCCGCCTGCGCTCGGAGAGCGGTGCGGACCTGGCGGAACAGGCGATCTATCTGGGCGAAATGCCCGTGATGATCGGCGGCGGCGAGTTCATCGTCAACGGCGCCGTCCGCGTCATCGTCAGCCAGTTGCACCGCAGTCCCGGCGTGGACTTCCTGATCGAGAGCAAGGAAGGCGACCGCGTGCTGCACGGCGGCCGCATCATTCCCGAGCGGGGAAGCTGGATCGAGATCGGCGTAACCCAGAAGGATGTCCTGGTGGTCAAGATCGACCAGTCCAGCAAGATTCCCGCGACGGTGTTCCTGCGTGCGGTCAATCCCGAATACAGCACGACCGAGTCGATCCTGAAGCTGTTCTACCCGACCAAGACGGTGGCGACGAACAAGCTGACTTCGACCATGTGGGCGGTCAGTCCGATTGTAGACACCACCACGGGCGAGATCCTCGTCGACGCGGCCTGCCAGATCGGGGAGAAACTCGCGGTCATCCAGCAGAGCGACATCAAGAAGGTCGAGGTCATCGAGGACGTTCGTGATACGATCATCATGAACACCCTGGCGCAGGACGATTGCCCGGGCCACGACCAGGCTCTGCTGAAGTTCTACATGCGTCTGCGTCCCGGGAACCCGCCGAATCAGGAGAAGGCGGTGGCGTTCTTCCACGAGAAGTTCTTCGACTCGAACCGGTATCGTCTCGGGAAGGTCGGGCGGTTCCGGCTGAACCGCAAGTTCGGCCAGTCCGTCGACGAGAACGAGATGACGCTGCGCCCTGAGGACTTCCTGAATACGATGAAGTACATGCTCGCCCTGCGGAACAACGAGGGCGAGGTGGACGACATCGACCACCTGGGCAACCGTCGTCTTCGGACGATCGACGAGCTGGCGGCCGACGAGATCCGCAAGGGTCTGCTCAAGCTGCGCCGGACCGCCCAGGAGCGAATGAGCATCAAGCGCGACTCCGAGGAACCGCCTCGCGTGGCGGACCTGATCAACTCCAAGAGCGTCGCGAGCAGCATCAATTTCTTCTTCGGTCGCGGCGAGCTGAGCCAGGTGGTGGACCAGACCAACGCCTTGAGCCAGCTCACGCACGAGCGGCGTCTCTCGGCGCTCGGTCCCGGCGGTCTGAACCGCAGGCGCGCGGGCTTCGAAGTCCGCGACGTGCACATCAGCCACTACGGGCGGATCTGTCCCATCGAGACGCCCGAAGGGACCAACATTGGCCTGATCTCGTCGCTGGCGATTTTCACGACCATCGACGAGTATGGCTTCCTGCTGAGCCCTTACCGCGTGGTCAAGAACGCCAAGCTCACGGGCGACGTCGCCTATCTTCGCGCGGACGAGGAGATGAAGGCCATCTTCGCGCCCCCGAGCGTCGTCGATCCGCAGACGCACAAGATCCGCGAGCCGATGGTCCTGGCCAGGAAGGCCGGGGAGTTGACGCAGACGAACCGGGAGGAAGTCGAGTACATCGACATTTCGCCACGCCAGATCGTCGGCATCTCCGCGGCGCTGATCCCGTTCCTCGAACACGACGACGCGAACCGCGCCCTGATGGGGTCCAACATGCAGCGCCAGGCGGTGCCTCTGCTCAAGACGGAGCCGCCCTTGGTGGGCACAGGCATGGAGGACGTCGTCGGACGCAACTCGAGCATGGTGGTGAAGGCCGAGCACGCGGGCGTGGTCACGGAAGTGGACGCCACGCACGTTGTGATCAACCATACGGACGAGTACCCGTTGGACAAGTTCATGGGACTCAACGAGCGGACTTGTCTGAACCAGAAGCCCATTGTCAAGCTCGGGCAGAAGGTCTCGGCCGGACAGGTGATCGCCGACGGCGGCGGCACCTCCAACGGCGTCCTGGCGCTCGGCAAAAACGTGCTGGCGGGGTTCGTCTCCTTCGACGGGTTCAACTTCGAGGACGCGATCATCGTCAGCGAGAGGCTGGTCAAGAACGACAGTTTCACGAGCATTCACATCGACGAGTTCACGGCGGAAGTCCGCGAGACCCGTCTCGGCAAAGAGGAATTCACGCGGGACATCCCCAACGTCAGTGAAAAAGCGTTGCGGAACCTGGACGATCGCGGCGTCGTTCGCGAAGGCACGCGGGTCTGTCCGGGCGATATCCTGGTCGGCAAGGTCGTGCCGAAGAGCAAGGTGGAGCTGACTCCGGAAGAGAAGCTGCTGCACGCGATCTTCGGTCGGGCGGGCGAGGACGTCAAAAACGACTCTCTCGAGCTGCCCAGCGGTTACGAGGGCGTCGTGGTCAAGACGGAAGTCTTCACACGCCGGGGCGCCGGCGCCGAGGATCAGAAGAAGGTGCTGGCCGAGGAGACCAAGCAGTACGAGGCCCAAGCTCGGGCCAAGGAGTGCTCCGTCTTCCGCCAGATGGTCGCGGCGATCCAGGAGAAGTTCGAGGTCAACATCGTCGACCCGAACACCAAGCAGAAGGTGGGCGCCAGCGAAGACGAGGATGTGATCTACGAGCAGATCGAGAACTTCGACATCAAGTGGGTCAAACCCGCGTCGATTCGCGACGACGTCCAGAAGGTCGTAACCAAGTTCTGGCTCAAGATCACCGAGGCCGAGGAAGAGAAGAAGCGTCTGATCGAGCGCGCCAAGCACGGGGACGAACTGCCCAGCGGCGTGCTCCAGATGGCCAAGGTGTACGTGGCGATCAAGCGGACCCTCTCGATCGGCGACAAGATGGCGGGCCGGCACGGAAACAAGGGCGTCATCGCCAAGATCATGCCCGAGGAGGATATGCCGTTCCTGGAGGACGGCACACCGCTCGACATCCTGCTCAATCCGCTGGGTGTGCCCAGTCGTATGAACGTCGGCCAGATCCTCGAAACGCACCTCGGGTGGGTGGCCAAGGTGCTGGGCTTCGTCGCGGCGACGCCCGTCTTCGACGGTGCGACCGAAGAGGACATTCAACAGCTCACCGCCGAGGGCAATGAGCTGATGAAACGCCGGAAGGCGGAGCTGAACGAGCGGGGCGAGGCCCCGCCGGCGGACGAATTGTTCTGCTATGTCCCCAAGACGCTCAAGACGCAGCTCTACGACGGTCGGACGGGCGAGCCCTTCGATCAGAGAGCCACGATCGGCTACATCTACATGATGAAACTTCATCACCTCGTGGACGACAAGATCCACGCGCGGGCGACCGGACCGTACAGTCTGATTACCCAGCAGCCCCTGGGGGGCAAGGCCCGCACGGGCGGGCAGCGTTTCGGCGAGATGGAAGTGTGGGCGCTCGAGGGCTACGGTGCGGCGTACACGCTTCAGGAGATGCTCACGGTCAAGAGCGACGATGTGGAAGGGCGCACGAAGATCTACGAGTCCATGGTCAAGGGCCAGAATACGCTGGAGGCCGGCACGCCGCTGTCCTTCGACGTGTTGTGCAACGAAATCCGCGGGCTGGGCCTGAACATCCAGCTCGAGAAGAAGCGCCTGGGGCGCACGGCTCTGTAGATGATGGTCAGAGGTTTCGGTTACAGAAGGGGCTTTAGATGTTAGGCAATATCTACGATCGAATTAATGACTACGGTTCGGTCAAGATCTCATTGGCCAGTCCGAACGACATTCGGAGCTGGTCCTTTGGGGAAGTGCGCAAGCCCGAGACGATCAACTACCGCACGTACCGCCCGGAAAAGGACGGTCTGTTTTGCGAGCGGATCTTCGGACCGGAGCGCGACTGGGAATGCGCTTGCGGGAAGTACAAAGGCACGAAGTTCAAGGGGATCATCTGCGACCGTTGCGGTGTGAAGGTGACTCACAGTCGCGTGCGTCGCAAGCGGATGGGACACATCAACCTGGCGGCGCCGGTGATGCACATCTGGTTCTTCAAGTCGATTCCCAACCGTTTGGGCACGATCCTCGGGATGAAGAGTTCGGACCTGGAGAAGATCATCTACTTCCAGGACTACGTGGTGACGGACGCCGGGGCCACCGGGCTCAAGGCGGGCCAGCTCCTCAGCGAAGAGGAATACCGTGACGGTCTGAACAAGCACGGCAACTCCTTCAAAGCGTCCATGGGCGCCGAGGCGATCAAATCGCTGCTGGAGGGTATGGACCTCGATGCGCTGGGCAGCCAGCTCCGCAAGGGCATTGCCAAGACCAACAGCAAGCAGAAGATCCGGGATCTGACCAAGCGTCTGAAAGTCATCAACGAGATCAAGAACAGCAACAACAAGGCGGAGTGGATGGTGCTGGAGGCGGTGCCGGTGATTCCGCCGGACCTGCGCCCCCTCGTGTTGCTGGAGAGAGACAACTTCGCGACGAGCGATTTGAACGATCTGTACCGCCGGATCATCAACCGCAACAACCGTCTTAAGAAGCTCATCGACCTCAACGCGCCGGAAGTCATCATCCGCAACGAAAAGCGAATGCTCCAGCAGGCGGTCGATTCGCTGCTGGACAACGGCCGCTGCCGCAGGCCCGTGCTGGGCAGCAACAACCGGCCGCTCAAGTCCCTCACCGACATGATCAAGGGCAAGCAAGGCCGGTTCCGCGAGAACCTGCTGGGCAAGCGAGTCGATTACTCCGCCCGGTCGGTGATCGTCGTCGGCCCGAACCTGAAGCTCTACCAGTGCGGCCTGCCCAAGAAGATCGCGCTGGAGCTGTATCAGCCGTTCATCATCCGCAATCTCAAGCAGCACGGGTACGCCGACACGATCAAGAGCGCCAAACGCATGATCGAGCGGCGCGACGAGCAGGTCTGGGACATCCTCGAAGAGGTCATTCATCAGCATCCCGTCCTGTTGAACCGTGCTCCGACGTTGCACCGAATGGGCATCCAGGCCTTCGAGCCCGTGCTGGTCGAGGGCAATGCCATCATGCTGCACCCGCTGGCCTGCAAGGGGTTCAACGCGGACTTCGACGGCGACCAGATGGCGGTTCACCTTCCCCTGAGCATCGAGGCCCAGGCGGAGACGCACGTGCTCATGATGACGACGAGCAACATCTTCTCGCCGGCGAACGGCGCCCCGATGGTTGGCCCGTCCCAGGACATGGTGATGGGCAACTACTACCTGACCGTCGCGATGGAAGAGCTGCGCCCGACGGGCAGCCCAGCCAAGGTGGAAAAGCGGACGCTGCCTCTGTTCCGCGACGCGTTCGAGGCCATGATGGCCCATGACATGGGCAAGATCACACTGCACGACAAGATCCGTGTCCGAATTCCGCAGCCGATCATCAAAGACCGGTCGGGCGAGAAGCGGTACGAAGGCAAGGACGCTGAGGTGCCGCACGTGGTCGAGACGACCGTCGGCCGGTGCATCTTCAACGACATCCTTCCCAAGGGTATGCCGTTCTACAACCTGACCATGTCGCAGAAGAAGCTCAGTGCTGTGATCAGCGACTGCTTCACCTACGCGGGCAGTGCCGAGACGGTGAATCTGTTGGACCTCATCAAGCAGCAGGGCTTCCGATACGCGACGCTGGCCGGTCTGAGCTTCGGCCTGACCGATCTGAAGATCCCGGCCAAGAAGCCGGACATCATCGTCGAGACGGAGAAACGAGTTGCCAAGATCCTCAAGAACTACGAGGACGGCGTTCTGACGGAGCGCGAGCGGTACAACCAGGTGATCGATGCCTGGACCAATGCCCGCGTCGCGGTCACGAACGAGATGATCCGCGGCCTGAAGGAGGACACGAAGGAAGACGGCAGTCCGTATCTGAACCCGATCTACCTGATGACGGATTCCGGGGCTCGCGGCAGCATCGACCAGATCCAGCAGCTCGCCGGCATGCGAGCCCTGATGGCCAAGCCCAGCGGCGAGATCATCGAGACGCCGATCAAATCGAACTTCCGCGAGGGTCTGACGGTGCTGGAGTACTTCAGTTCGACGCACGGCGCCCGCAAGGGTCTGGCCGATACGGCCCTCAAGACCGCCAACTCGGGCTACCTGACGCGGAAGCTCATCGACGTGGCGCAGAATGTGATCGTGATCGAGCGGGATTGCGGGACGCTGCAGGGGATCACTAAGACCAGCATCAGCCGGGGCGATCAGGTCGATATCCCGCTATCTCAGTTGATTATCGGCCGCACGGCCCGCGACAACATCCGCAACCCGATCACGGACGAGATGATCGTTCACGAGAACGAGGTCATCACGCACGAAATCGCCAGGAAAATCGAGACGCTGGGCCTGGATGCGATCCGGGTCCGCAGCCCGCTGACCTGTGACAGCCCGGTCGGCGTCTGCGCCAAGTGCCACGGATGGGACATGAGCACGGGACGCGTCGTGGAAGAAGGGGCAGCGATTGGAATCGTGGCAGCCCAGTCGATCGGCGAGCCCGGCACGCAGTTGACCCTCCGTACGTTCCACACGGGCGGCGTCGCTTCCCGCGCGATTCTCGAACGGGAGCAGGAAGCCACCCACTCCGGAAAGGTGCAATACCGCGACGTGAACGCCGTGCCGTTGAAACGCGAGGACGGCACGACCGTCATCGTCGCCCTGAAACGCAACGGCGAAATCGCCCTGCTCGACCAGAAAGACCGCGAACTGGACAAGTTCAAGGTCCCCTACGGCGGCGTTATCCTCGTCTCGGACGGCCAGGCCGTCAAGGCCGGCGCCATCCTGTTCCAGTGGGACCCGCACCGTACGCCGATCCTGGCGGAGGTGGCCGGTGGGATTCGCTTCGTCGATATCATCGAGGGCGAGACGGTCCAGACCGAGGAGCTTCGTACGAAGGCCGCCAAGGGCAAAGCCAAGGACGCGGACGCCAAGATCGTGGAGCGGCCCGTCGTGATCGAGCACAAGGGCGACAAGCACCCGCAGATCATCATCGAAGACGCCAGCGGAAAGATCCTGGACGTTCATTATCTGCCGGCCGGCGCCCGAATCGAGGTGGTCGAAGGCCAGGCGGTCCAGGCAGGCCAGTTGCTCGCTCATCAGCCCCGCGCCACCGGTGGAACGCAGGATATCACCGGCGGTCTGCCTCGCGTCACCGAGGTCTTCGAGGCCCGCAAGCCGAAGGACCCGGCGGCGATGGCCGAGATCAGCGGGCGCATCGAGCTGCGAAGCGACAAGCGAAAGGGCAAGATGACGATCACCATCCGCAGCGAAAGCGGCATGGAAAAGGAGCACCATGTTCCGCGCGACCGCCACCTGAACGTGCACACGGGCGACAACGTCGAGGCGGGCGACGCGCTGACCGACGGCCCGCTCGTGCCCCACGACATCCTGCGCATCAAGGGCGAGGAAGCTCTTCAGCGGTATTTGATCGGAGAAATCCAGAATGTGTACCGCTCCCAGAACGTGAACATCAACGACAAGCACGTCGAGATCATCATTTCGCAGATGATGCGAAAGGTGGAGATCGAGTCCGTCGGCGACAGCACGTTCCTGCCGGGCGAGGTCGTGGACAAGTTCGTCTTCCGCAAGGAGAACGAGCGACTGACGAACAGCATCAAGATCGCCAGCGTGGGCGACTCGAAAGAGGTTCAGGAAGGCCAGATTCTCGACAAGAAAGAGCTGGCCAAACTCAACGAGAAGATCGAGGCGCTGGGTGGGACGCCCGCCAAGGGCAAGAAGCCCAAGCCCGCGACGGCCAAGACGCTGCTGTTGGGCATCACGAAGGCGTCGCTGTGGTCGGACAGTTTCATTGCGGCCGCCAGCTTCCAGGAAACAACAAAGGTATTGACGGAAGCTGCGCTCGCTGGTAAAGTGGACGAATTGCACGGTTTGAAAGAGAATGTGATTCTCGGCCACTTGATTCCCGCTGGGACGGCGTTCAAGCCGCACCTGGAGATGAGAGTCAAGCATCTTGTCGAGGCGCCGCTGCCCAAGGAGCTGGCGGGCGTTCGGGAAGAGAAAGAGGCCGAGGCCAAAGCTGAGTCCAGGATCAAGGAAGTGCTGGGTATCGAATAACCCTTTGTGGATGAGAATTGAGTAGACTATGCCGACGATCAATCAACTGGTCAGAAAGCCGAGAATAGCGTCGAAAAAGAAGAAGCGCGTGTCGGACATCAGCGGCTGCCCGCAGAAGCGTGGCGTCTGCCTGATCGTTCGAACGCAGACGCCGAAGAAGCCGAACTCCGCTCTGCGAAAGGTCGCGCGTGTGCGTCTGACCGGCGGCAAAGAGGTGACCGCGTACATCCCGGGCATCGACCACAACCTCCAGGAGCACAGCACCGTGCTGATCCGCGGCGGTCGCGTGAGAGACTTGCCGGGCGTTCGGTACCACATCGTCCGCGGTGTGCTGGACTGTGCGGGCGTGGCCAACCGGCGCAGAGGGCGCAGCAAGTACGGCGCCAAGAGAGCCAAGTAAGCCGATCCTTGTGCGGAGAAACGTAACCCCAGACGGTAGAAAGTGTTATGGCGAAAAAATTCACCGCTTCCAGTGACGTATTGAAACCGGACTCCAAGTATAACAGCAAGCTGGTCTCCAAGTTCATCAACTGCATGATGTGGGGCGGCAAGAAGAGTGCGGCGCAGGACGTGTTCTACGGCGCGATGGCGATCGTGACGGAGAAGATCAAGGAAGTCCCTCCGCTGGAGATCTTCGAGACCGCGATCAACAACGTCAAACCCACCCTGGAAGTTCGCAGCAAGCGAGTCGGCGGTGCCAGCTATCAGGTGCCGATGCAGGTCAGCCCCAGGCGTCAGCAGTCGCTGGCGTTCCGCTGGATTCTCCTGTCGGCGCGGGGCAAGAAGGGCAAGCCGATGGCCGAGCGGCTGGCGGCCGAGCTGAGCGACGCGTACAACCGGACGGGCGGCGCCATGACGATGCGCGAGAACGTTCACCGCATGGCCGAGGCCAACAAGGCGTTCGCCCACTTCGCATGGTAGTAATCGAGAAACGTGCTGCCACGGGGTCTCTTGGGTTCCCGTGGCAGTTTTTTTTATGGGTAGGCAGCCGAGTGTTCCAGCACGGGCCGGGGGGCGGGAACTGTTGAGTAATGGACAGGTTGGAGAAGATACGCAATATTGGCATCATGGCTCACATCGATGCCGGCAAGACCACGGTCAGTGAGCGGATCCTCTACTACACCGGCAAGACGTACAAAATGGGAGAGGTCCATGACGGCACCGCGGTCATGGATTACCTCGAGGAAGAGCAGCGGAGAGGCATCACGATCACATCGGCGGCCACGAAGTGCCCGTGGCAGGGCTTCCAGGTCAACCTGATCGATACGCCGGGACACATCGATTTCACCGCCGAGGTCGAGCGGTCTTTGCGGGTCCTGGACGCGGCCGTCGCGGTTTTCGACAGCAGCGAAGGGGTCCAGGCCCAGAGCGAGACCGTGTGGCGCCAAGGGCAGAAGTATCAACTCCCGTGCGTGTGCTTCATCAATAAGATGGACAAGACCGGCGCCGACTTCGAGATGAGCGTCCAGAGCATCCGCGACAAGCTGTCCGCAAATCCCATTGTGCTGGAGATCCCGATGGGGGCGGAGGACTCGTTCGCCGGGATCATCGATCTGATCGCGATGAAGGCGGTCTTCTACGAGGCTGCGGAAATGGGCGCGACGTTCACCGAGACGGAGATTCCGCCCGAGCATGTGGAAGCGGCTCGGAAGTGGCGGGCGCGCATGGTCGAAACGGCTGCCGAGCACGACGAAGAACTGATGGCGGCCTTTATCAATGATGAGCCCGCCGGCGAGCAGGCTATCAGGAGGGCCATCCGCAAGGGGACGGTCTCGAACAGGCTGCATCCGGTGTTTGTGGGCTCGGCGCTGAAGTACATCGGCATCCAGAGGCTGCTCGACGGGGTGATTGCGTACCTGCCGTCGCCGCTGGACAGGCCGGTCATCAAAGGGCACAAGCCGGACGATGAGACCAAGGAAATCCCTATCAAATGCGATCCCGAGGGCAGTCTGGTCGCCCTGGCGTTCAAGATCACCGGCGACACACACGGGGACCTCTATTTCCTGCGGATCTACCAGGGTATTCTCAAGTCGGGCAGCCGGGTGCTGAACCCCAGCCGGAACAAGAAGGAGAACATCACCCGTCTGTTCGAGATGCACGCCAACGAGCGCAAGCTCATCGAATCGGCCCAGGCAGGCGACATTGTCGCGGCGGTTGGTCTCCGAGAGACCCTGACGGGCGACACGCTGTGCGATGCGAAGAAACCGGTGCTGCTGCCCAGCATCACGTTTCCCCAGACGGTCATCACGATGTCGATCGAGCCGCGGTCGGCCGCGGAACGGGCGAAACTGGCCGATGCCCTGGAATCGCTTCGACGGGAAGACCCGACGTTTGCATACAAGATCGACCCGGACACCGGCCAGACGGTCATCAGCGGCATGGGCGAACTGCACCTGGAGATCCTTCAGCATAAGCTGGTGAAGGAGAGAAGGGTGGATGTTCGCGTGGGCAAGCCGCGGGTGGCGTACAAGGAGACGATCACTCGCGTGGCTCGGGCGGAAGGCAAGTTCGTCCACCAGTCCGGCGGCAGGGGCCAGTACGGCCACGTGGTCCTCGAAGTGGAGCCGCTGATGACGGAGGACGGGCACTGGCAGTCCCGGATCGGCTTCGCGGCGAATGTCTCGTCCGATAAGATCCCTCACGAGTATATTGCGTCCGTCGAGCGCGGTGTGCGAGAGTCCTCCGGAAACGGGGTGCTGGCGGGGTACACGGTGATTGGCGTCAAGGCCACCGTCGTGGACGGCTCCTACCATTCGGTGGACTCGTCGGAGCTTGCGTTCGAGCAGGCGGCTGCGTTTGCCTTCGAAAAAGCCCTCAAGGAGGCCGGGCCGGCCCTCCTGGAGCCGGTGATGCGGGTCCAGGCGGTTGTTCCCGACTCGCACTTGGGCGCCGTGCAGGCGGATCTGCTCTCCAAACGCGGCGTGATCACCGACTGCCGGGTCCATGGCAGCGTGCGGGTGGTGGATGCAAAGGTTCCCCTGGTCGAGCTTTTCGGCTATTCGAGCGATATTCGCAGCCTGACCGGTGGGCGCGGGAGCTTCACCATGGAGCCGCTGACCTACGAAAGGGTCCCGGACCAGGTGGCCCAGGCGATCCTCTTCTGAGCGGGGGAGAAAAAACGCAAGAATTTTCGGATTTTTCTCCTTCGCACTGTTGACAGGCGACCGCCGGGATGATATTTCTGGTGTTTTTCAGCTGTAGCGAGCATCGTTATGGATGACGGTGCGATATACGTAGTTACGCTGTGGCATATCTGTAGACTGCCATCAAGGATGGCGCAACGGGTGTTCTTGTGTATCGAGGGGTTGGCGAAGCAGAAGATGGCTTCGCCGGGGTCCGACAAGGACCCAGGCCCCGGTTTCTAAGGAAGGCCAAGTGGCCGCCGGCGCCCGATGTGGACTGTGAAAAGGTGCCGGATGGGCCCGGGAGCCCTTCCTGCCATTGACCAAGGGTGCGATAGTGCGTGGGTGTGGAGAGTGTCTCTGCATCGCCAGAGCGCATCGTCCTGTGGTCGGAGTAGATGGTGTTGTCGTAGAAGTGCCCACCCCGGGCGGTAACGTTCCGGCGGGAGGGCCGACCCAGTGGTGGTCCCGAGGAGCAATATGGCTGCCGAAAGTGAAAAGATCAGGATCCGGATGGAGGCGTACGACCACCGTACATTGGATGCTTCCGCGAAAGAGATCGTGGAGCACGCCCGTCGGACGAACGCACGGGTCAGCGGGCCGGTGCCGCTGCCGACGAGGATCGAGCGGTACACGGTGCTGCGGAGCCCCCACGTCGATAAGAAGTCTCGCGAGCAGTTCGAGCTGCGGACGCACAAGCGTCTGATCGACATCCACGAGGCGAACGCCCGGACGGCCGAGGTGCTCAACCGGCTGGTGGTGCCTGCGGGTGTGTTTGTGAAGATCAAAGCGTAAGGGCATAGGACGTCGGGATATGACGATGTTGCTTGGCAAAAAAGTGGGCATGACCCAGGTGTATGACGAGGCAGGCCACCTGATTCCGGTGACGGTGATCCAGGCCGGGCCGTGTACGGTCACGCAGGTCAAGACCTCCGAGGTGGATGGATACAACGCCGTTCAACTGGGTTTTGACGACGTGAAGCCCTCGCGCCGGCTGTCGCCGGAAGTCGGCCACGCCGCCAAGGCCAAGACGGACCCGAAGCGGTTCGTCCGCGAGTGGCGGCTGCCGGCCAAGGCCGAAGCCCAGTACAAGGCGGGCGATTCCATCACGGTCCAGGTGTTTGAGGGAATTGCCTCGGTGGACGTTGTGGGCACGAGCAAGGGCAAGGGCTTCGCCGGACCGATGAAGCGGTACGGGTTCAAGGGGTTCCCCGCCTCGCACGGAACGGAGCGTAAGCACCGGGCTCCCGGTTCGATCTCGAGCCACGCGATTAACGCCGGTATGGGCGGTGGGTGCAAGAAGGGCAAGCG
This sequence comes from Sedimentisphaerales bacterium, assembly GCA_035342095.1. Classification (GTDB taxonomy): domain Bacteria; phylum Planctomycetota; class Phycisphaerae; order Sedimentisphaerales; family Anaerobacaceae; genus PLanc-01. The sequence goes on along the minus strand of DAOQWL010000039.1, from coordinate 21,505 downwards.
GATGGGCGGGCATATGGGCGATGCCCGCGTGACGAGCAAGAATCACAAGCTGATGGCCATTGATGCAGAGAACAATCTGCTGGTTGTCAAAGGGGCCATTCCCGGGCCGGCCGGCGGCTATTGCATAGTCAAGAAGGCCAAGAGCCTCGGTGTATAGAGTGGATTCAGACATGATCGAGTTGGCTGTATATAATACCAGCGGGCAGCAGGTGGATACGATCCGGGTCGATGAGTCGGTGCTCGGGAGGTGTGTGCGGTACGCACTGCTCAAGCAAGCCATCGTCATGTACCACGCCAACAAGCGGGTGGGCACGGCGACGACGAAGAGCAGGGGCGTCGTGGCGGGCTCGACCAAGAAGGTCTACCGCCAGAAGGGGACGGGCAACGCGCGTATGGGCACGCGGCGCGCGGGCGGCAAGCGGGTCGGCGGCGGCACGACGTTTGCCAAGAAGCCCAGAGACTTCCGCCAGGCGATGCCGCGCAAGCAGAGGAAGCTCGCGAGGGATTCCGCCGTACTGGCCAAGCTCCGCAGCAACAGCGTGGTCGTGGTGGACGGGCTGGCGTTCGAGAAGCCGCAGACGAAGCAGTTCGCCGGCGTGTTGAAGAACCTCAAGATTGACCAGAGCTGCCTGGTGGCCATCCGAGAGTACGATGAGAACGTGCACAGGTCGGCCCGCAACGTGAGGCGCGTCGATGTGATGCCGGTGGCGGACCTGAACGCCGCGGCAATCGTGAACCACAAGCAGATGCTGTTCACGAAGGACGCGCTGAGCTCGTTCCTGGATCGGAGTGCGGCGGGCGGCGAGGAGAGTGCGACGGCATAGATCGTCGCTCGGGCAAGAGTGGGTCCTGGTTTTGAATCGAGTTATCGATGGATGATTACAGCGTGATAGTCCGGCCGATCGTCACCGAGCAGGGGATGCACTTCGCCAACGTGAAGGGCGCCTATGCGTTCGAAGTGAACAGGATGGCGAACAAGACGGAAATCAAGAATGCCGTGGAAAGGATCTACGGGGTGAAGGTCGATAAGGTCCGCACGGCCAACCGCGTGGGCAAGACCCGGCGCAAGGGTCGAGTGATGGGCACGACCTCCTCGTGGAAGAAGGCGGTCGTGTATCTGAAGCCCGAGAACCATATTGATTTGTTCTGATCCGGCGGGTCCAGGAAAGAGATAGGCGTATGGGAATTCGAATCTACAGACCGACCAGTGCCGGGCGACGGAACAGCTCGGTGAACGACTTCGCCGAGCTGACGAAGTTCCGGCCCGAAAAGACGCTGTGTAAGAGGATCGGCAAGAGCGGCGGCCGCAACCACAGCGGCAAGGCCACCGTGCGTTTTCGCGGGGGCGGCGCGAGGCGGATTTACCGCATGATCGACTTCAAGCGGAACAAGGACGGCGTGACCGCGAAGGTTGCGAGCGTCGAGTACGATCCGAACCGCACGTGCTTCATTGCCATGTTGCAGTACGAGGATGGAGAGAAGCGCTACATCCTGGCCCCGCTGGGGGTGGCGGTGGGCGATGTCTTGGAGAGCGGACAGGTCTGCGAGCCGAAAACGGGCAACTGCATGCCGTTGATGTCGATCCCCGCCGGCCTGGAGGTGCACAATATCGAGATGACCGCCGGGCAGGGCGGCAAGCTGGTCCGGGGTGCCGGCAGTGCAGCGCGCATCGTGGCCAAGGAAGGCGACTGGGTAACCCTGGTGCTGCCGAGCGGCGAAATGCGTATGGTTCGAGGGGAATGCCGGGCGACCGTGGGTCGGCTGAGCAATCCGGACCACCAGAACATCCGGGTCGGCAAGGCCGGGCGCATGAGGCACATGGGCAAGCGGCCTCACGTGCGAGGCAAGGCGCAGAACCCCGTGGACCATCCGATGGGCGGCGGCGAGGGACGGTCCAATGGCGGACGGCACCCGTGCTCGCCGTCGGGCGTGCTCGCCAAGGGCGGCAAGACCCGCAGTCCGCGGAAGACCAGCAACGCGAGGATCATCCGAAGACGTCGGAATACAACGCAGGGACAATTGGTGCTGTAAAGGCGGGAACACGCTGGACGAGAGAATACGATGGGAAGATCTCTGAGAAAAGGACCGTTCGTTGACGAGAAGCTGCTGGGCAAGGTGACCAAGCAGAGCAGCCAGGGCACGCGAGAGCCGATCAAGACGTGGGCGCGGCGCTGCACGATTGTCCCGGAGTTTGTCGGGTTCACGTTCATGGTCCATAACGGCAAGGCGTTCAACAAAGTCTTCGTTACGGAAGACATGGTCGGGCACAAGCTGGGCGAGTTCTCGCTCACGCGAAGCTTCCGAGGCCACTCGAGCAAGAAGATAAAGTAGTGCACGCGGGTCGATCTGCGGTACGTGAGGATCGGCCGAGCCTGAGGCATGATGTATGTTGAGTGCGACGAAACTCAAAGAAGTATCGAAGCAGAAGGGCGTCACGGTCGAGGCGCTGGCGCGGAGCATCGCGCGAGGGGGCCTGAGCGTGAAGGACGCCGTTTCGGCAATCAAGAACTGGGAACGGGGCCTCGCGAGGCCGCTGCCGAAGGCGGAGGACATTCGCCGGCTGGCGGAAGCGCTTTCGGTGGAGCCGCCTGAGATCAGCGACTGGGAATCGACGTACCAGTACGCTCCGATGACGGCTCGAAAGGTCCGGCTGGTGACCGAGTTGATCGCCGGACGGCCGGTTCAGCAAGCGATGGACGTGTTGAAGTTCACGCGCAAGCGGGCGGCCTCCATGGTGGACAAGGTGCTCAAGGCGGCGGTGGCGGACGCCGACGAGCAGCAGGCGGATGTCGACACGCTGTACGTGAAGGAGGCGCGGGTGGACGAGGCCGGGGTTCGGCTGGGCACGAAGCGGTGGATCCCCAAGGACCGCGGTCGCGCCCATCCCATCCGTAAGAAGGCCTGTCATATCCATGTGACGGTGAGCCAGGCGTGAGAAGGCACAGTTAGAACGAGAATCGAGATACCGGACTATGGGTCAGAAGACATCTCCAATCGGGTTTAGAACGGGCGTCACGCTGGGGTGGCAGAGCACGTGGTTCGCGCCGAAACAGAATTACGGCGACTTCCTCGTGGAAGACCAGAAGATCCGCAAGTATATCGACAACCGCTTCAATCGGCAGATGCCCAAGGGGGCGGTCGCGAAGGTCGAGATCATCCGGACTCGCAATGAAGTGAACGTCACGCTGCACAGCGGGCGTCCCGGCGTGGTGATCGGACCCAGGGGCGGAGAAGTCGACAAGCTTCGCGAGGAGCTCGAAGGGGTGACCGGGCGCAAGGTCACGGTGAACGTGATCGAGATCAAGGAGCCCGACCTGAACGCGGCCCTCGTCGGCGAAGGCATTGCCGAGCAGCTCGGCAAGCGTGCGTCGTTCCGTCGGACGATGAAGCAGTTCTGCGAGGCGGCGATGAATGCCGGAGCGCGGGGTGTGAAGATCACGTGTGCGGGCCGGCTGGCCGGCTCGGAAATGGCGCGTACGGAGACCCAGAAGATGGGCAGCATTCCGCTGCACACCCTGGATGCGGATGTCGATTACGCCCAGGCGACGGCTCGGACGACGTACGGCGCGATTGGAATCAAGGTGTGGATCTACCGAGGCAAGTTCGGCGAGGAACTGCTGGCGCCGGATCATGAGCGTCGCAGACCGCCTCGGCGTATGGGACCTCGGGGCCGGCCGGGCGATATGACGCGGGGACAGGGTGAACGGGACGCAGGCGACAGGGGCGCCTCGCCTCGGGCCGCCGGTCCAGAGGGCCAGTCCTGATGGGACGACGTGAAGAACTGAGAGGTTACTTATGGCGATGATGCCAAAGAGAGTCAAATATCGGAAAAGCCAGCGGGGCAAGCTCCGGGGCAACGCGGCCCGCGGGAACTATGTTGCCTTCGGCGACTATGGCCTGCAGACGATGGAGACGAGCTGGATCACGGCCAAGAACATCGAGGCCGGACGCGTCGCCGCGACGCACTACCTGCATCGCGAGGGCAAGGTGTATATCCGGGTCTTCCCGCACAAACCCGTGAGCGGCAAGCCCCTCGAAACCCGTATGGGCAAGGGCAAAGGCGAGCCGGAGTACTGGGTCGCCAGGATTCGGGCCGGTCAGGTCTGTTTCGAGATCGGCGGGGTCAGCGAGGATGTGGCCAAGCAGGCGCTGTCCCGCGTCGCGCACAAGATGCCGGTCCGTTGCCGTCTGGTGAAGCGCGGGCAGGGGATCTGAGAGAGGACATGAAGGTGAAAGCCAAGCAGTTGAGAGAGATGAGTCAGGACGAGCTGCAGTCCACGCTGCAGGATCTCGAGAAGCGCCTGTTTGAGCTCCGGTCGCAGGCAGTGACGGAGAAGCTGGAGAACTCGAAGGCCATCATCAACGCCCGGCGGGATATCGCCAGGATCAAGACCGTTCTGCACCAGAAGAGTGCATAGACACTGCCGTTGCGAATCGCGGGAAATCGCCGATATGGAAACAACGAAAAAGATCAAGACGTTGACGGGCACCGTCAGCAGCAAGAGTGGAATCCAGAGCATTCGGGTGACGATTGACTACAAGGTCAAGCACGCGAAGTACGGGAAGTATATGCGGCGTCGGACGAAGCTGGCGGTGCACGACGAGTTGAACGCCAGCGGCGTTGGGGACGTGGTGGAGATCGCTGAGTCTCGCCCTTACAGCAAGACGAAGAGCTGGCGCGTGGTTCGGGTGGTCCAGAAGGCCGTGCAGGCGTAAGTTTCGATACGAGATGCGGATACTATGATTCAAAACGAAACCATGTTGGAGATCGCCGACAACTCCGGCGTCAAGTCGGCGCAGTGCATTCACGTCGTGGGCAAGACGAGCGGGCGCGGCCAGTTCACGCGAGGTACGGCCACCGTCGGCGATGTGGTGTGCGTGGCGATCAAGAAGTCGCTGCCGACTTGCCAGTTGGACGACAAGAAGGTTCACAAGTGCGTGATCATCCGCACGAAGACGGCGGTCAAGCGCCCGGACGGGAGCTACGTGAAGTTCGACAGCAACGCGGCCGTGATGATCGACGGCGAGGGCAACCCGATCGGGACGCGTATTTTCGGCGCGGTTGCCCGCGAGCTGCGTGAGAAGAACTATATGAAGATCATCTCCCTGGCCGGCGAGGTTGTCTGAGAACGGTCGCGGGAGACGGTGGACTTCAGTTGGATACGAAGAGGCAGATACATGGCCGTACATGTGAAAAAGGGTGACACGGTCGAGATCATCGCCGGGGACCACAAAGGCAACACGGGCAAGGTGCTTCATGTGTACCCGGACGACCACATGGTGTTGATCCAGGGGCAGAACCTGGCGAAGAAGCACGTCCGTCCTTCGCGGCGGAATCCGCAGGGCGGGCGCATCAGCGTGGAAAGGCCGATCCACATCAGCAATGTGCTGCCGGTGAATCCGAAGACGTCGAAGGGCAGCCGGGTGCGTTACCCGGTGGCGGCGGACGGCAGCAAGAAGCGGGTGACCGCGGACGGCACGGAGATCGGGGTCATCAAGAAGGCGAAAAAGTAGCGGTCGCCGGGGGCCTGTGTTTTGGGGCGATCCCGAGCTGTGAGAACTGAGCAGAAGAGATTATGGCGCGTTTGAAAGACCTGTACAAAGCGAAGATCGTTCCCCAGCTCCGCAAGGAGTTCGGGTACTCGAGCGTCATGGCGGTGCCGAAGCTGGAGAAGATCGTGCTCTCGATGGGCATCGGCAGGGCCACGCAGGACAAGAAGTACATCGAACTGGCGAAGAAGGACCTGACCACGATCAGCGGGCAGTTGCCGGCGGTGTGCAAGGCGAGGAAGAGCGTGTCGAACTTCAAGGTCCGCCAGGGTCAGGAGACCGGGCTGAAGGTGACGCTCCGGGGCGCGCGGATGTACGAGTTCCTCGACCGTCTGATCAATCTGGCGGTGCCGCGAATCCGCGACTTCCGCGGGCTGGACCCGAACAGCTTCGACGGGCGGGGCAACTACTCGATGGGCGTGGGGGAACAGAGCGTCTTCCCCGAGATCAATCCGGCCAAGGTCGAGTTCCAGCAGGGTATGAATATCACGGTGGCCACGTCGGCCCGGACGGACGAAGAGGCGCGGCGACTGCTGTCTCTGTTCGGCATGCCCTTCCGAGGCCAGGCCACGAGCAAGGCGATCGAGTAACCGCGGCGGGTGTCCGCGTAGTGGAGTGCGTCGATGTCAACGAAGGCGTTAGAGTTCAAGGTCAAACAGAAGCCGAAGTTCCGCGTCCGAGGGTATACCCGCTGCGAGTTGTGCGGGCGATCTCACGCCGTGTATCGGAAGTTCAAGGTCTGCCGCATTTGCTTCAGGAAACTGGCGAATGAAGGCAAGATTCCGGGCGTGAAGAAGGCAAGCTGGTAATCTCGGGGCGGCGAACGAGCCGGAACGTGCAGGATAGGATACTATGAGTTGGAGCGACCCAATAGCTGACATGCTCACGCGAATTCGCAATGCGACCCGCACGGGAAAGCCCACGGTCGATGTGAAGGCGTCCAAAGTATGTCAAGGCATTGCGGACGTCCTCCAGAGGGAAGGTTACCTCATGGGGTACGACCGCATCGATGACGGCAAGCAGGGTTTTCTGCGGATCGCGCTGAAGTATGATCCGGACGGGGTGCCGGTGATTACGGAGATCAAGCGGATCAGCAAGCCAGGGTGCCGCAGGTACTCCTCCGTGGATGATCTCCCGGTTGTTCTGGGGGGGATGGGAATCACCGTCGTGTCCACGAGCAAAGGAATAATCAGCGATCGCAGTTGCCGCGAGAACAAAGTCGGCGGCGAGGTTCTTTGCACGGTATACTAAATGAGTCGAATAGGCAATAAACCTGTTGATGTGCCCAAAGGGGTGAAGGTCGAGCACGCGAAGGGGGTCGTGAAGGTGACGGGCCCGCTCGGGTCGGCGCAGATCGCCTACGATCCGTGCTTGACGGTGAACGTGGACGAAGCGGCCCGCAGGATCACGGTCGCGAACCCGCAGCCGGAGGTTCGTCGGAACAAGGAGCTCCACGGCACCACGCGAGCGCTGATCGCCAACATGATGGTCGGTGTGACCGGCGGCTACGAGAAGAAGATGGAGATCTACGGAACCGGGTACAGCGTGAAGGAGCAGGGCGGCAAGCTGGTCCTCACCGTCGGTTTCGCCCACTCCGTCGAGCTGCCGATTCCGAAGGGCGTGAAAGTGGGGATCGAGGTGGCGGCCACGCGAGGCAACGAAGTCCCCGCGAAGTTCAGCGTGTCCGGGATTGACAAGTGTCTGGTGGCGCAGTTTGCCGTGGACATCCGGAGAGTCAAGCCACCCGAGCCGTACAAGGGCAAAGGCATTCGGTACGCCGACGAGCAGATCCGGCGCAAGGTCGGCAAGGCGTTCGCTTCCGGTGGGGCCTAAGAGACAGTTTCGCGAAGGACGCCCGTGTGGATGGGCGTGAATTGAAACGGCTGATATGAAGACTGAACAACACAAAAAGGCGGCGCTTCGGCGCAGACGTCACGTGCGGAAGAAGGTTAGCGGGACGCCCGACAGGCCGCGCCTGTCGGTGTTCCGGTCGAACCGCAACATCTACGCGCAACTGATCGATGACACGGCGGGCGTCACCCTGGTGGCGGCCAGCACGCAGGTCAAGGGCGTGCGCGGGCAGTCGCCCTCGGGAAGCAACCGCAAGGCGGCCGAGGCCGTCGGCGAGGCGCTGGCCAAGAAGGCGCTCGATGTCGGAATCAAGAACGTGTGTTTCGATCGAGGCCCGTACAAGTATCACGGGCGGGTTAAGTCACTTGCCGATGCGGCAAGAAAAGCAGGTCTGGCCTTCTAACGAAGGCCCCTTGAAACTGGGAGACGGACTTTGGCAGCAGAACCAGTCAGGACACCTGATTACGAAGAGAAGCCGTTCGAAGATACGGTGGTCAAAATCTATCGGTGTGCAAAAGTCGTGAAAGGCGGTCGCCGGTTCAGCTTCGCGGCCCTCGTGGTCGTGGGGGATCGGGCCGGATGCGTCGGCATCGGCTACGGGAAGGCCAATGAAGTGCCCAACGCCGTCGAGAAGGGGATCAAGGACGCCAAAAAGACGATGTACAGGATCCCCCTGGTCGGCAGCACGATTCCGCACCAGGTGATCGGCAAGTACAGGGCTACGCGGATCATTCTGGCGCCGGCCAGTCCCGGTACGGGCGTCATCGCCGGGTCCAGCTCCCGCGCGGTACTGGAGTACGCGGGCATCCGCGACGCGCTGACCAAGGTCTACGGCAGTACCTCCGCCAAGAACGTCGTCAAGGCGACGATCAATGGTTTGTTGAAACTCCGAAGCAAAGAAACGGTCCAGGCTCTACGAGGCGTTGCACTTTCGTAATCGCAACCATGGCCAAGTGGGTGATCTGAATGTTAAGTCACGAAATTACTTCCGTTGTAGGCAAACACAAAGCACAGAAGCGCGTCGGGCGCGGGCGGGGCTCGGGTCTGGGCAAGACCGCCGGTCGGGGCAGCAAAGGCGCCATGTGCCGGTCCGGCGCCAAGCGCTTCTCCCTTTACCAGGGCGGGCAAATCCCGCTGTTTCGGCACTTGCCGAAGCGAGGGTTCAACAACAAGAACTTCGCTACGCGATTCGAGATTGTGAACGTGTCCGAGTTGGAGCGGTTTGCCGATGGGATGCAGGTGGGCATCGAGCAACTGCTTCAGGCGGGTTTGGTCGGGGGCTGCGCCAGCAAGGTGAAGATCCTCGGCGACGGGTCGCTGACGAAGAAGCTCCAGGTGGCCGCTCACAGGTTCAGCAAGAGCGCGGAGCAGAAGATCCTCGATTGCGGCGGCACCGCGACGAAGATCGCGTCGGAAGTGAAACCGATCAAACGTAAGCAGAAGCAGCATGGCTAGGAATCTCGTCGTCGTGCGTGAGACGGACCGACCGTGCGGCGCGTGGAGAGCGACCCAGTGATTGGAACAGTTGTCAATATCTTCCGGATCCAGGACCTGCGGAACAAGATCCTGTTTACCGTGGCGTTGCTGGCGATCTATCGGATCGGGTTTCACATCCCGATCCCGGGGTTCGATCAGGCGAAGGTTGCCGCTCTGGCGGACAGCAGGGGCACCGACACGCCCCTGGGTCGGGCTGCGGAGTATCTGCAGATTTTTACCGGCGGCACCTTGAGCCAGAGCAGTCTGTTCGGGCTGGGGATCATGCCGTACATCACGGCGTCCATCATCCTCATGCTGCTCGGAGAAGTGATTCCCTCCCTCAAGAAACTCCGGCAGGAGGGCCAGACCGGCTATAAGAAGATCCAGGAGTACACTCGCTACCTGACCGTGCTGATCTGTGTGGTTCAGGCCGTGATGTATATGCAGATGCTGATGCGCGGCGAGCAGTTGATCTACGCCGGCATGGAGAAGAGTGCGATCTTCCTGGGCGTGATTGCGATGACGGCCGGCACGATCTTTCTCATGTGGCTCGGCGAGCAGATCGACGAGTACGGCATCGGCAACGGGATCAGCTTGATCATCATGGCCGGCATCATTGCCCGAATGCCCTGGGCGATGTACCAACTGTTCACGCAGATGAGCTTCAAGGTCGGCGCCGAAGCCGGGAGCATCGGTCCTGCGAAAGTGCTGTTCCTGGGTGTTGCGTTCGTCTTCGTCGTCGCAGGGGCCATTCTCATCACGCAGGCCCAGCGTCGGATCCCGATCCAGCAGGCCAAGCAGATGCGCGGGCGGCGCATGTACGGCGGCGCCCGGCACTATCTGCCGCTGCGGGTCAATCACGGCGGCGTCATGCCGATCATCTTCGCCTCCAGCTTCATGATGTTTCCTCCGATTCTCATCGAGTACATTGCGAACGTGTTCCCGCAGTCGGGGGTTCTGGCCCGGATCCGGGCGGCCATGGACCCGGGGGCCTACACGTACAACGTGCTGTATATGCTGCTGATCTTCGTATTCGCCTACTTCTGGGTGACTGTGCAGTTCCAGCCGCGGGAGATGGCGAAGAACCTCCGGGACTCCGGCAGTTTCATTCCGGGTCTTCGTCCGGGTCGCAGGACCGCGGAGTATCTCGAGACCGTCATGACGCGGATCACGTACTATGGGGCCTCGTTCCTGGCCGCCATTTCGATCATTCCGATGGTGGTCTCCTACGGCCTCGGAATCGACTGGCGGGTCACGACCTTCCTCGGCGGCACCGGATTGCTGATCGTCGTAAGCGTCTCGCTGGATCTCGTGCAGAAGATCGAGGCGAACCTCCTGATGCGAAGTTATGAAGGGTTCACGTCGTCCGGCAGAATCAAGGGGGCCTACGCATGAGAGTCATTCTCCTGGGCGCGCCGGGCGCTGGAAAAGGAACGCACTGCAAGAAGGTCGCCGAACGCTACGGGATCATGCACCTGTCGAGCGGAGACATCCTCCGGCGGGAACGCGCCGACGGCACCGAACTGGGGAAGAAGGCGCAGAGCTACATGGACGCCGGAGCGCTGGTGCCCGACGACCTGATCGTTGAAATGATGACGCGGGCGGTGCAGAAGGCGCCGGCCGGATATGTGCTCGACGGATTCCCTCGCACGGTGAACCAGGGCGAAGTCCTGGACCGATCCCTTGCGTCGCAGGGCGGCGGGATCGACATGGTGATCAACCTCCAGGTCAATGACCGGGTGGTGGTCGAGCGAATCACGGGTCGGCGGAGCTGTCCGCAGTGTGGGGCGGTCTACCACGTGAAGAACATGCCGCCGAAGAAGGACGGAGTCTGCGACAAAGATGGGACCCGCCTCGTTCAGCGGCCGGACGATACCGAAGAGGTCGTGCGGAATCGACTGGAAACATACTACCGCCAGACCGAGCCGGTCGTGGAGTACTACAAGTCCTCGCGGACGGTCCACGACATCGACGGCAATGGCGACCCGGATGTCGTGGCCAAAGTGATCTTCCAGAAGCTGGATCAGCTTGCAGGAAAGAAGAAGTAATGGATTTGCCGGCGGGATGGCCGGTGGCCGCCCGAACATGAAGTCGTAGAATGGCTATAACGCTTCGCAGCCGAAGAGAGATCGAGTTGATGCGTCAGGCGGGAGTCGTTGTAGCCGACGTTCTTTCAGAACTACAGAGAATCGCGGCGCCGGGTGTGACGACGGCCGATTTGGACGGCGTTGCACTGCGGATGGCGGCCGACGCGGGCGCCGAGGCCCTCTTCAAAGGGGTCCGCAGCCCGCACGCCCGACGGCCCTTTCCCGGGGCCATTTGTGCGTCCGTCAACGACGAGGTGGTGCATGGTATCCCGTCGGATAAGACGACCCTGAAGGCCGGCGACATCTTGAGTATTGACTTCGGGGTGCGTCTGAACGGATACTGTGGGGACGCCGCGGTGACGGTCCCGATCGGCGGGATCTCCGACGGGAATCGCCGCCTGGTCGAGGTGACCCGGGAGGTGCTCGGGATCGCGATCTCGACGGTGCGACCGGGTCTCCGCTGGAGCCAGATCGCCGCCAAGATGCAGGATCGAGCCGAGTCCGCCGGCTTCTCGGTGGTCCGGGATTTTGTCGGGCACGGCATCGGCTCCCGGATGCACGAGGACCCGAAGGTCCCGAACTTCGTCAGTGATGAACTGCTGGCGGATGACATCCTGCTGACCGAGGGGATGGTGATCGCGGTCGAGCCGATGATCAACGCAGGCGGATATGCCGTCCGAACCCTGGGCAACGGGTGGACGGTGGTGACGAAAGATGGTAAGTGTTCCGCTCATTTTGAGCATACCCTGGCCGTCGTGAAAGGTGGCTGTGAGGTTCTGACCAGAGAACGGTAGTGTTCATGGCGAAAAAAGACGCAATCAGGTTGCAGGCCAAGGTGGTGGAAGCCCTGCCGAACGCCATGTTCCGGGTGGAGCTGGAGAACGGACACAAGGTCCTTGCGCACGTCTCCGGCAAGATGCGCATGAACTTCATCCGCATTCTTCCCGGGGATGCGGTCACGGTGGAGATGTCGCCGTATGACCTGACCCGGGGGCGGATTGTGCTGCGTCACTGAATTCGGCCCTCGCCGCACGCCTTAGCGCCGGCGGGGCCCTTGAGTGCATGGAATCGACTATGAAGGTAAGAAGCTCAGTCAAACGAATCTGTGAGAACTGCAAGGTCGTTCGCCGCAAGGGCGTCGTGCGGATCATCTGCTCGAACCCCCGGCACAAGCAGCGTCAGGGGTGATGGCGCGTGCCTGAGCGACGAACGAATCGGGTGCCCCTGGTTACAGAGAGGACAGTAGGATTATGCCGCGTATAGTGGGTGTCGATATTCCGGACAACAAGACGATCTGGATCTCGCTGACGTACATTCCGGGGATCGGCCGGCACACGTCGGAGCTGATTCTCAAGGAAGCCCAGATCGAACCGATGACGAAGGCCGGCAAGCTCAGCGAGGATGAGCTCAGCCGGATCACGCAGATCGTCGACCGCAACTACGTCGTCGGCGGTCAGTTGCGAAGGCAGGTCGCGCAGAACATCGCCCGGCTTCGCGACATCGCGTGCTACCGCGGGATTCGGCACCGACGAGGGTTGCCCGTTCGCGGACAGCATACGCAGAGCAACGCGCGCACCCGTAAGGGCCCGCGCAAGACGGTGGCCGGCAAGAAGGGCGTGAAGGAAGCGCGAGGGTAATCCTCGCGAAGCAATGCTCGAGGAACGGGTATCGTTCGTCTGGAAGACGGGGAACACCAGAGCACGAGGACAACGAGAAGGCAAATGGCTAAGAGTGCAAAACGAAAAATCAGAAAGAATGTGGTTCGAGCGATCGTCCACATCAAGGCGTCGTTCAACAACACGTTGATCACGATCACGGACATGGACGGCGCGGCGATCTGTTCCAGCTCGGCGGGTTGCGTGGGCTTCAAGGGATCCCGCAAGAGCACGCCGTTTGCCGCGCAACAGGCGGCGCAGAGCTGTGCGAACGTCGCCATGCGAAACGGCGTGCGGGAGGTCGAGATCCGCGTCAAGGGCCCCGGCGCCGGGCGGGAGTCCGCGATCTCCGCGCTGCAAGGGGCAGGGCTGCGGATCGCCTCGATCGAGGACGTGACGCCGTTGCCGCACAACGGCTGTCGGCCGCCGAAACGTAGACGTGTATAGGACTCCGGGAAGGTCACAGGAGATCGATTAGTATGGGACGTTATGTAGGTCCATCCTGCAGGATTTGCCGCCGCGAGGGAATGAAGCTGTTCCTGAAGGGCGCGAAATGTGAAACGGCCAAGTGCCAGGTCGAGAGGAGACAGCGGAGTCTGGCTCCGGGCATGCACGGCTGGCGCAAGGGGCGTCTGAGCGAATACGGCGTCCGGTTGCGCGAGAAACAGAAGATCAAGAGGTACTACGGAGTCTATGAGCAGCAGTTCATGCGGTTCTACCGTGAAGCGGCCCGTCTGCCGGGCAACACGGGCGAGAACCTGCTGCAACTGCTCGAACGGCGCCTGGACAACGTGGTCTACAAGCTGAATTTTGCCGCCTCGCGCAAGGCGGCGCGGCAGCTTATCACGCACGGTCACATCCGCATCAACGGACGCAAGGTCGATGTCGCCGACTACGTCACGAAGATCGGCGACAAGATCACGATCAAGGACGCAGAGAAGAGTCTCAAGCGGGTCAAACAGCAGCTCGAGAGCAACCCGAATTTCACCACACAGGGCTGGCTGCAATTGGATCGTGAGAAGCCGGCGGCGACGGTGGTCGCGCTGCCCACAAGGCCGGACATCCAGATTCCCGTGGAAGAGCAGTTGGTGGTGGAGTTCTGTTCGAGGTGACGGTGAGCGTGGGAATCGTAATGCGGAATCAGAGCATGGAAATGGTGGGTGGGCAGTCCGTGTTCGGCTGTGCGCTTAGGGATGGTAGTTCAGATCGGAGGCCTGTATGCGAGTGACGTGGCGCGGTTTAGAGTTGCCGACTCGTGTGGAAAGAGACGCTGGGGTATCGACGGACAGATACGGCCGGTTCTACATTGAGCCGTTCGAGCGGGGTTTCGGCACGACCGTCGGCAACAGCCTGCGACGGGTGCTGCTCTCCTCGCTGGAAGGCAGCGCGGTTACGTCGATCAAGATCGCGGGCGTGGACCACGAGTTCACATCGATTCGGGGCGTGATGGAAGACACGACGGACATCGTCCTGAACGTCAAGAGTCTGGTCATTCGTCTGCAGGGGCCGGGTCCCAAGACGATGAAGGTCTCGGTCCACAAGGCCGGCCCGGTGACGGCTGCGCAAATCGTCGCCGATCCTGCGATTGAGGTCATCAACAAGGACGTCGTCCTGGCGACGCTGACGGAAGACGTGAGTTTCGAGATGGAGATGGTGGTGGACGCCGGACGGGGATACGTGCCGGTTTCGGACCGCATCGCGGACTCCGATCGCTTCGAGCAGGAAATCGGGCGGATCCACCTGGACGCGGTGTACTCTCCGGTGACTCGCGTTCGTTACACGACCGAGAACACCCGCGTCGGCCAGCGCACGAACTATGACAAGCTGGTCCTGGAGATCTGGACCAACGGGACGATCACGCCGGAAATGGCGCTGGTCGAAGCCGCCAAGATCCTCCGCAAGCACATCAATCCGTTCGTGCAATACTTCGAGCTCGGGGAAGAAACGGTTGCAGGCGAGCTGCCGGTGGAAGTGCCGGAGAAGCAGATCGACCAGGAGCTCGAGGCGAAGCTCAATACGCCGATCCAGGAGCTGGAACTGTCCGTGCGGGCCAGCAACTGCCTGGAATCCGTGAAAGTCGAGACCGTTCGTCAGTTGGTGCAGATGACGGATGCGGACTTGCTGAAGATCCGCAGCTTCGGAAAGACGTCGCTGCGTGAAATCAAGCGGAAGCTCGCGGACATCGGGCTCTCGCTGGGAATGAAGGATGTTGCCGGATCGGCCGAAGGGTAAGGGCCCTCATCAGGGTCTGCCCGCCGGGGACCCCGAAGAGATTTGGGAATCTGGGATAATAGAGGTAATCTGAGATATGCGTCACAGAATTGCAGGACGCCAGTTGAGCAGGAACACCGCTCACCGTAGGTCGCTACGCCGGAACATGGCACAGTCTCTTATCGAGCATGAGACGATTTCGACGACCATCCAGAAGGCGAAAGAGGTCAAGCCGTTCGTCGAGAAGCTCATCACCCTGGCCAAGAAGGGAAAGCTTCAGCATCGTCGCCATGCCATCTCGCTGCTTGGCAACCGCAGCATCGTGGCTTTCGAAGAGGGCGAGCCCGTGAAGAAGGGGACCGTGGTGGGCAAGCTCTTCAGTGAACTGGGCCCGCGATACCTGGACCGGGCCGGCGGGTACACGCGGATTATCCGCCTCGCACAGAGACGGTTGGGCGACAACGGCGAACTCGTGCTGCTCAAGCTGTTGGGCGCGGATGAACCGGTCAAGCGGGAACGCCGAGGCGCATCGAAGAAGCGGGCCCGCAAGAAGGCGAAGGCCACCGGCCAGGCTCCTGCCGCGGCGGAGGCCCTGCCTGCCGAGGCGCCTGCAGCGCCCGAGGCCGGCGCGGAACCGGCCACCCCGCAGGACAAGCAGTAGAAACGAATCTTTTCGATGCGGCCGCTCGACACGGGTCGGGCGGCTGAGATGTGACGACCTCATGGACGGCTGTGTCTTCTGTAAGATGGTCGCGGGAGAGATCCCGGTTACGAAGGTGTACGAGGATGAAGCGGTCCTCGCGTTCCTCGACATCGGGCCCATCAGCGACGGCCACACGCTGGTTATTCCCAAGCAGCATTGCACCATGCTCCACGAGTGCGAGGCGGGCATTCTGTCCGCGGTGGCGGCTCGGCTCGGCAAGATCGCAGGGGCGGTCGCGGCCGCGATGGGGGCCGAGGGGTACAACGTCCTGGTGAACAACGGCTCCGCCGCCGGGCAAGTCGTGAATCATCTGCACTTGCACATCATCCCGCGAAAGGCCGGCGACAGGGTCCTTACCGGCTGGCCGTCCTACAAGTACAAGAAGGGGCAGATCGAGGAGATCGCCGCGAGGATTCGCGCGAGTCTGTAGTCTGTGAACTGCTCCGGCCCACCGTATTCCTACCTCTTGACGATGAAACAAAGGTCATAGGGTTCTCCCTTGGCGACGTCGTCCCTTTCTTTTCCGCCGTTGTCCTTGCCATCGTCCGTGACGCTGTAGAGGAGATAGCCGGGTTCCGTGCGACGGTAGCGGATGGGCTGGCCGTCGAAGGGGTCGATAGGGATCTGCTCCAGGTACTTCGGCACGAGGTCCGCCAGTTGTCCCGGGATGCTCCCCGTCGCAAGACGATACCGCTCGATGGCCAGAGCGGTGCGGGCCAGGTCCAGGTGGGCACGCCCTCGCGAGTCGAGCTGCGAGATTCGCAATGTCGCCGGGGCAAGTTGCTTGACCATGAAGTGCAGCCACGAGAGTCTGTTCACATCCGCTTCGATCTGGCGGAATCGTTTCTCTCTTGCCTGGGGTTCGAGAGTCGCGGCCTCGATGCTGGCGCCCATGTAGTCCAGCATGTCGATGATCCCGCGCGAGCGAATGCCGGGCAGCTTCAAGGGGGTGGTCCCTGGTCCCGGCCCTCCCATTCCCATCAGCGAAGGGTTCTGGATCATATCGATGGCCGCACACCGCTCGGTGATCAGGGCATGGGCGAGATCTGTTCTCGTTCCCGTTATGACCAGAGCATCGTCGAGATCCCTCAACTGCGAATCGGAGAAGGTGGTCAGGTTCAAGGCGTGCTCCAGACCGGTGATGGCCACTCCGGTACAGGCCGTGTGGATCAGATAGGATATCAACGTGGGTTCCTTCTGCATGGAATCGCCGGCACGCAGCGCGTCCTTGACGCAGGTTGCCACGGCGTCGGCGTCCCCCTTGCCGGCGTGGTGGAAGATCGCCAGCTTCAGCAACAGCACGCACGATCGCAGCTTGCTGAGGTGGGGACATCCCTGGTGGTAGTCGTAGTCGTAGCGGCAGTTCTCGATGTCCGCCGCGTCGTGCAGCAGCGCAAGACACTTCTCGTTGGCCGCCAGGTAGTCCGCGACGGCCTTGGCCATCGGCTCCGACAGAGCGGCCCCTCGCGCGACAGTCGTCGCTTTCTGGCCCACCCAAGGCAGGTTCACATCCGCCGCCGGCGCCACGTAGGCCGCGAAGGCGCTCTCGTAGACCGGCGCCGCGTTGTCCATCCCCATGGGCAGCTTGTTCTGCAGGGCATACTCCGCCAGGCTCGTCGGGTACCCCGCCGCACGCAGGGCCTCCAGACGCCGGGTGGCGCCGCTGCTGACCAGCCCCACGTGTACGATGGCGCCCACCAGGAGCAGGGCGAGCGCCCCCAGAATCACGTGGCGAGCCTTGAGTCTGAACCGCCTGTCTCCCGCGCCGCCGTCACTATCGTGATGCATCTCTGGTCCTTTCGCTGCTGCTGACATCTCTGCACAACCACCCCCGCCAGGACAACGAAACCATCATACCAAAATGGGCCGGGGGACGGAAGACTCGCTTTGCAGGCTGGGCGAGCACGGGTGCATGACCGCCGTTGCGCCCTCAGAGGAAGCGACGAGGCACGGGAATGACAATCCAGCGTCACCCTGAACTCCCATCGTATGTCTGCGAGTACGGTCATTCACCGTGCAATCGCGCCTTTTGTGCTATCGTGCGACATTGAAGCACCAGGTGCAGGAGTCACCGGCGATGGCCTCGTTGTCGTTGCTCTGGCTGTCTGTCACGACGCTGTAGAGAATGTAGCCTCGGTCCGCACGGCGATAGCAAATCGGGCGGCCGTCGAACGGGGCGGTCGGGACGTTCTCCATGTGGCGGGGGACGAGTTGCTCCAAGCGTTCCGGCACGTTGCCCATCGATATGCGGTATCGCTCGACGGCCATCGCTGTCCTCGCCCAACTCAGGCGAGTGCGGAACCGCAGATCGGCCGGGATGAGCGGCGTGGTCCACCGCGTCACGTCCTTGATTGTCATGTGCGTGAACGACAGACGATCCACGTCCTTCGCCATCTCCTGGAACTTCGCCAGCCGTGGTGTGCCGGGAAGCTTGGACGCCTCGATTGAACGATCGATGTAATCGAGGCAGTCGATCAGGCCCATCCGCTGCACGCACGGCAGTCTGATGAGCACCTTGTGCAACAAAGAAGAATCGTCCGGAGGGAGGATCTTGTGAGTCTCGATCAGGAAGCTCCGCTCACCGACCAGAGCCTCTTCCAGATCGAGCGAGTGGTCCACTGCCGCGAGCCGCGCATCCATGTCTCCCAGTTGTCCGTCCGTGTAGTCCGTCACGCTCAGAGTTCGCTCCAATGCCTCGATGGCGACGGCATGGAGGTTCATTCGAACCAGATGGGTGACCAGCACGGGCGCCCTGCGGAGGGAATCGGCCAGACACATGCCGTCCCGGATCGACAGCAGGGCGGCATCGGCGTCCCCGCGGTATGCCTGAAATACTGCGTTCAGTCTGAGCAGGAACGCGGAGGATCTCAAGCCTCGGGGATTCGGCACCAGCTCTGCGAGGTCCCGCTCGTACCAGCAATCGGCGACGTCGCCTGCTTCGTGGAGCAGCGAAAGGCATTCCCTGTTCATCGCGAGATACTGCGAGATTGCCGCGGCTATTTCATCGGGCAATGGGGCTCCCCTCTCGGGCAATGCATCTCTCGCGAAGAGCGGGATGTCTGTCTGCTCCGCCAGTGTGACGAATGCCGCGAACGCCCGCTGGTACAAGTCAGCGGCATTCTGAGCCGTCTCGGGCAATCTGTTCCGCTTGTCCAGCTCGGCCATACTCGTTGGGTGACCCGCCACACGCAAAGCCTCCAACCGTTGCTGTACAGTCGCCTTGGATGCCATCATGCAAGAACCTCCCGAGTCATGTGCTCCGCCATCAATAATCCCTCATCAATTCCGCCGAGTTCCCCTACCCGGCGGCGAGGTTTTCGGGTAGGATAGTGGCCCTGTGGGTCTGTAGCGTGGAGTCCTGCGTCTTGCGGGACTCGACACAAGAGAATGCAGCGGCAATTGAGCTTGGATTTGGGCAAGGAGCACGTCATCATGGCACAAGCGGATATCGGATTGATCGGCCTGGCGGTCATGGGCGAGAATCTCATTCTGAACATGGAGAGCAAAGGCTTCACGGTCGCCTGCTACAATCGCACCGTCTCGAAGGTGGACGATTTCACCAATGGCAGGGCCAAGGGCAAGAAGATCATTGGCTGTCACTCCATCCAGGACCTGGTGGCCGGTCTGAAGAGGCCCCGCAAGATCATGCTCATGGTCAAGGCGGGCAAGCCGGTGGACGAGTTCATCGAGCAGTTGCTCCCACACCTGGAGAACGGCGACATCGTTATCGACGGCGGCAACAGCAACTATCAGGACACGATCCGCCGGACCGCGCACGTTGAGAGCCAGGGCAAGCTCTACATCGGCACCGGCGTCTCCGGCGGCGAGGAGGGCGCCCTGCTGGGTCCCGCCATCATGCCGGGCGGCTCGCCCGCGGCCTGGGAGCACGTCAAGCCCATCTTCCAGAAGATCGCAGCCAAGGCCCCCGACGGCACCCCCTGCTGCGAGTGGATGGGCGAAAACGGCGCAGGTCACTTCGTCAAGATGGTCCACAACGGCATCGAGTACGGCGACATGCAGATGATCTGCGAGACCTACGACCTCATGAAGCAGGGCCTGGGCATGAGCAACCAGGAGATGCACGAGGTCTTTGCCGAGTGGAACAAGGAGGAACTGAATTCCTACCTGGTGGAGATCACCGCGGACATCCTGGGCGTCCGGAACGAGGAGGGCCGGCATGTGATCGACCTGATCCTCGACACCGCAGGCCAGAAGGGCACCGGCAAGTGGACGGTGATCGAGGCCCTGGACCTGGGCCAGCCGCTGACGCTGATCGCGGAGGCGGTCTTCGCCCGTTGCCTGTCGGCCCTGAAGGAGGAACGCGTCGCGGCGTCGAAGTCGCTGTCCGGCCCGAAGGCGGCCTTCCGCGGCAAGAAGGCCAACATGGTGAGCGACCTTCGCCTGGCCCTGTACGCATCGAAAATCGCCAGCTACGCCCAGGGCTTCATGCTCATGCGAGCCGCGGCGGCCGAGCACAAGTGGAATCTCAACTACGGGGCCATCGCTTCGATCTGGCGCGGCGGCTGTATCATTCGCTCCGCGTTCCTCGGGAAGATCAAAGAGGCGTTCGACGGACGGCCCGACCTGCCGAATCTGCTGCTCGACCCGTTCTTCAAAGAGGCGGTCACGAAGGCCAACGGCGCCTGGCGCCGCGTGGTGACGACCGCGATCAAGCTCGGCATTCCGTGTCCGACCGTCGGATCGGCCCTGTCGTTCTACGACGGTTACCGTCACGAGCGTCTGCCCGCCAACCTGCTCCAGGCCCAGCGCGACTACTTCGGCGCGCACACCTACGAGCGGGTGGACAAGCCGCGAGGCGAGTTCTTCCACACGAACTGGACCGGGCGGGGCGGCACGACCGCCGCGTCCACGTACGTCGTCTGACAAGCAGAACCCTTTTGCCGCAGAGGACGCAGAGGCAGTACAGAAGGTGAGAACGTGAGAGGGTGAGAAGGTGAGCAGAGAACAAGGCCGGACAATCCGACCTTCTGACCTCCTTAACTTCTGACCTTCTTCTCTGTGGTCTCTGTGCCCTCTGTGGCTAACCTTTCCGCAGACACTGGTCTGAGGGCGAACCCATGTACGACAGCCTTCGCGTGCGATCCGTGCAGACACCGATCATCCCGGTCGTCGGCGAATGGACCCGCGCCAATCCCGGCGACACCTTTGGCGTCCGGGACCGATGTCTCCTGCGGGTCGCCTGCGGCGCCCTGCGGAAGGACACCGCCGCCGAGGGCATCGGCCGGCTGGTCCGAGGCCTGCGAGAGATTCTCGCCACCTGAAGAGATGGAAAATGGAGGTTGAGCTATGCGAATCGTGCGAATCCTGCTCCTCTGGTGCCTGCTGGTCGCCGCGGCGGTCGCCGCTGTCGGCTGCAATACGATCGAGGGTCTGGGCGAGGACATCGAGCTGGCGGGCCAGGCCATCCAGGACGCCTGTCAGTGATCGGCGCCGACGGATGGCGACCACGCTGACAGACCCGCAGGGGGAAGTCATTCTGTTGACCGAGTTACCTCAGCCCGCGTGTTCGAGCTTGACCAACTCGATGATGCTGGCAGCGCCGAGCTTGGCCATGATGTTGCGCCGGTGCACGTGGATCGTCCGAGGCGACCGGCACAGCATCTTGCCGATCTGCTGACTCGTCAGGCCGTTCAGAACGTGATGCAGCACGACTCGCTCTGTCCGCGTCAAGTTGGCGTGGAGGCCGGCGCGTCTGTGGACTGTCTGTGTGTCAAGCGAGTCGATCGCCAAGAGCAATCGGGCCGCAGTCACCGGCATCTCGATGCAATCCGCCGCACCGCTTCGGATCGCTCGGACTGTCGTCGCAACGTCGCCCCTTCGCACAAGGACAAGCGCCGGGACCTCGGGACAGGCCCGCGCGACATCCGCGAGCAGATCGAGGGGGGCATCGCCGTCGCCGATGTGAAGGGCGGAGCAAAAGTGCGGCGGGTGGCGGACCAAAACTGCGGCAC
>DAOQWL010000038.1:0-55708 GCA_035342095.1 Sedimentisphaerales bacterium | reverse complement strand
CCGCCGGGCCAAGGCCCGCCAAAAAAAAAAAAAAAAAAAAAGACGAGAATCTCCCATCAAGAACCATACGTATTTGTACGTATTTTGCGTGCCGACACGCGGTCCTTTGCGGTCCAAGGCCTCCCGAACCCCGCGTCACACCAGAAACGCCGCCCCTTCCCCCTCCGCACAGTTTTCTATCCCCTTCCAGACAACCGAACGGACGGTCTTAGTCTACGGATTCGTTCTCTCCCGAGAGGATTCTCTACGCGGACGATCCCCGCCAATCACTCTACCCACCGAGGCGGTCTTGCCCACGTACTCCCGCAGTCTGGCCGGTCAGACCGCCAGGTACTCCAGGATCGTGAAGAGACGCGGATAGTACAGGTTGTATCCCCAGACGTTGTACCAGGCGGCCCAGGCGTAGAGGATGATGACCGGGATGAAGATGAAGACGGCCCGGCGTCGGAAGTAGACCGTCAGGACAACCACGACGACAACCTGGATCGCCTTGCCCAGCACAGGCCCGAGGACCGGACCGAAGAGGTAGGAGACGGATCGCACCGCCGGGTGCAGCTCGGCTCCCTCGCCTCGGTGACTCATGAAGTAGACCGTGGAGGCCGCGTCAGCAATGGACACCAGCAGCAACAGGACCAGGAAGACGCGATACTCGCGTACGTACCCGTTCCAATTGTCTTGAAGACGCATCCAGATATCGTCCCACGACCGAATCTGCGGCATAGGTCCTCTCAGATCGCCATCTTGATACCGACCAGCATCGCCATCGCGCGACCTGCTGTCTCCAGTCCATCGCAGGCACAGCCAACCCTGCCAGCAGTATTCTCTCCCGAATTGCCTTGAAAAACAACCTGAAATACGGGACTTTGCACTCGCCCACAAATACCCCATATCCCTCAAATCGCCCCAGTGTTAATCCAAGGGAAATTCGTGTCAAAAGTATTGACATCTGTGCCACG
The DNA here is from genome assembly GCA_035342095.1 of Sedimentisphaerales bacterium. Lineage (GTDB taxonomy): Bacteria > Planctomycetota > Phycisphaerae > Sedimentisphaerales > Anaerobacaceae > PLanc-01. The sequence continues at coordinate 54,752 of DAOQWL010000038.1, read as the reverse complement.
AAATGGTACAAGAGCGACTTGAGTTGTCTCATTGAGTCAAGACTGGAGTTCTGGTGTCATGCTTTCGGTTCGTGAGGCCGCGGAATTGCTGGGCGTCTCGCAGAAGACCGTCTATCGTTGGATCAAGGACGGGCGGGTGCCCTCTCGCCGCTTGGGCGGACAACACTTCATCGAGCGGTCCGAGGTGAACAACCTCGTGATCCGCGACGGGTTGGGCCCCCTGCCCGATGCAGCCCAAGAGACGGATGACCACCAGGATATCTCCCTGCACGAGATGCTCGTGAGGGGCGGGGTCTTCTATCGCGTCGGCGGCGCCACGAAGAAGGACGTGCTGCTGAACGCCCTGAACATGGTCAAAGGGGTGGACGAGAGCGCGTCGAGTCCGCTGTTTCAGATGTTTCTGGCGAGGGAGGAACTGGCTTCGACCGGGATCGGCGACCACATCGCGATCCCGCACGCCCGCGGCTCGCTCGTGGGATACATCAGCCAGCCGATCCTGTCCCTGTCGTTCCTCGAAACGCCGATCGACTACGGCGCCCTCGACGGCAAGCCCGTCTACGCGCTGTTCCTCCTGATCTCCCCCAACGTCCGCACGCACCTCCGCGTCCTGGCACGACTGGCGTTCTGCCTGCACGAGCCGGAATTCAAGCAGGCGGTTCTCGGCCAGGCCTCGCGCGATGTGATTCTCAACACCCTGGCCCAGACGGAAGCCCGCCTGCCCCAGGGTCCCTGAAGGACTGTACATGGAAGTCTTCATTTCGGGTTGTCTCATCCTGGTGTTCTCGGGCGCCGTCGCTCTTCTGTCGGGCCGCTCACGGGGGGCGCCATGGCTGGCTGCGCTCGGCGTCTGGGTCGGGTGCGGTACGGCCCTGGTCCCCGTGCTGGCTACCCTGGCCGGCCAGGCCCCGGAATCGCTGCAAATCGCCTGGGGTATGCCGGGCGGCTCGCTATCCTTCGGCTTGGATGGCCTGTCGGCCTTCTTCTGCCTGCCGATCCTGCTGGTTTCGCCATTAGCGGCCTTGTACGGATGCGAGTACCTCGCCCATGAGAAGAAGCCCCTTGGCTCGATCCTCTTCTTCTACAACGTCCTCGTCGCCAGTATGCTCTTGCTCATGGCGGCCCGCAACGGCCTGCTGTTCCTCGTCGTCTGGGAGATCATGGCGATCAGTTCGTTCTTCCTCGTGATCTTCGACGACGAACACGCTCACGTCCGCGAGGCCGGCTGGACCTATTTGATCGCCACCCACATCGGCACCGCCGCACTGCTCGTGTTCTTCGCCCTGTTGGGCAGGCAGGCGGGCTCGCTGGAATTCGACGCGATGGCAGACGCAAAGCTGGCGCCCGCGATGGCGAGCGTCCTGTTTGGCCTGGCGGTGGTCGGGTTCGGCTCCAAGGCGGGGTTCTTCCCCCTCCACGTGTGGCTGCCCGAGGCCCACCCGGCGGCCCCGAGCCACGTCTCGGCACTGATGTCCGGCGTCATGATCAAAACCGGCATCTACGGCCTGCTCCGCGCTCTGACAATGCTCGGCGCACCCCTGGAAGCCTGGGGATGGACTCTCGTGATAATTGGCCTGCTGTCCGGGGTCCTGGGCGTCGCCTTCGCACTGGCGCAGCATGATCTCAAGCGTCTTCTGGCCTATCACAGCGTGGAGAACATCGGCATCATCGCACTGGGCATCGGCACAGGCGTGCTCGGGCTCACTTGGAACCAGCCGGTCCTGGCGGTGCTCGGTCTGGGAGGCGGCATCCTTCACGTGCTGAATCACGCGATCTTCAAGAGTCTGCTGTTTCTCGGCGCCGGCGCCGTCGTTCACAGCACGCACACCCGGGACATCGATCACCTCGGCGGGCTGCTCAAGTCGATGCGATGGACCGGCTTGACCTTCCTGGTTGCGTCGGCGGCGATCTCCGGGCTGCCCCCCTTCAACGGATTCGTCAGCGAGTTCCTGATCTACATGGCGGGATTCAGCGGCGTGCGGACCGGTGCATCCAACACCGTCGTCCTGGCGATTGGATCCGTCGGGGGCTTGGCCTTGATCGGCGGTCTGGCGGCGGCATGCTTCGCCAAGGCGTTTGGGATCGTGTTTCTGGGCGAGCCGCGAAGCTCCCATGCGACCGAGGCACGCGAAGTCGGCGCTGCGATGCGATGGCCCATGGCCGCGCTCGCAGCCGTCTGCCTCGGCATCGGCCTGTTTGCCCCGCTGGCGTTGAGACTGGTCCTCCCGGCCGTACAGGCAATAGCCGGCGCTGAGAATGTGTTGATCGACGGGCCTCTGGACAGTGCGATCTCGGTTCTGTCGGGCGTCGCCTGGGTTTCGGTATGCCTGCTGGCTCTGGCGACAGGCTTGTTCTGCATTCGCCGGCGTCTGCCGCGAGGAGAAGAAGAAACCACGACAGGGACCTGGGACTGCGGGTATGCACACCCGACCGCACGGATGCAATACACCGCTTCGTCTTTCGCCCAGCCTCTCACGGATCTATTCCGCATGGTCTTGCGGACACACAGACAAGGCAATGTCCCTCAGGGGTTCTTCCCGAGAAGAGCAACGTACGGGACAGAAACGCCTGACGCGGCGCGCGAGCGGTTGTTCGCACCGTTGTTCCGGATCATTGACCGTTGTGCCGCCCCCATCCGCCGGATGCAGCATGGACGAGTCCACGAGTACCTTCTCTACATCGCCATCGTCCTGATACTGCTGCTGATCTGGAAAGCGGGAGGTCCCCAATGAAGACGCTGCACTGGATTGGCCCTGTGATGGCGTGGGTCCTGTCGCCGCTGATGCTCGGGATCATCAACCGCGTCAAGGCGGTCTTCGCCGGCCGAAGGGGGCAGCCCTTGTGCCAACTCTATTACGATCTCTTCAAGCTGTTGCGCAAGGGGTCCGTCTACAGCCGCTCGACCAGTCTCGTGATCCGCGTCGCGCCGTCGGTCGTGCTGGCCTGTATGATGATCTGCACCATGCTGGTGCCCTGGGGCAAGATGGAGGCGCCGGTCGCCTTCGCGGGGGACATCATCTTACTGGCATACCTGCTCGGCCTGGCCCGGTTCGCCACGGTGCTGGCGGCCCTGGACACCGGCTCGGCCTTCGAGGGCATGGGCGCCAGCCGGGAGGTCGAGTTCGCCGCCCTGGCAGAGCCTTCGTTCTTCCTGGGCATGCTGGTTCTGGTACTCCATTGCGGGTCCATCGGGCTCTCAGATGTCATGGCGGGCTTCTCGTCGCCAACGTGGCAGACTTCCGGCATCCTCCTGGGTCTCGTCGCCTGCTCCTGGTTCATCCTGCTGCTGACGGAGAACTCCCGCATCCCCATCGACGACCCGAACACGCACCTGGAACTGACGATGATCCACGAGGTCATGGTGCTCGATTACAGCGGGCCGGACTTCGCCTACATCCTGTACGGCGCATCGTTGAAACTGTGGGTCTTCGCGGCCCTCGTGGTGAATCTGATCGTCCCCCTGCGATCCGTGCCGGTATGGGGACAAATCCCGTTGTTTCTGCTCGGGATGGGAGTCATCGCCGTCCTGGTCGGCATCGTGGAATCCATCCTCGCCAGGCTGCGGCTGCAGCAGGTCCCGAAGATCCTGATCGGCGCGGCGGCACTGAGCATCATCGCATTGACTGTGGAGCTGATGGAGTAGAGCCCGCAACCATGGATATCATCTCCGTCCTATTGATTCTGTCCTGCCTGCTGCTGCTTGGGTCGAGCCGCCTGAACGTGGCCATCCGCGTGGTCGCGGCCCAGGGCATCCTTCTGGGAATCCTGCCCCTGGATCGATCCATGGGCGAGTTCACGGCTGGCATCTGGGTCCTGAGCATCAGCACGCTCATCTCCAAGGGCATTCTGTTGCCCTGGCTGATGAGCATCTGCGTGAGGAATTCGGAAATCCGCAGGGAGATCGAGCCCTTCATCGGGTTCGGCTCATCCCTGCTGTGCGGCATCGGGCTGCTCGCGCTGGCGGTCTGGGTCACGGTGCGTATGCCCGCCGTCCCCGGCAAACTCCCGGTGGGTTTCCTGATGACCAGTTCCTTCTTCCTGGTCTTCGTGGGCCTGTTCCTCATGGTCACGCGGCGCAAGGCCCTCACCCAATCGCTTGCATATCTCGTCATGGAGAACGGGGTCTACGGCGTGGGTGTCGGCATGAGCCTTGATTTCCCCTTCGTCGTGGAGCTGGGCATCCTGCTGGACGTCTTCGTGGGCGTATTCCTCATGGGCAACCTCCTGTTCCATCTGGACCGCGAATTCGAGCACATGGACGTCGATAAGCTCACGGAACTATCCGACGTGTCGGAGTCGCCGACCATCGACGGGGAGCAGATCGCATGACGCTCCTGCTGCCCATCATCCTGCTGCCGGCCGCCGCCGGCGTTGCCTCGTTCCTGATTCGCTCGCATCGTTTCAGGCGAGTGGTCTGGGTCGCGACCGCAGCAACTCACCTGGCGATGTCAATCGCAGCCGCGATGCCGCCGGAGGCTGCAACGCTCGGCAACTGGATTGGACTGGATTGCCTCAGTGCAGTTTTTCTCGTCCTGACGAGTTTGCTCTTCCTCGGGGCGAGCATCTACGGGATCGGCTACGTCGCCCGCGAACCGGTCGCGCCCCAACCCGACCTCGAAGACGGCAGTCTCTTTCGAAACGAGCCGGAATCCGTCTTTACCGGCGGCATCCTCCTGCTGCTGGCCACCATGAGCCTGGCGATTCTCAGCAGGCATCTGGCTCTGCAATGGGTCGCCATCGAGGCCACGACGCTCGCCAGCGCCCCGCTGATCTACTATCACCAGAATCGCCGATCGCTCGAAGCCGCCTGGAAGTACCTGATCCTGTGCTCGGTAGGCATCGCGGTGGCCTTGCTGGGGATCTTCTTCCTGCTCATGGCCATGCAGGAAGAACCGCGGGATTTGACGCTGACCGCCCTGTTGGGACAGGCGGCGGCCCTGGACCACAAATGGCTCTCGACGGCCTTCATCTTCATGCTCGTTGGGTACGGGACGAAAATGGGCTTGGCGCCGCTGCACTCATGGTTGCCCGACGCCCACAGCGAGGCGCCATCGCCTGTCTCAGCACTGCTGTCCGGAGCGCTGCTCAACTGCGCCTTCCTCGGCATCCTGCGGGTGCAGCAGGTCTGTGCCGCGGCCGGCATGGCCGCCTTCGGCGGCGACCTGCTGATCCTCTTCGGCCTGTTGTCCATGGGCCTGGCCGGCGTCTTCATCCTCCGCCAAGCCGACTACAAACGCATGCTGGCCTATTCGAGCGTCGAGCACATGGGTATTCTAGCGGTCGCTGTCGGAATGGGCGGTCTCGGGTTGTTCGGCGCGATGCTGCACGCCGTCAATCATTCCATCGTCAAGGCCATGCTGTTCTTCACGGCCGGCAACATCCTCTCTCGCTTCCACACAAAGGACGCCGCGAAGATCCAAGGCGTTTGCAGCGTCCTGCCGATCTCCGGCGCCCTGTGGATCGCCGGCTTCCTCGCCATCACAGGCTCGCCGCCCTTCGGGACGTTCATCAGCGAGTTCACAATCCTGCGCGCCTCGGTCGAACAAGGCCGGTGGATCGTCGCAGGGCTCTACAGCCTGTTCCTGCTGGTGGTCTTCGTCGGCATGTCCGTCATCGTGCTGAGAATGGCACTCGGCCAGTCCCAGGCCGCTCGCCAGCGAGAGTCCTGGACCGCCGTGCTCTCGCCGGTCACCTTCACCTTGCTGGCGCTGCTGCTGGGAGTATACCTGCCTGCCCCGCTCGCGGACAAGTTGCACGGCGCCGCCGGCCTGCTGGGAGGGTTGGCAAAATGACAACGCTGCCGCAGATTCATAATGGCCAGGCGATTCCCTGGAAGAATGTCCCCGAGCTGGCTGTGTCGGAATGGCGAGCCGCCGTGCTCGAACGAGTCCACAAAGGCCGACGAATCTCCGCCCTCTTCGGCGTGCCCGACGACAAGCAGGTCGTTCTCGTAGCCGTGCTGACGAACGACCAACAGGCGACGCTGGAGTTGTGTCGGACCTCGGTCGGCGACACGTACCCATCGCTGACGACCGACGCACCGCAGGCCCACTGGTTCGAGCGGGAAATCGCCGAGCAATGGGGAATCGTGCCCGAGGGACATCCCTGGCTCAAGCCCATCCGATTCCACCCTTCTTACACAGGGCGCGATGCCTGGGGCCGGGATCGGAGCCAGCCCATCGAGCCGTGCGTCACTGACTACTTCCGCGTCGAGGGCGAGGAGGTCCACGAGGTCGCAGTCGGACCCGTCCACGCCGGGATCATCGAGCCGGGTCACTTCCGGTTCCAGTGCCACGGCGAAAACGTCTTCCACCTGGAGATCGAGCTGGGCTACCAGCATCGGGGCATCGAGCGGGCCCTCGTTCGTAGTGTGCCCGTCAGGGCATATCCTCAGAGCGAAGGAGATAACGCCTCACGCCGTCACTACGAGCCTCGTACGCCCCACCTCGCCGAGACCCTCGCGGGCGATACGACCATCGGGCACGTTACCGCGTACGCTTCAATCCTCGAATCGCTCGGTGGCACGATGCCTCCGCCGCGAGCCCGTTCGATCCGGGCCATCGCCCTCGAACTGGAGCGCCTGGCCAACCACACCGGCGACCTTGGCGCGCTGGCCAACGACGTCGGGTTCCTGCCCACCGCGTCGTACTGTGGGCGACTCCGCGGCGATTTCCTGAACATGACCGCACTGCTGTGCGGCAACCGGTTCGGACGCAATCTTGTCCGACCGGGCGGCGTTCGATTCGATCTGCCGCAAGAGACGGCAAACGAGCTTCTGGATCGCCTGCGCCGGACGTTCGACGATACGCGAAACGCGGTGAATCTGCTGTGGGAGACGCCCTCGGTGATGTCGCGATTCGACGGAACAGGGTCCGTCTGCCGCCAGGACGCATCTCGCCTGGGGCTCGTCGGACCGGCCGCTCGTGCCAGCGGGGTCAACCTCGACGTGCGGAGCGACCTGCCCTGGGGAGGCTACCAATTGCATCCGCTGCCGTCGGTCACCTGGCACACGGGCGATGTCGCCGCACGGGCGTATGTGCGATGGTTCGAGATCGAGAAGTCTGTCGAGTTCATCACCGACGAAGTGAAGGCACTGCCCTCCGGACCGGTCGCACAGGACGTTGCGCCCCCCGCCGGCGAGCACTTGGCGGTCGCCCTCGTCGAAGGCTGGCGAGGCGAAATCTGCCACGTCGCCCTCACGGACGAGCGAGGCCGGCTCAAGCACTACAAGATCGTCGATCCGTCGTTCCACAACTGGTTCGGACTGGCGATGGCCCTGCGCGATCAGCCGATCTCCGATTTCCCGCTGTGCAACAAGAGCTTCAACCTGTCCTATTGTGGACACGATCTTTGAGGCAATCCTCATGCTGAGAATCCTGCAAGCCCGATGGAAGCAAGGATACCGCACGGTGGGCTTCCCCGACAAGCCGCCCACCCTGCCCGCGATGTACCGGGGCCGGCCGCACTGCGACGCCGGCAAGTGCCAGGCGGGATGCACCGCGTGCATCGACGCCTGTCCGACCGGCGCACTGCGTAAGGAAGCCAACGCGATGAGCATCGATCTCGGGCGGTGCCTGTTCTGCACGGACTGCGAGGACATCTGCCCGACCAAGGCCATCGAGTTCACTCGGGAATACAGCATGGCGACCCGCACCCGCGAAGCCCTGGTCACGGATGGGCGGGCCTTCGAGCTGGCCAAGGCCCTCGACGGCGAGGCCCGGCGGCTCTTCGGCCGGTCGCTGAAGCTCCGCGAAGTCTCCGCGGGCGGCTGCAACGCCTGCGAGGCCGACACAAACGTGCTCGCCACGGTCGTGTTCGACCTGGGTCGATTCGGCATCCAGTTCGTCGCGTCGCCCCGCCACGCGGACGGCCTGTTGATCACCGGACCGGTGCCCAAAAACATGGAACTGGCCCTCAAGAAGACCTACGAGGCCACCGCCGATCCCAAGCTCGTCATCGCCGTCGGCGCGTGCGCCATCTCGGGAGGCATCTTCGCGGGCAATCCCGAAGCGGGCAAAGGGGCCGACGCGGTGGTCCCCGTCGATCTCTACATCCCCGGCTGTCCGCCACACCCCATTACCATCCTCGACGGCCTGCTGCGGCTGCTCGGACGAATCGAGTGACGGTCCAGATCACCAGCAGTGGACCCGGCCATGAAGCTGTCGCCCTCGCGCGAGGGCCTGCTGGGCCGCGTCTTTCTCCAGGCCGATCAGACTGACTCCCCGATCGATCGTGTGACGGAAGATCGTCTCCATGTCGTTGAGGGCCGGCTGCGTCACGTTCACCGCATGAACCCCGGACAGACCCGCGATCCTGGAGATGAGGTGGTCGCCCCGGCCGCAGAAGTGGATCGCCCCGCCGCCCAGCTCGTCGAGCAGCCGCTGGTCGAAGGGCATGGCGAATTCCTCGTACATGGCAGGCGAGAGATTCGTCGACGCATCGTTTCGCACCATGATCCGCCCGCGATGCAGCATCGACCAATGTACGGCATACTCTCGTCGCTCGGCACTCGACTCTCGTCCCTCGGGAGCAACCGTCCGTGCACCAGTTCGAGCGACGATCCCGTCCCACCGACGCAGGAAACGGATATACGTCCCGGTAAGCAGGTCCAGGAAGTCCTTCACCAAGTCGGGCTTGTCGTAGAAATCCACATAGAGCGACCCGCCCCAGAGCATCTCGCACGCGTTCATCGGTCCCTGCAGGTCTGGATGATAGACGTGCACATATCGGGAGAGCCCGGGATACTCGCGAAGAAGTTGCTCGAAGTACTCGCCCGTGCGGAAGACAGCCTCACCTTGCCCTGCATCGAGATCGGGGACGCCGCGATCCAGGAGCCGCTGGATCGCGTCCGCGCCGCCCTCCAGGGGCCGACAGGCAGGCAGCGTGTCGATCTCCCTGTCCATCAGGAAGATCTCGGCTCCGAAGAGCGAGGGCAGGATCGCAGTGCCGTAATTGCAGCGCACCGCCAGCAGCGCCCCGCTGCCCTCTGCAAGAGCCTTCGAGCACTGCTCCAACTGCTGCACGACCATCGCGTCAGGATCATCGAGGGCATCGTTCACGAGCACGTGCGGCCACTCGACCGCAGGCGGCGCCGGTCTGGGTCTGGTCGGCGAGAAGACTTCATCGGTTACTTCCCCATCGGCGAAGGCCTTCCACCGGTCGAGCAGCGCCTCTTCGACCCGCGGGTCGATCCGTCTCTCCAGGTCCTCCAGAAGCGATGCGATCATTCAGTCCCCTTCTACAACAGCCCTTGTGGAACCTGCAAACTGCCGATATCATTTCCTCGGCGTGTGACGGAATCAACCAGATTATCGAGATAAGACGTAACTGAACATGGTTTGAAATTTAGTGGAGGTGTCTTATGCATAAGGAGCAGGAACTGGTGATCTCGGCGATTGCCGACGCCAAGGCAAGTGCCGAGCGTATGGCCGAAGGAGCCGGTGTCCGACCCGGCGCTGTGTACGCCCTCTCCGAAGCAGACCTGACGACCCTGAGCAACTGCTTTGTCAGCCCTCCATGAAGTCGCACGGGCCAACGCAGGCAAGTCCATCCCGGGGCGCATCCGCCGGCGTGATGGACGCGATGGGCAGACCGCCGATGATCAGACTCAGCGCCTCGATCCATACGATCTACAGGATCCAGTGGAACAGGAGTCTCTGACAGGCGGGCCGCGAAGCAGCCCCCGGGATCTCGAATCGTCCACGCGGCCACTGCCATGGCCGTGACGCACGCACCTCTAGCAGCCTTATATATGGAGAGAATCATCTGAAACAGGCGTGTTCCGGGCAGTTGTCTTGGGCCCAGCAAACGGTACAATGACCGAGATCACGTGTGCGGCCATCCAGTCGCTCAGACGGGTGGGCAGAGAAAGGTGGACGAGAATGGAATGGAGACATGAAGTGAGAGTCACTAGAGATGCGCTCGTGCGGGACGGATGGAAGCCGGCCGCGTTCACCACATTCATTCTCATGCTCATGCTGGTTTTGGCGGGCTGCGCCCACCAGAAGGCGTACAAGCGAGGGGATCGGCTGTCGCGGGAGGGTCAGTACGACCGGGCGATCCAGGAGTTGGAGAAGGCGATCCGGCTGGCCGAAGACGACGACAACCGAAAGGCCGCCCAGAAATACCGCGAGAAGCTCAGCCAGGTGAGAGTGCAGGCGGGCCAGTTCTTCCATCGCGAGGCCGAACTCCGCTTCGGACGAGCAGAACTCGGCGAGGCACGGGATTCCATCGTGCGGGCCCTCTCGTTCTGCCCGCAGGAGCCGACGTACGAGTCCTTCCGCCAGCGCGTGCTCCAGGCGATCACGGAGGCGGAGAAGGTCCGCGCGGACGCACTGTCGCTGGCGGAGCAGAGGCAGTGGCCGGCCGCGATCCAGCGGATGAACGAGGCGCTGGCCATGTACCGGACCCTGCCCGGCGGCGAAGGCGACCTCAAGCATATTCGCGAACGGGCCTACCAGTACCATGTGGACCGAGCCAACGACAGGTTGCGCGAGGGCAACCTGGCAGAAGCCGAGTCGGAAGCGCAAACCGCGATGACATACCTGGCGGGCTCGGAAGCAAAGGCCGTGATTCAGACCGTGAAGGATCGTCGCGAGGCTGCGGAGTTGATCGCGCGAGGTCGGGCCCTGTTGGACCAGGGAGACCCCGAGGGAGCCCTGGCCGCCCTCGAGCGAGCGGCAAAGCTGCATCCCTCCCATCCAGACCTCGCGGACCTGTTGGGGCGGGCGAAACACGCGGTCTGCGACCGCTGGCTGGATCAGGGCCGGACTGCCCTGGCGGCGCACAATTACCCCGCCGCGATGCGCCTGTTTCAGAAGAGCCGCAATCTGCTCGACGGATATGGCGGCGTGAACACCCTGCTGGCGGATGCCCGATCCGCCCTGGCGGAACTGCACCTGAAGGCCTCCCGTCAGTTCCTGCTCGGCGAAGCCGCGGGCAGTGCCGCCTTCCACGCGGCGGCGGCCCTCAGCTATCTTCCCGAGAGATCCGATGCCCGCAATCTGCTCGGGCAGTGCATCGAGCAGATCCGACAGGATGTCTCCTATGTGGTCGCCTTCGCAGGATTCAAAGCCACGCCCGCCCAGCTATCGCCTGCGGCCGTCCTGGACGCAGCGGCGCTCGAGCACCTCGCACGGAGTCACCCGCCCAATGTGACCGTGGCGCAGCGCCCCGACTTGCAGACGGTTTTCGGCGAGAGGGACCTGAATGCCGTCCAGCAGATCGACCCGCAGTCCGGCGCATTGCAGGGGATCGATGCCCTGATCGTCGGTCAGGTGTTGTCCGCCAAGGTGACCTCGGAGAGCAAACGGAGCGGGTACGCCGAGTCGATCTACCAGGACGGGTATCGGCCGGAACCCAATCCCGAGCACGGACAAGCCGCCGCAGCCCTCCACGCGGCCATGGAGCAACTGGAGCACGCGAGAATCCGCTTGTCTGAAGCGGAAGACCGGCTGTCGCACTTCCGCTATGTCGATCCGCACAATCCTCGCGAGATGGAGGCATACCGCAGGGCCCGGGCCCAGGTCGACGAGGCCCGACACCACCTGGAGGCGGCAGCCGCGGAGGTGGGTGTAGCCAAGGTGCGTCTGGCGGCAACTCCGCGGGAGGTGCTCGTACCCAACATGGTCAAGCACCAATACCCGATCGAGACCTTCACGTGGACCGCGAGAATCACCTGCCTGATCAAGATGCTCGACACGACGACGGGCGAGGTCTTCATCGCCCAGCGGGCGGACGGCCAGGCCGAACAGTCGGATACGATGGTCCAGGCGGACGCCTATCGAAACGTCCCGGAGGACCCGCTGGTGCTCCCGAGCGAGTTCGGCCTTCTCGAAGCGGCCGCCAACGCGGCCATCGCGAAGCTCAAGCCCACGCTGAGCCAGGCCTGCACGAAACACGGGCAGCGTTTCCTGCTGACGATGCAGCGGGCCGACGCCTCCGGCGACACCATCCGCGCGGTGGACAACGGCGTCAAGTACCTGTTCGCCTACCCGGCCGGCGATGGACAAACGGGCGCCATCGTGAGTTCCCTCCGCAAGTACCTTGCGGATGAGGATGGCCTGATCGATGTCCGCGCGATGCTGCGGACCCATTGTCACGTTCTGCAATAGAGAAGAGTGGAGGATCAGTGAAGAACCGTAATCTCAATGCCCTCTGGCCGGTCGCAGCGATACTGCTCGGCTTGACCCTCAGTCATACATTTGCCGGTGAACCACTCGTCCAGCGGGACGTTCCCCGCGTCCAGGGCGAGTTCGCCGGCGTTTTCCTGGAAGGCCAGACCGTGACGGTGGCCGTCCCCGCCGAGGCAGCGTCCAAGGCGGTCCGCTGGCAGGCCGTGGATGATCGTAGGGTCGTAACGAGCCTTGCGGATCTGGCCGCCTCGGCATCGCGCGTCGAACTCGGCAAGCTGGGAATCGGCTGGTATCGGATCGAGTTCCTGGAACAAGACGGGACCTGCATGGCCTGGACGACAGCCGCCGTGCTGGCGAAACCGACGGCGCCGGTACCCCAGGATTCGCCGATCTGCCTCGACTCCGCAACGGCCTGGTTCGCCCGCAACGACGGCGACAAGCAGGACCGGCTCACCCGCCTGGCGGCCCTGGCCGGGGCCAATTGGGTGCGAGACCGCCTCCGGTGGAACGACGTGCAGCCGCAACGGGATGGCTTCGTCGAATCCGAGACAACCTATGACACCTCCGCCCGCATCCAAACGGCGCACGGCTTGAAGGTGCTCCAGGTCTTCCACGATACGCCGCCGTGGGCGGTGGCTGAGGGCGACACGCGAGGCCGCTATGCAGGCGATCTGCGGGACGTCTATCGCCTCTGCAAGGCCATGGCGGTGCGATTCCGCGGGACGGTACACGCCTGGGAGCCGTGGAATGAGGGCAACGTCGCCACCTTCGGCGGGCACACGACGGACGAGATGTGCTCGTATCAGAAGGCAGCGTATCTGGGCTTCAAGGCAGGCGATCCGAACATACTGGTCTGCTGGAACGTCTCGACCGCGGTCCCGACGCGTCTGCACACCAGCCTTGTCCTGCTGAACGAAACGTGGCCGTACTTCGACACGTACAACATTCACACCTACGATTGGCCCGATTCCTATGAGCGCCTGCGACAACCGGTGTACGATGCGGCGTGCGGGCGGCCCATCTGGCTCACCGAGAGCGACCGGGGCATCCCCTACGCGACGCCGGAGCCCTGGTGCGACCTGTCCCGCGAGAACGAGATCCGCAAAGCGGAGTTCATAGCGCAATCCTATGCCAGCAGCTTGTTCGCGGGCGCGGACCGGCATTTCCACTTCATCCTGGGTCACTACTGCGAGGGCGGCAGGATACAGTTCGGCCTGCTCCGCCTGGACGAGACCCCTCGGCCAAGCTACGTGGCCCTGGCGGCCGTCGGGCGATTCCTGGCGGGCGCCAGATGCCTGGGCAAATGGGACATCGAGGGCCAGCCCAATGCGCATGTCTACGCCTTCCAGGCAAAGCCCGATGGCAAGCATCAGGACGTCCTCGTCGCCTGGGCCGAGAAACCGGGCGATTGGGACCAGCGGGGAAAGACCGTCGCTGACTGGACGCTGCCACAGGGGACAGCAGTCGAAGAGGTGTACGACTACCTGGGCCGATCGCTCGGCTCGGCTGTGCCGGCACAATTGCGGCCGCCTCCGATCTTCGTCCTGCTGGCGCCGGGCGAGTCGAAGCGTCTGCCGCTCAGAGAGCCCCAGCAGTCCCCATTCCGTTCCGGCGTCGCAGGACCGATCGTCCTTCAACTGCACATGCCGGCGTCCACGAGCGTCAACATCGACCAGATCCCCTGGGCCTCCGACATCGAGCACAAGGTTCAGCCCGAGACGGAGATCGAGCTGCCACTGTACGCCTACAACTTCAGCGAGCGACCCGCTCGGGGGCGGATCACGGTGGAGCACGCCCCTGCCGGCTGGCGTCTGACCCCGAGCGCGTGGGATGTCACTCTCGACGCGATGGGACGCACCCGGCTCGACTGCCGCTTCTTGAGGCCCGAGGCATCCAGCGACAAATCGTCCGCCGATACCTGGATCATCCTGCGTGGAGATTTCGGTGCCGCAGGCAGACCGGTCTTGGCATTTCGCCTGATCTCCCAGCCCGGCGAGGGCTATGAGAGGCTTGCCCCGACAAGCGACTGAACCCGCAGCGATAAAGTGCCGATAGAACAAGCTGATGTCCGAAAGGTCGAAAGCAAACGTGCAAGAAACGATGGAACACCCCGGTCAACTGCCCGAGCGCGTCACGCACGTGAAGGTCGCCGACAGAGACGTCTATCTGGTCGGCACCGCCCATGTCTCCAAAGACAGTGTCGAGGACGTTCGCACGACCATCGAGCAGGTCCGCCCGGAAACCGTCTGCGTGGAGTTGTGCAAGGCCCGCCATCAGGCGATCACCCAGGCGGACAGTTGGCGCAAGATGGACATCGTTAAGGTCGTCCGTCAGAAGAAGGCTATCTTCCTGCTGGCCCAGCTCATCATGAGCTCGTTCTACCGCCGGCTCGGAGAGAAACTCGGCGTTCAGCCCGGCGCCGAGATGATCGAAGGAATCCGCGAGGCCGAGCAGACCGGCGCCCAGCTCGTCCTGGCCGACCGCGACATCGAGATCACGCTCAAACGCGTCTGGGGGTATCTCGGCTTCAGGAGCAAGCTGAAGCTGGCGACGCAGCTCATGATGGGCATCTTCACCAGCGAGGAAATCGACTCCGAGACCATCGAGCAGCTCAAGAAACAAGACCAGCTCGAGGCCGTCATGGCGGAATTCGCAGGCCAGTACCCCGAGATCAAGAAACGACTGATCGACGAGCGAGACACCTTCCTGGCCGAGAAGATCCGCACCGCCCCCGGCAAGACGGTGGTCGCAGTCGTCGGGGCCGGACACGTGGACGGCATCGCGAGTCAGATTCACGAGCCCCATTCGCTCGATGACCTGATGAAGCTCCCGCCCAAGTCGGTCTGGCCGACGGTCTTCGCCTGGGGCATCCCCCTGCTGATCGTAGCTCTGATCGCCTATGGCTTCACCAAGGGGACAACCCATGGGTTCGAGAACGTCTACATCTGGGTGCTCGTCACCGGGACTCTCGCGGGTCTGGGCGCCGCGGCGGCCTGGGCCCACCCGCTGACGATCCTCTCGGCATTTCTCGCAGCTCCACTCACGACGCTCCACCCGCTGCTGGCCGCCGGTTGGATTGCCGGCGTCGTCCAGGTCTTCCTCAAGAAACCGAAAGTCAGCGACCTGGAGGACCTGCCCGCAGCGATCGGCACGATGAAGGGCTTCTGGACCAATCCGGTGACCCGCATTCTCCTCGTCGTGGCCCTGGCCAACGTCGGTGCCATGGTCGGTACCTGGGTCGCGGGCGCCTGGATCGCCGCCCGCTCGGTCGGCTGAGTTCCGCATTTGCTGTTTACTATTCCCCCTTGAGCACGTAGAATCTCCGATCTGCGAAAATCGCCGGGTTGATATTCAAATGGTCAATCAGAACTCGTAAACAGTAGATCACAGCAGGAGCCAGGAGATGACGAATGTAACGCTGATTACCGGCGACGGCATCGGGCCGGAGATCGCCGAAGCGGCCCGCAGGTGCGTTGATGCCACCGGGGCACAAATCCACTGGGAAGTCGCCGAGGCAGGCGTGGACGTGATGGCGAGGACCGGGACTCCCCTGCCCGACGCGACGGTCGAGTCCATCAAGAAGAACGGCGTGGCCCTCAAGGCCCCGATCACGACGCCCGTCGGGACCGGATTTCGCAGCATCAACGTCCACCTGCGTCAGTGTCTCGACCTCTATGTCTGCCTGCGCCCGTGCAAGAGCTACCAGGGCGTCCGCAGCAAGTACCAGAATATCGACCTGGTCATCGTCCGCGAGAACACCGAGGACCTGTATGCCGGCATCGAGTACCAGAAAGGGCAAGGCGACACGCTGGAGCTGATCGACTGGCTGAACAAGCACAGCAAGAAGCGGATCGCTCCGGACGCGGGCATCAGCATCAAGCCGATCTCCGTGACCGCGACCGAGCGGATCGTGCGGTTCGCCTTCGACTACGCCCGCAAGAACGGACGCAAGAAGGTCACCAGCGTGCACAAGGCCAACATCATGAAATTCTCCGACGGTCTGTGGCTCGAGGTCAGCCGGGAGGTCGCCAAGAACTATCCCGACATCGAGTTCGAAGACCGCATCGTAGACAACATGTGCATGCAACTCGTGCAGAAGCCCGAGCTGTATGACGTGCTCGTTCTGCCGAATCTGTACGGCGATATCGTCAGCGACCTGTGCGCCGGTCTCGTGGGCGGGCTGGGCGTCGCTCCCGGCGCGAACATCGGCGAAAAAGGCGCCACGTTCGAGGCCACGCACGGCAGCGCCCCGAAGTACAAGGGGATGAACAAGGTCAACCCGACCGCTCTGATCCTCAGCGGCGTGCTCATGCTCAGGCATCTCGGCAAAGAGGACGAAGCGAACAGGCTGGAAAACGCAGTCGCAGCCGTGATTGCCGAGGGCAAGAACGTCACTTACGACATGAAGGAGAACCGCGACGATCCCACCGCCGTAGGAACCAGTGAAATGGCGGATGCCATTATCGAGCGGCTATAGTTCGGAGTTCCGCCTTTAGGCGGGAAAATCTATTTCTATCCGCGTACACGCGGGACTCCAAACAGAGAGGATACCTGGATGGCCAAGAAGGTGCTGGTCCCCATCGCCGACGGGACAGAGGAGATCGAGGCAGCGTGCATCATCGACACGCTGCGCCGAGCCGGGGCGGAGGTGACGGTCGCCTCGGTGGACAAGCTCCAGGTGACCGCCAGCCGGGGCATGAAGCTGGTGGCAGACACCTTGATCGCGGATTGCGCGAGCCAGACGTACGACTGCATCGCCCTGCCCGGCGGGATGCCGGGAGCGGAACACCTGCGGGACTGTGCCGAACTGACCGCGATGCTCAAGAAACAGAAAGCCGCCGGCAGGCTCTACGGAGCGATCTGCGCATCGCCGGCGGTGGCCCTGCTCCCGCACGGACTGCTGGAGGGCGTGAAGGCGACCTGCTATCCATCGATGCAGAGCAAGCTGAATCCGGCTCTCGCTTCCGACGAGCGGGTCGCCGTTGACGGCAACTGCGTGACGAGCCAGGGCCCGGCCACCGCCATCGAGTTCGCTCTGATGCTGGTCGAGATGCTCTACGGCCCGCAGAAGGCCAGGGAAGTCGGCGATCCCATGCTTGTGCCACTGGCTTGAGAGCCCCCTTCACTGTCTTTGTGGATGGGGGGGATCCGCGAAGGGATGGCTTCCAGACGAGAGTTCGAACACTTGCCTCAAATCACGAGCCTTGCGAGCCAGTTTGCGGACACTGGCATGGCCTGCACCTCTCTCCATTATCCCCATTTCGTGCGGTGGACATTCGCGACATCGTGACCACCTTTCGCAGGCTCATCGAACCGACCAGTTGACTGATGCCTTTTCGGACGCCCGGTCATAGCCCCATGTTCAAAGCTCTACCTCGATACATGGTAGTAATACCATGAACCAGCCAAGTGCTCCCAGCCTTCCTTTGAAACTGCACCGTTCGGATCAAAGAGGATGGAATCCTTGGGGCCCGGGGCGCTCGGAACAACGAGAAACAGAGCGCCATTTCTGTAGTAGCCAACGGTCGGCATCTTGCAGCATGGATAGCGAAAACCACGGACACAGACATGATTGGGATCTTCTATTTGCCGGATTGCCTCGATTGCTCTCTGATCATTCTGCTTTGCCACCAGGCCGAAGAGCTTGGGGCGGCAATAAGCACCGATTCGCCAGAAACCCAATGACCAGAGCACAACCGAAACGATTGCAGCCAATGGTAAGAGGCCTCTTCCTGTAAAAAGACTACCGTAGAGGGACAATCTGTATGCTTCTGCAAGAGCAATCAACACAGCGACAGGCCCACCGATGAGAAGAAGAAAACCCCAGAGCAGTCCCACAGGATCAAATATCGATGCATGATAGAAGCAAGAAACGACGATCATGATTGCGTTGTAAAACAACACGAAGATAACCAGCCTATATTCCCTGTGAGTTGGTTCCGGATGAGAACCTTGGCTTTCAGGCTGATTCATTGGGTTCAGCTTTCAACAGAGAATGGCCAAGAAACCGCGATGGCAAAACCTGGTTCTGCGTCGAGGCGATGCCCATCGTCTGCATGAGACTTCTCTTCACACGTCGCCCGGATTGTAGTGGGTTCGCGCCTCAGGGTCAATGAGGCAGAAGAAGACTGGGGGCAACCGGTGTTTGGAAGAGATGGCAAAGGGGGTGGGGCGACTCCTGCCAGTCGTGCGTCCGCGCGACGGAACCCGCGCGAGCCTTGACCCGATGGGTGTTCTCGGGTAACACTGCTGGCCATGGCAATCGATCAGAACTGGTTTATGACGGTCATTTCCGGCCAGCGCAGGGACATGGCGGCGGGCACCGTGAGGGTTTTCCTTCACGCCGCTTCGCTCGGCTATCATCTGGTCGCACACGTCCGCAATACGTTATACGACCATCATCTTCTCCGCAGCCACCGTGCGGAAGCCCTCGTCATCTGCATCGGCAACCTGACAACCGGCGGGACAGGCAAGACGCCACTGGTAGTCTGGCTCTGCCGGGCTATGAATCAGAAATCAAAAATCAAGAGTCAAGAATGCCAGGTGGCGATCCTCACCCGGGGCTACAAGACGCGCTCGGGCGAAGTCTCCGACGAGCCCGCTCTGCTGGCGGCGCAGTGCCCCGATGTACCGGTGGTCGTGAATCCGGACCGCGTGACTGGCGCCGCGGAAGCGATCCGAACCCACGGGGCCCAGATCCTCGTCATGGACGACGGATTCCAGCACCGCCGGCTCGCGCGAGACCTGGACATCATCGCCATCGACGCGACGAACCCCTTCGGCTATGGCAGGCTCCTGCCCGCCGGCCTGCTGCGAGAACCCGTCAGCGGCCTGAAACGGGCTCACGCCGTGATCCTGACCCGCTGCAACCAAGTGTCCGAGGAATCTCTGGCCGGAATCGAGGCGGAGATCCGACGGGTCAATCCCGGTCTGGTCGTCGCGAGGTCGATCCACGCCCCGGTCGCGGTGCGAACGGCCGCAGGTGAGGAGATCCCCCTGGCACACATGGAGGGCAAGCGAGTCTTCGCATTCTGCGGGATCGGCAATCCACAGGCCTTTTTTCGGACCATCGAGCAAATGCGGGCGACACTGGCCGGGTCCGCAGTGTTCGACGACCATCACCGGTACACTGCCGAAGACCTGCTGGCCGTCCACACGCGGGCCCGGCAACAGCAGGCGTCGCTCATCCTGACCACACAGAAGGACTGGACCAAGGCAACTCAATGCACCCTGCCGGAGGGAGGACCGCCGCTGGCGTATCTGGCCATTGAGGCCAGGATCATCGCGGGCGAGGAAATGCTGACAGCCTTGATTGATCGCGTCCTGAGCGGTAGAATACCCGGTCAGTGAGTAGCCGAACCCAAAACGACCAGGTATTGAGAATGTACGAACAACTGCTCAAGACGGTGGGAAATCTCGGTGCGCCGCGGATTCTCGTCGTGGGCGATTTCATGCTCGATCTGTACGTGTACGGCGATGCCACGCGCATCAGCCCGGAGGCGCCCGTTCCGGTCCTGCGGGTGACCGAGACGGAGCCTCGTTGCGGCGGGGCCGCCTCGGTGGCGGCGGATATCGCAGCGATGGGAGCGGTACCGGTCTGTCTGGGCGTGCTCGGCCGGGATGCCCACGGCAGCACGCTCCGAGAGCTACTGACGGCCTCGCACGGTGATCTCTCCGGCTTGATCGAGGTCACAGACCGCCCCACGACGACCAAACAAAGACTCATCGGCCTGGCCCAGCATCGGCACAGACAGCAACTGATGCGGATCGACCTGGAGAGCACGGACCCCCTGTCTGACGACGTCGCAAGGGAGGTCCTCCAGCGATATGAGGATGCCCTCGGCAACGTGGATATCGTCTGTCTCCGCGACTACGACAAGGGGATGTTGCCGCCGCACATGTGCACGGAGATGATCCGCCTGGCGAGAGCCGCGAGATTGAAGGTCGTCGTGTCGCCCATGCACGACCCGGATTACGGCAAGTACGCCGGCGCGACTCTTCTGACGCCGAACCGCAGCGACGCCTCCAGGATACTCGGATTCGAGCTGCGCACGGCGGCAGACGCACAGAAGGCCGCAGAACGTCTGACGCGGGAGCTGTCGCTCGATGCCGTGCTCATCACGCTGGACAGAGAAGGGGCTTACCTGTTTACTCAGGACATTCGGGAAATGATCCCGGCCAGGCAGCGGAACATCTATGACGTGACCGGCGCCGGCGATGTCGTCCTGGCGACCGTGGCCGTGAGCCTCGCGGCGGACAGCGACTACCTGACCGCAGCCCATCTGGCGAACCTCGCCGGCGGGATCGAGGTCGAGAAATTCGGGGCGACTCCTGTGACTGCCTCGGAGATGGTCCACGAGATTGCGGAGCTGTTTGGGCCGCGGAACATCAAGCTCCGATCCTTGGACTCGCTCGTGGAAGAACTCGACTGGCGGCGCAACCGGGGTCAGACCATCGTCTTCACCAATGGCTGCTTTGACGTAATCCATCGGGGGCACATCGAGTATCTGCGATTCTGCAAAGCCCACGGCGACGTGGTCGTCGTCGGGCTCAACAGCGACAGCTCCGTGCGGGGCCTCAAGGGTCCGGAGCGGCCGATCAACAGCCAGTATGACCGGGCAGCCGTGCTCTCAGGCCTCGAAACCGTGGACTTCATCGCCATCTTCGATGAGCCGGACCCGCTCAATCTGATCAAGAAGGTCAGGCCGAACGTCTTGATCAAGGGAGCGGACTGGGCCACAAAGGGAGGCATTGTCGGCTCGGAGTTCGTCGAGTCCTGCGGAGGCACGGTCCTACTCGCACCGCTCGTGCAGGGCAAGAGTTCCACCGCCACCATCGAGAGAATCAAGACCCTTCAGACCAGCGAGTCACAAGCATGATGGAGCACCCCAGAATTCACGAGGCCATCGAGACACATCGCGCGATGCTGGCGGCATTTGAAGCCCGCGGCACTGCCACCATCGTCGCCATGGCGGAGACGATCACAAAGTCGATCCGGGAGAACGGCACGCTGTATCTGTGCGGCAATGGCGGCTCGGCCGCCGACGCCCAGCACATCGCGGGGGAGTTCGTCGGACGATTCCGGATGGAGCGAAAGGCCCTGCCGGCGGTGGCTCTGTCGACGGACAGCTCCGTCCTGACCTGCATCGGGAACGACTACGACTACCAGAGCGTCTTCTCGCGACAGGTCGAGGCGCTCGTGCGACCGGGGGATGTCCTCTGGGCGTTCAGCACGAGCGGGACCTCGCCCAACGTGTTGCGAGCGGCGGAATCCGCCAGGAAGAAAGACGCCCGCGTGCTGGCGTTCACCGGGCGGGCCCACAGCACCCTGGAATCTTTGGCCGACCTGTGCCTGTGTGCCGAGGCCACGGTGACGGCCCGCAGCCAGGAAATCCACCAACTGGCGTACCATATCATCTGCGACCTCGTGGAGCAGGAGTTCTGCGGCTGATGTCCAATGCAGCGATATTCTTCGATCGGGACGGGACACTGATCCACGATCCCGGGTATCTCAACCACCCCGACCAGGTGCAGCTCCTGGACGGGGCGGCCGAGGCCCTCAGAGAGCTGCGAGGTCTGAGCTACAAGACGGTCGTCGTCTCCAACCAGTCGGGCGTGGCGCGCGGGATCGTGACGGAAGAGATGCTCGAACGCATCCATGAGCGGCTGCGCGACCTGCTGTCGACCAAGGGGGCCTCGCTCGACAAGGTCTACTACTGTCCCTACCACCCGGACGGCGTGATCGACCAGTACCGCAAGGACAGCGACTGGCGCAAGCCCAAGCCGGGGATGCTCCTGGCGGCAGCCAAGGAGATGGACATTGATCTGACGAAATCCTGGATGATCGGCGACAATGAACGGGACGTCGAAGCGGGACGGACCGCCGGGTGCAGGACCATCCTCATCCGCGCGAGCCGCTCCGAATCCGGGACCACCCCGCCGTGCCATGCCGACCATGTTGCCGTAAACATGAGAGAAGCGGTCAACATCGTGAAGCAGCATCATCGGTCCGGCGGGCAGAACCCGGCGGCACCGGTCCCTTCGGCGAGTCACGACGACACGCTGGCCGCCCAATCTATGGAGATCCTGTCGATGGTGGAAGAGTATGCAGCGAAGGACGCCGAGAGGCAGTCGGCGGGACCGGCGACAACCGGAGCCAAGACCGATCAGCTACTGGCGGGCATCCTGGAGCAATTGCGCCGGATGCAGAAAACCGAGATGTTCGTTGCCGAATTCTCCCTGCTGCGTCTGCTGGCCGGCATCGTGCAGGTGTTCGTCACCTTTTGCCTGCTGCTGGCCCTGTGGTTTCTCATGGGCCCTCACCGGCAGGACAACAACGCCTTCGTGGCGCTCGGTTTCGGCGCCGTGTTGCAGATGATGGCCCTGACATTCTACATGATGCCCCGATAGACGATGACCTCGAAACTGGCAGATGTGAGAACCTTGGCGGTTCGTTGCCCGAACTGGGTGGGGGACGTGGTGATGGCCACGCCGGTGTTTGACTGTCTGCGCAGGAGTCTGCCGCAGGCCAGGATCATCGGGGTAATGAAGAGAAGCGCCCAGGGCATCGTGCGGGACGGGCCGTGGTTCGACGACTTCGTGGACGGGAACGACAAGACCTGGTCCGGCTTTCAGCAGATGCGCCGACAAATCAGGGGCCTGGCTCCCGACGCCGCGATCCTGCTGACGAACTCCATCCGGTCGGTGCTGACGATGCGTCTGAGCGGCGTCCGGCGGGTCTATGGCTACCGTAGGGAATGGCGAAGTCCCCTGCTGACGGGCGGCCCAACCAGCGGAAAGCCGCCCATCCCGATGGGCGAATACTATATGGAGATCTGCCGGTGGCTGGGTCTGGAACTGCCGTCGCGGCCCAAGCCCAGCCTGTTCATCGGCGAGGGGCTGGCCAGACGAGCGAACGCGCTGCTGGGCAAGTACAGCGTGGCGGAGAGTGATTTCCTCATCGGCTTGAACCCCGGCGCCAGCTTCGGCTCGTCCAAGTGCTGGCCGCCGGAATACTTCGCCGAACTGGCCGGGAGGCTCCGAAAGGCCTTCGACGCCAAGGTCATCCTCTTCTCAGGGCCGGGCGAGGAAGGTATCATACAGGCGATCCTCGACCGAACCGAAGTCGATCTCATCGACACGCGGGCCGACAGGGTGGACCTGGAGATGCTCAAGCCGCTCGTGAAACGGTGCAACCTGTTCATCACAAACGATACCGGCCCTCGCCACTACGCGGTGGCCTTCGACGTGCCGACGGTGGTCCTCATGGGATCGACCGATCCCCGCTACACAGCGGCGAACCTGGATCATTCGGTCGTCCTGCGGAAAGAACTGGCGTGCTCGCCGTGTCATAAGAAAGTGTGCCCTCGTGGGCACGAGTGCATGAGGGAAATCCGGCCGGCCGAGGTCTTTGCGGCCGCCGAGCAACTTGTGAATGCGTACGGACAGCATGGACCCGGCAATCTATCGAAAAAGATGGCATAGACTCAGAGACGGCAAGACCGACGCGGAGGAACTGCACCAGCTCGCCCGTCAGGTCGCCTTCTCCTTCATCGACAGGCATTTTCAGAGCGGCATCTACATCGCCGAGTACATCGATCTGCTCTGCGAGATGGCGACCTTCTACTCGAAGGCGGAGTTGAGCAACCTCGTCTCGACCGCCCTGTTCGAGATCGTTATCGAGAAGCTCTGCGATGATTTCGAAGATCTCCCGATCGAGGTCTACACGCGGGTCATGTGCCAGGTGGTCAGCCGCTGTCGAGCGGTCCCCGCGGGAAAGGGACTCGACGCGAAACTGACGGATTTCGGCGTTGTCTCGCCCGAGGAGTTGTACCGGCGGGCACTCGCGACCCATACCCGTCAGTATCGTCGCGACCCGGGCAAGGCCCCCCGCCGGATCGTGCTGCTGTCCCGGGTCACCATCGGAGCGGACGTCGCGATCCTGAGCGTCATGGTTCAGCGTCTGCGCCATCTGTTCCGGGAAGCGGACATGGTCATCATCGGCAGCCGCAAGCTGGAGGGGCTCTTCGGAGGAAATCCGGACATCCGAATCCGTGATTTGAGCTACGCGCGTCGCGGCGGACTCTTCGAACGGTTCGCCGGCTGGCACGCCGCCCTCGACATCCTGCGCGAGGAATTCGCCGACGGCGAGGAGAACGTGCTCGTGATCGACCCGGATTCGCGGATCTCCCAGCTCGGCGTCCTGCCCCTGATGCACGCGGACAACTACCTGTTTTTCAATACACGGGATCACCTCCTCACAGCCAACGGGCACTGCATGGCCGAGTGGACAAACGAATGGATCAATGGCGTTTTCGGCGTGCCGGATTTCGCCTATCCGACGATCTGGACGCCTCCGGCCCTGATGACGACAGCCAAAGCAAAGATCGACTCCCTGCGGGCTGCGGGGGCACGACACATCGTCGCGATGAATCTGGGCGTCGGGCAGAACCCGAGGAAACGCGTCAGTCTGGAGTTCGAGAAGAGACTCGTCCGGGCCATCGTGGCTGTGCCGGGCACCGTGGTCGTTCTCGACCGCGGCTTCGGAGTCGATGAGGAGGAGCGGTCCGCCCTGCTGCTGGCGGACACGCGAGAGCACGGTTTCCCCGGCGTGGAGACGTCGTTCTCCGCGACGGATTCGCCCGCCCTGGCCCACGGAGTCGTCGCCATCGAGTGCGGCATCGGCGCCATGGGCGCGATGATTGCCCGCTGCGACGAATACATCGGGTACGATTCGGCCTGTCAGCACATCGCCGCCGCGGCCCGCACTCCCACCTTGACGGTCTTCGCGGGCAGCAACAACAAGAGTTTCATCCGACGCTGGAGCGCCTGCGGACAGACCGACTGCAGGATCGTGCACGTGAACACGCTGGCCGATGCGGAGCACGTCGATGTCAACGAGGTGGTCACCAGAATCATGCAGGAACGGGCACTGCGGGCCACCGAGCCGGTGCGACAGCCTGTTCGCGAGGTCCGCGCCGGGCGCAAGACCGGCAACAACTCCGCCCAGGAGGCCAGGAAGGAAGAGTAGGAGCCCGCCGGCCGGAGCCGACGTTTCGAGATGAAAGTCCTTTTCATATACCCTTCGACGGATTCCCAGGTGGGCTTCAACTACGGCGTCGCCCACATCGCAGCGATCCTCAAACGGGCCGGCCACCAGGTGGGATTCTGGCAGCTCTGCGAGGAGGTCGAGCCGTTGCCCGACGAGGGGCAGTTCGTCCAACGGATCGCACGGGAGCAGCCCGACATTCTCGCGTTCTCCGTCGTGACCAATCAGTGGGCCTACACCCAGACCCTGGCTGCCTGGGCGCGCCCCAGGTTCCCGATCCCCTTCGTCATCGGCGGCATTCACACTCTGTCGAATGCCGAGGAGGTGCTGCGAACAGGCCTGTTCGACTACGTCTTTCGCGGCGAGTGCGAGGGCGCGTTCATCGAGTTCGTCGACAAGCTGGCGAGAGGCGAAAGCGTCGAGAACGTGCCGAACCTGGCCTGCCTGCGGGACGGCCAATGCCGCTTCAATCCGGTCGGCCCCCTGCCCGACCTGACGCGCCTGCCCATGAAGGACTACGAGAGCATGGACTTCCAGCGGCTCATCGACGCCAAGCAGGGCTGGGTCGGCCTGATGGCGTCTCGCGGATGTCCCTTCTCGTGTACCTACTGCTTCAACCACGTGATGGTCGAGGCATACCGCAAGGATCTGCACTGCAGTTTCAAAGACCTGCACTACATCCGACGGTTCACCGTCGGCCAGATGATCGACGAAATCCGCCATCTCCTAGCGCACTACCGCAACATCCGCATGTTCATCTTTGACGACGACCTGTTCACATTCGACAAGGAGTACGTCCGCGAGTTCTGCGAAGCGTATCGTCAGGTCACCGACATCCCGTTCGTCGTCAACGCCCATGTGGGCTTCTTCGACGACGAGTGCGCCCGATACCTCGCGGCTGCGAACTGTCGGATCGTGAAGTTCGGCGTGGAATCGGGCAGTCCGAAGGTCCGCCGGACGATTCTGAACCGCCACATGACCAACGAGAACATCGTCGAGGCCATCGCCGCGGTGGAACGCAACGGAATGCACAGTTCGGTCTTCATCATCATCGGCTTCCCGCACGAGGGCCGAGAGGATGTCCTGGACACCGTCCGCCTGCTCGGGCAGGCCCGGCCGGGGCGGTTCCGCTGGACGTATTTCTTCCCCTTCCCCGGCACGCGGGCCCACGAGATCAGCGTCGAAGGCGGTTTCATCAACGCCGAGAAGATGGAGCGACTCAAGAACTTCACCGACGAATCCTGCCTCGAATTCGGCCCGGAGCACAATTTCCTGCTCAAGAAGATCGGGCTGGTCATGCCTTGGTTCGTCAATGCCTATTCCG
Source organism: Sedimentisphaerales bacterium (assembly GCA_035342095.1). Lineage (GTDB taxonomy): Bacteria > Planctomycetota > Phycisphaerae > Sedimentisphaerales > Anaerobacaceae > PLanc-01. The sequence goes on along the minus strand of DAOQWL010000038.1, from coordinate 28,249 downwards.
AGCTGCCGACGGCCGGGTTCTACAAAGAGAAGGTCGAGGGCCTTCTGCGGCTGGATGAAAACGAATGGCGGCAGGCGGCACCGACCCTGCGGGATCTCGACGCCCAGTACTCCCGCCGATTCTGCGAACAGAGCCTGTCCCACTACGCCATCAAGTACAATCGATTCATGGGCGTGATCTCGGACTATTTCCTCACAGAGAGGTAGCCGCCGCGCACGGACCAACGGGATGGAACACAGACAAAACAACACGCTGGCCTTTTGCCTGTTCAGGTACTTCCCCTACGGTGGCCAGCAGCGGGATATGCTGCGGATCGCCCTGGCGTGCCAGAAACGCGGCCATGCGATCCACATCTACACGACTCGATGGGTCGGCGACGTGCCGGACGGATTCACCCTGCATCGACACCGCCCGCATCGCTTGACAAACCACGGCCGCATGCGTGAGTACCATGCGTGGCTCACGCGCGAACTTGCCCGTCAGAAGATCGCCTGTGTGGTCGGCTTCAACAAGATGCCCGGCCTGGACGTGTACTTCGCCGCCGACGGCTGCTATGTACAGCAGGCCCGCAGGAAGCACACACTGTTCAGCCGTCTGACCGGACGCCACAGGGTATATGCCCGGTTCGAAGAGGCTGTCTTCGCCCCCGATGCGACAACCGAGATTCTGCTCATCGCCGAACCACAACGAGCCGAGTTTGAGGACACCTACCACACGCCGCCGGAGCGTATGCACCTCCTGCCCCCATGGATCTCCGCGGATCGGACCATGCCCCAGGATCGACAGCAGACCCGCCGGGACGTCCGAGGGAAGTTCCGTCTTGGCGAGGGGGATTTCCTGCTCCTCCAAGTCGGCTCGGACTTCAAGAGGAAAGCGGTCGATCGCACCCTCCAGGGTCTCGCTTCCCTCCCGCAGCCGCTGCGGGCAAGGGCAAAGCTGGCAATCGCGGGGTTGGCTTCGTCCCGCCGGTATCGGCGGCTGGCCACGACGCTGGGCATTGTGGAGAACGTCGTGTTTCTCGGCCCTCGCGACGATGTCACGGATCTGATGATCGGCTCGGACCTGCTGCTTCATCCGGCCCGAAGTGAGCCGGCCGGGGTCGTCTTGATCGAGGCGATGTTCTATGGGCTGCCGGTTCTGTGCTCTGGAGCGTGCGGGCATGCCGGCCACATCCGACGGGCGTGCGGAGGTCGTGTCCTGCCGGAGCCGTTTGAGCAGTCGCAGTTGAATCGTGCTCTCTTGGAGATGCTCACCGCGGGAGAACTCCCCTCGTACGGCGCTCGTGCGAGGGCCTACGTCGATGGGATCGACGTCTATGCCATGCCGGAACACGCCGGCGATCTGATCGAAGCCGTAGCCGCCAGGAGGCTGAACCGCCCTGCGGGTCAATGCCTCTGATGTCCCTCCGCCAGATCCAGGTGGATTCGATACGGATGGCTTCGGCGCCGCGAAGAGTCGAGACAATGGACAGCAAGACAGCGTTTTGATACAGTCTCCACCTAAATCAACGAACGACGGTGAACGAAACGTGCAGTTGTACCTGAACGATACATTTCGAGAGATCTGGAAGGGTCTGGATCCGTTCGAGCAAATCGAGACCCTCCAGGGAGACGTGCTTCGGGCAATCAAGAACCGCAGGACTTTGCGATTTTGCCTGAATGGCCGGGGGTACTACATCAAGATTCATCATGGCGTCGGATGGGTCGAGATCGTCAAGAACCTTCTGCAGGGCAAGGTCCCCGTTCTGGGAGCGAGCAACGAATGGGCGGCACTGAATCGTCTGCAGGAGCTTGGCGTCGAGACCATGACGCCCGTCGCATTCGGGCTCAGGGGCAGGAATCCCGCGCGTCTGCGGTCGTTTATCATCACCGAGGAACTGGCCGGCACCAAGAGCCTGGAAGACCTGTGCGCCGAGTGGAAGTCCCATCCCCCGTCCCCCTCCCTGCGAAGGGGCCTGATCCAACGCATTGCTTCGATGGTTCGGCAGATGCATCGCCACGGAATCAATCATCGAGACTGCTACATCTGCCACTTCCATCTGGACGTGTCGGCCGACACGGACCACCTGCGGCCCGAAGATCTGCACCTGCACGTGATCGATCTGCATCGGGCCCAACTGCGGCGCCGCACGCCGCGACGCTGGATCATCAAGGACCTCGGCGGGCTGCACTTCTCCGCCATGGACATCGGGCTGACCCGGACCGACCGGTTTCGGTTCATTCGCACCTACGAGCAAAGGTCTCTTCGCGAGGTCTTCTCCCGATCCAGTCGCTTCTGGCGGCACGTCGAACAAACAGCCAGGACCCTCTACCGGAAGCTGTGCGGCGCCAGTTCGGAGAGCCCATGAGATCCGGCAGCATGGAGAACTTGCTCCTCTACAGCGAGTCGCCCGATGACGGCGAGCGCATCCGAACCGTCGCACAGACCGTTTATGCGGACTACGCCGGGAACGCCAGCCAATGGCGACCACCCAACTCGGATCAGATGTGGGGCATCTCCTTGGGCGGTCGGGCCGGAGTCCTCGGCGTGAGGTTGGGCAAACGGACCGTCTGCGTCAAGCTGTACTACGATGAACGGCTCCGCACCAGGTTGAGAACCCGGCTGGGATGCTCGAAGGGCCGACGAGCCTATCGAAACGGAGTACGACTGCGGGCAACAGGAATCGCGTGCCCCCGCATGCTGGGGTACGCTGAGCAAAGACCGAGCGGTCCGGCGATGATCGTCACGGAGTTGATCGAGGACGGGATGCGTCTTGACCACTGGATCGCGAAGTACGGCGTCGGGAAGAACCTGCCTGCCGGCCTGGCCCGCTTCGTCAGAAACATGCACGACCGCGGCGTAACCCATGTGGATCTGTCGCCGCGAAACATCATGGTCCGGATGCGAGACGACGGGTACGAGTTTCTCCTGCTGGACTACGAGGATGCGCGTTTCCTGCACAACGTGGATCGCCGGACGCGATGCCGGGACTTGAATCACCTCCATGAGAGACTGGCCGTACACACCTCGCTGCGCGACCGACTGCGTTTCCTGCGGGTCTATGCGCCGCAGGACTACACCCTCTACCGCGAACAGTTGCACAGAATGCTTGATAAGAGTACATCCAGGTACCTGCAGCCGCACATTTGACGAGCAATGGAGCTTATGACAAGACTGCTGAAACTCTACTGGTCCAGGTCCAAACCGAACTTCGGCGACGCCATGTCTCCCATGGTCTGCGAGCGGCTCGCCGGTTGTCCCGTGGTCTACGCCGACAGGCGTCACTGCGACCTTGTAGCCCAGGGGAGCCTGCTCCATCGTTTTCGCGAGTGGTTCTTCCATCCACCCATCCACGTGTGGGGGACAGGGTACATCGAAGAATGTCGCGCGCGCCGGAGCCGTTTCCACTACCATGCCGTGAGGGGGCATCTCAGCGCCAGGCTGATCCGAGGAGCAATGATCGACACATTCGGCGATCCCGGGCTGCTGGCCGACGTGCTCTGGCCGGAACTGTGCAGGACGCCGAAACGGCACAAGATCGGCCTCGTGCCCCACTACTCCGAGCGAACACATCCGGCGGTGAAACAGCTCATGGACCTGACGGACGATTCCCTCATGATCGATGTGTTTCAGGATGTCACGGAGGTCTTGCGGCAAGTCGCAAGCTGCGAATGCGTGCTGTCGTCCAGTCTGCATGGCTTGGTCGTCGCCGACGCGTTTGGCGTACCCAACGCCTGGCTCAGACTGTCCGGCGAGTTGCGGGGCAACGAGTTCAAATTCCGCGACTATTACAGTGTGTACGGTCTCGATCAGACGGTGCGTCCCCTCACCGCCGAAGAAATCACTCTGCAGAGGCTGGCACGCATCACGGACGAGTACGCCCGGCCCGGTCTTGATCAGATCAAGGAGAACCTGATCCGAGCGTTTCCGTTCAGGCCCTGACTGTGCGCCCCTCGCGAAGATACTCATTCCGTCGTTCCAACGTTCGCGCTTGGATTCTCTCGGCCCATCGCTTGCGGACGGGACGCAGGGCGACACACGCCGAGAGATAGGCATTGAAGAAACGGAGTCGGTCGGTCCGCGTAATACCCGCGGTGGGCATATTCGCCTGAACGAGGTTCTTGAGCCGTAGTCGAGCCGGCATCCATAGCCATCTTCGCGTCCGTTCATTGTCCAAGAAGAAGAACTCCCAGGAGTCGTCGGTACGACGGGCCAACACGTTGCCCAATCGCAGGTCCCCGTGCACAATGCCGGCCCGATGCATCCGCCCGATGGTTCGCCCGAGTGTCCGGATGAACGCTCGCCTGGACCGGAGGTCCTGCAAATCTGCGGAATCTGTCGCCAGAAGAGCATGCACCGGCTTGGCGCCGGCCACCGCCTCGGTTACGACGATGCAGTGCTTCCTCCAGAGGGCCGTGCGCCACTCCTTCAGGGCAATCACCCTGGGAGCCTTGAATCCATGGGCCGTCAGCATCGCCGACGCACTGTAGGCTCGCATGGCACGACTGGGTCGGACAATGTGCTTGATCGCGTCCCACACGGATCGACTGAGGTATTCCTTGAAGTAGACTGCCTTGTCCGTCCCGCCGCAATCAATGGAAAACCTATAGACCCGCGAACTCGCCGCCGACTGGACAGAATACAACGTATAGCGTTTCTCCAAGCCAGCGACACCATCGAGCAGCGCTCGTTCAAACGGCGTGCCGCGCCATTCCGCCGCAATGAACAGGACGCCGCTGCACTGCCGGACTCTCAGAAGAGCCACGCCGCTCGACGTTGCCCCATCACCCGGCGCAACACCCGGTTTCACTGCCGGATCCATCATATCCTTCGTCACCTGGGACCCAGGGAGGCCTTGTCTCATGCTCGTTCCACCCGTGTCTCAGACACTGTGGTCTCGGGCAAACTGGTCTATACGCCGATCATAACAGGTCCAGCGGGCAGTTTCCACTGGCTTGTCGCATCCAACCCATGCCAACCAGATCACCTCGTCAGGGCGGGTGAACGCCGGCACAGGGGCTCCCCACAATTGCGGTCGCGTTTTTTTTCTTCTTGTGCTCCTCGACACATGTCAGACACATCAGTACCATGTCACCAGGTCGCAGGAATCGAAGATTCACAGTGAATCACGGAGAACCTGAGCAATTCAACTGCTATCCACCGAAAGTGACTCACGCAGAGGCTTGTCAACTCGATCTCCTCGTGGGTGTGCTGTGGCCACGATTCGCATGGTACCGGGCCCAGCCTTCTTCCCGCCGCTGGTGTTCTATAAACCCTTTACAGACAAGGACTAACATTGGGAACGACGCGGCGACTGTCCATTTACACGGACACAGGCTTGCCCGTCCCCGTGACGGACATTATATTGGAGCAGACAGGAGACCAAAGGCCGGGGCCCGGGACGATGCAGGTCTGGTCTTGCGTCTTTCGGGGCTCCGTTGAGGATCAACATGGGCGACCGCGAAAAGATCGAGGTGTTCGACAATCCGCGTCCGGGGCGCGACTACCGGATCACGATCCGTTGCCCGGAGTTCACGAGCGTCTGTCCGCGAACGGGCCAGCCGGACTTCGGCGAGATCACGATCGAGTACTGCCCGGACAAGAGTTGCATCGAACTCAAGAGCCTGAAGTTCTATCTCCAGGACTTCCGAAACAAAGGCATCTTCTACGAGTCGCTGACAAACGATATACTGGATGACCTGAGTGGCGTGTGCCGGCCTCGCTGGATGAAGGTGACGGCCCGATTCACCCCCCGCGGCGGCATCACGACCGATATCGCGGCGGAGTATACGGCAGAACATTGACTTCTTTGGACTGAGGTACTGGAATGCCCATCAAGTTTCAATGCAGCCTCTGCGGCAAGAAGATCGAGGCCCCGGATAGTGCGGGCGGCAAGTGGGGCAAATGCCCCGGCTGTCACAACAAGGTCTATGTCCCCCAGCCCGTCACCGAAGAGGAAGAGCTCAAGCTCGCTCCCATCGACGAGACGGAGGAGCAGAAACGGAAGCAGTTGATGCAGGAGACCTTCCAACTCACGCGGGAAATCCTGGAGGAAAAGGGCGTTCCCGAGGTCCCCGGCCCGTCCCCGACCGGCGGATCGGACATCAGCGAAGAGAAGCTGACGAACCACATCATGGACTACCTGCGTCAGATGGCCGACGGCAACCTCGACGACGCCCACAAGACGGCCGAACTGATCGTGCCGCACCGCCGCAAGGCCATCGCAATCCTCGACCAAATCACGGCCAGCAAGACGCCGGACCCCGAGTTGGAGGACATCCCGAAACAGGTCCTTTCCGGCCTCATCCGGAACCTCAGAACCCGGCTGAGCTGAACCCGACCGCGTTCATCACCCGACGTGGTGGACGGCCAACAACCGAATGAGCGGCTCGGCCGCCGACTTCAGGACGCGCAGACGCACCTTTGTCACCTCTGTCGGATCGAACTGCTGTATCCGCTTGTGACCGACCGACTGGCCGCTGCACAGCATCCGCCATGCGTCGGCGCCAACCAGTCCTTCGATCTGGTACTCGCGGATTCGCTCGCCCTGGCCGATCTCCTCCATCACGACGACATGGTCGATCCGCGTCGGCTCTGCCAGCTTCAGTTCCACGGTATCGCCCTTGCCCTGGGTCTGTGCTATCGGAGCGTCGAATCGCCTGCGAATCTCCGTGCCGAACTCGACGTACCGCCGGAAGTCCGCCTCCGGGACCAAGCCGTCCGGGTTCGGATTCGCATTAAGCAGCAGATTGCAGTTGCGCCCCACCGAGCGATAGTACATGTCCATGATCTGCTCGACGGAGTACAGCTTCTGATCGGCGTTCAGCGCCCAGAACCACTCGTGGTTGCGGACGGGGACATCGCACTCGCCCGGCAGCCAGTAGCGTCCGTCCGGGTCGCCCGGACCGTTGTAGTCTTGGCGATGCGGGACGGTCGCCCAGCACGGATAGCCGGCCACCCCTTGCTCATTGCCGATCCAGCGGATCGAGGCCGCCGGACCCTGGAAGACAATCGCCTCGGGCTGATGCTTCTGATAGATCGGCACGAGGTCCGGGCCGCCCTTGTCCACCGGGAGCGCCCCGCCATCGAACCAGATCTCGAACAGTTCGCCGTAGCGGCTCCACAGTTCCGTCAGCATCTGCTCGCAGATCTTCACGTAACGGGCCTGGGCAGCGGGATCACCCCCTTTGCCCCTGTTGACAAGACCCGGGTTGTCCACCTCGAGGTAGCCGTTGGCCGAGACGGAAGCGTACAGGCCGGGCTGGATGCCATACTTGCGGCACGATCTCACAAAGTCCCCCACAACGTCGCCCTTGCCGCTCCGCCAGGGGGATTGCTTGACGCCATAGGGATAGAGGTCGCTCTGCCACTGGAGGAATCCGCTGCAATGCTTGGCGACGAGCACCGCGTACTTGGCCCCCATCGCCTTGGCGGCCTCCATCCATTGGTCGGTGTCCAACTTGGAGGGGTTGTACATCGCAGGCGTCGGCATGTCCCGCCAGCTCCGCCAGTCCCAGCCGGGCTTGTAGATCGGGATATCGAAATGGAAGAACATTCCGAGTTCCATGTCCTGCCACCGGGCCTGCTGTGGGCTCGGCTTCGGCAAATCGGACGCTTTGGACATCCCGCCCGCAGTCCCGAAACACCCTTGCCCCCACGCGACAACGGAGGCTGCTCCAACACTCCCAAGAAACTGGCGTCGATTCATCTTGTTATCCCTTCATTCTGCGCCGCGCCGCTGCCCGTCATATGAGATCGGCTGCAGTTCAAGGCTCAGTAGCGTATGGTACTCGCCATCCCCCAATTCCGAAAGTCCCTTTCCCGAACACGTGCCGCATCAATACCCATGCCAGATGCTTCACTGCGTTCAGCATAACAGAAGGGAGATGTCGTCCGTACAAGAACACACGATGCCTTCTGCACGCGACTCCGTGGTGGACAGCCGAGCCTCTATTGGGTAGGCTGTGGGCGTTTTGGGTGTCACGAGATGATCGGTTGATCTTGCCTGAAAGGACGATCGTATGAACAGCACCTGCATGAGATTGCTTACGACAACCGTTGTGTTCCTACTGCTGGCGTCCTTTGCCTCTCCGCTCTCGGCCCAGATCCCCCTGGCGGAGCATCCGCGGCCCAACTTCCAGCGGGCGCAGTGGCTGAACCTCAACGGCACGTGGGAGTTCCGCTTCGACAAGGAGGACCTGGGCGTCAGTCAGGACTGGGCCGGCGCGGGTCCGGAGTTCCCGCTTTCGATCACGGTGCCCTTCCCTTGGGGTTCCAAGCTCTCCGGCGTCGAAAGCCAGGCGGACATCGCCTGGTATCGCCGGACAATTCGCGTGCCTGCGGAGTGGCAGGGACAGCGGGTGTTCGTCGTCGTGGGCGCGTGCGACTGGCTCACAACCGGATGGCTGGACGGGCAGAAGCTCGGCAGCTTCCAGGGCGGGTACACCCCCTTCGAGTTCGAATTGACCGCCAACGTCAAGTGGGGTCAGGACCAGCAGCTCGTGCTGCGAGTGGACGACACGCCCCACCGATTCAAGCTCGAAGGCAAGCAGGGTTACGGCCCGGCCAAGGGGATCTGGCAGACGGTCTACCTCGAAGCCAGGCCCAAGATCGCGATGGAGACGGTGCATTTCGTGCCGGACATCGACGCCGGGACGGTCACCGTGAGGGCGACGCTCAGCGAGCCCGCACCGGGACCGATGACATTCCAGCTCCAGTTCAAACCCGAGGACCGGCCCGAAACCGTTGCGAGCACGAAGGTCGCGGCGCAGCAGCGCGAGATTGAATTCAGGATTCCCCTGAGCCCGGTCCGGCTCTGGTCGCTGGAAGATCCCTATCTGTACGAGGTCAAGGCCGTCTTGTCGGGCGAAGGCGGCAAAGACGCCGTGGACACCTACTTCGGCATGCGAAAGATCAGTGTCGCGAAGTTGCCCGGCACGGAGCATCCGTATATCGCGCTGAACAACAAGCCGATCTACCTGAAGCTGACGCTCGATCAGGCCTATCACCCGGACGGGTTCTACACCTTCCCGAGCGACGCCTTCATGCGGGACGAGATCCTGCGGTCGCGCCAGATCGGTCTCAATGGGCAGCGCATTCACGTCAAGATCGGCATCCCTCGCAAGCTCTACTGGGCGGACCGGCTCGGCGTGCTCATCATGGCGGACGTCCCCAATAGCTGGGGCCAGCCCGATAAGGACATGCGCCACGAAGCGGAGGTCGCCCTTCGCGGGATGCTCAAGCGGGATTTCAACCACCCGGCCATCTTCAGTTGGGTGATCTTCAACGAGACCTGGGGCCTGAACACGCGTGACAAGGGCTATCTGCCCGAGACACAAGACTGGGTCGCCTCCATGGTCCGCCTGGCCAAGGGCCTGGACTCCACCCGTCTCGTCGAGGACAACTCGCCGTGCAACAACGACCACGTCGTGACGGACATCAACAGTTGGCACGCCTACCTGCCCGGCTACAAATGGACCAGCCACCTGGATCAGGTCTGCCGGGATACGTTCGTCGGCTCGAAATGGAACTACATCGGCGACCGCACCCAGGACGGCGACCCGCTCCTGAACAGCGAGTGCGGCAACGTCTGGGGCTACAAAGGCAGCACCGGCGACGTGGACTGGAGCTGGGATTACCACATCATGATGAATGCCTTCCGGCGGCACCCGCAGATCTGCGGCTGGCTGTACACCGAACACCACGACGTGATCAACGAATGGAACGGCTACTGGCGTTACGACCGCTCGCAGAAGTTCACCGGGATGGAGGAGCTGATGCCCGGCATGAGCCTCCGCGACCTGCACAGCGACTGCTACATCGCGATGGGCGAGGAACTGTGCCAGGAGGTCAGGCCGGGGCAGCAGATCCAGGTGCCGCTGTACATCTCCCTCCTGACCGACCGCATCCCGAGCCAGGAGCTGACTCTGCGGAGCAGCCTGCGTGCCTGGGACAATCTCGGCCGCGTTCGCAACGTGCCCGCGAGAGGATCGCGGGACGCCCCTCGCACGAGCGGAGCGGGCGTTCGCATCGCCTGTTCGCCGTGGATGTGCAAGGAGATCGAGCCGCTGGAAGTCACGATGCCCCAGGAGCCGGCGGTGGTCGTGCTCTCGGTCCAGCTTGAAGACAGGTCGGGGACCGTGGTGGCCAGGAACTTCACGACATTCGCCGTCCGCGACGGCCAGCAACCGCGTGACGAGGCGCTCACGCAGCGCCAGCGGAAGACGAGAGTCCTCCGTGTTGCGCCGAAGGACTTCGCCAAGGCCCAGTGGTCCGTGAAGCAATGGAACGTCTTCGACGGGCTCAAGGTCAACGGCGCCGGCGCAGGGTACTTCGAATACCGGATCGCCTGGCCGTCGGATCTGAAGATCGGCGACATCGCGGCCGCCAGCTTCGTCGCCGAGGTCTCCGCCAAGCAGCTCTTCGGCAAGGACAGGGAAGGCGCCGCCCAACAGGACGGCGATTTCATGCGAGGCAAGGGCACGCACGATCCCAGCTCGAACCCGAACTCGTATCCGATGACGGACGAGCAGACATACCCCAGTGGGGTCCGGGTTCGAATCGGCGGCCAGGTTGTCGGCACATTCGAACTAGCGGACGATCCCGCGGACCATCGGGGCATCCTGTCCTGGCACGCGCAGAAACGCAACGACACGCTGACGGAGGCCGGCTCCTACGGCTACCTGGTTCGCGCCGAGATTCCGATGCAGACGCTTAAGCAGGCGGCCGAGACAGGCACAATCGCCCTGCGTCTGGAGGCCGACGAGGCCCTCGCAGGCGGCCTGGCCATCTACGGCGAGCAGTTCGGCAGGTATCCCCTGGATCCGACTGTGGCGTTTGTGCTCAAATAGGACGCTGGCGGGTTCCACAACCCATAGCCGCCAGTCAGTAGTGAGATGGCAGAGAGCTTCGGTGCGAAACGGCGAAGCTCTTTCCGCAATAGTGTGGAGGCTCCGGCGGTGCGGAAAAAGAGAATTCGCCCGGTGCTCTTGTGGCTTCTGGCCGTCACGGTCGGCACAAGTGTCCTGTGGCTGGTCGTCGCCCCAGCGGTTCGGAGCTGGCGGGTGGAGCGTGCGATCTCTCGCTTCGAGGCGAGGCCCTCCCAGGCTCGCGCCAATGTGCTGGTCGATCTGCTCAAGACCCACGCCGCCAGCGATGACCAGGGCAAACGGGCTCTTGCCCTGCTGTTGCGACCCAACGTCGTCACGCGGGAATCCTATCCCACCGGCCAAATCGCGATGGTGAGCCTGGAACAACCGTTCGTTCTGGAGTTCGGCAAGGTCTTCTGGCAGGAACGGGCCATTTCTATCAACGACATGCCGGGCGTTCCCTCTCCAGGCATCGGAGATCGCGTGGCAGAAAGGCCCTATCTGGGGGTGGCAGGAGTCTACGAACAGCCGGGAGTCTACCCGGTGAACATTCGTATCCACTGGGCTATGGGCATCGAACGAGCCGATAGGCTGGGTGCAATCATCAATCGCCTGCGTTTCGCTCTCCCACTGTTGAACCTGCTCCCGAGCGCCTGGACCTCCGCCCGCACCTACGAATGCGATTTCACGACGACCGCAGAGATCAAGGTCGTGGCAAACGACGAAGCCGAGCAAATCCAGGTGACGTCCTCCCCCGACTTGGACAAGGCCATGAAAGCCCGTTTCGCAGTGGCGCGTTCGTCACCCATGATGCAGTACTCCACCGGTTCCGGCAACCGGTGGATCAGGGGGCCCGGACAACTCACATATACGGATCTGCCCGCTGCAGCCGCGTTTGGCGTCGTTCTCCGATTGTCCGATGGACGGGAGATCGCAGCAGCCGGCACACACGTCGCCAGGGCCGGCGATTCCGGCGTCGTCAACATCCCGTTGTGGGATCTGAAGCTGGAGCAACCCGGTCGTTACGAGGCGACGCTGGTGCTCACGGCGGCTCCGGATGCGGCCTATCGGGACCCGGCGATCAAGGTTGTATGGGAGGGCACGCTTGAACTGCCTGTCTCCTATCACGTGGACGCCAATGCGCCACACAACTGGCCTCCCGTGCCTTAGACACTCGCCCACGAACTGACCGGTTCGACCAGACCTTGCGGGATCTCACTCGCCGACGCATTTGTCTCGCGTTGGACAACATCACCGATGTCGAGGCGACCCAGCGGTTTCCAGACACCCCGCGGACCCGGGTCATTTCGACTCTGTGTTTCCCCTTGCGGGTTGACATTCCGCGGCGGAACTGGCCTACTGTGTTCCGAACGGTTATGAAGAGGCACAAGTTCATAAAACGAGTTGTCGCCATTGTCCTGCTTGCGGGGATCGCGCTGGGCCTGCTCCTGTGGCGGCTGGGGCTGGCTCCGCTCTACGCGGGTCTGGCCAGCATCAACGCGATCACCCTGCTGCTCTACGGATACGACAAGCGACAGGCCGTCGCCGACGGCACTCGCATTCCGGAAGTGGTCCTGCACCTCGTCGCCCTGCTCGGGGGCAGTCCCGCGGCGATTGTGGCGCAGGAGCTGTTCCGACACAAGACACGTAAGCTCGCGTTCCGCCTGGTCCTCGTACCCATCATTCTGTTGCAGGCCGCGATGGTGTATGCGTGTTGGCGTTTTCTGCGGGGTTAAGAAGCGATGGACACCTTCCCGTCCAACATCCAGTTCCGCAAACCCTGGCGCAGCTACCAGCAGCGCGTGCTGGCGGAATTGGAGAGCCATCTGGACGACAACCACCTGCACGTGATCGCAGCCCCCGGCTCGGGCAAGACCGTGCTCGGCCTGGAGGTCATGCGCAGGCTGAATCGGCCTATGCTGATTCTGGCCCCCACCGTCGCCATTCGGGACCAGTGGGTGGATCGGTTCGTCGACCTGTTCTTGCCCGACTCGCAGGGGGCGCCCGACTGGATCTCGAAGGATATCCGGAATCCCCGATTCCTCACGGCCTCCACCTACCAGGGACTCCACAGCGCGTACAAAGACAAGGGGAATCACGGTGCGCAGCACGTCCGGCACGCCGTCAAGCGCCTGGGCGTGCGGACCCTCGTCCTCGACGAAGCCCACCACCTGCGGAACGAATGGTGGAAGTGCCTGGCCGACCTCAAGAAGCACATGGACGGACCCACGGTCGTCTCGCTAACCGCCACGCCGCCGTTCGACGTGTCGCCGTTCGAGTGGGACCGGTATATCGGCCTGTGCGGACCCATCGATTCGGAGATCTCCGTTCCCGAACTGGTGGCGCAGAAGAACCTCTGTCCCCACCAGGACTACGTTTACCTGTCGGCGCCGTTGCAGGCGGAACAGCAGGAGATCCGCGAGTTCCGCAAGGAAGTGGACACATTCGTAAGCGAGTTGTGTGCCAACGAGGGTTTCATCGCCGCATTGGAACGCCACCCCTGCGTCGCCGAGCCCCAGACCTGCGAGGAGGAGATTCTCGATGATCCGGCTTTCTACTCCAGTATCGCGGTCTTCCTGAACCACGTCCGCCGTTTGCCGCCGGGCAAGCTGCTCCACATCCTCGGCCTGTCGCCGAGCAAGTGTCCCAAGTTCGACCTGCACTGGCTGGAGACCCTCTTGGCAGGTTGCCTGTTCCGTCACGCCAAGTCGTTCGAGGCTCACAAGGATCTCTTCCACAGCATCCTCCGCGACGCTAAACGGATCGGCATCGTGGAGAAACGCGAGATCAGCCTGCAGAACGCCGCGAAGATCGCCCGGCTCCTGATCCGCAGCGTATCGAAGCTCAAGAGCATCGACGATATCGTGAGGTTGGAGAGCAAGGCCCTGGGGGCGGACCTGCGAATGGTGATCCTCACCGATTTCATCCGCCGGGCCGACTTTCCCAAGGACCAGGACGACGTCAGGCCGGTCAAGCGATTGGGCGCCGTGCCGATCTTCGAGCAGGTCCGGCGCAGCGAGGCCGGGATCGCGAAGCTGGGCATTCTGACGGGCACGATGACGGTCGTCCCCGCGGACTCGTGTGAGGCGCTGCGGACGGCCGCGCCGGGACTGGGCATCGACCCTGCCGACCTCGCCTTCAAACCCCTGGCACACGACCCCCGTTTCTGCGAAGTGACGATTCGCGGGGCGGACAAGCACAAGATGGTCGCCCTGGTCACCGCCCTTTTCAACCGGGGCGGCATCCATGTCCTCGTCGGGACGACCTCCCTGCTGGGGGAGGGCTGGGACGCGCCCTCGGTGAACTCGCTGATTCTGGCCAGCTTCGTCGGCTCCTACATGCTCTCAAACCAGATGCGTGGCCGCGCCATCCGCACCCAGGAAGGGAACCCGCTCAAGACCGCGAACATCTGGCACCTCGTCTGCCAGGAGCCGGATGCACCGCAGTTCAACGAGGACATGGAGACCCTCGCCCGGCGGTTCAAGTCCTTCGTCGGCGTCTCGTTCACCGCTCCTCGGATCGAGAGCGGCCTGGGACGTCTGGGCCTGGGCCGGCCACCCTATCCCACCGAGCGGATGGAGCACACCAACGCCGTGATGAGACAACGGGCCTGTGATCGGGTGAAGCTCATCGGCGAGTGGGAACGAGCACTGGGCCCAGCGGAAGCCGGCGACATGACGGAGCAGGTGGCGGTATCCGTGCTGGCCCTGCCACGAGACTCGATCCTGCGGAAAGCCCTCGCGATCCTGCTGGTGCAGGCGGGTCTCTGGGGCGTCTCTGCGGTGACCCTGCTGATGCAGTCTGTAGACAGGCACTCGAAGAGTGCGACGCTGCGGGGCTTTCTGATCTTCGTCGCGGTCGCCTTCGCGCTGTCCGCCGTCGCGGCGGTACCGAAGTGCGTCAAGGCCCTGTGGTTGTCGCTGCTGCACAGGTCTGTCCCCTCGAGCATGAGGCAGATCGGCAAGGTCGTGCTCCAGTCGATCACCCGGACACAGCTCATCGAAACCCATGTCGCGAGGATTCGCGTGATTGCCCGGCGTCTCGACTACGGATTCGTGACCTGCTCGTTGAAGGGCGGAACGACGCGGGACCGGTCGATCTTCCTTGACGCCCTCCAGGAGCTGCTGGGCCCGATCGACGACCCTCGATACATCCTGGTCGGCAAGGCGTGGTTGAGGCAGTTCGGACGAAGGGACTGCCACGCGGTCCCGAAGGCCCTGGGGAGGAACAAGGAGACGGCGGAGTTCCTCGCGAAGGCGTGGTCCACGCGGATTGGCGCGGCCGAACTGATCTACACGCGGACGCCGGAGGGCCGCCGTTTCCTGGTGAAGGCTTGCGCCCGGTCCCTCGCACAGGCCCTGCGCACGCGAACAGAGCGAATCAAGGTCTGGCAATGATCCGCACATGGCATCGTCTGGCGATTCCCTGGCGGACCCAGATCATAGCCACATATTCTGTTACCGACGAATGCCGGCGTGCCTTCTACTGGCAGCAAAGTCCAACAGTTCTGGAGCCGTGAGGAGATCTAGAAGATGACACACATGAAACCTGTCCGCTGCGAGGGACCTGGAACGGTCCGCAATCAAGTCCGCAATTCCGCAAATCGCACCACCTGGGGGTTCGCTGCCGGAATCTGTCTGGCCGGCGTCGTGCTGGCGTGGTCCCCGTCTGCAATCGCAGGGAACGGGCCGGGCCTGGCATTCAAGATCGGCGCCCAGACACTGGAAGCCCCGCTCGACAAGGACAAGACGACCCGGGCCCGATTCGAGGTGGAAATCGCCACACCCAGGCTGCTCGACGACCACATCGACCTGGCGTTTGCCTTTGGCGGCTCTTCGCTCGGCTCATACCGCGACAGGGAGTCAGAAGAGGTCGATGGCGTCTACATCGTGGACCGCTACAGCGACGACCTGAGCATTATCGACATCCGCCTGGCCGCACGAGTCTATCCCCTGGGCGACGCCACGAAGATCCGACCCTATCTTGGGGCGGGAATCGGCTACTTCTGGTTCCTCGACGCCTGGGAGTACGAGCACCGCGAGACGTTTGATGACCCGTATTTCCCAGGCGAGCACCGCACGTACATCGATGAGTACGAGGACACCGAAACCATGGCCAGCGGTCTGTTTGCCTTCGCCACGGCGGGCGTAACATTTCCCATCGGCTCGCGGGGCGAGCTGATACTCGAATTCCAGTACGATTTCGAGAAGGAAGACGACGGCTTCGATCTGGGCGGTCCCATCTACATGATCGGCGGACGATTCCGCTTCTGAGCCCGCCGGGCGGCGGGTGGCACGACCAAGCCTGCTTGGCCGGGCTGACGGAGTACCCCAACCGGCCCTGGGCGCCACGGCTCACGTGGATCTGACCGTGGCGTCCAGGTCGGATGCTTCAAG
Source organism: Sedimentisphaerales bacterium (assembly GCA_035342095.1). Taxonomy (GTDB): domain Bacteria; phylum Planctomycetota; class Phycisphaerae; order Sedimentisphaerales; family Anaerobacaceae; genus PLanc-01. The sequence continues at coordinate 12,006 of DAOQWL010000038.1, read as the reverse complement.
GAAATCCCGACATATGACGGTGGGGACGCGCTACTTGCCCGCGGAATCGGTCGTCTGACGCTTGAAGACGAGTGTGCGACCCGGCTGCGAGGCCCGGGAGCCCGCCGACACCGCGTACTCCTTCACCTGGAAGGCGTTGCTGCTATCCTGGACATAGACGTGCTCCATCCGTCGGACCGCGCCGTCGGCCTGGGTGTATTCGACCCGGTGCGTGATGCCGTCGTAGCTCTGGTCCCAGGTCCCCTTCCAGAGGCCGCCCAGGTTGTCGGCGCCGACTTGGAAGATCTCCCGAGTCGCGGGCGAGTACATGATCATGCCGTGATAGGCGAAGCCGGCCATCTTGAGGTCCATGAGCACAACGTGCTTGTCCAACGCCCACTTGTGTTCGAGCTCATACCGCTGATCACCGTCGGTGGAGAGCCATTTGCCGGCCATCCAGTCATAGCCGCCCTGGGAGACGAGATCGCCGAGCTTCTCGTAATCGGCGGACCCGCTCTGCGCCGGGGTCGCAGCATTGGTCGTCGCGGCCGGCTGGCGTTTGTACGTGGCCTTGGCCATCGGCTCGCCGCTGCGATAGCCGCTGCTGTCCACACGGTACATCGCGATCGTGACGTTGTCCGCGTCCACCCTCGTGTACACGATCTGCGCCTTCATCACCTCGCCGTTCGGACCCGTGTGCTGGATGCGATGCACGAGATCGCCGTATTCCTCCGTCCACTCTCCTTTCGCGGTGCCCCCCCTGTTGTCGGCGCCCGTTTCGACCACCTCGCCGCGACGCGGGTCCAGCATGATGATCCCGCGATACCGGTAGTCCCCCATCTTCACTTCGCCCAGGACGACGTACCTGTCCAAGGCCCATCTGTAGTCAAGCTCGACCTGGCCCTGATCGGTCGTGGCGACCCACCGCCCGATGACCCAGTCGTACCCGTTGTTCGACACGAAATCGCCGAGATTCTGCTGTGCCAGCGCAGGCATCGCACAAGCGGCCAGCAACGCAATCACCGTCAATGACGCCGTTCTTCGGACCATGACTTCCTCCTGTTCTTGTGAGTTCTCGACAGGCGACAATCGCCCTTTCATACGGTGCCTACGACTCGTCTTCGCGGTCGGTGCACACCAGTATAACAATCGGGGACCGCGTCCGTCTCTATCTCGCTGCACTTTTTCAGGGATTCGGGGGGCGCAGAAAAAAGGCCGGAGATTTGGAAACCCCCGGCCGAGAGTCCTTTTGTCAGGACGGCCTATGCGGATTTGTGGTCGAGGAACCCCTCGAGCTTGCGGGCCCGCACAGGGTGCTGGAGCTTGCGAATGGCCTTGGCTTCGACCTGGCGGACGCGCTCCCGCGTGACCTTGAAGATCCGACCGACTTCCTCGAGCGTGTAGGTGTAGCCGTCGCCGATGCCGTAGCGGAGCTTGATGATTTCCCGCTCGCGGTAGGAGAGGGTTTTGAGGACCATGTCGATGCGCTCCTTGAGCATCTCCTGCGTCGCGGAAGCCACCGGCGAGTCGATATCGTCGTCCTCGATGAAGTCGCCGAAGTAGGAATCCTCGCTGTCGCCGATGGGCCGATCCAGACTGATCGGGTGTTTGGAGATATTCAGAACCCTGCGCGTCTCCTGGACGGTCATGCCGACCTCGCCGGCAATCTCCTCGATGGTCGGCTCGCGTCCCAGCTCCTGGTGGAGGATCTTCGAGGCGCTGCGAATCCGGCTCATCGTCTCAATCATGTGGACCGGGATGCGGATGGTCCGGGCATGGTCGGCGATGGCCCGGGTAATAGCCTGGCGAATCCACCAGGTGGCATACGTGCTGAACTTGTAGCCGCGGCGGTACTCATACTTGTCCACCGCGCGCATCAGGCCGGTGTTACCCTCCTGGATGAGGTCCAGGAAGCTCAGGCCGCGGTTGCGATATTTCTTGGCGATGGAAACGACCAGACGGAGGTTGGCGCTGGACAGGGTCCGCTTGGCTTCCTCGTACTGGGCAAAGATCCGCTCCATCGTCCGCAGCTTCTTCTCCAACTGGTCCGGCATCTCCAGGACGAGCTCCTGCAGGCCGGCGAACTCCTGCCTGGCGGCCAGGATGTCGTCGGCCGTCATGGTCTCGGTGACACCGGTCTGGATGGTCTTCTCGAGCTGTCGCATCTTCTCGCAGATGCCCTGGAGCTTGACCTTCATGGGCTGAATGCGGCTGGTCCGCAGGCTCAATTCCTCCAGGAGGGCCGCGATCTTCCGACGGTTCCTCCGGAGATGCCTGGCGTCCGCCTGCACCTTCGTCTCGTCCCCGCCGGCACAGATGTTCTTGAAGAGCTTCTGGTCGATATCGAGAAGATCAGCGATCGTCTTGAGGTTCTCCGTCATCCGCTTCTTGATGACGCCCTTGGTGGTCAGAGGGGTGGTGCCGGTCTTGATGGTGCGGTCGAACGACATCGAGCCGTCGGAGACCTGCTGCATCAGCTCCACCGCGTTGCGGGCACAGTAGTCGGACTGAAGCATCTTGCGGCGAAAGACCATCCGAGCGATTTCGATCTTCCGCGCCAGGGCGATCTCGTCTTTGCGGGTCAACAGGGGAATCTGGCCCATCTGGGTCAGATACATGCGAATAGGGTCATCGATCCGATGGGAGACCTCGCTTTCGGCGAACTCCTTTTCCAGGGCTTCGTCCTCGTCTGCCTCCGCTTCGACCTCGGGGCTCTCCTCCTCGTCCGCCGGCTCGGCGTCCTCCTCGAACTCCTCGTCCATCTTGCCGGGCCCATGGGCTTCGGCGTCGCTCTCGTCGACGAGGGCAATACCCATCTCGTCGAGCGTCGACATGAGCTTATCGAGCTGCTTGGAGGTGACGGCATCGTCCGGCAGAGACTCGTTGACCTCCTCGTAGGTCAGGAACCCTTTCTTCTTGCCTCTCGCGACCAATGTCTTGATCAGCAGCTCCGGGTCCTGAGCCTCAGGCTTGGCAATATCGGACGTACCGTGAACTTCCGTCTGGTTCATATCCTTTGCTTTCTTCGACCTCATTCCCTTCTTCGCCACAATATCGACTCCACTGAAGTGAAACTGGAAAACTCCTTGCCAACCACCCTTGTGAAGCCAAGAATACTGGTATCCTTACTGGTGTTCTGGATTCACCCGTTGTACGACTCCTGTGCGTAATTGTTCACGCCACAGGCATTTACACGATTCCCTCATGACGTCAGGCCGATGCTGTGCGGATGCTGCCGGCCGGCACGCCCGTCCGTAATCTTCACGGAGTCCGCACGCCCGCCAGCCTTGCTGGTCCGAACATCTCCTGGAACCTGCGTCCCGGATCGCGTCAGGACCGCCAGGGCATCCGCCAGGCGAGGGCGGTAATTCCCCTTCCCCTCGCCGACCCGCTGCAATTCCACGATGCCCTGGGCCACTTCCGGCGACTCCGTCTGCGCGAGCAGCCGCCCGATCGTGAAACCCTCGCCGGACCGGACCACGGCAAACAAGACCGACGCGATTCGATTCAGAATCGGGACATCGAACAGATCCTCCGGGACTTCCTGCTCCATCTCAGCCAGCAATCCCGGTTCGTTCAGCAACACCTCCAGGACCTCCCTCTGGGCGGCGGCACGCAGTCCCTGACCCCAATCGACCACCTGCGCAGCCTCCCCTCGTCGGGCCTGGACCGACGACGACGGCACCCGCTGCCTGCGCCGCTCCAACTCGCCATAGAGGTCCCTCGGGCTCAAGCCGATGATTTTGGCCACCTTGTGCACGAACGCGCCACTCTCGGCCACAGGCAGCGTCTCGGAGGCAACCCCGATGGCGATGGCCTGGAGGAACTCGTCCAAGGCTGTCTTGCGTCCGGCCATCGTGTCGCCCGTCGCGAACGTCTCGTTGAGCTTGTCCCACTTGAACTGCAGGACGTCCACCGCCTGCTCCACCACGCGATCCAGCCCCTCCTTGCCCGCGGCCAGGACGAACTCACAGGGGTCCTTGCCCTGCGGGACAAAGGCCAGCTTGATATCGAGGTGCTGAGACAGGCAGACCTCCAGAGCCCGATTCGCGGCCGCCATGCCGGCGGTGTCGCTGTCGAAGAGCAGGACCACCCTCTTGGCATACCGCCGAAGGAGCCGGCCGTGCCCCGCCGTAAAACTCGTTCCCAAAGTCGCGACCACGTTCGTGCAGCCAAACTGATGCGACATAATGACGTCGGTGTATCCCTCGACGATCACCGCGGTGCCCGTCTTGACAATCTCGTGACGGGCCTGCTCCAGGCCGTAGAGCGTACTGCTCTTGTCGAACAGGACCGTAGTCGGCGAGTTGACGTACTTGGCGCCGGTGCCGTCCAGCGTCCGACCTCCGAACGCAATCACCCTGCCGGTGGCGTCCGTGATCGTGAACATCAGGCGGTTGACAAACTTGTCCTGGTTCGGTCCGGTGATCAAACCCGCCTGCTGCAGCACTTGGAGCGAGCCCTTCCTCGCTGCCGCTGCCCTGGCCATGGCATCGACCGCGTTGGGCGAGGCGCCGAGACGCCACTTCTCGATGCTCTGGGCGGAGATATTCCGCTCGGCCAGGTACTCTCGGGCCCGCTTGCCCTTCTCCGGATCGTTCAGACACTCCTGGAAGAATTGCATGGCCCACTTGTTGGCCCTTGCCAGGAGGTTCGGATCGATCTCGGCCTGCCCAGACTCCGACGAAACCATGCGCCGGACGGGCTGCAACTGGATGCCCGCACGCTCCGCCAGACGCTCGATGGCCTGCGGAAACGTCAGGCCCTCGCGCATCTGCACGAACTTGAGCACATCGCCGCCTGCGCCGCAGGCAAAGCACTTGTAAATCTGCTTATCCGGGTTAACGTAAAGGCTGGGCCTGTGGTCCTCGTGGAACGGGCACAAGCCGAGCCACTCTCGTCCCTTCCGTTTCAGGCTGACGTGCTCACCGATCACGTCAACGATGTCGTTCGCCTGCTGCACCCGGCTGATCGCAGCGTGGTCGTATACCCCAGGCATAGAATGCTACGCGAGTCCTTCCCTATAGCGTCTTCAGTGGACATCCTCCACCCGCCGCGGGTCAGACTAAGGAAAGACTCCGGCCCCGGCGTATCATTCAGAGGCTTAGCTACTAAATATAGGAGTCGGACGGGCAAAAAGTCAAATCGTGGGCACTATACCCCTTTTCCTGCATCAAAAACAGTGTTTTGTTGTTTTTCGACACTTGGTCAAGCGAGACAGGAATACCAGAACCGTGGTCGCTGGGGGGCCAGACGGGCCCTCTGCTGACGTGGCGGATCTATGCCCCACTGATCCCGGCAAGGCCGAAGAACCCGACAGCGGCGCGCGTCGTCGCCTGGGCCAACTCGTCCAGGCTGATTCCCTGGAGTCGTGCCAGGAATTCCGCCGTGTGCACCATCAACGCCGGCTCATTGGGCTTGCGACTCCGCACCGGCTCGGGGGACATGTAGGGACAATCCGTCTCGATCATCAGGCGATCCAGAGGGACGACCTGGGCCGCCTGGCGCGTCACTTCCGCGTTCTTGAAGGTGACCACGCCGGTGAACGAGACGAAATAACCTCTCTCCAACACCATTCGAGCCTGCTCCGCAGAACCGCTGAAGCAGTGAAAGACCACACCCTTGAGACCCCTGCCACAGCGGTCGAGGATCTGCATCGTCTCGTCGAATGCGTTGCGAGAGTGAATCACCACAGGCAGACCCACCTCACGTGTGATGTCCAGATGGGCTTCGAACACCCGCATCTGATCCGGCTGCTTCGAGAAGTTGTAGTGGAAATCCAGGCCGGTCTCGCCGACAGCGACGACCTTCTCCCGCCGGGCCAATTGCTTCAATTCCTCCAGAGCCCGCAGATCGGCACTCTGCGCGTCATGCGGGTGAATCCCCACCGTCGCGTACAGGCTTTCATACTGCCCCGCCAGTTCGATGGCCTTGCGGCTGTCCTCCAGGCTGGTCCCCACGGTGATCCAGCCCGTCACCCCGGCCGCCCGACTCCGCTCGAACACCCCCGGCACATCCGCCGACAGTGGCTCGAACGTCAAATGACTATGAGTATCGATCAGTTCCATTGATGGCCTCGTGAACACAACGAACGCTTCTGTCTGACCGTCACCATTCATCAAGCGAACCCTTGCCGACATTGCACTCCTGACAGAGACACCGGAGGTTGGCAGGGTCGAGCGCACCCCCTTTTGGCTCTGGAACGATGTGGTCAACATCGACCTGAAGGCCCGCCGTGGCCGATGGGCTTCTTCCGCATCGTTGGCAAGTGAACCGATCTCGAAGAAGAATTGCATAACGGACACGTAGCGGAATGGGCCTTTTCTTCCTGGGCACACGCGGCCTTCCGTCGCCCATCACGTCGACCACACATGCTGGGGCATCGTACAACGCCCCCTCCCACTCAAGAAGTGCCTCGCACGCCTTGATCCATGAGCCCCAGTACCGATAGTAGGGACCTCGGGAAAACCTTGCATGGTACTTTGTGAGGTCGGTCGTATACGGCCTTCGCCCTTCATGAGTCAGTAGCAGATCCCCGATGCGAGCCAACTCTCGCAATAGCTCCTCCTTCGGGACATTCCTGTTGAAATCCTTCTCTGCCAAGCCTGCTGCCTTTAATGCAGCATGCAGACCCCCGAAGCGTTTCTTCAGAATCGCATAGCTGCAGCGTCCATGGTTCTCAATATCCTCCTCTGTCAGGTCAGTCCGGGCAAGAACGCACGCGATACGTCGCACTTCATCAAGTAGAGACTCGTTCGAGTAGTCGGAAAGCCGATCGAGTCTGCGGGACGGATGCTTGCTTGCAGTCATGTGCCTCTCTCACCAAACGGTTGTCTGCATCTCTTGCCACAGTGCGCCCATTCGGGAACCTCTCTGACTGAAATGGCGCAAGAACCTCTACATGTCCACCGTCGGCGGCCGAATCATCATATGACCATGAGTGTTGACCACTTGCAGAAACTACGTCAACCTGTCCCGTGTCCACGCCGGGTCACGACGACAATCCAAGACAGCGTAAACCCGGACAAGGTCGCTCTCGATGCGATAGTAGACTGCAAAGGGGAACCGTCTGGTCAAAAGCCGATGGTATCCGAAATGAAGGGCGTGAACACCCGCGTAGAGTCGAAGTGATCGGATGTCCGCGAGGAGTGAATCCACAAAGTAATCTCCCAGACCGGCAGACTGACGTTCGTAGAACCAGTACCCGCCAACAAGATCCTGCTCCGCAGCTTCCGAGATCTGGATTCTCATCGGGTCGCTTTTCGGATTCTCTCCTTGGCCTCGTCCAAGTCAGTGAAACTCATCTTGCCCTGCGGAAGCAGCTTCTCTCTTTCTACGAGGACACCTTCATGCCAAGAGGGTGATGGCACGCTCTCCGGGTCGCGGCACAGATCATCCCACAATCGCTCCATTTCGACGAGTTTCTCGCAGATCGTCATCTTGTCGAGCGGCAACGTGATTCCCATGGCCTGATCCTATCTGTCAAACTCGCTGATACTCACACCGCTAGTATACTGAATCCACACGGCGATTTCAAGTCCCGGAGATCTACGGCACAAAGGCATTCTCGAAGTGGCGGATCTGCGGTGGGCCGCGATGACCCAAGACCAAGGTGACGACGTCGAAGCGCAACGGGCGATCTTCGATCTTCTCGACGGCTAAGAAGTGACGGGCGGCCCGGGCTACCCGCTGTCTCTTGGCCGGCGTGACCGTGGCTTCAACGGGACCGAAGCTCTCATCCGCACGGGAGCGGACTTCGACGAAGACCACGGTGCCATCGGTGTCCACCATGATGAGGTCCAACTCGCCGACCTTGCAGGAGTAGTTCCGGGCGAGGGTTCGCAGGCCTTTGCTCTTGAGGTATCGTTCGCAGCGTCTCTCCCCCCACCGGCCCAGTCGGGCCCTGTCGCTCAGCAACCTGCGTCGAATCAGAAACAGCATGGGATCCACGATTCACTATCGACTGTTCACTACTCGGACGCGCTGCCCAGCGATGAGCGCGCGCCCGCGTCTTCAAATCGTAAATCGCAAATCGCAAAGGGTCGATTACTTGCTCGTATGCTCGCTGTGCCGCTGCGAGAGCTTGACGGCCTTGCCCGTCCTGTCGCGCAGGAAGTACAGCTTGGCCCGTCGGACCTTGCCGCTGCGGGTCGGCACGATGTTCAGCACGTTGGGGGAATGGAGCGGGAACTGCCGCTCGACGCCTTCATTGGCGACGATCCGGCGGACCGTGAAGCTCTCGCTGATGCCCCGACCCTTGCGGGCGATCACCGTGCCGGAGAAGATCTGCGTCCGGGTCTTGTCGCCTTCCTGGATGCGGCAATGCACGTCCACCGTATCGCCAACCTCAAAATGCGGTATCTCTTTCTTCAGGCTCTTGCTCTCGACAGCATCCAGCAACTTGGTTTTCACGAGTAATCTCCCGATGGTCACAAATCATCAGCGTAGTAAAACCCGTATTTTATGCAGGTGTACAGCCGATGGCAAGCCATTTTTCGCGGATTTTCACGGTCGCTCCCTCCCTCCTGCGACAGTGCTTTGCGGCGCATCACACAAGAACCAGCCTAACCTGTTGCCATCAAGTGAGTTACAAGAGGCCCGATACATGAATCATGCCTCGGGCTGCCGGAATGCCTCTCGCAGGCGTCTACTGCCCGCGCCGGGCCGATCCAATCCCGGAATGGGAGGCCTCTGGTCGGCCGTCCATACGCCGCTGGAGCATCTCCTGAACCGCTTCGACATCCGCACGCACATCGGCGACGGAGCGGCTCTGAATCATGGCGATGTCTTCCGGCTCCCATCCATCCAGCAGGTGCAAGGTGAACGCCCTCCGACAGACAGGCGCCACTTCGCTCAGTTGATCGAGGACCCATCGCATCTGGTCGATAGCGGCCAGTTTCTCCCAAGGCTCGGCTACTTCACGGCTGGGCAGCACGTCGTCAAAGGTGACGGTCTGAGGTTCCTCCCAGACCGGCGCATCGTCCGGCAGGCGTCCGGCGGCCGCCTCACGACCAGGATCCAGCCCATCGACTTCCCCGTCGAGAGATACGACCCCCTGGGCGTGGGCGGTCTGTTCGTCGAGCACGTCGTGCAGCAGTCTGGTCAGCCAGACATCGAGGGGCACCGCCAGGTCCCTGCGGTCCAACTGCGTCCAGGCCCGCAGAATCGTCTCGTCGAGCAGGTCGTTTGCCGTAACCTCCTCCTGTCCGATCTGTCCTTGAAACTGGGCCAGGGTCAACTCTCGGTGCGCGTGATCGCGCAGTCGAGCCATCAGGGGAGCCAGCAGATCAAAGAAGGCACTCTGATCCAGCTTCTCGGTCTGCGGCTCGAGCAATGCCTCGACGCGCCGGGACAGTTCCTCCCGATGCTGCTTCTTGCGGTACAGATGCTCCCGACGGATCACCTCCTTGTGGCGGCGGACCACGCCGGCCAGTTTGCTGGCCACCGCATCGACCGCATCCCGATCGGTCGGGGAAGAAGCCTCGGCCACCAGCGACCCCGTGGGCAGCAGCAGCGCCGCGCGGACCTCGAAGCGCTTGGGCTTACGCGTCGCGGTCAGTCGCAACTCCCGCTGGTCCTCGGGAAATCGGGTCAAGAGCCGCTCGATACGCGGCATCTTCTGCAGCCAATAGGATCGGATCGCTTCCTTTTCCCAGCCCGTACAGCCCTGAAAGACCATGTGATCCGACATGAAGCGTCACTCCTGCTCACCGATGCCTTGCCGCCTGCGCGTGCCGGCATCCTGCCGCAGGGCATCGGCGACTGCGCAGCCTTTCACCCCTCGACAGATACGGCGCCCGCCCACCCCAGGTTCAAAATCCAGGACGAATCCGCCTGGGCTCACAGGCGTTTTGCGAGGACCACGACTTCGCATGGCGGGATGTCTTGGACTACGAGATAGGCTGGTTCGCAGGGAAACCGCTGCCCCTGGACCTGGAGCGTCGATCCGACGGGGTGACTGGCTCCATAGGCGCTGCCCGCGGCGGTGTGCGCGGTATTGGCGATCACCTCGAACACGGTGCCCGCCGGACACAGCGCCGCATCGACGATCACGTCGCCGCCCCGCTTCTCGGTCGCGTGCGGATTGACGACGCACACGTACTCCAACGTGTCGAGGACCCGGCTCCAGGCAACGATCTGCCCCGCCGGCGGCAGCGAGAACGATGGGTCTCGCAGGCGGACCTCACGACAGTACTGCCGACCCACACGCAGCGTCAGGTGCTCGCTTCGCAGCCTGCACAACGCGGCGATTCGGACAAACGCGGGACTGGACGTGTCGAAGCAGTGCTTCCCGCTCGTGCCAAAGGGCCCGAATCCGGGCAACGACGCGTCGGATTCGCCGATCTGCTTGTCGATCGGCTTGTTGAAATGGGCGCGAGGGTGCGCCGGGCCGAACATGGCCTCGCGCAGGTAGCGATCGCCGTAGTTGCCGCGGTCCTTCCAGCCCTCGCCGCGGAGGTGCTCCACCTGCGACTGGGCAGGGCCGGCGAACGCCTGCTCCGTGCCGTAGTAGATGCACGGAATGCCCAGCGTGAAGAGTTGGATGGCCGTGGGGACGACCACCTGGTAGTCTTTCACGTCGTATTCATCGGGAATCTCCGCGGAGAAACGCACCTTGTCGCCGGACACGTGATCGTGGTCGTCGAGGATGGAGACGTGCCGGCCCCCGTTGTTGCGGTGCGAGCCGAACTTGTCGTTGTAGGGATCGAAGCCCTGGAAGTACTCGCTGCCCGCGAGGAGGCCTTTGCCCACGCCGGTCAGGATCGTCCGGGCGCCTCCGATGTCCAGGGCTGCGGTCATGTTCCGACCCAGGATGCTCATGTGGTCGAGGTACAAGGCCTGGTACTCCGCGCCGCCGGCAATCTCGCTGATGACCAGGAAGTTGCGTTTGCCGAGCGTCTCCGCAAATTCCCGGATCGCCCCGGCGAAGTTCCGGGCCGTCTCCAGCTCCATGTGCTTGACCGTATCCACACGGAAACCGTCCACGTCCGAGATGGCGATCCAGTATTTGTAGCAATCGACAAGGTACTCCAGCGTCCCAGCGACATCGAGCGCCAAGTCCTTCAACGCGAAGAAGTCGGTCCGGCGGAACTCCGCGTGCGGATCAGCCGGGGCGCCGCTGTCCAAGCTGCCCACTCCCGCCCGGGTGAACCTGTCCTCATCCTGAAACTCGCTGGGCCACAGCGCCTGGTCCGGCGTGGCAATGGCGCGAGGATCGGTGGTCATGGCCTCCTGGCCGACCCCTCGCCAGGCGACCTGCCAGCCAAATGTCTCCCGGCAGGACGGATCGCCGTAATACCCGGGCCACGCGCGGTAAGCCGGCGATTCCTTGCAGCCGGTCAACGGCTCGCCCAAGGGCAGATACCCCCAGGCGTCGCCTGTGTGGTTGACGATGATGTCCAGGATGACGCGAATCCCCTTGCGATGCGCCCCCTGAACCAGCGACAGCAGGTCTTCCCGCGTTCCGAATCGCGGATCGACCTCCAGGAAGTCCTGGACGCCATAGCCGTGATAGGTGTCGAGATGGCAGCGCTGCTTGAGCACCGGGCCGACCCAGATCGCGGTGATCCCGAGGGTCTGGAGATAGGGCAATCGCTTGGCGATGCCCTGGATCGTGCCGCCCTGCCAGAGTCTCCCGGAATCCGCCCATTTCTTCCAGTTCCAGTTCGGACGGGACGCCGTGGCGCGGAGCTTGCGGATCTCGTCGCGTTTGAGCATCGGGCGATTCTTCGTGTCGCTGAACCGGTCGGGCAACAGGAAGTACAGGATCTCATCCTGCCAGTCGTCGGGCGACGGGAAATAGGACAGGCGGTCCCGCCGGGCCTGGTCCGCAATCGTGCGAGAGGCCGCCGCGGACCCCGGACGCGGACTCACGATCAGATCCTTGATCGACGCCATACGCGAATCCTTTCACTGATACAGCACGACAGTATAGCCCCTCTCCGACAGCCGGCCAATATCCCAATCCGCAGATGCTTGACATCCTGTCCGCCGACCGGTAGCATTCCCTCCGACGGCGGGCGCCGC
>DAOQWL010000037.1:32518-56271 GCA_035342095.1 Sedimentisphaerales bacterium | reverse complement strand
TTTTCCCCCTCGAAAACTCCCCTCTCCTGGCCCCCTTTCTGATGCTTTTTTCCAGAACCTGCGTCGCGCCGGATCGCTGCCACTGCTGAACGTGCTCGTCCCAAAACCGGCCTCGCGGACTCAACGACTCGGATGTCTTCTGTGCCATATGCACCTCCTTTACGGCAGGTACAGTATCGCCGCACATCCGCGCCGCAAAGATGGGTTCGCCGGACGCTCACGATGATGAAACGTTCGCCGGGACCAATCAGGTCCTGACGAAGTACTTGAAACCGGACCTCTTGATCGTTGACGACATGGGCATCAAGCAACTGCCCAAGCGTTCGGGCGAATGCCTCTTCGAGATCATCCTGCGCCGGTACGAAACCAAGTCCACGATGATGACCTCGAACCGGCCGCTGGAGGACTGGGGCAAGCTGCTGGGCGATGTGCCGGTGGCCACGGCGATCCTCGACCGGTTCCTCCACCATGCCGAGATCATCACGATCACCGGCCGCAGCTACCGCCTGAAGGACAAAGCCACGAAGGAGGCAGACAAACCCAAGGAGTCAACCAAAGATGAACAGGACAAAGACTCAAAATGACAGCGTGGGCCGCGTCCGACCGGTCTGGCCCGCTCGGCCTGCGGCGGCCAGGCTCCGACGAGCTCGCGGAGGGCCCATTCTCGCACGGCCGCCGATCCGAGCGACCCAGCCCTGCGCCCGTCCGCAATCAGACGATTCGGCTACCGCAAATTCCCTTGCACGGCGAGGACAGAACGAGTACGAAATGGCAAGGAACACTGGCTGGTTTTAACCCGATCCCCGGTGGCTGGTTTTAACCCGATCCGTGACGTTCCTGGTGGGCTGTGCCGGTTTGTGCTGCACGTCGCTCTGAACGGCGTCTTTCTTGCCGATGTCCAGATTCAACGCGTGGGAAACAGCCGCGAGTCGCTGTCCTCGGCGGAACCAGTCTATCCCGCAGAAGGCATCCCGGGCCTTCACAGGCTGACAGCTCGGCATAGACAGAGAAAGGGCTGCGACCGTGACAACACAGTCGCAGCCCTCGGTTATACACGCTGCAGGTCCATCCGCCGCAATGCGGACTGCCTGCGCCCCTTCCGGGTTGGTTACTTCACGACGCGGATATCGTCGACGTAGATCGTGCCCGTTCCGCCGGCGGCAGGACTGGTCCGATTCCCGACGCCGATGTAGATCGTCTTGATCTTGGCCGGATTGACACCCGCGAAGCTGCTCAATGGGATCTTCCACTCGATCCAGGCCCCGGAGACCGCCGCCGTATTGTCAGGATATGAAACCACGGCGGACTTGCTGGCGCTGTCCTCCAGGGCGACATAGACCACACCCAGATCGCCAGCGGTCTTACCCCGGACGAAGAGCGACAGCGTGGTCACCCCGCCGGCGGTCCAGTTCTGGACCGGCGCCAAGGTCCGCGAGACCTCGGAGTAGTACGGCGACTTCGTGTTGTCGAAAGCAATCGGCATGGACTGGCCGCCGGTGTGGACCCGAACGGTCTCGCCGAACGTGCCGTTGCTGGCGTTCTCATAGCCCACGTAGGATCCGGTGTTGTTCGTGAGACCGTCGATCCACGTGTCATAGAGGTGGTTCTCGTCATCGTCGTAGCTCTCGAAGTCATCGACCGGGATGAAGTCGGCGGTGGTGAAGCTCCAGACCACTCCCTTCCAGGGGCTGTCGGCATCGCCCTGGGCGACTTCGTCGATTCGCCAGTAGTATGTCTTGTCCCATTCGAGATCGCCGGTGTCGAAGGTCGTGCCGCTCTGGGAGCCCTGATACAGGGCACTGGCGGTATCGGCCGCAGCCACCGCAGCGGCATCGTCGCCGAAGTAGACATCGTGCTTGACGGCCTTCTCGCCTGCGAACCAGCTCAACTCCAGCGACTGACGCGTATTGACCGCCCCATTCTCCGGCGAGGGAGCCGCCGCCGTGAGAGGCAAAAGCCCATAGGTGTCGACGAACTGTGCACTGATCACCTCGCGGGCCCCATTCGGGGGCTGCCAGGCGACTGCGATGTTGTCGCCGCCGCCGCCTTCCTTCTGCAAGGCCTGTATGAAGTACTTCTGGCCGGCCGTCAGGTTGATAGCCGCAGATTTCTGCAGGGTGCCGCCCTGTCCGCTGCCGTTGTCCCAATCCTGCGAGTTGGTCCACCCGGTGACACTGGCGATCTTGACTGCTTTGGCCGGATCGTCGTTCGTGCTCAACCACAGCTCGCTCATGTCGTCACTGGAGATCCAGAACGTATAGGCGCCGGTCTTCTCGGGCTTCAGCCAGCCATAGAGCCGGGTGCCATAGTACTCCGCCCAGTTGACCGGGCCCTCCATGTAATCGACCAGCTTCCTGCCCGTGGGGGCGTTCGGATACAACGCACTGTCGGTCAGATTGGCCACGGCGGTGCCGGTGATGTCCATCCACCACTCCCGAACGACCTGCTTGTCCACCGGCTGGAACGTCGTGAAGCTCCACACGTCGCCCGCTTCCACGCTGCCACCGGCAGCAACCTCATCGACTCGCCAGTAGTAGGTGCTTCCCGAGCGAAGGTATCCGGTATCGAAAGATGTGTCGGTCGTCGTTCCCTTGTCCACGGCGGCATCGCCCGCCTGAACGGCATCCATGTCATCTCCGAAATACACGCGATGGGTCGCATCCTCGGACGGGGCCTGCCAGCTCAGCGTCGTGAACGGGGCGATCCCCTCGCTGCCGTCGGCCGGCGAGGGAGAATAGGCGGTCAGCGGCATGGCCGTGAAGCTCCAGACATCGCCGGCGTGGACCGTCGTACCGTCCACCTCGACCTCATCCACGCGCCAGTAGTACGTGACGCCGGCCTCGATTCCCATGAAGTAGTAGAACAGCGTGCTGGTCGTCATGCTCGAGACCAGGTTCGCCTCCGTCAACTCCGGACTGGTGCCGAAGTAGACGTTGTGGAAGTAGCCCAAGTAGCCTTTGCTCCACTGCAACAGAGGCATCGTCACACCCACGAAGCCGTCGGCGGGGACCGGCGAACCGGCCTTGTAATCGCGCTCGTGGGTAACTGTGATGTCGTCGTAGTAGACTGGATCGGCATTGTTGGCGTACAGATCAACGCACTGGAACGTGTTAGAGCCTTCGGCGTCCCACACGTGGGTCGTAATCAGTTCGCCGGCGTAGTACCACTCGCAGGTATTCTTGTCCAAATCGATACGGAACTTCAACTCGACCCAGCGGCCGAAAATGACTTCGGTGGTAACACTGCCGCCCTCGGCCTCGGCCGTGATGATCCCGGTGGCCAGGTTGTAGTTCAACTGGACCGACCAGTCGTTTGTCGTCCCGGCGTCGTCGTACTGGTTCAGCAGGATGAAGTACGTGTTGCCGGTGGCCCCCACCGGGATGTACTGCATCGTCACGAACTCGCACACGCCGGTCGCCACGGTGAACTCATGAACGAGGTCGGTGGCGCCGGTGATCTTCACGGAGTTCTTCCCGCTGTAGGCGTAGTCGCTGGAGGTCGGCGCGCCAGCCGCGGCGTCGTTGTTCCAGCCTTTCCACCCCCCCTTGCCGTGCAGGGCAGTGCCCGCGGCGTACGAATCGAAGTTCTCGCTGAACACCACCTGGGCCGAGACGGGCGAGCGCAGGCCCATCAGGACAAAGGCCACTGCCAGAATCGCCAGCTTTCTCATGGTAGAACCTCCTCGAATATGAAATTGACAGACCAATGCAGTGGCGCGCATGTGATCATGCCGCCTCCTGCAACTACCCATTCTTCCTTTGCCACCAGACCACGTGTGTATATGTGCGTGTGAATATACCCATGATAACGCTTGAGGCGGCGGCGTCAAGACAAAAATGCTCCGACGCCTCCGTCCTGGGCCTCCTTTTCCCAGGCGAACTGAGGACATTCGGTGCGGTCAAGACACGAAGAAAGGGCTGCAACCATGATCACACAGCCGCAGCCCATGGTCATGCCCTGCAGGTCAATCCGCGACAATGCGGGCGGCCTGCGTCCCTTCAGTTCCGGTTATTTTGCCACCCGGATGTCGTCGATGTAGATCACCCCGGCGCCGCCCTGGACCGGATTGGTCCGGCTCCCGACGCCAATGCGCATCGTCTGGATCTTGGCCGACTTGACGCCGGTGAAGCTGCTCAACGGGATCCGCCACTCGATCCAGGCCCCGGAAACCACAGAGGTGTCGTCGGGATAGGAGACGACAGCAGACTTGCCGGCGTTGTCCTCCAGGGCGACATAGAGAACACCGAGGTCGCCTGCCGTCTTGCCTCGGACGTAGAGCGTCAATGTGGTGACGCCGTTGACGGTCCAATTCTGGGCTGTCGTCCAGGTCCGCGAGATCTCCGAGTAGTACGGCGACTTCGTGTTGTCATAGGACATCGGCATGGACTGGCCGCCCCCGTGGACGATGGTGGTCTCGCCGAACGTGCCGTTGGCGGAGTTCTCATAGCCGACATAAGACCCGGTGTTGTTCGTCAGACCATCGATCCACGTATCGTAGAGGCGATTGTCGTCGTCGTCGTAGCTCTCGATGTCCTCCACGGAAAGGAAGTCGGCTGTGGTGAAACTCCAGACCGCGCCCTTCCACGGGCTGTCCGCATCGCCCGTATCGATTTCATCGACACGCCAGTAGTAGGTCTTGCCCCAGTCGAGGTCGGCGGCTTCGAAGGTCGTGCCGCTCTGGCGACCCTGGTACAGGGCGCTGGTGGTGTCGGCTGCCGCCACCGCTGCGGCATCGTCGCCGAAGTAGACGTCGTGCTGGACGGCCTTCTCGCCCGCGAACCAGCTCAGCTCCAGGGACTGCGCCGTATCGACCGCCTTGTTTTCCGGGGAGGGCGTCGCCGCCGCCACGGGCAGAAGAGCGTAGGTGTCCACGAACTTCGCGTCAATCACCTCGCGGGCTCCGTTGGGAGGCTGCCAGGCAACTGCGATATTGTCGCCGCCGCCGTGTTCCTTCATGAGGGCTTTGATGTAGTACTTCCGGCCGGCCGTCAGCGTGATGGCCGCCGACTTCTGTGACGTGGTGCTGTCGAAATCGCGAGACGTGGTGGAACCGGTCACCTTGGCGATTTCCACTGCGTTGGCCGGATCGGCGTCGGTGCTCAGCCACAACTGACTCATGTCATCGCTGGCAATCCAGAACGTGTAGGCGCCGGTCTTCTCGGGCGTCAACCAGCCGTAGAACCGGCTGCCATAGTATTCCTTCCAGTCGATGGGCCCCTCGAAGAGGTCCACCACTTTTCTGCCCGTGGGGTCATTCGGGAACCGACTATCGCTCGTCAGCGCCGCCACGCTCGTGCCGGTGACGTTGGTCCACCACTCGTAGACGATCTTGTCCTGGACCGGGTGGAACGTCGCGAAACTCCACACGTCGCCGACCTGAACGCCATCGGACGCATCGATCTCGTCCACGCGCCAGTAGTAGGTGGTTCCCGAGCGGAGCAGCGGAGTGCTGAAAGACGTCTCGGAGATCGTTCCCTGGTCCACGGCGGCATCGCCGGCCAGGACCGCATCGGAATCATCGCCGAAGTAGACGTGGTGCTTCTTGGCGGTCTTCGCGGCCTGCCAGCTCAGCGTCGTCGCCTGCTCGATCCCCTCGTGGCCGTCGGACGGGATCGGCGCGTAGGCCGTCAGGGACTTGACCGTGAAACTCCAGACATCGCCGGTGTGGACCGTGCCGTCGGACGCGACCGCGTCCACGCGCCAGTAGTAGGTGACGCCGGCCTGAAGTGCGCCCGAGTAGTAGGCCAGGAGGTTCGTAACCTTCATCTTCGTCATCAGAAGGCTCGTCTCCGTCAGTTCCGGACTGCTGCCCAGGTAGACATTGTAGGAAGCGGCCGTGGGACCTCTCGACCACTGCAACAGGCCGGACGTCACGCCCATGGCGCCGTCGGCCGGATTCGGATTGCGGGGCGCCAGCCGGCTGTACTGCACCACGATGTCGTCGTAGTACACCGAGTCGGCCGAGTTGCCGAACAGGTCGATGGCCTGGAGCGTCCCGTGGGTATTGTCATCCCACGGATGCGTCGTGATCAGCTCGCCGCCGTAGTACCACTCGCAGGTGTTGTTGTCCAGGTCGATAATGAACTTCAGCTCGACCCAACGGCCGTAGATGATGTCGGCCTTGACACCGTCGCCCTCGGCGTTCGCGGTGACCACGCCCGAACCCAGATCGAACTCCAACTGAACGGACCAGTCATTGGCGGACCCGGCGTCGGAGTACTGGTTCAACAGGATGAAATCCGACGTGCCGGTCGTCCCCTTGGGGATGTATTGCATGGCGGTGAACTGCAGCACGCCGCTGGAGAGGGCAAACGGATGAACCAGGTCGGCCGTGCCAATAACCTCGACCGAGTTCTTGCCGCTGTAGGCGTACTTGCTGGAGGTCGGGGCGCCGGCGCTCGATGCGTTGCTCCAGCCCTTCCATCCGCCCGTGCCGTGCAGCGCGGCGCCGGTCGCATAGGAATCGAAGTTCTCACTGAAAATCTGGGCCGACGCAAGCGAGCACGAACCCGCCACCGCAGCAGCCACCACCCAAGCCAACAATCTTCTCATTACAGAATCTCCTCCAAGAGGGCAGAATAGGGCAAGTGACAGAGCCGGCGCCGAAGACCATCCCGGCGAGGGATCACCCTTCCTTCATATCCGACCACCTATCCATATATAATAGCATCCGGAACGCCAACGTCAAGCAAAAGTGCCCGGAGACGGGGGGCCGGACAGGCGGCTACCTGGACGGGTCGCCGTCCGACGGGACATAGTACCGATAAACCGTCGATACAACGCTGGTCGCGGCGTCGCTCTGGCCATTGGCCGCCGCCAGGAAGGGAATCTCGCCCACCACGAAGAACGCCAGGTCGCTCGCCCCCTGTGTGGGGATCGACAGGGTTTCCACGAAACGAGTCCCGTTCCATTTGTAGACCGTCGAGTGGAGGCTCCGCGTGACGCCGTCATAACCATTGGCGACCGCCAGGAAGGCCTCCTCCCCCACGGTGAAGAACTCCCAGTCGGCCGCCCCCTGCGTGGGCAGGAACTGGTAGGCGACGAAACTCTTGCCATCCCACTTGTAGACGCGGGAATCCACGCCGTAGGACGCGTCGTTGTACCCGTTGGCGACGACCAGATAGGAATCGTCGCCGAGCGTAAACGACTCCCAGTCCGCGGCGCCCTGCGTGGCGATGGACTGCCCTATCACGAACCGCGCCCCGTCCCAACGGAAGACCTGGGAGTTCACATTGTGCGTGTCGTCGCTCCGCATATTGGCGACAGCCAGGAAGGAATCGGCGCCGATCGTGAAGAATTCGCAGTCCGCAGCGCCGTGCGTCGGGAGCGACTGGAACGGGACGAACGCGGTCTGGTCCCAGCGGAAGATCGTCGAATTCGCGTCGGCCGTGACATCCGTCCGGCTGTTGGCGACCGCGAGATACGACGCGTCGCCCATGGTGAAAAACTCGCAATCGGCGGCGCCGGTCGTCGCGAGGGATTGGAACTCCACGAAGGCCGTCCCGTTCCAGCGGTACAGCTTCGTCGCGACCGCATGGGTCGTGTCGCTGCGGAGATTGGCAATCGCCAGGTACCGCTCGCCCGCGAGGGTGAAGAACTCACAATCGGCGGCCCCATGGCTCGGAATGGACTGCACCTCCGCAAAGTCATTGCCATCCCACCGATACACGACCGTGTTCACCTCGTAGGTCTGGTCATTCCGCCCGTTGGCGACGGCCAGGTAGGACTCATCCACGATATGGAAGGGCTCGATGTCCTGCGCCCCGCTCGTCGCGAGGCTCTGGAACTCGACGAAGCGAGGGTTTGCCTTGGCGACGAGGCCGGCCTCCTGGGCCAGCATTGCGACCGCGGCCCGGACAGCGTCGGTGGCAAAGTCGTAGTCGTATGTGACGCCGCTGGGACTGAGCGGGTCGTTGGCGGCCGCGTCGCTGGCGTCGGTCGCCTTGTGGTAGTAGTAGTTGCACCGGCCGGACCAGATATCCGCCGCGGTGTTTTCCGCAATCATCAGGGCGGGATAGCCGGCCGAAAGGAACGGGCCTTGATCGCTGGCGTTCCAGTTCGCTCCGACCGGGGCCGCCGCATCGATGACCAACGATGGAACGTACGTCGCGATCGCGTCCATGAAGGCGTGCGCCAACGCCCTGCAGTCGGCCTGCGTCGTGTCGGTCACGATATCCAGGTCGATGGTCGCCAGCGGGTCGCCGTCCCAGCCGGGCCGAAGGATCATATCGAGGTTGAGCACGCCGACGACGTTCTCGTGGCCCGCGACGACGACGGAATCGACGTAGTCCTGGCTGCCCAGCATCCAGTCCTCTTCCGCGTTGAACGCGATGAATCGCAGGGTCGCGTTCGGATCGTACTGGGTCAGCACGCGGGCCGCTTCGAGGACGCCCGCGGTGCCGGAGGCGTTGTCGTCACCGCCGGGACGCTCACCGCCGCTCGTGGTGTCGTAGTGGGCACAGATGATGTAGATGTCCTCGGGCCTTTGCGCCCCCCGCAGTTCGGCCACGACGTTGCGATAGAGCCCCTGCTCACAGACGTCGAGACCCATGGCTGCGAACTGATCGGCCAGGTACAGACGCGCCTCCAGATTCCCCAGCGTCCCCGCCTGGTTCCAGGTCGCCTGGATGCGGGCGACTCCGTATTCCCAGCCGTCCCGGTTGCGGTACCCCTGGTCGTATTCCGGGCCGCCGTAGAGGCCCAAGCCCATGTCCTGAATGTCCACCTGGTATACCCGATACTGCCCGAGGGAGACCTTCTCGACCGCCTCCTGCACGACATCGGCTCGAACCGATCCCGCGACGACCGTCAGAGCCAGGCACGCAATCCAAACACAAGAAACCATCCGCCGGGAGCTTCGCATGTTATCACCTTCCTGCCATCGACATATTGCCTGAGGAACGGCGCGGCTATATGGCCGGTCCGCCAATCCATCATATCCGTCAGGCCGCTCAGACTCAAGCGTCTTCATCAGGCAGATCGGGCGAATGCGAGAGACAAGTCATGCGTCTCCCAGCTCCTGCTTGAGCCGGCGGACCCATCGATTGACGCGGTCGAGGGTCTTGTGCGGCTCATTGTCCTCGTCCAACGCCAGACCGACCAGATGGTCCCCGACCTCCGCAGCCGAGGCATCGAAGCTGTAGTCCTGACGCGGGCACTGCCCGATCACCTTCGCGCCGAGGGGCTTGACCTTGTCGTGCAGCAGTCCCATGCCATCGACGAAGTGGTCGGCGTACCGTTTCTGATCGCCCAGTCCGAAGAACGCAACCGTCTTGCCGCGAAGGGCCTCGCCGGTCAGGGAATCCTCGAACACGGCCCATTCGTCCTGCAGGCCGCCCCAGTGCCAGGTCGATGTGCCCAGGATGAGGGTATCGTACTTCTCCAGATCCCCGGCCGATGCCGCGCCCACGTCGCACAGGTCCACCACGCCGGGTCCGAACGCCTTCTGAATCAGCTCCGCCGCCTTCACCGTGTTGCCGGTCGTGCTGCCGTAAAACAAACCGATCTTCGCCATGTTCCTTCTCCTTGCCCGAACAGCAGGATTCCCGCGCCCCGGCCGGACAACCAAGACCGGTCGGCCCGCGCTGGGTATTTCCCTCCCTACGCGACTCAACACTCCCCGGTTCAGCGGACACGACCCCCATGCCGCGGCACCCGATCACAATCCGGTTGTCATTGGGCCGGACGATCGTAGAATGGCGAAATCTCATGGAAAGGAACAGGTGAAGCCCATGCGACTACTGATCTTATTGGCGATCTCCATCGTCTTCATCGTCGTCGCAACCACCCGATTCAAGCTGCACCCCTTTCTGTCGCTGCTGCTGGCGGCCTTCGGATATGGCGTCTCCTGCGGAACGATGTCCCTCAGCGACGTCGCCAAGGCGGTGAACACAGGCTTCGGCGACACCGTCGGCGCCATCGGGATCGTGATCCTGGCCGGCGCCATCATCGGGACGTTCCTCGAGAAATCCGGCGGCGCCCTGTCGCTGGCGGAACGCACGATTCACACGGTCGGACGCAAGAACGTGCCGCTGGCCATGGGCGTCATCGGCTACGTCGTGAGCATCCCGGTCTTCTGCGACTCCGGATTCGTCGTCCTGGCGCCGCTGGCCAAGGCGATGTCCCGCCGGGCGGGAGTGCCCATGGCGACCAGCGCCATTGCCTTGAGCCTGGGCCTGTACGCGACCCATACCATGGTCCCCCCCACGCCGGGACCCGTCGCCGCGGCGGCAATGCTGAAGGCGGACCTGGGACTCGTGATCCTTTGGGGATCGCTCGTCAGTATGGCAGCCCTTGCGGCGGGGTGGCTGTTCGCCCTCGTGGCAACGCGCCGCGCCCCCACCGACGCAAACACCGCGGACGAGATCTCGCCTCAGGCAGGCGCCGATCCGCATCGCCCTTCGGCGCTCAAGTCCCTCATCCCGATTCTGCTTCCCATCGTCTTGATCGTCCTGCGCTCGGTCGCCGACCTCCCGGATCACCCCCTGGGCCAGGGTCGCGGCGCGGCGTGCGCCGGCTTCATCGGTCAGCCGGTGGTCGCCCTGCTCCTGGGCGTGTTCTTCGCGTTCCTGCTGCCCCGGCGTCTCACCACGGAGATGGTCTCGGCCTCGGGTTGGGTGGGCGAAGCCGTCCTCGCGGCCTCCACGATCATCATCATCACCGGGTGCGGCGGCGCGTTCGGAAAAGTGCTGCAAAACTCCGGGATCTCCAAGTTCGTCACAACACACCTCGGCGAAACCACAAGCCTGAGCATCCTGCTGCCGTTCTTCATCGCGGCGGCCCTCAAGACCGCGCAGGGCTCCTCCACGGTCGCGATCATCACGACGGCGGGGATCGTCGCCCCCCTGCTCGACTCGCTCCAACTCGCCACGCCGACGGGCCGGGCCCTCGCAGTCGTCAGTATCGGCGCGGGCTCCATGGTCGTCAGCCACGTGAACGACAGCTACTTCTGGGTCGTCACAGGCTTCTCGAAGATGGGCATCAAAGAAGGCTACCGCCTCCAGACCCTCGGCACGCTCGTGGAAGGCTGCACCGCCGCCGGTGTGCTGTGGTTGATTGCCACCATCGCGCTGTGAACAGGCTTCGGCAAGACCTTGAGCCGATCACATACTTGTGTGATTCAGGAGGGAACTCTGGCCCGCTCGGGCTCTGAACAGCCGCTGACGAACCGGAAGGCCGCGACTCACCATATCCCGCTCAAACACTTTCCTCGCATGTGCATGATCCGTATACCTGCTCTCGTTCAGGGTAAATCTCTCTTCTCGTCATTGCCATGAGCTTGCTCACCGGGCACTGGGAATACGAGGAGTCCGGTTTATCCCCCGGTCGAGTTGCCCCATTCTTGCCTCGGTACCGTGGACTCTTGTGGCCATTCCACCAATTCTGGCTTCACCACATCTGACCCACGTGCACCCCACTCTGATCATCACGATTGCCACCAGAGATGCATTGGTGGATCAGATTATGCCGGGTGCGTGCGGACCAAGCAAGGCAAAAGGGTAACAGGGGGTGCATGACCGTTTCTGCACGCCCCGAGGGGGTCCCCGGCCTCTGGACCTGTCGGGCCGAAGGGAGATGGGGCCGTGTGGGTGCCTGACCGGACCCTGGCGGCCCCCCCAGTGCCGAAGAGGGCACGCCCGAAGCGGTCGTGCGGGGGGCATTTGCCGCTTTGGGCCAATGGCATGGTGACAGAAGAGACCCGGGGTCTCAGGACATGCGAGAGGCGATGTGCAGCATCGTTTCCATGCTGCTGGCGAAATGCGAAAAATGCCCGCCGCGAAGCGGTGGACTCCGGATCTGTCCGTTCCTTCCTCCGTTCCGGAATCCCATCCCGCTGGTTCAGTCGCAGAAACAGTCATGCACCCGGTGACAGGCGATGGCTGATACGCGACAAGACAGGGTGCAGGAGCAATCCGCGTAGGGCGAGCGTCCCCGCTCGCCTGAGCAAGGTCGTGCGAGAACGCACGACCTACAAAGAAACGCCTCACGGCGTCACTACGAACGCATCCCGGAGCCCCAAATCAAACCAGTCTCCGGAGGCGGTCGGGTTCAGTTGTACATGAAATGCGCGGTGGCCACGCAGGCCTTGTCCGCCTTCACGCGGACCCAATGGGCACTGAAGCCATCAGGGAACTCGTGGTGCGCGTATCCATTGGCGCCCACTTCGAAGGACTGGTAGGGTCTCCAACTCCCGTCGCCGAGGAAGTCGACCTCCAGGTCGAAACGCACCGACTCGCGGGCATCGTGCGTGAGGTGGACCCCCTTCTTGTCAAAGCCGGTCATGAGGAATGGGTCCGACGGCTCGCCTGCCTTGACCGGGGTGTTGCACCAGGGTCCGCCCCAGCCGGAAGGCTTGCCCATTTGCCAGAGGTCGTCGAGATCGCCGAACCGGAGGCCCGATTGCGGCTGGCCCTGGTCGTGGTCGATCTGGTCGGAGGCCATGACGAACAGCCCTCGCCAATGGCAGAAGTCGGGCACCACCCGCAGGTGCGTGCAGATCGGGCGAATGCCCCAGATGTGCCCGCCGTAGCTGAACGCAGGCAGCTCGTAGAACATCCCGTGGGCGTCCATCAGCAGGCGCTCGGTAACCGCGTGTCGAATCCGCGTCCATTCCGTGTTCCATGCGTGGTTCCACGTGTGGCTCGCCATCGGCAGGCGGTATCGCTGCCACTGGCCTTGGACCAGGGCGCGGAGGATCACGCTGGAGCGGTCCCAACCCACGGCGTAGATCGTGTTGCCGCCGTAGGAGCGGTCGGCCGCGGCGCCGTGGACCTCGACGAAGGCATTCCGCTCGATGATGGTCCACTTCTTGCCATCCCATTCCGCCAGGCGTCCCGCGTCCCGCTTGCCGAGAAACTCCTGCTCGTCGTATGTGTTGTTCGCGACGACGACGCGGCCCTGCGCGGTGAAGGCGCTCTTGAAGTGCTCCTTGGCGTTGACGATCCCAAGCTCCTTCACGAGATCGAAGAGCCGCCTGGCATCCAGGGTTCGTACATCGACTTCCCAGAGCCCCCCTTCCATGCCGAGGAAGTAGACCTTGTTGGCCGGGTCGGTCAGGTGCTCGCAGGTCGCCGCCAGACGAACGTTCTTGAGAGCTTCGATGATCCGCACATTGCCGTCGGCGTCGATGGCGTAAGGCCCGATGAACGCCTGCCCGCTCGGCCAGTGCGGCATGCGGTTGGCGAAGGTGCCCGTGACGGACGCGGGATGCCGCCGCATGGTCATGTCCTCATCGATCTCGTATAGGCCCAGACCTTGCCCGTTGATGTGGGCGACGTAGCCCACCGCCCAGAGCTTCTGGGCCCAGGGGATCAGCGCCCCGATCCCCGCCTCCGAGTTGCTGCCCAGACTTCTGGCCATCACGGTCAGACTTGGAAAGACCCCATCGACCTGAATGGGCTGCGGTCTGGGCGGCGTCGCATCGAGACGGTCGCCCTGCTCCAGGTAGCTGCGCAGGGCCTTGGCGAGGCTCCGCCCGAACGCTCTGGCGCCTTCGACCGTCACCGGCCGGCCGCCGGCATTGGCATAGGGGAACTCGAACGACCCCGCCAGGCGGATACCCTCCAGGTTGCCCGCCCAGTTGCCGAAGCTCAGGTTGCGACCGGTGTTGGCGCCGGTGTTCCAGGCCTTCCCGAACGGGAGGTTGTCGGACGCCCGGTAGACGAGCGGGCCGGTTTGGACGGCCTCCAGAAGCTCTCCAAACTTCCGCTGCTGCTGCCATATCCGTTCGTCCTCGCTGCCCACGATGTAGATGACCTCGTTGTGTGGGCCGCGAATGTGCGGGCAGTGCAAGTCGAAGGCGACCGCGAGCCGGCCATTCGACCAGTTCGGGACGAACGTCCGCAGGGCCGCCACCGAAGCGTGGACGCTTTGGCCGATGTAGTCGCGATTGTGGTCGCGAGGAATGCGGTTCTTGCCCTGGTCGCCCTCCTCGACGCCGTCTTTGTCCATGAAGGGAATCGCGAGGACCTCCACATTCCGACGGAACCAGTATCCCGCGTCGCTGTCGGCAAGGACAGCCTCCAGAACGCCTTCCATCACATAGTTCGCCATTGCCTCGCAGGCATGGTGCCGGGCGGTCAGGAGCACACGGTATCGGGCATCACCGTCGAGTCGGCCGACGTGGAGACGTTCGACGCTCCGTCCGTGCTTTGTCTTGCACAGCTCGCGCACGGCGAGACTGGAATTGTCCTTGTGTCCCGCGAGGAACTCCTGGAGATTCTGCTCCTGATAGGGGATGGCAAAGCAGAATCGCACGTCTCGCGCCTCGGGCCCAAAGGCATGGGCGAATGATCCGTCCTTCACCGCCTGGGTCCCGAGCCAAGACCAGCTCTTGCCGCCGTCGGCGCTCACAGCGGGACCGCGGACACCAATCGGGTTCGGGCCCGCGAACACAAAGGTCAGCGACCGTCCCTGCGCCCCGCGGACGCGAAAGGACCAGTAGAACCACCAGCCCTCCGTATCGCGCAGATCGGGACGCACGTACACCACATCGCCTTCGATTCGCTCGACGAGGATATTGCCGCCGGGATAATCGGCGTCTACCGTGACTGAGGGGGTTGCCGCCTGGGACCCGCCAGACGCGGCAAGGCCGTCGCCTGTCGGCATCATCGCCGCCGCAAGGAACAGAAGCGATGCCAATCGACAACACGAAAGAGACGAACAATGGCCGGCCTGTTGCGTGCGGGCAAATCGACGGGAATGCACCATTTCGGCTCCTTCCATTCATTCGGACGCACGGGGAATCCACTCGTTGCACGTCGTGCGTCACAGGGAAGGCACTATAGTCCGCCCAGCCGAGGGTGTCAACGCCGGCGGAATCCCCTCAAGCCGCTGGGGGAATGCAATGTGAGAGCGCAGCCCGTTTGCGAGGTGGACCCAGGATCCCTTCACACAACCGCCGGGGCAGCTACTCTTCGTCCTCGTCCGAGGCGCCGACGCCGACCTTCTGCAGCATCCGCTGGCAACTCTCGCAGTGGCAGGCGCCGACCACACGAAGGTGGGACGTGCCGGCCAGGCGTCGCGTCTCGACCAGCTTCGCGCCCTTGGCCTCCATCTTGCGGAAGGCCATCTTCGCCTCGCGATTGTCATGGTAGCCGACCGCATCGATCACGATGGTCACCTTCTTGTCGCGCTGGAGCAGGCCCAGTGCGGCCGCCTTCACGGCGCCCTCGGCCGCCGCTCCCATGAGGACGAACTCGGCGGCACAGACCTCGCTGAGCACGCGGTCGATCCGAGGCTCGTCGAAGGGATCCACGCATCGCTTGTGGAAGATGATCTGCTGGTAGCGTCGGAGCATATCCCGGGGCAGATCGGTGTTTCCGTCGGCGGCGAAGCTGATCCGGCTCGCCAACAGGGTGTAGGGGACCTTCTGCTGCCCGTCGGTGCCGTCGATGCAGTACCGCGGATCGCCATTGTGGCCGTTGCCCTCGGGATAGACTTCACACGTGCTGATGACAGGGATGCCCCGCCTCCGGGCCCAGGCCATCAGGCGCCGGACGTGAGCCAGGACCCGCCGGTGGTTGCGGATACACACACTGCCGTCAGCCAGGAAGAAGTCCTTCTGCGTATTGATGTCCACGAGGACTTGCCTGCGCTTCGCCCTGACCATTTGCAGCATCATCCGAACAACGTCCTTTCCGGGCTGGGCGATCCCACCAAGTGAGATACGCCGATCCCACAAGAAGAGTTCGGGTCTCCAGTCGCGGCGCACCGCGGCCGGGAACCCTTCACATCCTCAGTAATCGTGTGCCATACACGGGCACTTTAGTAACGGTCCCGGGAAATGATTTGCGATCTTGGATCGAGGGCTTATGATGGCTCGTCGCTTCGATGTGAAGATGCACAATCACGGACTCGCACAGGGGTGTATCCCGCGGTGAGAAAAGACCTGAAACACTACGACAGCGTCGCATTGAATCTGGAGAATCTCCAGGAGAAGATCGATTTTACCCATCTTTTCGGACGTTCCGCGCCGGTGCACATCGAAATCGGATCGGGCAAGGGGACATTCCTCGTGAATCAGGCCGCCGCACAGGCCCAGGTGGACTTCCTCGGGATCGAATGGGCCAGCAAGTACTATCGCTGCGCCGTGGACCGGATCGGCCGGCGGGGATTGACCAACGTCCGGATACTGCGAGCCGACGCCCCGGTGTTTCTCCGGGACTTCGTGCCCGATGAATCGGTCGACTGCCTCCACATCTACTTCCCCGACCCGTGGCCCAAGAAACGTCACCACAAGAGGCGTCTGCTCCAGGCGTCGAATCTGGAGATCCTGCTGCGGTGCCTGAAGCCGGGCGGTCAGATTCGGATTGCCACGGACCACGAGGAGTATTTCCAGCAGATTCGCGACGTCACCCAAGCGTACTCGGCTCTGCTGGAAGAGATCGAGTTCGAGCGACCCGCCGGAGCACTGGACGGGGAGCGGACCGGGACCAACTACGAGCGAAAGTACGTCAAGGAGAGCCGGACGATCCGGACGGCGGCATTCCGAAAACGCACCGCGTAAGAGTGGCTCGGAAAAAGGCGGGGCGGGCCTGTTTGCTCGTCCCGCGCAGTGCGTCCCTACTCGGGCGTGCCGAGGATCTTGAGGGAGTCCTCGATCAAAGGCAGAGTCTTGGTTTCGATGTGAGGCGCGGCCGCGCTGCCGGTAACCTCGACGCGGACGACGGCACCGCCCAGGCCTTCCGTGAGGGCCTGGAACAAGGAGGGCTCCGTTGCAGAGATTCGCTGGCCGCGGGCCGTCAGCGTCAGGTTCAACCGCCCGGTGGGAAGGGACATCGTGCCCGCGCCGGTGAAGGCGGCGTTCCGACCGGACATGTCGAGCGTGCGGATCAGCAGCGTGTCCTGTTTGATGTACGAATCGATCCGCATCTGGTCGAAGACGTAGTTGGTCGGCTCGCTCAGTCGCAGCACCGACAACAGGTTCACCAGCAGGGAGACCTTGCCGACGCGCATGTTGGCGACGGCCGCCTGGCAGGCCCCCCGCCGCGAGGCTGGGTCGCCGCAGCGCCCTTGCAGGCTCATCCAGGCTTCCATCACACCGCCGGAATAGGGTTCCTCCCCGGCGCCGCCGTGTGCCGGGTCGGGCGAAGAGGGAGAGAGAGTCACAGGCGCGGACGGCTGGGCGGTCTTGTCCGGTTCCTCGCCGGCCCGGAGAAACGGCTGCACGTCAACTCGGTTCAGCGCCACCTGCAGACGGTACTCCGGAGCCCCTGCGTCGGCGACCGCCACGTGCAGATTGCCCAGGACCTTTCCGCGGTAGCAATCGCCCAGGATGCTCCCTGCGGACCACACCCGCGCGTTCGGGTCGTAGAGAGCCTCCGCGGTCAAGCCGGAAATCGCGCGTCCCTTGACCACGAGCCGCTCGGCGGCCAGTCGTGTCCGGCCGCTCAGGAGCCCCTGCTTCGTATGATACGAGCCCTCCGTCGCCACCTGTCCGAACAGCTCCGCGTCCGCGCCGGAGACGAACAGACGACAGCCGTGGAGAGTCGCCCTGGCGGCGAATTCCACGAGCATCTGGTCCGATCCGACCCTGGAGGCCCTGAGATTCGTCACGTCCAGGTCGAACGGCCCTTGCGGCGACAGGCCTCGATACAACCCGCCCAGCGCCTTGGGCAGGGCCTCGCCCAGCGACTTCGTGAGACTCATGTCCCGCGTCCGGATCGCGAAACAGGCGCCGGCAGGTCCGCCCTCTCCCAACTCGACGGTCCCGTCGATGCACACGCGGGCCGACGGCTGCGACTGACACGGGTCGGCGGGCGAGGCGGTGACGTTCTTCAGCACCAGGCTGTCGCCCGCGAGCGAAATCGTCCCCCGCACATCCCGCAACGGATAGGGAAACCGTTCATGATCGATCTTCAATCCCAGGCAATCGACGCGAACGGAATGCGGTTTCGGCTTGTTGCCCTCCGAGGTCTTCACATCGATGTCGAGGTTCACGCAGCCCTGCGGGCGAAACGCGGAGAGCTGTTCCGCCAGCGGCTTCGCCAACAGAGCGATCGTTCTCCCGTCAACCGGGATCTCTTGGGCCGTGACCTTCATGTCATATTGCCTCGACTTGCCCTCCCGGTCCAGGCCGATGCCGCCGGTCACGACCACTCGGCTCTGCCCATACCGCCCGTCAAGCCGCTTGACGTCCAACAGCTCGGGAGACACCGCCAGCTCGGCGACGACGTCCGACAGGACGATGGGGGGATCCTCCAGCTTCAGAGATTTGCTGCGAAAGACCACGTCGGCGACGTAGCGGATGCTCGCCGCGTCGTTGCCGTCGCCCTCGCTGAAGGCGGTGGCCCGCACATCGGCCGTCCCGTTGGCCTCCATGCTCCGGTAAGACTGGCGATAGGACGCCGGCAAAGCCCGCTCCAGCGTCGCGTCCAGCGGCACGTTGTTGGCGTCCACACTGGCGTAGTAGATGGGCCTGCCTGTGCCGCAGCCGGTCGCCTTGCCGTTCACAACGATGCGGCGCGCCCCTGACTCGGACACCAGGCGGGTCGCGATGACACTGTCGTTGTCGATGTACAGTTTTCCCCTCAGGCCCGTGAGCGGATAGGGGAACTCGCGGAAGGTCGAGTCCACGCCCTTGAGATCGACGGACAGGTACATCCGCTTATCGGTGGACGAGGTGCGGACCAGCCAGTACTCCGCCGCAACCCGGCCGCTGGGCCGGAACAGATCCCACATCCGCTTCTGACCCGGGCGCAGCGCCTGGTAGAAAGCCTCGTCGAGGATCATGTTGTCGGTGGTGATGTTGTACCGGTACTGCCGCTCGACCCCGCGGCCGCTGCGCCAGCCGTCGATGTGCACGTCCACGTCGCCGTGCTTGCCCGCAAGCTGCTTGAGCGCCAGGCTCGACCGAGAGAAGTCGATCTCGCCGGCGAGATGATCCAGCGGATAGGGGAACGTCGAGTCGCAAACGGAGATGTCCTCGCACACCAGCGTGCCCTGAACCTCGCTGTCTTTCAGCTTCTTCAGGTTGCCGCGGGCTTCCAGCGTGATCGACCCGACAGTGCCGGTAGGCCGATAGCGGTCGAAGAATCTCTGAATGCTCGCCAGCACGCCGGACCCGGCCGCCCCGCCCGGCGAGATCCACTGAAGCGCCGTGACCTCCGGAACCTGCTTGCCGTGAACGTCTTTGACACGAAGGTCCAGCGTGTAGTCCCCGTTCCGCTCATACGAGAGCTGGGCGGCCAGTACATCCACCGCCCAGGCCCACTCGAGCGACGGAATGTCCGTCGAGGACAATCCGCCGGCCATCGCCAACTCACCGGGGCGCCAGTACCCGCTCAGATGGCTTTCGCCGTAGCCGCCGGAGAGCTTGGAGGTCTTGATCTCGAACCCGTAGCCCTGATGGGCCAGGCCCTTCCCGAGCCGCGCCTCCACCGGCACGGACATGACCACCTCCGCGATGCCGCCAGAGACCTTGCAGCAGCGAACCTTCCCGCGCACCAGCTCGATCGCCGGGATGAGCAAGCCCTCTCGACGGCCGGAGCGGGTGAACCGCAGACCCTCGACGTTCCAGCGCCCCGCGTCCACGTTCCACTGGGCGTCCAGAGTGAAATCCTCGATGCGAAGCTCCGTCACCCGGGGAGCAAACAGGACCAGACTGCGCCGGCTGACGCGAACGTGCACGCTCTTCGCCCGCAGAATGGCGTTGTCGCCGTTCGGGTCCTCGTACTGCGGGCGGATCACCAGACCGTCGATGGAAATGGACCCGTCCAGTCGAAAGCCGAACGCGCCCGTCTCCACTCGCGTGTTCGTAAGCCGGCCGATCTGGGCGGCCACAATGCCCGGCAACGACCGGCTGGCCCAAATCGCGGCGGCGCCAACCAGGACCAGGAGAACCGCGAGGGCCCCCAGCCCGCGCAGGACAATGCGTCGCCCTCGCCGGCTCCTCCGGGGCTCGACCGAGATGTCCACACGGCTGGAACGTGCCATGGATGGTGCTTCCGACGAACGATGCTTACGACTTGCGCCGGATCGCCTTGTCGGCGATATCGCGACGGCAATAGGCGCCTTCGAACTGAATCCGGTCGACCGCCTCGTAGGCCCGCGTCTTGGCCGCAGCGACCGTGGCGCCGAGGGCGGTCACGCCGAGCACCCGACCGCCGTTGGTGACCACACCCCGATCACACAGCTTCGTGCCCGCGTGGAACACGACCACGTCGTCGAGTTCGCCGGCTTCCTTCAAGCCGCTGATGACCTTGCCCTTTTGATACGCGTCGGGATAGCCCCCGGAGGCCATCACGACGCAGACCGACGGACGCGGGTCCCATCGGAGCGCGACACCCTCCAGCTTCGCTTCGCAGACCGCCAGGCAGACTTCGAGCAGGTCGCTCTGGAGCCGCATGAGGATCGGCTGGGTTTCCGGGTCGCCGAAGCGGACGTTGAATTCGAGCACCCTCGGTCCGCCGCTGGTGATCATCAGACCCGCGTACAGCACTCCCTTGTAGGGCGTGCCGTTTCGATTCATCGCGTCCACCGCGGGCACAAGGATCTCCCGCGTGATGCGGTCCATCATGGTCTCCGTAACGATGGGCGCCGGACTGTAGGCGCCCATGCCGCCGGTGTTCGGGCCGGTGTCGCCGTCGCCGATGGGCTTGTGATCCTGAGACGACTCCATCACGTAGATGCTATGGCCGTCCACGAACGCCAGGATCGAGGTCTCTTCGCCCAGCAGCTTGTCTTCCACGACGATCCGTTCTCCGGCGTCGCCGAAGATCCGGTCCACCATGATCTTCTCGGCAGCGAGAATGCCTTCGGCCGGGTCGTCGCATACGACGACGCCTTTGCCCTTGGCCAGCCCGGCGGCCTTGATCACCACGGGTTCATCCCGGCTGGCGATGTAGGCCTTGGCGTCGCTGAATCGGTCGAAGACCCGCCCTTCCGCGGTGGAGATCGCGCCGGACCGCATCAGATGCTTGGAGAAGGCCTTGTCCGCCTCGAGCTGGGCGGCCGCGCCGGTCGGACCAAACGCCTTGATGCCCGAGGCCTCCATGACATCGACGATCCCCTTGGCCAGAGGCTCCTCCGGCCCCACGATCACCAGGCCCACGCGCTTTTCCCTCGCGAAACCGACCAGGGCGGGGATGTCGCTGTCTTTGATCTCGACGTTCTGGCCGCACAGCGCGGTTCCGGCGTTGCCGGGGGCGATATAGAGCTTGCCCAACTGCCTGGATTGCTTGAGTTTCCACGCGATTGCGTGCTCGCGTCCCCCGCTGCCGATCAGCAGTACATCCATCGTCGATCCTTTGCCATCATCTGGGGTCCGCCGGCGCCGTATCCCACGCCGGGAGAGACCCCCTTGCCCCAATTGTGCCCGACCCTTCGCCGAGACGCAGGCAGTTCGTTCTGCCGCACCGCCGGCGAGCCGCAAGCTGAACGGGTACTGTACCAGAGGGAAGAACGCCGCTCAAGTCGAACTTGCTATTGCTGTATCTCCTTTATTCTGCCCACGTTCCGTACCAGTCCCATAAAGAGTAAAGATTCGAAATTATGGTTGCCGATGAAAGAGATAACTGGTAGTCTCTTCCCAGTACTGGTAACGCGGGAATCTGGTCAAGATGGGCCGCTTGCCACGCCACGGAATAACAGGATGGGATACCGTGGGGAAGATGGACGCCTGCAGTCATACATAATGAAAGGAGTCATCATGCGAGAATCGAAGGGAGTCGAGAGCAGACGTTGGGTCGCGAGCGGCGTTTGCCTCTGTACGATGGTCGCCCTGCTGCTCTGCCTCGGCGGCTGCAACAAGCAACTGACCCGGATGGAGGACAACCAAATCAAACTGCAGGCCATGGTGGCGGCCAACGCACGCGAAATCGCCACCCTCTCGTCGCAGATCCACACGGGCACCAACAAGCTCCAGGCGGGAATTCAGGATCTCGACGCGGACACCCAGGCCGTGGCCACCCAGGTCCAGGCCGTGCAGAACGGACAACACAAGCTCCAGGAGACGGTCGTCGCGGGCCATCAGGGACTGGATGCCAAGACGACCGCGATCCAGGCTAGCCAGCAGTCACTGCACGATCGCGTGGCGAAGGTGCAGGATACCGCGGACCACACAGCGTCCGACCTGACCTCCCTGTCGCAGCAGCACGCGGGACTCCACGACACAGTGCAGGCCAATCAGCGGGAACTGAAGGGCCAGGTGGCCGCCGTGGTCAGCAACCAGGAGGGCATCCAGACCGGCATCACCCGGTTGCAGCAGGCCGACGCGGGACTGGCAAAGGACCTCACGGCGGTCGCCGGCAAACAGGACGCCCTTGCGGCCCAGACGCAGGACAACCACAAGCTGGTCACGGAGCGTCTGACCGCGCTGCACGCGGGCCAGCAGCGATTCGCGAACGACCTGCTCGCCGTGCGGGACGACCTGCAGGGCCGCACGCAGGCCGTCGCGGACAAACTCAACATTCTGGAACTTCATCAACAGAATCATCAGGCGGGCATCGAGCGATTGTTCGCCACGGCAAATCAGACCGCCGGGACGATCTCCGCCATAGCGGCCGCCCAGACCGCGATGCAGGAATCCCTCAACGGCAACCATGAGCAAACCGCCGGCCGGCTCGTCGCCATGGCGGACTCGCAGCGGATTCTGCAGGCCGGCATCGACGCCCTGAACGGGAAAGCGGACCGGGCCGCTGCAGATTCCGGTGCGGCATTCTCCGCGGTGCGATCCGAGCAGATGGCCGCCCGCGAGACGATGAAGGCCAACCAGGACGCCATCATCACGGCGATGGCCGGACTCTTCGACGGACAACAGACGCTCCGCACCCAGGTCGATGCCCTGACCGCGACCTCGGGCCAGACGGCGCTGGCCGTGCTCACATTGAACAACGGACAGGCCACGTTCCAGCAGGCCATGCAGACCGGGATGACCGGTCTCTACGACCGCGCGGGCCGGACCGCCGACGACGTTCGCGGCATGGCCGAGCGGCAGACGGCTTTCCAGACGGGCATCCAGGCATCCAGCGACGCGATGGTTGCTCGGACGGCCGCGGTTGAAGAGAATCAGCGGACCCTGACCGCCCAGATCGACAAGACCGCCAAGGTGATCGAGCGGGCCTATGCGGACCTGACCGGCATCTCGCTCGCGCAAGACGCGTTGCAGACTTCGTTCTCGCAGCATGGCGAGGCAATCAACAATCGCATGGCCCGGATCGAGGACAGTCAGAAGTCGCTTGGCGACGGCCAGGACATCCTGATGGCGATGACGGGCCAGGCGACGATGGACATCCTCGCCCTCAACAACGGCCACACAGACCTCCAGCGAAGCATCCGGACCGGAAACGAGACGATCCTCGCGCAGACAGCCGCTCTGGACGAGCAAGGGCAGAAGATACAAACCAGCGTGGACACTGTCGCCGGACGGCAGGACGCTCTCGCGAAGGACATCCAGGGCTACAGCGAAACAACTAACGCCTACGCAGCTCAACTCGCTGAAAACCAGCAGAAGACACAGGCCAGCGTCGATGCCATCGCGGCTACGACCACGCAGACGGCGGCGGACGTGACCGCCGTCGCCGGCAGACAGGACGCCCTTGCGAAGGCGATCCAGGGCTACAGTGACGCGACCAACGCCTACGCAGCTCAGCTCGCTGAGAATCAACAGAAGACACAGGCCAGTGTTGACGGCATCGCGGCCACGACCACACAGACCGCCGCAGACGTAACTGCCGTCGCCGGCAGACAGGACACGCTCGCGAAGGCGATCCAGGGCTACAGTGACGCGACCAACGCCTACGCAGCTCAGCTCG
>DAOQWL010000037.1:0-32418 GCA_035342095.1 Sedimentisphaerales bacterium | reverse complement strand
CGACCAACGCCTACGCAGCTCAGCTCGCTGAGAATCAACAGAAGACACAGGCCAGCGTCGATGCCATCGGTGCCACGACCACGCAGACCGCGGCGGACGTGACCGCCGTCGCCGGCAGACAGGACGCCCTTGCGAAGGCGATCCAGGGCTACAGTGACGCGACCAACGCCTACGCAGCTCAGCTCGCTGAGAATCAACAGAAGACACAGGCCAGTGTTGACGGCATCGCGGCCACGACCACACAGACCGCCGCAGACGTAACTGCCGTCGCCGGCAGACAGGACACGCTTGCGAAGGCGATCCATGGCTACAGTGACACGACGAATGCCCAGATGACCAAGCTGGCAGAGAACCAGCAGAATATCCAGGGCAGCATCGACCTCGTGGCGAGCACGACGGGACAGACGGCCCGAGATATCGCAGCGGTGGGCGACACGCAGCTCAAGTCGGAACAGAGCGCCCAGGCCGGGCGAGTGGAAACAGTCAACCAGCTCGCGGAAATCGCGCAGAACCAGCAGAACTGGCTCGAACGGATCGACGCCACCCAGGCACGAATCCAGGCGTTGACCGACAGCATCAAGCTGCTCGATCAGCAGGTCGGCAGATTCCAGGGCGCCCTCGAGACCAGCATCAAGGAGACCGTGACTCCGCTGGGCGTGAACGCCCCGCAGCGTCAGCAGTTCGAGACGCGAATCTCGCAGGACATGCAGGCGATCGTCGAGGCGATCTCGCAGCTTCGCCAGGCCCAGACCCAGCTCCAGGAGCAAATGAGCCAGGTGCAGCGGAACACGCTGAGCCAGACGGAGACGCTCAAGACGACAATCGAGCAGATCAAGCAGTCGCCTGTCGCGGTCAAAGCGGGCGATGCGACGAGTCCTGCCGTACCGGTCGTGGTGGAAGTGGGGAAGTAGCAGCCCGCTGTGTAGATCACATGCTCACAAGCGAAAGGGGATGGCACGAGGTCATCCCCTTGTTTTTTTTCGCATTGGCGTCTCGGGTCCGGAGCTTCGCGTTCCCGATCCGGCTTACAGCAGCGTGACGCCCGCTGCCTTGCAGCGTTCGACCATGGCCCGCGGCCAGACGCTGGCGTGCACCTCGCCCACGTGCAGCTTGCGAAGGAAGAACATGCACAGGCGGGACTGACCAATGCCGCCGCCGAGGGTCAGGGGCAACTCGCCCGCCAGCAGGCGCCGGTGCCAGTCGAAACGCAGGCGATCCTCGGCGCCGCGGATCTCCAACTGCTTTCGCAGGGAATCCGCGTTCACACGAATCCCCATGGAACTGATCTCGAACGCCCGATTCAGCAACGGATACCACAGGAGGATGTCGCCGTTGAGGCCTTTGCAGCCGTTGACGGTGGGCGTGATCCAGTCGTCGTAGTCCGGCGCCCTTCCATCGTGAATCGTGCCGTCGGCGAGCGGGCCTCCGATCCCGATGACGAAGACTGCGCCGCATTCTTGGGCGATCCGATTCTCCCGTTCACGAGGTCCGACTTCGGGCCAGCGCGCGAGCAACTCCTCCGCGTGGACGAAGGAGATCTCTTCGGGCAGTATGGGCGTGATCTGCGGATAGCGTCCGGTCACGACCTTCTCCGTCTCGCGGAGCACGCTGTAGATCGTTCGCACAATCTTCCTGAGGAAGTCCAGGTTCCGCTCCTGCTCGCAGAGGATGCGCTCCCAGTCCCACTGGTCAACGTAGACGGAGTGCAGGTTGTCCAGGCACTCCTCGTCGGGACGGATCGCGTTCATGTCGGTATAGAGCCCTTCGCCGGGCGCGAAGCCATAGTCGGCAAGGACCATCCGCTTCCACTTCGCCAGGGAGAACAGGCACTCGGCTTCCGCGTAGTCGTCGTCCTTGATGCGAAAGGCGGCCTTGGCCTCGATCCCGTTGAGGTCGTCGTTGATCCCGGAGCCCTTGCGCAGAAACAGCGGCGCTGAAACCCGCTGGAGATTCAGCGCAGTCGCCAGGCGGTCCTGAAAGCAGTCCTTGATGAACTTGATCGCGCGTTCGGTCTCGCGCAGTCCCAGGATGGGTCGATACCCTTCGGCCAAGATCAGATCGGGCATGGGAGCCTCCAAACGTTCTCACACAATCGAGCCGGCACATATCACGGCGGTTCAAACCATACCCCAATCCTGCGTGCCCGGTCAAAACAAAAAGACCGTCCGCGAGGTGCAACCGGGAATCGGGGGGAACACCCATTGCCATGAGCAGGACAGGCTGGTATGATGGTGCCCGAACTCAGTCGGAGGCATCGAACTATGAGAACGCAAGGCAAATCTCGTCGCACAGCCATTGGAGTCTTCTGCTTCGTCGTTCTGGCGTCTGGAGGCGTGCTGTCCAATCACGCCCTCGCAGCCGCGGCGACGCCGCAAGATCAGGCGGCCAAGGTCAAGGAGTTCCTCGCCGATCCCAACGTTACGACCTGCACTCTGGCAACGACGGCCATTTCGGATCTCGGTCTCTCCGAAGACCAACTGCCGTCCTTCGTCCGCAGGCTCCAGCGGGAGAACAAGACCCACGTCAAACAGGGCCAACTCACGCTCGCCAATCGTCCCTTCCGAGTCGTCCTCGGAGAGAGGTTGGAACGCGAGTTCTTCCTCTTCGATGTGGAAAAGCGGTTCGGTCCCTACTGGTGGGGCTCGTGGTCCCTGCACTCCTATCACAAGCTCGACGACAAGTTCTACGAGTTCGTGCTCCTGGAGGACGGCGCCAAGGTCGCGGCCCGGCCTTACCCGGGACCGCTCGGCACGATCCGCGTCGGCAAGGGAAATCGCCAACTGGAGAAGATCGCGTTCAACGGCTCCGTACACAGCAAGGGCTCCGTCGCCGCACCGATCGGGACGATCAAGGAGCACTGGACCGGCGAGGTGACCGAATGCCAGATTCCCGTCGGCGACTACACCGCATACCTGATGACGGTTACGTACGACAACCTGACCATCGAGATCTCCAACAACTACCACACCGACGCCCAGGGCCGCGCCAGGGGGAGGGAACCGGTCTATGGCATGCAGGTCCGCCAGGACAAGCCGTACGTGCTGGATTTCTCGAACGATCCTGTGGTCGTGTTCGACCAGCCACAGAAGGAAAGCACCGCCTTCTCTCGCGGGATGGAGATCCAGTTCGCAGCAGTCCTGGTCGACCCGAAGCTGGACATCATGATCCGCGGGCTCGATGACACGTCGGTCGAAGTCGAGGTTGAGGATGGACTCCCGAACGGCCAGAAGTACAAGCGGCCGAAATCGCTCGATCCCCAGGTCGTCATCACGCGGGCTGACGGCGAGGTGGTGGCCCAGGGCGTCATGCCCTTTGGCTGAGCGGGCACCTGCGGGTACACGTGGCGTGTACCAAACGATCTGAGCCTCGCCGGCAACGAAGAAGAGCTGACGGTAACAGTGACCTACGATACACAGAAGCTGTACGGCAAGGTGAGCGCCGCACGGAAGATCACGATCCGCAAGTGATCGGATCGGGCCGCACGTTGTGCATGAACTCTGGCCTCGCCGATTGTGCAGACACAGATCGGTATCGGATTCTCCCGTCGAGATCGTGGAATCCGTGCAATAGGGAGCTTCGCACAACGACTGGAACATGGGTGCTCGCGAATTGAGCTTCCGCCAGGCTGAGTGGCTCACGAGTGGAGATTCGATATGAGAATGAACAGGCTGGTCAAATCATGCGTCGTTGCCGGTTTGGCTGCGGTCGTCTGCGCCGGATGTCGCATCGGCGGCCAGACCTTCAAGGCCAAGTTCACGCTGACCCGTGAACTGGCCGCCTCCTCGGACGGGATCGGCACGCTGGATGTGAGCACGAACGTCGGCAAGATTCATCTCGACCCGGCACAGGGCGCCGAGGTCCGCATCACGGCCGAGATCAAGGTCAAGGACCACACCGAGGAACAGGCCCAGGAGCTTGCCGAGCAGGTTCGCATCGTCGCAGAGCCGTCCGGGCGAACGCTCCGCATCCGAGTGGACAAGCCGTCGGGCCTGAAGGACGACCGTCTGTGCGTCGATTTCACAATCACCGCGCCTGCGACGCTTGCGCTGAAGTGCGCGACGAATGTCGGGGACATCCGAATCGCCGCCTTCGGCAACACCGTCCGGGCGCAAACCGATGTCGGCGCCATCACGTGCACAGGCCTGCGTGGAACCGCCGATTTGGAAACGAACGTAGGCAATATTCGAACCGAGTATGCCCATGACGCTCCGGCCGCAATCACCGTCGATGTCTCCACAAACGTCGGGAGTATCGAGTTGACGGGTCCGCAGGATCTCTCGGCAAAACTCACCGCCGAAACAAACGTCGGCACCATCAAGACCGACCGCCCCCTCACTGTCATGGGCCCTCTCAAGCAATCCATCAAGGGCTCCCTCGGCAACGGAGACGGCCGAATCAGTCTCCACACCAACGTCGGCTCGATCCAGATTCGCTGAGGATGACGGATCGTCGCGAAATCCGTCTGCACGCTCAGAGCAACGGAGCAGTCGCCCGGATGGAAGTGGGGACATCACGAACTCAGTAACGCCACGACAAGGCCGGCCGCGACCACGCACAGCGCCGCCGGCAGCACTTTGAGGATGATCCGCATCAATGAGGTATTGAAGTAGCTGGCCGACAGCGCCAGGCACAGATGGATCGGGCTGATGGCCAGCCCGAACACGACGCCGGCGAAGGCCAGCGTCTCGACGCCAAGCTGCACGTGGTCCCCCGTTCGGATGAACGACATCAGGAACGGATACGTGATCGCCACGGTCGGCGTGGTCACGCCCGTGCAGAAGCTCACCAGGAACGGCAGCACGAACACGACCAGCAAGGGCGGCATGTGCATCTGCTGGAAGAAGACGACCACGTCGCCCACCGCGCCGCCCGCTTCGAGATTCAGCTTGAACCACAGGGCGCCGAACAGCAGCAGGACGATGTCCGGCTCGCGGGCCGCCTTGAAGATCGCCGGCCAGCGGCGCGGGCTCACCCGGTGCAGCAGCAACAGGCCCAGGATCGCCACCAGGATTCCAATAGCGGGCGGCACGTGCCACCTCACGTACAACGCCGCAGTGAACAGGATCGGCCAGAAGACCAGCGTCAGGTCCTTCAGATGGGAACCGAGGCCCGCCCGGGCTTCCATGTGCTCGGCCCGTCGAGGCGGAATGCCCGCCAGCAGGAGGAACACGACGCCGCCCAGCAACCCCGCGCCGGCCAGGGCGGCGTGATACAGGACGAGACTGGCCGGAGCGACTCCGAGCATGTTCACGATCAGCGGCGTCGCGGGAAACAGCGGCCAGACCGGCTCCCATTGGTGGCGGAAGAAAAAGTTGATCGCGGCCACGCGACTGCGCTCGACGCCGATCTTGTCCCCTGCTTCGCGGACCATCGGAGCCGAGAGCATGATCCCTCCCGGCGTGGGCAGCAAACCCATGATCAGCGGGATCGCCGCGAGGGCCGCCCGCCGACTGCGGAACAGCCCGTGCATCGCGGGCACCAGGCGGGCCGAGAGGCCAATCTGCCCCATCGCCTCGCCCATCACGTTGACCAGCAGCAGAAGCAGGGTCAGCGAGACGAACAAGTACGGCGTCGTCTCCGTCAGGGGCCGATCCCGCCATTCCGCGGCCAGCCAAGCCCCCATCTGTCCCGGCGTGACGCACAGCAGCGCCGCTAGCAGCACTGCGGAGATCGTCATCGCCAGCCCGATTCGCACACGCAGCCGCAGAAGGACCACGAGAACCAGCAGGGAAACACAAATAGTAGCCAATGCATACATGGGCGAGAGATCACACTCCGACCAGGTCCGGTTGCAGACTGAAGACAAAGTGCGGCATTATCCCGAGGGTCTTCACTCGCGTCAATCGTCCTGGCGGAAATCCCCATGGATCTAATGAGATCAACAATCCGGTCAAAGGCTGAGAAAGAAAGGAAGCCACAGAGGGCACAGAGACACACAGAGAAGAGCCGAGGTGAACGAGCCAGAACGTGAGGCGTTCCAGCCTTCTTCTCTCAGTGCCTTCTGACCTTCTTTTCTCTGTGACCTCTGTGGCCAGAACCTCTTCTGGCTTTCGTGCGGGTCATTGAATGAAATACCTGGGCGGGCGCGCAACAACGTGGGGGTCGTCGATGTCAACCTATGGCGTGTACCCCAGCCTGCCCCAGATGCCCATCTGCATCCACTGCACGTCCGCAACGCCTTCTTCCGTCGTGGGACCCCAAATCCCCGGGTGGGAACGGACGTTGACGCGACCTTTCTTCACGGTCTCGACGCCCGTCCACTTGTGGTAGTCGGAATGGCCGTCGATATAAGAGAAGGTGGTTCCGTCGCCATGACGGGTCACCGGCTGATCCCACCATTCGGCCGTGCGATACCGCGTCGAGTACGCGTCCGGGCTCGACAAACCCTCGTCGATGAACAACAGCCTCTGGGTCGGCTGTGGAATCAGGACACGTTTCTTCCAGACGGGACTGCTATCGACGGATCGGCCGTTGCTGGCAATCATCATCGCATAGGTCATCAACTCGCCACGATACCCCGTGGGGCAGACGTAGAGCTTCAGTTCCCGCACATAGGGCCACAACGCTCCCGTCTGAATGCCCTTGATCTGACCAGCGGGCGCCAACTGCCCTCCGCCGGCCCAGTCGGAGGACCACGTGACACCGACCCACGCCTCCCCGTACTGAGCCTTCCAACTCCCGCCCGCCTCGCTGCTGACCACCCGGTCGTCGTTCTCGTCGGCGTACAGGATCCACGCGAGAGCCAACTGCTTCGTATTGTTGAGGCATGCCGCCCGTTGGCCCTGCTCCCGTGCCCGTTGCAGCGCCGGCATCAGGATTGCCATGAGAACGGCGATGATCGCGATGACAACCAGCAGTTCAATCAGCGTGAACGCCTCGTGCCTGTCCATCTGACGCTCCTCACGGGTCAATCGCATGGTTTTCGGCCGGATACAGGATACCGGACGCACTGCCGTCGTGTCCATGCTTTCTGAGCGTCGATCGGCGCCATAGTCGCGCCTGCAAACGCTATGGCTCTGTCGCCAATCGGGCGCCCAGGCGATAGGCCTCCTCCAGCCGCTGCGTCTCACGGCGGATCGCCCCTTTGTCTCCGACGCCCGGAACAACGATCGTCTCGGCCAGGTTCATCTCAAGGTACGCCAGGCTCTTCTGGAAGAACTCGACAACCGGCCGCCAGGTCTCCTCGTGTGTCTCCTCCAAGACGACGGCCGCCGCGGCCCGCTTGCCCTGCACCAGGGGCCGATTCGCAGGGCTGTTGAAATACACGAAGCGGTCGATAAAAGCCTTCATCAGGGCCGTCGGTCCGTACCAGTACACGGGCGTCCCGAAGACGACGAGGTCACAGGCGCCGATCCTAGCATAGAGGTCCCGCATGTCGTCGTCCTTGCTGCACGCCCGACCCCGCCAGCACGCGTGGCAGCCGTCGCACTCGCGAATCTCCAGATCCGCCAGACGGATCGTTTCCACCGAGGCCCCGGCGGACACGGCCCCTTCCGCGATCCGGGTCGTCAGGATCTCCGTGTTTCCCCCCTTGCGCGGGCTGCCGACTACGATGAGGACTTTTGTCATATCCGTTCCATCAGATCGCCAAGACACTCACGATTTGTGCCGATATGTCCCTTGGACACATGACGGCACAGGCATCAGGTGTCGTTATGGTGAAGGCGAAACGACGGATCGTCAACAACAAACCCTCTGTGCGCCGCCGCGCCGGGGCAGGATTACCGGGCACGATGGCGTTGACAGGTCCGGCGGGCGGCGGTAGCCTGAGGGCTCGTTTGGAGTTGAAAGTATGGAATTGACAGCGATCAACAAACTCAGGATCGCCGCGGTGGCAGCCTTGGGCATCATCGTGATCGGGATTCTCGCCTGGCCGCTCGCAGCACCCGCGGACCCGTTGATGGCGGTTCGCGCATCGGGCATCAGCCTGCCCGACACCGGGTTGTTGCTGGTCCTGGCCTTCGCGATTGGCTTTGCAGGGTACTTCATCTCCTGGCCGCACGGGCGGGAGATCGGGATTCTCGGCGTGCCCTTCGGCCTGACCGTCTGGGCCATCCGCTCGGGTCCCATGCAGGCCCTGACCCAGACGCATTCCCAGATCGCCGAACGGGTCTCTCTGGTACACTCGCTCCGCTTCGAGCCCTTCTACTGGCTGCTGGTCGTCGCAGCCGGGTTCGCAGGGGTTTTGGCCGCCCAGCGATTGCGGCCCAGTCCGAAACCGTCGGCGGGTGACGATCCCGCTCCAAGCCGACAACGAGAGGCTCTGTACATCAATGGATCGATCGCTCTGGCGGCCTCGGCATTGATCTCGCTGTTCTTCGTGGGCGTCTTCGGTCAGAACCTCGTGATGTCCCGTCCCGTCGCGGCTCAGCCGGCGGTGGGCCAGATCCTCTTCGCGGTGATCGGAGCGTTCGCCGTCGCAGCGTTCGTCGTAAAGAAATTCCTCGATGCCAGCTACGTGTGGCCCGGCGCGGCCTCTTTGCTCGTGATCGCGCTCGCCCAGGTCTCGCACTACAGGACCGAGATGATCCAGCGGTTTGCGGAGACCTGCCCCGCGACCTTCTTTCCGCACAGCATTTTCGCGATTCTGCCCGTCCAGCTCGTGGCGCTCGGGGCGCTCGGTTCCGTGCTCGGATACTGGATGGCGGTCCGATATGACTATTGGCGAAAGCACGAGACCGGGTGATCCCCGCCCTCGCTCGGTGCTTTTTCCACCCTCGCTTCTTCTCCTAACAGTAGCTGCCTCAAGTACTTG
The DNA here is from genome assembly GCA_035342095.1 of Sedimentisphaerales bacterium. Taxonomy (GTDB): domain Bacteria; phylum Planctomycetota; class Phycisphaerae; order Sedimentisphaerales; family Anaerobacaceae; genus PLanc-01. Next base: position 23,663 of record DAOQWL010000037.1, on the reverse strand, counting down.
CGCACGCAATGTCCCATAGCCGGCTCATACAGGACGAAGAAAACTGGAATTGTCTGGTCCCCCCTCCCATTTCAGCCGAAATAAGGGTGTCCTGAAGCCCACCAGGGCATAGATGCGGGTCCGAGGACATCCGGCCCCATGCCGCGACTCGTTGCGTGGCTAGGGCAGGAATCTGGCAGCCGCACATAGGGAAAGTGGAAGAACCGGCTGAATGAATGGTCACGTCCCTCTCTTGCGGGGAAAACTGTAAAACCAGCCGACAAAAGGAGTTAACAATGTTGGTTCTCAGCAGACAGAAAGACGAGTCCATCATGATTGGTGATGAGGTCGAGATCACCATCGTCGATGTGCGAGGCGACAAGGTGCGTTTGGGAATCACGGCTCCCAAGCACATCCCCGTCCATCGGCGAGAGATCTACGACGCTATCCAGCGGGAGAAGGCCCAGCAATCGGACGGACAGGTCGAGACCGGCGGCAACAACCAGCACCCGGAAAAGGCGGAGGACTCGGTCCACACGAAGACCGACAAGCCGGAGAAGGCGCCCCAGAAATAGGCTCCCCTTCTCGCTCCACTTCCATTTCGTACTGACGATCAGCGACCCTCTGATTCGACGGAGGGTCTTCTTTTGCGCCCCGCCGGCTCTCACCACTTCTTTTCTTTTTTCGCGCTAATATTTTGTACATTTGTACGTCATAATGGTTGTACATATGTACAAGGAGAATGCCCATGACCAGAGAGCCATTGCCGCCCCTGAGCCCGTGCGAAACGGAAGTTCTGCGACTCGTGTGGCAACTGAAGGACGCCGCGGTCCAGCAGATCTGCGACAAGCTGCCTGCACAGCGGAAGATTGCCTACGCGACCGTCCAGACCCTGTTGCGACGACTGGAGAAGAAAGGCTACCTGAAGCACCGGGTCGAGGGCAAAGCCCACGTCTTCTACCCTGCGGTCGCACAGGATCACGTCATCAAGCGGTCCGTCAACGACTTCCTCGAACGACTCTTCGGCGGCGACGCCATCCCGCTCGTGCAGCACCTGGCCGAGCACGGGCGCATCGACGCCGACGATCTCGAACGACTCAAGAAACTCGTGGAGAACGAATAGCGGATACCCCCGATGGAGGGAACATCCATGAACGCGACGCTGAGTCAGATTGCCGATTATCTGTGGAGCCAGAGCTGGCAGGTGGCGGTGTTGGCCGCCGGATCACGCATACGCTGAGACTGTCGCGATGGGCATCCACGAGACCTCGGCCGCGGACGTTGCCCAGCCGCCGGGCATAGCCCTGGGTCAGGCTGACACCGCGAGGGGCTTCGCAGGGGATGTCACCCTTCGCGAGGCCACGGCAATCGCCTGGCTGGCGGGCGCCCTGATGTTTGTCACTGCCGTCGCCCGCAAGGCGGGACGAATGACGCGGTGGCTCCTCCGCGAACGGAGGATTCCGCCCCCGGAGATTCGCAGCGAATTGTGCGAACTGCTGTCGCCAACCCATAGGCGGCGGATGCCGAACATCTGGCTCGTCGAAGGCATCGGTCAGCCGTTCGTCTGGGGTCTGTTTCGCGGAGACATCTACCTGCCGGCTTCTTTCGCGTCTGCGGATCAACGCGGACGCCAGAAGGACGTCCTGGCCCACGAGGTCAGTCACGTCCTCCGCTGCGACGCCGCGGTCAACCTGCTGCAGGTCGTCTCGCAGGCGTTCTTCTGGTTCCACCCGCTCGTATGGTGGGCCAATCGGCGAATCCGCGCCGAGCGGGAGAAGTCGTGCAACGAGATGGCGATTGCCCGGCTCGGCGCCCGACCCAGGGAGTACAGCCGGGCTATCGTCGAGACGCTGCTGAACGAACACAGTTCTCTTCGCCAGGTCCCGTCGCTGGCGGTGGCCGGACCGGTGAAGAACATCGAGGAAAGGATCAAGACCATGTTACGACCGGGAAGGAAGTTCCACGAGGGTCCCAGTCTGCTCGCCGTTCTATTCGTAGTACTGCTGGGCCTCTTGATCGTGCCCACCACCCTTGCCTTGACGCGTCGCCCTGCCGAGAGGGCCGCTGCGACGCTAACCGTGGCCGAAACCCCTGCCGACTCTGCCCGCCAGGACCGCCGGCTCTCCGCTTCGAGACTGCATCAGATCGGCGAGGGACTCGACAGATACGCCGACAATCACAACGGCGTATACCCCGATGGACTCATGTCGCTGGTGAGCGAGTACATCACCAGGGATCTGGCCGACGAGGTCGCGAGTTTCGTCGCGGAACACGCAGAGTACCTCGCGGCCGGCAAGAAGAGGCCTGATGCCAACCTCAGCCAAATGCCGCTGGCCTACGATCTGACGCTGTTTCGGATGGGTGAGGGGACGAACATCGTATTCGCCGACGCGCACGTGGAGTTCGTCCGCGGCGCTCGACTGGGAGAGCTTGGCATCAGGCTGCCCACAAGCCACCTGGAGGTCGTCGAGGTTCGGTTCGAGCCGATCCACCAGGGCAAGAACGCGGTGCATGTCACCGTCAAGAACACCTCCGACAAAGAGCAGGTCTTCGCCACGCACATCTACACGCGTTCGCCGGACTACGGCGTGGACGGCGTCGGCTGGGGGACCGGGTTCTTCGAAACGATCGGGCCCGAGGAGAACAAGCCGGTTTGCTTCGTCTTCAAGATTCAGGGTCCCGTCACCAACCGGACTTACGTGAATCTGAGCTTCCACAATCCCGATTCGCGGGAGAGCTACGATTCCAAACACTACTTCGAAAAGCGACGGTACACGAGCGACCAGTTGCCCAAGGCCCGACCGGATAGGACTGCACGCAAACCTGCTCCCGCGGACGAAACCAAGGCCGTGATGGAGGCATTCCACGAGATCCAGGGGTTCATCCAGCAGACCCGGTATGAGCAGGCCTGGCAGCGGTTCACCGAGGACTTTCGCAAGGCCGAGTACCAGAGGGACGGCCTGCAGGCATTCCGCAAGGCGATGGAGCCGACGCATCCCCTGCACTCGGCCTTCACGTGGGAACGCGACGACTTCCTGAAACTGGCGCCACAAGGAGTCACGAAAACGGATGGCGTGTTCGCTCTCAGGGCGACATGTGAGGGACAAACGTGGACCATCGATTTCGTTCGCCAGGACGATCTCTGGAAGATCGACTGGATCGCAGGCTATACGCCCAAGATCCTCGACATCCAGAAGCAGGACAGAGAGCCCGCGATGCCGCAGGTCGGTAACAACGCCGCGACCGGCAATCTGAGAATCTCCGACATCAAGTTCGACCCGATCCAGAAAGGCAAGAACGTGGTCCGTCTCCAGGTTCAGAACCTCACAGAGCAGGATCAGGTCTTCGCCGTATCCGTCCAGGCCCGCTCGCCGGACGTGGGCGGCTGGGGCACCACGTTCTTCGACACGATCCAGGCGGGCCGGACCCAGTGGACCCGCTGCGCCTTCGCATTCCGCGGAGCGATCGCGGGCAGCGCCCACGTTGAGCTGTCCTTCTATGATCCAGGTCCGGCTGCCGGTTTCGACGCCCAGAAGTGGTTCGCCGGCGAGCCATGGGACCACTGGTTCGACAGGCACAAGTACTTTGGCCGCGACCTGCCGCAACGCGAGGCTCCGCGCTTGCCCCTGCCGGCGGCTTCCCAGGATCAAGCCAAGGCCGCCCTCGATGCCCTGGAGGCGGTCCGGACTTGCGCGAGGCAGAGCCGCTACGAAGATGCATGGAATCTCTTCACGAGAGACTACAGGGACGCAGGGTATTTCCGCAAATTCGCGATCTTCAAGAACCGTATGGAACAGGCTGAGGACCCTGATGGTTCCGGCGAATTCCGCAAGGCGCTTCTGGGACTCAAGCCAGGATCGGTTGCGGTTCGGGACAATGCCCTGGTCGTGACCGCAACGTACGAACAGCAAGAATGGACAATCGATCTCGTACAAGAAGACGGCCTCTGGAAAGTGGACTGGATCGACGGCGACGTCGACAGTCAACCGCGTAAGACGAGATGGGAGGACTCCGTTCTTCCCAAGATAGAGAAGCGCAGCGCCGCCCATTTCGACATCTACTACCACAAGGACTCGACCGCCGCACGGGAGATCGACCAGATCGCCCGGGACAAAGACAGAGGATTCGACGAGATCTGTCGGTTCCTGGGCAAGGACTCCGACATCCGCATCCGCTTGGTCCTCTTCGAGGATGGCGACACCAAACAGCGTGCCACCGGCCACCAGGGCGCCGGCTGGGCCTATGGCGCCACGATCGTCGAGGTCTACAACGAGAAAGAACGGCTCGACCCGTATCATGAGACGACACACATCCTGATGGGACCGCTCGGCAGTCCGCCGGCCCTGTTCAACGAGGGCTTCGCCACCTACATGTCCGAGAGGCTCGGCGCCCCTGCGCTCGAGAATCTCGGCGGAGGCAAGACGACGCTCCACCAGCGTGTCAGAGACTTGCAGGCCAAAGGGGACTGGATCCCCCTGTCGGAACTGCTCAGCTACACGGAGATCGGTTCGGCCAGGAGCCGCCCGTTCGTGGCCTATCCCGAAGCGGGCTCCTTCGTCCAGTTCCTGATCGACACCCATGGCAAGGACAAGTTCCTCCAGGCGTACGGGACCCTCCGGAATTCGGACCAGCAGGCGACCCGCAAGGAGAATGCCCAGAGCCTCGCCCGAATCTACGGGCAACGATTGGATTCGCTCGAAACACAGTGGCTCGACGTGATTTCCCGAGCGAAGTGACGAGTTGCCTGCTCGGGACATCAGCCGGGAACTGCGACCTGCACTGCGGTCACCTCCAGGGCCTTGCGCAGGTCGCGGGGATCGATCCGGACCAGGAAGCCGCGGGCGCCGCCGTTGATGTAGATCTTGTCCAGGTCCAGGATGCTCGCCTCGCAGTAGACCGGCATCCGGCGCTTCGTGCCGAAGGGACTGGTCCCGCCAACCAGGTAGCCGCTATGGCGATTCGCGACCTTCGGATCGCAGGGTCTGACCGACTTGACGCCGAGAATTCGGGCCATTTGCTTCGTCGAGACTTCGTTGTCCCCGTGCATGAGGACGATCAGGGGCTCGCCTGCGTCGGTCTCCATGACCAGGGTCTTGACGACGGTGTGCTCGTCCACGCCCAGCTCCCGGGAGGAGACGCGGGTCCCGCCGTGCTCCTCGTACTTGTAGAACAAGGGCTCGAACTCGATCCCGTGGTCGAGCAGGCAGCGAATCGCGTTGGTCTTGGGGTAGTCCTTCTGCATAAGCGTCTACGCCCGCCAGGGCCGCTGCCTCTTGAGATCGCCGGTCAGGATGTTCTTGGCGATAATCACGTCCTCGCGGACCTGGAAATCGAACATGCCGACGCACGCGAAGTCCGCGCCGTTTTCGAATGCGTGCCGGAACCCGTCCTGAGGATGAATCGCTCCGGCGGCCAGGACCTTGTAGGCGATCCAGGGCTTCGTCACCGTCCGCATGAACTGGGCGGTCTTCTCCGGGTCGATGTCCCAGTAGTTGTCGATGGCGTAATTGTCGATCGGGTCCTTGTGCTGGTCGGACCGGCGAGTGGACCAGTAGTTCGTCCCGTGGTGCGTCTTCATGTAGAAATCCGCAGGCAGCTTGGCCGCCTCGCAGGCCATGGGCGTGCCGAGGTTGTGCCCGCCGACGCCGGTGATTACGCCGTTCCGGCGGACGAAGTCGAGGAACTTGCCGATCAGGTCCACTTTGCCCGACCGAGCCCAGTCGTCGGCCTGGTTGCCGATCAGGAAGGCCCCTGCCGCCCCAGCGTCGATGGCCTTCTTCGCGTCCGTCTCCAGGTCGTCGGCACTGGGGACGCACTGGGCGAGCCACTGGATCTTGCCGCCCCGCTGGTCCCAGTACTTCTTGAGCACGCCGACCGAGACCGTGCCCGAAATGATCGTATTGACACCGTTCTCCTCGCAGATTTCGAGCGTCTCGCAGATCTTGGCGTCGGTGAAGTACTGCTTGAGCAGCGAGGAGACGTAAATCAGGTCCCGGCTGTGGGCCCATCCGCCAATCAGGTTGCCGCCGCAGATGAGCCGACTGATAGTCACATCGCCGATCTTGCCCGCCGGGAGTCCCTGAACCCCCGTCTCGCGAACGGTCCTGACGCCGTCCTTCGCAGCCCCGAGTAGTGCCTGCTCCTCGAAACTGAGGGCCGCCAGCGCCGCGGCGGACCCGACCAGGGAACCCCTGAGAAACTCACGCCGATCCAGATTGCCTGACATACGTCTTCCCCAATGAACACAGCCCGTCACTGCCGGGAACCACCCCCGTAACCGACCATCTTACCACGGCGGGCCCTCACAAGCCAAAGAAACGCGACCAAGTTCGTAGTGACGCCGTAAGGCGTTCTCTTCATAACCAATTGGCTTCGTTTTGCATCGCAGCCCCCGCGTCCGACCGGTGTCCCCGCGCTTGACGATTGGCTTCGTTTCGCACACGCGACCTCGCTCGGACGCACCCCTTCAAGCGTCCGTCGTGAGCCATTCTGCAAAACGAACCCAATTGCCGGTGGGCCAGGGAAGTCATAACTGCTTCGGGGAACGGCAGTTGCGACGGATATCCAACGTGTGGGCGGCTGAAAAAACGAAGCCAAACGAAGCCAATCGAGGTTCGGATGGTAGAGCACACTGAGAATGCAGGCCCGAACACATCTCGAATCGTCTCGGCGATCTCCGGGCCTCTGTACTGGATTCCGGGGTCCATTCGGTAAGCCCCTTCAACAGTGGACGGTTGACAATCTACGAACGAGCATTTCGTTACATGTTGATCTTACATAACTCCTCTCCCGGCGTCAACCAAAATCCCCACCATCCAGGCGTTTTTCCGGCAGGCTGGAGAAGAAACCACGAACAGTTCGGCACATACCGCACCCAACGCACTCCGCACGACAAGAGTACATTCGCGGGACCGCAACCCATGGCGTTTAACGCATTGCCGGATACCGGCGGAGATATCCGAGACTCGCCCGAGCCAACCTGCTCTCCGCTGGTACCCCAAATGCGACAAACGCATTCTCTCGTCTGCGTGTAATCCTCGCACCTCAGTAGCATAAATTCCGGAGGCACAAATCCTCGCAAATCAGCAAACTCTGCGGGGCAATTCGCCTGTCGCTCTTCCATTCGCGGTTTCGCAGTTTGCACCTTCACGCACTTCTCGACTTTTCACTTGTTCGCCCGGTCAATACAGGCCATGATGCACCTCAGTAAGACAGTTCGTGAGCAAGAACCACAAGAATACTGCGTGGATATGCCCAGGCCAAGTCAAGTGTGATGGATATCAAGGAGAACCACGGTGGAAATGGGAGAAGGCGCATTTCACGGCGACGACGATGCTGCTCACCGATTCCGCGAGAATGATAACGTAGGTTCCGATTCTTCGCTCTTGGTTCGTACCTATCGGCAGTTTCTGAAGGACGGGAAACCGGTTGGTCCGGTTCTGATGCTAACCGTCTCGCTGCCAAGCCAACCGGGATTGCCTTTGGGTACTCTGTCACAGACCAAGAAAGAACGACTCATCTTCTGGCCTCCACTTCCGCAAAGCAGGAATATGACTTGCGATGGCACCCCCGTGGAGGCTATCGACCACATCACACTGCAATTCCCAAGTGAGAGAGTCCACGTGACTGCCTACGGTGCCAAGCAGGAAGATAAGCACGAGTCGCGGGCATGGAGATTGGGCCACTTGGATGATCTCGGACTTGCGTTGTGGTTCTACTTGCTGGTTCGTATCCCGGTCCTTCGTGAACAAGATTTGGCTGTACAACGGCAAGTCAAGATCCCACCGTCAGATAAAGAACGCAGACTGAACGTGTTCCGTCAATTCAAACTGCCCCTGCTGGATATCTCCCTGCCGCCACATGGTCCGGAACAGGATTATATCTATCTTGGTTTTTATCTCGCACGCGACTTGGCCCCAGCCGATCAGCTTCCTGCCAATCGTATACTCCCGGCAAAATCACTTACCTCCCAAGTCGAAGGAGGTCCTACCGGAAACACATTCGAGATCACAGGGCGGAGGTTCCAGTTTGGAAAACGAATCATCGCAGTTACAACCGCCTGCCCATCGGGACGATTACTTTCTGATGTCACTATTGGCTTCTCCTGTAATAAATAGAAGAGATGCGGTAGGCAGAGCCTCCCTACCGGGTGTATTCTGGTATTCTGAGGACGCCTTACTGTCTTGCGGGGGCGACTCTCGGCACTTGGCAGGCTGCACTGCAGGTCGTGGACTGACGAGCCTTGTGATCGGACGAAAGAGTGCGTTTGACGCATGATGGGGTATCGGCGGGGACATCAGAGACTTGCCCGAGTTGCCCATCTCTCCGCCGGCATCCTGCAAAGCGGCAAACGCTCTTGATTTCGGCCGAAGGCCGGGCTGCGTTCATCCGCGTTCATCTGCGGTTTCAACCCGTCAGAACGGGTCCGCCGGCAACCTCTGTCCGCCGCCAGAGGCAGGATGAAGAGAACGTGGAACCGGTGATAAACGCTGATGAACGCTGTTGGATGGATGAACGGCGGGCGGAGCCCACCCTACCGCTGACGCCACAACCATGGGCCATATGGGCACTGGCGCAGTGCAGAGGTTCGAGCGGTCCTCGCATTCCCTTCTTTGCGACTGGGCGTCTCTGCGCAGGGTAATTCTTGGTTGCTGCTGAGTGAGTTATTCGCTCACGACCGCAATCTTCGACCAGAAGGCGGCCTCGAAACGCCAGTCGGTGGGCTCGTTGACCAGCTCGAGCTTGACGCTCTTGCCCGCGAACTGCGACAGGCTCACGCTCAGCTCGGCCCAGCCCATCGTCGTGGTGTCGGGACCGATGGTCTTGCGGAGCAACTGTTCGCCGTCGGCTCGGACGATCAGGTCCCAGTCGCCCCGGGCGTCGTGACCGACCACGAGTTTCAGGCTGCTCTTCTTGTCGGGGGGCAGAGTCACAGTCCTCGTGAGCACGCACCCGACGGTCCGGCTCAGCGGGTGCGTCACCAGGACGTTCTTGCGTCCGCGCACCTCGTCGCGCAGACCGGGCTCCATGTCCTCGCCGCACTTGGCGATCTTCCAGCCCGGTGCGAATTCCGTAATCGCCTTGGACAGGTCCACGCCGCTCTCGGCGGTAATCTGGGCCATTTCCTCCTCGGTGTACCGGCTCGACGCGATGGGCCCGGGCTCCCAGCACTGCTCCAGCGGCGTCGGATTGGGCTTTTGACGCGGGATCACGAAGCACTCGGCGCCCTGGGTATCGGTGGCGATCTTGCCGCCGCAGTTGACGACCGCCTGGCGGACCAGCTTCTCACAGACCTCGATCAGCGTCGGGAAGTTGTACGGCGTATGGCTGAACTTGCCCGTCGGGTCCAGAGCCAGCTTGAACTTCTCCGGCAGACTCTCGCACCCCATGGTCGTGAAGAGGATGCCCGCGGCGTTGGACGGATTGCAGTCGGAATCCTGGCCGCAGCGGGTCGAGATCGCGATGGTCTTGTCGGGGTCGCCGTCGCCATAGAGCAGGCCCATCACGATATAGGCTCCGTTGATCTTGGCATCGATGTTGAACTCCGACGCGGGCCCGGAACAGGAGAACCGACGGTACTGGGGGTTCAGATGGTACTTTTCGTTCACCAACTGCCAGGTCTTGGCCCAGTCGTTCGGGTACTGCTTGTGCCATTTGAGCACGTCGCTGATGCACTCGTGGTACTGGCTGCCCTCCGGGACGCAGCGGAGCCCGGCCTCGACGACCTTGACGATATCGCTTTCGAAGAAGGCCTCGGCGTAGCAGCCGCCGACGAACTGTCCGCCGTAGAGGCCGTCGCCGTAGTTCATGAGCCGGCCGAAGATCTCGCCCAGTTGGATGGCGACGTTCGGCATGCCCGGCGCGATCAGCCCGGCGAAGTCCGCTTCGATCTGGTAGTCGATGTCGTCGGCGTGGGAATTGAACTTCGGATGTCCCGAGTCCGGCGGCGCGATACCCGCCCGCAGGTTGTCGCGTCCGGCTCGGTTGGCGTGCCAGAGCGGATAGCCGCTGTTGGCGAAGTCGATGCCCGCCTGGCGGATCGAGACGTCGAACCCGTGCACTTCCAGCGTCCGGAGGAACGTCATCTCGACATAGATGTCATCCTGCTGAAACTGATTGACAAGGTTCGGCTGCCACGCCGGCATCTTGTCCTGGGGGATGATCGCGCCCTGGTACTGGAACTCGGTGGGCCCTCCCCAGCCGACGCCGGCCATCTGGCCGATCCAGCCGGCCTTCATCTTGTCGACGTACTGCGCGACGCTGATCTGGCGGGTCTGGGACGGCCCCACTCGCAGCCGATTCTCTCGCAACCGCTGGCAACCGGCACAGGGGATCAGCACCGCCATCATAACCACGCCCAGGAAGAGACTGCGACTCATGACAAACCTCCTTCATTCCGTGTGGACAAGCTGCCTAAAACGCATCCCGTCGGCCCGCCAACCCACAGGCCGTCGGGGTCTCTTGTATATCGCGGTCCTTCCCTCGCGTAAAGGGAAAACACCCGTGGCTCTCCGGGTCTTGAACTGAACGTTGTAATCCGATGACAGGCCGGTATAATGGCGGAGCATCGGAAATGAGTTCCGAGCCATCGTAATCTGTACTTGGACGGGCAGAGAGAATGTGCAAACACCGGATGTGGCTGGGGTCGCCGGTCGCGAGGGATCGCGCTCGGGTTTCCCTCTTCGGTTTGATGCTGTGCGTTGGAGTTTCGTGCTGTCATCTCGCGGCGGGCGCAACAGCGCCTGTCCAGGGGACAGAGAAGGCAGAATCGGTTGCCCCCGATCCTCAGGACCCCTACCTTCGCGCCATCGTCGACCTCAAGAAGCTCGTGAAGGAAGGCGACATCGGCGAAGTCAAACATGCGCTCGGGCAAATCAAGGACGAGTTCCCCGACCGGGTCGGCCCGGACCTGAAGTGGTTCGCCCTGGGCGAGACCTACTACTGGCGGAACCGCTACAGCAAAGCTCTGGTTAAATACGAGAGGTTGTTCAAAGACTTCCCGGGCAGCGAGTACGCCGGACTGGCCCTGGAACGCGAGTTCCACATAGCCCAGGAGTATCTTCAGGGGCGCAAGAAGGTGTTTCTGAAGATCATCAAGATCTCCGGCTTCGCCGAGGGCGTCGAGATCATGGAGAAGATCAGTGATCGGGCCGGCATGGACGAACCCAACGGCATCGGCCTTCGCGCCGCCATCTGCGTCGCCGAGCAGTACGAGGCCAGGGAGAGGTACCTCGACGCGTACCTGAAATGGTCCGAGATCGCGTCCTACTGGGAGACCGGCCCGATCGGCAAGCGGGCACTCTATCGCATGGCGGAAGACAATCTGGCGGCGTACCATCTCCCGCCGGAGGCCCGGCGTGCCTACTTCGACGCCTCCAAGCTGAGCACGGCCAAGACCTACTATCAGAAGTTCCTCCTGCTGTACCCCGAAGAGGCCAAGCAGAACGAGGTGCCTCGGAAGATCGAGCAGATCGACGAGTTGATGGCCTACAAACAGTACACGATCGGCCGATTCTACGCGCGGACCGGCGAGCGCCGGGCGGCCCATCTCTACTTCGACATGGTCGTCCAGAACTGGCCCAAGACCGAGGCGGCGACGTTGGCCAAGGAGGCCCTTGAGGAGAATGGCGACGGTGGCAAGTAGAACCATCCTGGCGAGAGACTCGAAATCCGAATCTCGAGATTCGAAACGATCGGGCGCCCGGCGGATTGCGCCGGCTGCGTCCCTGGGATTTCGTGTTTCCGGTCTGCTCTGCATTTCGGGGTTCGGCTTTCGGGGTCTGGTCGCGTTGGCGGTCCTGTGCCCGGTGCTGGCCGCAGGCGGGTGCGGGTCCTCGACCGGCTACTCGAACGCCTCGTTGTTCCCGGACGACGTCGAGAGCGTCTACCTGGAGATGTTCGACAACCGCAGTTTCCGTCGCGGGACCGAGTTCACGTTCTCGAACGCCCTGGCCAAGCAGATCGAGGTGCAGACGCCGTACAAGATCGTATCGAACCGGGACCGGGCCGACAGCGTCATGGGCGGCCAGCTCGTGTCCATCAATGAATCCATCCTGACGCTGGAACGGGATCTGGGTCGGGCCCTGGAGAAAGAGGTGGTCCTGACCGTGGTCGTGAACTGGAAGAGCCTCAAGACCGGCCGGCTCATGATCAACAACCAGACCGTGACCGCGGCGGCCAGTTACTCCGAGTTTCAAGGACAGGACTTCACCTACGCGTCGGCCGTCGCGGCAAACAAGCTGGCTCAGAAAGTCGTACAGCTTATGGAGAATCCATGGTGACCCCGAGGAGTTCGTGCGCCTCGGTCACAGCAGCAGACATGCGACAACCTTTGGACCGGGATCAAGATAACCTATGAACGACAACGCAAGCAATTCGCAGAACGATTCGCCTCGGGACGCGGGTAAACGCCCGAACAAGAAACCGCCCTTGCCGGGCTACCCGCGAGGTCGCTTCAGTTGGCTGATCGTGGCCATCGTTCTCATCACCGCGACGATGATACTTCAAGGGGGGTTCGTCACCAATACCCTGCGATGGGACGAGTTCACAAAGTACCTGGACGAAGGCCAGATCGAACGGATCGATATCGGGGAGAGCGAAATCTCCGGCAAGTTCCGCGAGGGCGCTGCGGCCGCCGAGGAGCGCAAGGGCCGGTCCTTCAAGGTGAATTATCGCCCGGAGGCCGGCGCCAAGGAGCGTCTCAACGAGAAGCTCGCCGACCTGGGAAAGCGCGCGTCGGATGAGCCCGGGTTCGTGATGCCGACCGTCGAGTACACGGCGCCGAGGATCTGGATGTTCATGCTGCTCAACTGGGTCCTGCCGGTCCTGTTCCTCGTGGGCTTCTTCTACTTCTTCGTCTTCCGCAACATGCGGGGCGGCGCGGGCGGCATGCTCATGTCGTTCGGGCGGAGCAAGCACCGCGTCCACGGAAAGGACCGCGTCAAAGTCACGTTCAAGGACGTCGCGGGAATTGAGGAGGCCAAAGACGAGGTGGCTGAGATCATCGAGTTCCTCAAGAACCCGCGGAAGTTCCAGCGGCTCGGCGGGCGCATTCCTCGCGGCGTCCTGCTCATCGGCCCTCCGGGCTGCGGCAAGACCCTGCTGGCCAAGGCCATCGCCGGCGAGGCGGACGTCCCCTTCTTCAGCATCTCAGGCAGCGACTTCGTCGAGATGTTCGTCGGCGTCGGGGCCTCGCGAGTTCGCGACCTGTTCAAGCAGGCGAAGGACAATTCCCCGTGCATCATCTTCCTCGACGAGGTGGACGCGATCGGACGCAAGCGGGGCGCCAGCTTCGTCGGGGGCGGCCACGACGAGCGGGAGCAGACGCTCAACGCGATCCTCGTCGAGATGGACGGGTTCGACACGAACGACCAGGTGATCGTGATCGCCGCGACGAACCGGGCCGACATCCTGGACCATGCGTTGACTCGCCCAGGTCGGTTCGACCGCCAGGTGGTCGTGCCGCTGCCGGACCTCAAAGGCCGGCTCGAAATCCTCCGCGTTCACGCGCGAAAGGTCAAGCTCAGTCCGAGCGCCTCGCTGGAGCGGCTGGCGCGAGGCACGCCGATGTTCAGCGGCGCCGATCTGGCCGCGATCATCAACGAGGCCGCGTTGGCGGCCACGATGGCCAACAAGGACTACATCGAAATGGCCGACCTCGAGGAGGGCCGGGACAAGGTCCGATGGGGACGCGCCAAGAAGAGCCGGGTGGTGGACCAGAAGGAACGGGAGGTCATCGCCTATCACGAAGCGGGCCACACCCTCGTGCAGTCCCTCATCAAGGACGCCGATCCCTTGCACAAAGTCAGCATCATCCCTCGTGGCCCGATGGGCGGCGCCACGTTCGCCCTGCCTGAGAAGGACCGGACCCTGTTCACGAAGCGGTATTGCGTCGCGCTGCTCCAGGTCTGTTTTGGGGGACGCATCGCGGAACAACTGTTCTGCGACGACATCTCCAGCGGCGCGCAGTCGGACATCGAGCAGGCGACCAAGATCGCCAGGCAGATGGTGTTGACCTGGGGCATGAGCGACCACCTCGGCCCAGTCAGCTATGGTCCCGACCAGGGGGTCCGCGACCTGGAGTACATCGTGCCGACCGAGCGGGAGTACTCCGAGAAAACGGCCGAGGACATCGACGCCGAGGTTCGTCTCATCATGGACGAGGCCTACAAGAGGGCCAAACAGGTGATCGAGGAGAACCGGGAGAAGGTCCAGGGAATTGCCCAGGCATTGCTCAAGTATGAGACCCTCGACGCGGAGGACGTCAAACTGATCTTGAGCGGGGGCCGGCTGGACCGGCCGACCGTCGGCGATCTGCTGGCGGCCGAGCAGGCCAAACATGCGGAAGACGGAAACAAACGCACACAGGAACACTCGGTCGGCTGATCGTCATTCAACAACACTGGGTGGGAGAGCAGAGATGGACGCAACCAGGTACGTCTTGACTGTTGGGTTCTGCGCGGCTTGCTGGATTTCGTGTGCTTTCGCTCAGGGCGGTTCCGCCCCCGACGCCACGGAGATCGTTCGAGTCGAGTTGGAGCACTCGTACGCCCACCTGCGGCCGGCCAGGCTGAAAGGTCGCCCGGGAATCGAGGTGGTCTTCGAGGGCACGGACGACATCCACTACTACGCCAGGCCCGAGACGTCGCCCGGCCCCGGCCTGGAACTCACCCTGACAGCTACGTCCGACAGTCTGAAGTTCGACAAGGCCCTCTTGCCTGCCTGGAAGATGTTCGAAGACCTGAATGGACAGCAGGTCGAGGTCTACGTGGGCAACTTCGCCGCGTTCATTCCGATTCGCGAGGACTCGCTTCCCGCGGAGGGCGCAGAGGTCGGTGTGACGGTGCAGATCTCGGGAATCGCCTGCACGAGCGAGCAGTGCCTGCCGCCGTTCGACACAACCCTGACCACCGTGCTCAACCTGAAGGAAGCAGCCGGATGGCCCGCGTCATCGGTCGTTGCGGCACAGCCGCCCGCGGCCTCGCCCGTCCCCGCTGACGGGGACGCAGTGCAACCACCGGGTTCCCCCGACAGCCGTCCCGCTGTGATCTACTGGCTGCTGGCGATCCTGGCGGGCCTGTCCATCAACGTCATGCCGTGCGTGTTGCCGGTGTTGCCGTTGATCCTCCTGAGGTTGTTCGACCCCTCTCGACAGGCGGGACGAGGACGTATCGCTTCGGGTCTGGCGTTCTGCGCAGGGATCATCCTGTTCTTCGCGGCCTTCGCCCTCGTCTCGGCGATTGTCACGCTCACCACGGGAACCGTCCTCGACCTGAACAGTCTGTTTCGCTATCCCGTCGCGGTGATCGTGCTGTTTCTGGCCATCGTCTTCTTCGGGCTGGCCATGCTGGACATCGTGACCCTGTCCCTGCCCTCTTCTATCGCCGGACGGCAGGGCTCCGGCTCCGGGATCACTGGCTCGCTGGGCATGGGCTTCTTCGCAGGCGTGCTCAGCACGCCGTGCAGCGGGGCGCTGCTCGGTTTCGTTCTGGTCTGGGCGCAGACGCAGCCGCTGGTCGTCGGCGGCGCCGCGATCACCCTCATGGGCGTCGGCATGGCGCTGCCCTATGCGGTCATCGTCCTGATCCCCTCGCTGCTGGACCGCATCCCCAAGCCGGGACACTGGATGGACATCTTCAAGAAGTCCGCGGGATTCCTGCTGTTCCTGATCGCGGTCAAGCTGACCCTGGCGGCCCTGCCCAAGGATCGGCTCTTGAACGTGCTGATGTACGGCGTCGTCTTCAGCTTCTGCGTCTGGATGTGGGGCAAGTGGGTCGATTTCAGCACGCCGGCGTCGCGCCGCGTCGTCGTCCGGCTCGCCGCGATGGCGCTGGCCGTCGCGACCGGGTTCTGGCTGCTCCCAGGTCCCCAGCAACCCCCAGGAGCGGCCATCGACTGGAAACCCTACGACGCCCAGGCGGTGCAGAGCGCCGTCTCCCAGCGGCGCCCGGTCCTGCTGAAGTTCACCGCCGACTGGTGTACGAACTGCAAGGTCGTGGAGAAGCGAGTCTACCAGGACCCGGACGTCGTCGGGATCGTGCAGGCCAAGGACGTGCTGGCCATCAAGGCCGACACCACCCTCATCGACTATCCGGCCACGAAGGACCTCAAGGCGGTCTACGGCGAGGCGGGCAATGTGCCGGTCACGATCGTGCTGCCGTCGGACGGGCCCACGGAAAAGCTTCGGGGGATCTTCCACAAAGACGAGTTGATTCGAGTTCTCTCGAAACGACCAGGGAGTGGCAAGTAGATGGCACAGAAGAAGAGCCCATCCAAGACCGGCGTGTTCGACAAGGCCGCAGCCGCCGAGCGGGTGCGACGCATCCACCCGATTCTGAAGAAGGCCTATCCCGACGCGGGCATTGCGCTGCACTACACGAGCCCTCTGGAACTGCTGATCGCGACGATCCTCTCCGCTCAATGCACCGACGCCAGGGTGAACGTCGTCACGAAGGACCTGTTCAGGAAGTACAAGTCGGCCCATGCCTGGGCCGACGCCGAGCTGAAGCAGATCGAGCAGGACATCAAGAGTTGCGGCTTCTATCACAATAAGGCCGTCAGCATCCAGGGGGCCACCCGCAGAATCCTCGCGGAGTTCGGCGGCGAGGTCCCGCAGACAATGGAGGAGCTCGTCACCCTGCCCGGCGTCGGTCGAAAGACCGCTAATTGCGTGCTGGGCAATGCTTTCGGCCGGCCTGCGATCATGTGCGACACCCACGTGATCCGTCTGTCGCGCCGGCTTCAACTGTCCCCCAACGCCGATCCGGTAAAGCTCGAGTTCGATCTGGTCGATATAGTCCCAGAAGACGACCGAACGCTCTTCTGCCATCGGTTGATTCTGCACGGGCGAACGGTCTGTAAGGCCAGAAAGCCGGACTGCCCCGCATGCCCGATTGCGAAGCACTGTCCCGCGGCCGGCAATCCGGATTTGTGGTGAATGAGGTTTTGAAAAATGGAGGATTGGGTCTATATTCTTCAAGGAAATCCTATTCTTTGATTTCCTTGAAGAATCGACCTGATCTGTCCTCCTGAAATGTGACGGTTTGGGGAGGAAAAATCGAACTAAGAGATTTATCCTCCCCAAAGTGGACCCAATCCTCCATTTTTCAAAACCTGGTCTATGACAATATGGGACCTCTATCATGCGATGGAAGACGAATCATTTCGGTGAGATGCCCGACAAACCGGTGAACGACCTGTGGCGGATCTTTCGGATCATGGCCGAATTCACGGAGGGCTATGACGAGCTCGCTTCGGTAGGTCCGGCCGTCTCCATCTTCGGCTCCGCCCGAACGGCCAAGGACCACCCCCACTACCGACTCGCGGAAGAGACGGCCCGCAAGGTCGCCCGCGCCGGTTTCGCCGTGATCACCGGGGGCGGCGGCGGCATCATGGAGGCCGCCAACAAGGGCGCTGCCGACGCCGGCGGATGCAGCATCGGCCTGAACATCGAGATCCCCCAGGAGCAGATTCCCAACGACTACCAGAACCTGTCCCTGCATTTTCGGTACTTTTTTGTCCGCAAAGTGATGTTCTTGAAGTACGCCCACGGATTCATCGTCTTTCCGGGCGGCTTCGGCACGATGGATGAGTTCTTCGAGTCGGCCGTGCTGATCCAGACCCTCCGTCAGGCGAGTTTCCCCGTCGTTCTCATGATCAGCGACTACTGGAAGGGGCTGCTGGCCTGGATGAAGGAGAAGATGCTCGACGAGAACGAGTACATCTCGCCGGGCGACTTCGACGTCTTCTCCGTCGAGGACGACGCGGACGCCGCCATCAAGACGATCGTGGACTTCAGGCAGAAACAAGGCGCCAGCGGCCTGGTCATGCCCCCCGGCATGAGGAATTGTCCGAGCCGGAACAAAGCGGACTCCTCGATCGTAACGCCGCCCTGAGGCAATGACAGACCTCGTCATCGAGCCGCAGGCGACGCCGCGGGATTCTCCACGTAGTAGAGGAACCCGTCCTCGGCGCCAATCAGCAGGTCCGGCGTCTCGTCGCGGTCCCAGTTCACTACGGTCGGATTCGTCGTGTGCCCCGCCAGACGGACCGGGCAAACCGGTCCCTCGTCGTGGAAGACGAACTCGCCTTCCTTTTCCGCCACGTTGCGAAGGAAATTAACGCTGGCGCTATTGGCCAGCAGGTCGAGCTTCCCGTCGCAGTCCCAATCGACGAAGCAGAGCTTCCGCCGGCCGCTGCTGCCCGCGGCGCCGTCGTTGAGACGAAGCGTGCCGTCGCCCTTCTGGCGAACGGCGCCCTTGCTGTCGAAAGCCCAGGCGCCCGCTCCACGGAAGACCCGTTCGCACGGCAGCAGGACCAATCCGGCGGACTGTTTGGCCCGCCGGAAGAAGGCCAGGTACCCCTCGTGATCGAGCATGACCAGATCGGTCAGGCCGTCGCGGTTCAGATCCGTCGCCATGGGCGTCGTCCGCCATTGCGTCGCGAGTTCTCCCGCCTGAGGGGTCCACCAGGTCCACGCGGGCTTGGGCGCCTGCCCCGGCCATTCGACCCGGATGGGCTGGGCCTGGGCCAGCTCGGGTTGCCGACGGGCGCCCACATTCCGGAACCACACGACCTTGCCCCAGATGGAGTTGGCGAGGATATCGGGCAGTCCATCGCCATCCCAGTCGGCGATGCTGAGCACGGTGTAACCCCATTTCGCTTCGCACGGTCCCTGGATCGAGCCGTTGTAGCCAGCCTGGATGCGAATGACCCGGCCGTCGGCGGTCAGATACCTGGGCTCGGCCCACTTGGGCGGACTGCCGCCGTCGAGGTTCTCGATAAACCCGATGTAGCCCGCGGTGTTGCCGCAGACGAGGTCCTCGTCCCCGTCGCCATCCCAGTCGAAACTGACCGGCGTGACCAACGCGCCGAACTTCACGTCCTTCGCCTCCTGGCGGAACTGCCGCTGAGGGAGGAACTGCGGAAGCCCGTCGATCACCCGGCCCGTGTGCTCCACGAGGGCCACACGCCCGTCTTCCTCGCCCACGATCAGGTCCACGTCGCCATCGGCATCCCAATCGATGGCGGTCGGGACGATCATGCACAGATCCATCGCCAGCGGCTTGCCGTCATAAGTCAGGTATCGACCCTCCGCGTAGCTCGGCTCGGTCCACGTGCCCACGTTCTGGAAGTAGGTGAACCGGTCGACGAACTCGCCGCAGAGTAGATCGAGGTCGCCATCACCGTCGAAGTCGGCGAAATTGGGCGAGGGCATCCCGAAGACATCCACCGGCCTGCCGCCTGCGGTCACCTGCACCGCTTTCTCGTAGCGAGGCTGATCGTCGGACCCGATATTCCGCAGCCAGTAGACATAGCCATGAAGCGGTCCCCGCGTCCATTTTCCCTCGGCATCGAAGGCGTTGTCCCAGCCGTACTCGGTCCAGTCGCCGACGCCGACGATCAGGTCCTGCCGGCCGTCGCCGTCATAGTCGCAGTAGTGCCACTGATTGGCGCGGACCTTTCCATCATGCACCTTGGAGTCGGCAAGCAGTTCGGTCTGTTTGTCGAACCCATGGGTGAGGAAATCCGCGTACTCGACGCCGGGACCGAGTACTCGCGGCCGACCGGCGACATACGAGATCCGCACGTTGCTCAGCCCCCGGCCGATCCGCACCGCCGGTTTGAACACCGGCATCTTGCCGCCGCCGGGATTCTCGAAGAAATACGTCCCGTTGTACGGCACATCCGGACAGCTCACGACCAGATCGAGATCACCGTCGCGGTCGTAGTCCATCGGCAAGGGCCAAGCCCACAACCCCACGCCCAGATCGACCACCAAACCCGGATGGTTGTACTCCAAGCGACGGCACTCCGCTCCCGCCGCATCGGCCGCCAGGAGGCCCAACAAGCCCCACATGATGATTCGCTCTGTCTTCATCGGTATTGTCCCCTATCCACTGAACGAGCGTTCCTACACCGTCCACCTGAAAATGGTGGGCAGAAGCCGCGGACACCGTTTGGAGCTCCGCCTTCAGGCGGGTGAAGACCGCGTAAACGCGGAACTCCGAACAGGCCATACGCCGATACGCTGCCCACCGAATTAGCGTGGACGGCGTATTCCGATCTGCGTGACGAACCTGCGTCCACGTCAAAATATGCCCCCAGGCCGGTGGCTGCAACCTCTTTTCCGAGTTCTTCCCCCTGTCCACCGCGGTCCTGGCAATTGTCATCCTGAGCGCAGCGGAGGATCTGGCCCACGAATGAGAATGGTCCGCTGTTCGCAGCCCAGGTGCTCCGGCTTCGTCTCAGCATGACAGACCGATGAGGGATATTGAGCATCATGCTCACAGCCGGATGAGGGCTTGCCCGCGGCGGTCGGACCGATACAATGCATTCATGAAACACGCCAAGCAATGATAAGGGGGCATCCTATGAGAACACGTCCTGTCACATGCCTGCTGCTGCTCGCGGCCTGGTGCGCCGTGTCAACCGCCGATCCACGCCCAAGGGTCGAAATCGAAGAGGACATCTACCGCTACGAGTCGGCCAACAACGGCGCCGGCCCGATGTGGTGTCACGGCTCGACGTGCATCGTCCGCCTGGGCGACGACGTCTTCGCCAGCGGCCTGGAGACTCTGACAGGCGCCAAGCCGCTCAACAACTGTCGCTGGATGCTGTTCCAGCGAGGAAAACAAGGTTGGCGGAGGGTCTGCTTCGATCCTTCAGGCCGGACGCGAGAACCTTCTCCCCTGGTCTGCTTCTCTGATGGGCGGTTCTTCCTCTCCGCCAATCCGACGTTGAATACGGACCCGAACGCCTACGCCGGTCCCGCCCGGCCCGAACTGCTCCAGTTCGCCGCCGATAACGCGGCCAGGCCGGCGCAGACCATGATTCCCGTCTGGTCGGGCGAGCCGAAATTCACAGAGCACTCGTACCGCAGTCTGGCCGCCGACGGCCCGAACAACGAACTGATCCTGTTCCAGAACGTTGGCTACACGCACGCGGAATGGACGTTCCTGGATCGCGAGGGCAAGTGGAGCGCCCAGGGCAAGCTCGCATGGCCCTGGGGAGCCGAGTACTCGAAGCCCCAGCCCATCCGCGTGTGCTATCCGAACGTCATGCTGCACAATCGCGAGGTCCATTTCTGCGGGGTCAGCGACATCGTCGAGCCGAACGAATCGTGGCGGGCGTTCAAGAAGCAGCTCACCGGGCAGGAGTGGGACTACGACTTCCGGCGGCTGTTCTACACCTGGTCGCGCGACATCACGACGGGCCGGTTCGAGCCGTGGGTCGAGATCGCCAGTCGGGAGAAGACCTGCGGATGGGTTTCGCCGGGAGATCTGTGGGTCGGTCCGGACGGCCGAGTACACGTTCTCTGGACCGAGCGGGCCATCGACGAGCGTCTGCGAGAGAAGTTCTTCCCCGGCGTCAAACAGAGCCATTCGCTGAACTACGCGGTCCTCCAGGCGGGCGAGATGATCCTGCGCCGCACCCTCCTGGCGGCGGAGGAGGGCCAATCGAACGAGCGCCCCGGCCAAGGCCGGTTCCATGTGACTCCTGACGGTTGCCTGTATGTCTTCTTCTACGTTTCGGGCTCCGACGCAAGCGGCAAGTCCCTCTCGGAGAACCGCCTGCTCGAGATCCAGCCCAACGGATCGGTCGGCGACGCGGTTCGAGTGCCGCTGGAGAAGCCATTCACCAGTTTCATGACCGCCACCGTCCGGGCGGGCGCCGTCCCTTCGCAGACGCTGGACCTGCTGGGGACACGACAGGGAGTGAGTTCAACGATTAGCTATGCCAGGATCGAGGTGAGATGATGTTCGTGACCGTTGCGATGGTGTGTGCTCTCGGAGTGGGATCTGTTCAGAGCGACGATTGGGACTTGTACAGCGATACCTGGGTGGCTACAGATGCGCTGGGCCGCGAAGTGCTCGGGTCAGACGTCTGCGGGCCGCCGCGGCCGGACAGATACATCGGGATGTTCTACTGGACCTGGCATACCCTGCACGGGAACCAGGGTCCGTACGACAACTCGCGCATCCTCGCGGCCGATCCGAACAATCCCCAGTGGGGTCCGCTCGGCGCACCGCACCATTGGGGCGAGCCGGAACTGGGCTATTACATCTCGACCGATCCGTACGTCATTCGCAGGCACGCTTCCATGCTCGCCGATGCGGGAGTGGACGTGGTGATCTTCGACACGACAAACCCGCCCTTCACGTTCAAAGAGTCCTACATGGTCCTGTGCGCCGCGTACCGCAAGATGCGAGAGCAAGGCAATCGCACGCCACAGATCGCCTTCCTGGCCCCCTTCGGCGATCCGACCGTCGTCGTGCAGGCGGTCTATGACGACCTCTACAGCAAGGGACTCTATGAAGAGCTGTGGTTCCGCTGGGACGGCAAGCCGCTGATCATGGCGGACCCCGCGTACTTCAAGGACTCCGCAATCCAGAGCTTCTTCACGTTCCGCAAGCCGATCCCGTCCTATTTCACCGGTCCGACCGGACCCGACCAGTGGGGCTGGCTGGAGGTCTTTCCGCAACACGCCTTTCGGGACAAGGAAGGCCACGTCGAGCAGGTTGCCGTCGGCGTCGCCCAAAACGCGGTCGGGCCGGAACTGTCGGCCATGAGCCACAAGGACGGCGCCCGAGGTCGGAGCTGGCACGACGCCGCCAGGGACCCGGATGCAAACGCCGTTCATTTCGGCTACAACGCGGTCGAGCAGTGGACGCGGGCCCTGGAGCTCGATCCGGAGTTCATCTTCATCACAGGCTGGAACGAATGGGTCGCCGGGCGGTTCGACAAGTGGTACAAGTACACTGGGCAGGACAGCTACTATCCGGACGCACTGTTCGTGGACGAATACGACCACGAGTACAGCCGGGACATTGAGCCGATGAAGGGAGGCCATACCGACAGCTACTACTATCAGATGGTCTCCTATATCCGGCGGTTCAAGGGCGTCCGCAAACCCGCCGAGCCGGGCCCACGAACCTCCATCGCCATCGACGGAGATTTCGCCGACTGGAGCGACGTGAAGCCCGAGTATCGTGACACGATCGGCGACACGACTCACCGGGACCACAAGGGCTACGGCGACACTCGCTACACCGACGCCAGCGGGCGTAACGACATCGTCGTGTGCAAAATGACCCGTGACAGCGAGAACCTCTGCTGCTACGTCCGAACCGCAGACCCGATGACGCCCTGCACCGACCCCAATTGGATGCTCCTGCTCCTCGACGCGGACCTCGACCCCAAGACGGGCTGGCAAGGCTACGACATTCTCATCAACGCGGAGGTGCTCGATTCCGACACAACCACCGTGAAGCGGACCACCGACGGACGGAACTGGCGGATCGTCGCAC
This sequence comes from Sedimentisphaerales bacterium, assembly GCA_035342095.1. GTDB lineage: Bacteria > Planctomycetota > Phycisphaerae > Sedimentisphaerales > Anaerobacaceae > PLanc-01. The sequence continues at coordinate 375 of DAOQWL010000037.1, read as the reverse complement.
GCATCCCCTACCGGGTCCGTGGCAACGAGCTGGAGTTGCAGGCGCCGCTGTCTGCGATCGGGTGCAGGCCGGATACCGGGTGTACTCTCGATTTCCACTGGGCAGACAACATCCGCCGAGACGGCAACACCGTGGATTTCGCCGGCGGCGGCGACCACGCGCCCAATCGCCGGTTCAACTACCGCTGGCGGAGCCCGTGACGCAGGCCTAAGAGAACCCGTGCGAAAGTCTTGTCATCCTGAAGCGAAACCGAAGGATCTGGGTAGAGGCCAAGAGATATCTGGCTGATCCGGTTCTTGCGCACTTCGGTGGTTCTTGGTGACCTGTCCCCAAACCCCTGAGATTTGTCGCTTTGAGCCAATAGCATGGTATGGA
>DAOQWL010000036.1:0-56506 GCA_035342095.1 Sedimentisphaerales bacterium | reverse complement strand
CCCTCCGAGGCCGATCTGTTCGTCCCGGTGAGCCTGGCGATGTTCTCCGTCATGCACAGCGCGTTCATGGACTCGTTCATCACGCAGAAGGACGCCTCGTTCCCGAGTTACGAGTACGACGGGCCCTTCTCGCAACTGGCCCAGCGGATTCAGGTGGAGCAATATCAGAAGATCAAGACGTGCCTGGGTCGCGAGTGGTTCTACAACCATCCGAAGGCGGTGATCCGCGCGACCCGCGGCCTGGTCTTCCTGCGGGAGATGTCGCCCGCGGAGTTCCTCAGCTCCTGCCGGGAGCTGCGAAAGTCCGTGGAAGACCGCTGATTCCGTTGTGCCTGGCCGATGGCCGATCATTGGCTGTGCGTCATCCGCAAATGGTCGCCGTAGGCAAGCGGCGAATCGTCGTCGTTGGGCCGGACGATTCCACCCTGTTTGTCGAGCCGCTCTTGATTGTCTCTTTGGACTTCAACGGCAAACATCCTGCGAAAGAGAACCACCGCGAGAAGGGAACCAGATAGGGCAGGCTGACCGGGGCAGCCCGGCGCAATCTCGCGACGACGTGGTCCGAGCCATCGAGCGGGATGAGCCTTTCGGCCGGATGACGGTAGAGGCTGAGACGTCGTACTTACGGGAGTACCTCGCCACCATCCAGAAGGACCTGATGTGATGCAACCGCCCGTACAGGCCGTCTGTCCGGAGCCCCAGCGCCGTGTGCGGATCTGGAACAACAAGCTCGCCCCTGCGACGTGAAAACGTCCAGCAGGGCAAGGCGTCCGAAGTCGCAAGAGCCCTATTTCTTCTTTCCGAAGAAACTCTTCTTTTCCTTGGCCGGCTTTTCCGCCTTGGCGGGCTTCTCGGCCTTGGCCTTCTTCTCTTTCTTGGGCTTCTCGGCCTTGACCTTCTTGGCCTTGACAGGGGCTTCGCCTCGCTCGCGGCCGGCCATGAAGGACACACCGACCACGATCAGCGAAACGACGATCGCCCCGCCCAGGAGATACCAGACCATCCCTTGAATCGACGAGAGGATCGATGGGGTCACGTGACGCAGGCCCGCGACCACCACGATCGTCGTGTAGAGCAGGGCCAGCATGGGCAGGAACAGGAGCATGCCGAGGATGTTGCTCTGGGCGTCCGGGGCCGCCTCCGCGTAGACGGCGCCCATCATGGCCGGCATCATCGCCACCGGCTCGGGCACAGGCGTCTCCTCTTCGGCGCCGGCGGGATGCTCCGCCTCGGCCGTGATGTCGTCAAATGAAGCACCTTCTTCTCCAGCCTCGGCGGCTGGCGCCTCGCCAGAGCCTTCGCCGCCCTCTCCGCCCTCGGAGGTGTAGATCTCATCGAGGATCCCGCCGAGAGACGTATCATCGGCCTGCAGGGACAGGTCGAGAAGGCCCGAGCCGCTCCCGAAGCTGTCCAGGCTCACGTCGTCCTCGATCTCTTCCAGGGAGGCTTCTGCGCTCGAACCCGCGGGCCCGATCGCGGTCTCGGCAAGCGAATCTTCCGTCACGTTGAAGTCGGAACTGCTGGATTCGCCGAGAACGTTCACCCCTTCCCCGGTGGTCAACGCCGTGTCGGCGTCGGTTATGTCACTACCCGAGGCCAGGATGCCGGATTCCGCCGCCAGCGAAATCTCCTCGCTGTCATCGGCGGCCCCTCCGGCCATGATCTCCGCGGAGCTGTCGGGTGCGGGTTGATCCTCGTCCAGCAGCAGCAGTTCCTCTTCTCCGGCGGCGGTCTCGTCTGTCCCAGTCTCCTCGGGCGCCAGGCCCAACTCGGACGTGGCTTCGACCTCAGCCGTCGGCTCTAGCGCCGGGGGCTCTTCCTCGTCCAGTTTGAACAGGTCCTCGTCCGCCAAGGGGATCGCTTCTTCCTCGGCAGCCTCGACGGGCTGTTCTTCCGCCGGGGTCTCTTCGGTCAGTTCCACCGCATCGAGCCCCATGTCGATGCCCTCGTCCACCAGGGCGTTGACCTCGTCGATCTTGAACAGCAGATTGGCCCCGTCGCGAAACTCGCGGAGTTTGCCCTCCTTGACCAGTTGTTTGACCTGGTCTTCGGATCTGCCGAGCCTCTGAGCGGTTTCCTTCAGCGAAAAGAACATCCCGGACATAGAACTTTCTCCACGGACAGAGTTCCCCAGCGCGACCCGGTCGCGTCCGGGACCCATCCCAACGCATTTGCGGGGCGTCTTGGACCCCCCGAATCGTGGTTCTCTAAGATACGTATTTTACCGCAGCCACGTAGTTTATGCAATCTTTTTTTGCACAACCTGCCCCTGCGGCACAGGTAGACTCCACCCGCCGGGACTCACTGCTGCCGGTGCCGCCATTCTCGGACGTGCCGGTCCGCTCCACCATGCTCCAGCCGGTCCCGCAGCGCCGGGTCATCGTGCCGCGGACAGGTCCGCAAGGGACCCCATCTGCATCAGGATCAGTTGCCTGCGTCCTGCTGGTAGAGCGATGAGACCTCGGATTCTGAGAGCGGCACGTCATACACGCGAACGTCGTCCAGCGTCCCTTTGAAGAACGCTGTGGAGAAGGACGGATTGAGGGCTCCCAACGTCAGAGGCTGTTGCTTGTTCGTGGGCGTGAAGGAGTAGTCCTGACTCCCAGCCGGCACACCATCGACGTACAGAAGCGCCTTGGACCCGTCGCGGACTGCGGCGATGTGGACCCATTTGCCGCTCGGGATCGCTGCGGCGGCGCCAACCGTCACGGTCTTGATCGTGGAATCGGTGAAGTAGAACTCGATGCGTCCGTCCGCCGTGCAGGCCAGCGTGTAATCGCGCAGAGCCATCATGCCCTGCGCCTTGCCGACCAGGTATCCTTTCGCCGACGGGGTCGAGGGCAAGAAGGCCCAGAGGGCGAGCGTCATCTTCTCCGGGGCCAGGACATCGGCATTCCCGCAGTCCACGTAGTCGTTCTTCCCGTCAAACTGCAGCGCCCCGCCGATCTTACCGTCCACGTAGATGGGCCCGTGGATCGTCCCGTCGCTCGTGCCGGCGGAGTCTTCCGCGGTCATCCCCGGCGTATCATCGAACTGCCAATGCGCCACCGGCATGAAGGCAGGTCGGTCCGCAGGTGCAAAGACCGCACACGCCGCCGAGTTGTTCCCTTCGTCCGACTCCAGAACACTGCCGGGAGAGTCCACAACCACGAAGACCTGGCCCCCTTCGTTGGGGTCGAGATCATAACTCAAATCCCAGATGGTCGAGACTTCGCAGGCCGCGCCGGCCACGAGCATCTCGACCTCACTGGAGCCAATCTCGTTGCCGTCCGGCGTATTCAACCGCCAGGAGACCTGGAACGGTCCGCTCAGGATCGCGCCGGGGTTGGTCACGCGGGCCGTCAGGAGAGCCTCCCTGGGCGAGAAATCGCTGCTCCAGCAGGTCTCGACCGTCAGGTCGGGCAGGACGGTCAGTTTCGAAGCCCGGTTGTTCTCGGGCTCTCGGTCAGTGACGGTCCCATAGGGATCGACCACGACGAAGACCCTGTGCGATTGTTCACCGGAGGGAACGGTCCACGATATCAGCACATTCTGCTTGCCGCCTGCGATCAGGACCCCAGGAATGACTTGCACATCGCTGATGAGCGTATCGCCGCTGTTCGGATCGCCGTCATAGAACCCCACCTGCACATCCTGCAGGGGCAGGTCGCCCTGGTTCTCGATGGTCGCGGTGATGGTCGCCGGCTGGCCTGGCGAGGGATTGCCGGGCTCGACTACGAGGGACCCAGCAATAACCGCCGCATCCCGTCCCGGCGTGTGACGCAACATGCACAGATCGACCCGACCGGGCTGCGGCACGTTCTCCAGATGCGTCATCTGACCGTTGATCTCGACATCCATATCCTCGCGGACCGTCTGCGTCTTGAGATAGACCAGCACGAGATCGTTCCCGTCACACGTTAGAGACAGGGCGCTCTCGGCATGTTCGTCGTGCGTCAGTTGGCGAGGCTGAGACCACAGGTCCAAATCGGCGTCGTAGAACGACGCGACGATGTCCACCCCGTTGGGGCCCTGCGTGGTGTACGCGATCGCGCCGCCCACAGGCAGGGTGACGCCCGCCAGAGCCAGGCAGTCGTTGGCATCCGTGGCCTCGCTGTAGACCGCTCTCGGATTCCATGGATCCAAGCGCGAGTACGTCGCAGTCCCATTGGCATCCCACACGCACATCGGCACACCCTTCGGTGTCAGGAGGGCCGGGCTGGAGTCTTCCACATCATCCTCGGTCAACCGGAGGGCCTCCTGCCATACGCCGCCGACGGTAGCCAGTGAGTAGAGTTCGCAATCGGCGGTAGTGCCCAGATCGCCATCTTCGTCGACGGTGAGAACGACATGTCCCTCGCCGGCGCCGTCCGCGGCAAATGCGAAGTCCATGATCCCCTTCGGGCCGGACCAGAGAGTCTCCGGCGTCTGCCATGCAGCGCCGTCCCACCGGGCAAACAGGAGCCGGTCGCCATTGTTGGCGTCTCCGATGCTGGCCTGCCCCTGATTCTGAATCCACAGAACTCCCTGCGTCTGCCCGAAGGCAACAGGCAGCGGATTCCGATCGACCACGGAGTTGAACGTCAGTTGTTCGGGCACAGTCCAAAGCCCCGTACTCTGATCCAGCCGGGCCGTCACAATCTCCAGGTGCGGCGTCACCTCGTCGGGACCAGTCGTACCCGATATGTCGCCCGAAATCCGAGTCCAGGCAACAAGCGCAGGCTCTGTCCCGACGATCTCGGGTTCGAATTCGGCCGCGTCGTCGTCCGCAATCCGATCCAGAGCCCACTCCCCATCGGGCGTCTTCGTCGCGACGCCAATATCCGTCGCCGCATACCAAGGTTTGTTCGGATCGTGCAGCGCAAACAGGACAACAGTCTGCGCCGGATTTGAGAGCACCGTCGGTGCCGCCAGATTGGTGACGTTTTCCGCAATGATGTCCACTGCCGAGACCGTCGGATCGTCGGCTGAGAGTATCCTGATCCCTCCCAGCCCTCTCTTCTCAGCCACACGATTTGCCTCACCCCAGCGCACGTAGCTGGCATCCATCGGCGACCAGGACAGATCGTCGGTCTGCACCCCCAGGAGATCATCCATTCGCCCCGAGACGGCAAGGCGGCGTGCAATCGAACGTGGCAACTCCGACATGCCCAGCATCTTCGTCTTGCCGCCTGCCTCAAAACGCAACTCTGCGCCATACTCCTTGCGGAAGTAGAACAATGGGGCCCATGCGTAGACACCGACATATGACCTCAACGTGACAGCCTGGAATGCGAAGTCGGGGCAGACCTGGAACTCCGGCGTCCCCGTGCCGCCGACATAAACCCCAGCGCCTGTTATCTTCAGATCCAAGACCGCCTGCGCTTCGGCTCCGAATGTCACCGCATTCTTGACAGATGTTGAACCAAGGTAACAGGAGCCCATTCGTCCTCCTTCATACACACCCGAGATCTTGCCTCCCCCAACTACGTAAAGGCGGACCTTCAAATCACCTATGACCGGCAAGTAGCTTAGAGTGGTACCCAAGCCTGGCACGACAATGTCCACGATGATGATTGCAGGCGCGCCGACACCTGCTTTGCCTGTGAATGAGAGTGACCATCCTGGCGTAATCCTTGGGCTGTCACACCCCGCGAGCGAAATACTGAGAGTCCCGGTCCCCTCCGGACGTCCCTCGCCGAGCACCTCCCACTTGGTCCCGGGTATATCCAGGTCCAAGGCGAACTTCCCGTGCACGCCAAGCGATCCCGCGAACGTCCCAGCCAACAGGTCGTAGCTCAGGCCCCTTTGGTAACCCAAGTACACCTCCAGCGAGAGAATGTCCAAAGGAACTGATAGGGGCCAGTGGACGGATTTCTCATTTGCGTAGGTCAGCCTAAGACCCGACGGTGTCCATGGGATATTGTCGCGGTACCACGGAACAACAATCCCGGGGATGGGGTAGAACCGGACTCCTGTATTGATGGAGGCTGTCTTCCCCTCGTGATTGGTAACCTCCACCGTAACCTCGTTACACGCTGAGACTGTGGATGGCGCTGAAATTGTCAGGCTGGCGAGTGCCTTGCCGCCACCGAGGTCAGTGATTGTTGCGTTGCGCCAGGTGCCTGCAACCTTGAAACGTACTGATCCGGGCCCTCCGTTCCATGCAACGGTTACGGCGAATTTGAGGTTTCCCGGAATCCCTGGAATGAAATGCTTGCCGTTCGGGGAGGAGAAATCGGTGGCGACGGGAGAGCCTGCCTTTCGCGTCAGCCTGATCTCGATCTGTCTTGTCTCCCCTGCTGCCAGCTCGACCGCCTTGTTGTTATCGTAGAAATAGACCTTCTTTGCCGTGGCGGTGTATTTCCCGGGCTCCAAATTGCTGAAGGCAAACTGACCTTTGCCATCTGTCGTTGCAGTCCAAGACCCGACGCCGGAGGCGTACTGCAGATCGACTGTCGCGCCACTCACCGGGCCCAATGCCCGTCCTTGACTATCGACCCCGATTACCAAGCCGATGATGGCTCCTTTCTTGGACACCACTGGCACTCTGAAGCACTCAGGATACCCCAGGTCACTCCCAGCCCCGTTCTTCGCTTCGGCAACGTAACACACCTCAGCATCAGGGATCAACGTACCGATCCATTCGGTCAGGATCGTGGGCAGTTTGAACATATAGCTGAACTCGCTTCCCTCTTTGGCGCCGTACTGCCAAGGCGTGAAGACGGCGGCTGTTGAGCCCAATCTCTTGAGATAACAGCGAAAGCGATACTGACACGTGCCGCCCCCATCGTCGTCCAGTCGGCCACGGAGCGTCACGGATATGGGTGTCACCACCGGGGGCAGAGTCGAAACCTCTGGCGGCAAGACCGTACCCCCATCAACGATCACCGTGGGGAATTCGAAGATAAGATTGTCCCAGACCACGCCCTCGTAATGGTAGGGATGGCCGAGGAGCTGGACTTGATGTATTACCTTCCCGCTAGTGGAGACTTCCAGTACAGCTCCCCAGTCCCTGTCGGTACATGAGCCAACCAGATTACCATCGACGTCAAATGCATTGAGGGTGATCTCATTCCCATCGCCGCACAAGTCGCCCTGGACAGAAACGAAATCAGTAGCCGCCGGGACCGACGCATCCCCAGGCGTGAAGAAGCTGATCGTGACGGGGTACTCGCTGCTGTACGCCCATCCACCATCGGGCGACGCTCCCTGGATCCCCTTCGTCCCGCTAGGGATGCACCGGTAGTAGTCGATGACGGCGACGTACGAACTGCCGGAGGCAAAAACAACACCGTACGCATCGAGCAACTCGTCAGACAGGCGGGCCGATGCCGGGATGGGGTCCCCAAAATCGGCGCCCATCATGTCCCAGCCTTCAAATTGCTCGAAATCCACCGTGATGCGTTCGCAGTTGGCTTGGCCAGGCAATCCCAGCACTACAAGGAATGTGGTTGTGGCAAGAAGAATCAAGACTCGCGATTTCATAGTGCAACCTCCGGGAACAGGACATGTAATACGGGCTGATGCAAACCGACCGAACCACAAGTTTGTGGAAGGCTATGTGAACAGGGCGTATATGGACAGAGCACGTACATAGATTGCCCTAGAGAAGAACAGGGGTGGAGCTAGCGATCTGCCACACATCGACCCTGCCTCTTCGCGTCACATTATGCCCCTCCCCGCGACAATGTCAAGAGTAATCTTCACAATGTGTCGGAATTTCGTTGAGATCTCTCTGTGTCGTCAGGTGGAGGACGCCCAGGTCTTGCACATTGGAATTCCCGACTTCCGAGGGCACTATACTGATTTCAAGTGCCATCATGGACCCAGGGGGAACCGGTCTTGAACGCGTGGAACAAGTCCCCACCTTCACTCGCCCTTCGTAATCTGCGCGAATCCGCGTGATCGGCGGATGGGGAGTCGTGTCTCGTGGCTCGGATGGATTCCCGCTTCCGCGGGAATGGCAAAGGGAGGGATTGCCGCGATGTCGCTCACAAGGACAGGGTCGAATCCGTGTGAATCCGTGTCGAAAGCCTCCTCTCTGCGGCTTGCCGTCTCTGCGAGAGTCGGGGTCTGCTTGCCTTCCGGCCTTCTGATCTCTGCGTCTCCCTTGGCATCGCCCGGCCGCAAGACGCCTGGCGCTTTCCTCGCGACACGATGATTGAAATCCCTCGCTCGCTCGGGTATAGTCGGGCGACGTGGTTTGAATCGAAAGGTATGCGATGAGCGATTCGTTCAGTGTGAAAGACAAAGTGGTCGTCGTCACCGGCGGCGGCGGCATTCTGTGCGGCACGATGGCCAGGGCCCTCGGCGCCGCGGGCGCCAGGGTCGCGATCCTCGATCTATCCGAGGCCGCAGCGGCGAAAGCGGCTGACGGGATCACCGCCCAGGGCGGCTCCGCACTCGCGGTCCCCTGCAACGTCCTGGACAAGGCCAGCATCGAGAAGGCCCGCGACAAGGTCGTCGCGGCGTTCGGGCGGGTCGATATCCTCGTCAACGGCGCCGGCGGCAACAAGAAAGAGGCGACCACGTCGCCGCAATTGTCGTTCTTCGATCTGCCGGCGGAGGCCGTCCGGTTCGTCTTCGACCTGAACTTCCTGGGCACCCTGCTGCCGGCGCAGGTCTTCGGCAAGCTGATGGCCGAGCAGAAGGCGGGCATCATCCTGAACATCTCGAGCATGAACGCGCTGCGTCCGCTGACGAAGATCCCGGCGTACTCGGCCGCGAAGGCCGCGATCGGCAACTTCACGCAGTGGCTCGCGGTTCACATGTGCCAGAACTACGCCAGGGACATCCGCGTCAACGCGATCGCGCCGGGCTTCTTCCTGACCGAGCAGAACCGATTCCTCCTGACCGACGAGAAGACCGGGGCCCTGACCCCTCGCGGCGAGACGGTGGTCGGCCACACGCCGATGGGCCGGTTCGGGTCGCCCGACGAGCTGCTCGGCGCGATGTTCTGGCTGCTCAGCGACGCGTCGAAGTTCGTCACGGGCGTGACCATCCCCGTCGACGGCGGCTTCTCCGCCTTCAGCGGCGTGTGATCCAGCGTGGCGTGAATGAAGATGGTGCGTGATACGCACCCTACGCGAGGAAGGCGGTATGGCGTTCTGCAGGGTGCGTATTACGCACCGTTCAGGTTGATGATTGGTGTTATATGCTTCTCTATAGTCGTGGAAGTGAACGCGAGAACCTCAGCGGCGACGACCTCAAGCAGGGTCTGTGTGCCGCACTGGACAAGCTGGGCGCGAGACACAAGGTTCTCGCCCTCCCGCCGGACATTACGAGGCTCCACTCGCGAGCGGGCGAGTTGACTCGCTATGCCTGGCAATACTATGGCAAGGCGCTGACGGACGTCCTGCCTGCACTCGGGACGCACTTCGCGATGGCCGAACCCGAGATCGCGAAGATGTTTGGCGAGGTGCCCGCCTCGTTGTTCCGCGTCCACGACTGGCGCAACGGCTTCGTCACGCTGGGCGAGGTCCCCCCCGCGTTCATTCGCGAGGTGAGCGAGGGCAAGCTGGACTGGCCCTGGCCTGCGCAGGTGAGCAAGCTGATCGCCCAGGGCGGGCACGACCTGATCCTCTCGCTTGGCCAAGTCGTGCCGCACGAGGTCATCGGCATGGCCAGCTACAACAAGAACGTCTTCGTCGGCACCGGCGGCTCGGAGGGCATCAACAAGAGCCACTTCCTCGGCGCGGTCTACGGCATGGAGCGGATCATGGGCCGGGCGGACACACCGGTCCGCAAAGTGCTCAACTACGCGTCCGACCACTTCGCGAAGCACCTGCCCATCGTCTACGTCCTGACGGTCGTCGGCGCGACGCCCTCGGGACCGGTCACGCGGGGCCTCTTCGTCGGGGACGACATCGAATGCTTCAACAAAGCGTGCGAGCTGGCGCTGAAGGTGAACTTCACGATGATCGACAAGCCGCTCGGGAAGGTCGTCGTCTGGCTCGACCCGGAGGAGTTCAAGAGCACCTGGCTCGGCAATAAGAGCATCTACCGCACACGGATGGCGATGGCCGACGGGGGCGAGCTGATCGTCCTGGCCCCCGGCCTGAGGGAGTTCGGCGAAGACAAGGGCATCGATAAGATGATCCGCAAGTACGGCTACGTGGGCACCAACCGCGTCCTGCAACTCGTCCGGGACAACGAGGACCTGCGATCCGCTCTCGGCGCGGCAGCCCACCTGATCCACGGCTCGACCGACGGCCGCTTCACGATGACCTATTGCCCCGGCTCGCTGACGAAGCAGGAAATCGAGAGCGTGAACATGCAATACGCCGACCTGCAAACGATGCTGTCGAAATACGACCCGAAGAAGCTGAAGGACGGCCCGAACCACGTCGCCGGCGAGGACATCTTCTACATCTCCAACCCCAGCCTAGGCCTGTGGTCCACAAGGGCACGGTTCAGGTAATGCTGAGTCCTGTGTCGCAGCACACTCCTGCGTCACAGGAACTCACGAAGCAGGGCGACAGAATCGCAGTCCTTCAAGTGGACTTTGCCTCGCGCGTCCTCGTTCGGCTTCTGAGGATGCCGGAGTCCATCAGCAAGACGTAGCTGCATGTCCTTCCGCTCTTTCTCGGTGAACCCCATCGTCGTTCCATAGACGAGTTGTGTGGGTTTCAGAGTGGCGGGTATGCCGAGGACTTTCAAGTTCTCGTCTGCATAGCCGAAACCCAGGAAGAAGATCCGTTCTGCCTCGGAGATTGTAGTACGTGCCTTTTCCAATTCAGGATTCGTCCTCTCTTCATGGACCACGTACAGATTCTGTATCACACTGGGGAGTCTGCCATAGGACTCGGAGGCATCATCACCATAGCCAAGTACCTTGGAGGTATCATTGTCTTGCCATGGCAATAGCGAGAGCTTTCCGTACACATGACTGATCATGATCTGATCGATCTGCTCCTTCACATTCTCTGGAGTCGCGTCTTCAAATGAATGGAGGCTTCGGAATAGAAAATGTTCCAACGAACGGTCGTAATTGAAGGTAATGAACGCTACCTGGTTCCGCGCAAGTTCCTTATAACTGTCCTTGCCAGTGGATTCGCGTGTCATTCTGTCATACAAGAGGGAATACCAGTCCCGGCCAGGCTCTTTCATGTTGTGGGCGAAACGACTTTCCCGCTCGTGATGCAATATGCTGAGCAAGATGGCGAGCTTTCCGACTTCCCTGAACCGAGGCTGTCTTGAGAGAAATAGATCGACGGACTCCATATTATTCGGCCCATCAAACACGCTGAGAAACGCAATCGCGTCGCTGATCGTTGGATAGCCCCTGGCTGTCCTCTCCTTCTCCGTCTCTCGGTGGGTGACACAGTGATCTCCATATCTCGTCCGGAAGTTCCGGATAATATCGCATCGAAGTTCATTTGCTGTTGGTAATCCGTAGGGACAACTGGCACCCGCTCCCAGAATGAACACCGTTCGCTTCTCAATCATGGCACAGTAGACCTCCAACCAATGCTCATAGTCCTTCCTCGCACTATGAATCAGCAGGCGGAGGGCGTCAAGCCAATTCCGCCTCTGGCGAGGCGGGAGTTTGTCGCGTTGGAGCCCCCAGCACATGTACAAGAGGGTCGGCGCCCCGCCGAGGCGGCGCCTACCCGTGCCGTTAGGCACCGCCACGGTGCTCAGGTCGCACTCCTGCGTTGCCCTATCCCCCGTGACGGCCCTTCCATTATAGCCCGGTGGCATCGGGAAACCCAAAAGGCGAACCTTGCGCTGCTGCGAAGGGTAAACGCATATCCCAGGAAGATGTCTATAGAGGATCTGTTCGGCCATCGTGTTTGACATGACTCAGCAGGTTCGCCCCCAACGTGTCGGAGGCCTCAAAGCGAAAAACTCAATGCGAATGGCCGATCTTGAGGCGGCATCGGTAGTGACGCGACAACGTTTGTGGTGCGGCCGCGAAGGCGTGTTTCGTCGGAAAAGCTGATGTCCTGTCTTATTGACTGGGCTGGGGTTCGGGGGCGGAGCCCCTGGCATCCGGCGGAGTAAACATGTGGGCTGAAAAACCCACCCTGCGAATCGTTGGGGATGGACCTATAATAGGGGCCGGCCGCCACTTCTCCTGTCGAGAATCCGGAATCTGGGGGTTCGATCGCACTTGGTTCTTGACAAAGAGGGCACACAATGCTATACTACAGATCCATTCAAGGTGGGGTGTTGGACGCCGTGTCACGGAGGGGGAACCGACTGATTATCGTGTGAAGTACCTGTGGCGACAGTCTCTCATGAAGTCGTGCTCCGTCACTTGCCGGGGGCTGTCCTGAAAATCATCCGAATCGAGGAGACGGAGCCAAGCAAGATCAATCAGGGGAGGTAAGCAATGAAGAGAACTGTGTTCGTACTGGCGATTGCCGTCCTGCCTGCGGCGTTTGCTCACGCGAATCTGATCACCAACGGCAGCTTCGAGGCGCCGGACCAGGCGACCGGAACCTGGAGCGTCTATGGGAGCATCCCTGGCTGGACCACCACATTCGGTCCCGGGATCGAGATCCAGGATCATGTGACCGGCCTGGCGTATGACGGCGACCAGTTCGTGGAACTCGACAGTCACAGTAACAGCGGCATGCAGCAGTCGATCTCCGTGATCGCGGGCGAGTCGTACGATCTATCCTTTGCCTACTCGCCGCGACCCAGTGTCGACGCGGCCTCCAACGGCATCAGAGTCTGGTTCGACGGGGCACTCCTCGACACGATCGCGTACAGTGGAATCGGCCAGTCCGGCACGAGTTGGACCGTCCTGAACTACACGGTCACCGCCGCCAGCGAGATCGCGACCCTGGTATTCGAAGCGGTAGGCATCAGCAACAGCTACGGCGGATACATCGACGACGTGTGCTTGGAACTTTCCGCCAATCCCGCGGTCCCGGCCCCCGGCGCCATCGTCCTGGGCGCCATGGGCACGAGCCTCGTGGGGTGGCTGCGGCGACGTCGGGCCCTGTAACAGACGGACAACTCAGAGGTCAACTCTCCGGGCGACGGCCACGATGCCGTCGCCCTTTCTTTTTCGCGGATGGCAGCCCATCGTGTCACCATGAGGCACTGGTCATGAGGCTCACCGTCGAAGGCATCGAGCGGGATTCGTCGCAAGTGAGCCGACACGCACTCCGCCGGCGTACTCAATGGAACGGACGGAGCGTCCGCAGACACAGATCCGGCCCCGCCGACCACAGTGGCGCAAGACTTCGGGCGTCTACCGTGACAGATGCCCCAACTCCCCATTCGATCAACAGAATCGGCTTCTATTCGATCACGACCTCCTGGACGCCGGCGGACCATTGATCTTGCAGGACGATCTCGATCTTGAGGGCAGTCGTTCTGACCGGATCGAAGGCGACCTTGTTGAAGGCGTCCTTTTCCACGCCGTAGGGTCCGTCGGTCTTGACCGGTTTGTACTCGCCCTCGGCGGTGCGATAGAGCACCTGCCAGCTCTTGGGCAGGTGACACTCGCCCCGCCCGGTGTCGTCGAACCAGTAGACCTGGACGCTCGAAAGCTGCGGCGGCTTGGCCCACTCGAACTGGAGCCATTCGGTCGTGCCCTTGTGCGGCCAGAAGTCCAGTTGCTGAGAGCCATCGGCCGAGTTGGCGGGCAGATTCTGGTCCTTGATCGCTTCGAGCGACTTGTGGACGAAGGACGCGGTAGTCTTGCTGGTGTAGGCGAGCGTATCAGCCGGTTCGGGCCTGGCGGCCTGTGGCTCGCGGGCCAGCCAGACCGTCATCGGCGCCAGACCCCGATGGGCCCAGGCGTAGTATGGAATCGCGGTGAATGGTCTCGTCCCGCTCAGGATCGCCTTGCCGTCAAGGGCACGCTTGGCGACTTGCGCCTTGCCCATGAGGACGACCACGCCATGGAGCAGGTCGGGCTTGTACTCGGCCTTGAGCTTCGCATCGTCGGGGATCACCAGATTCAGCACCTTGCCCTCGTTGTCGGGTCCTTCGAGACAGAAGACGATGGGCCCGCGCTGGAATGCAACCTTGCCCGCGTTGGTCTTGATCGCGGGGTGCGAGAGGATTCGTCGGATCGGCATGGGCAGGTCCAGGACGATCTTGTCGCCTTTCTGCCACGTCCGCTCGATCCGGGCGAAACCCTTCTCGACCTCGAAGGCCACGGCCTTGCCGTTGACCTTGATTGATGGTTTCTCCGAGACCGTGTCGGCAAACTTGTACAGATCGCTCGGGACCGGCTCGTTCCGCGCCCAGCCGGGGATGCGAACGAAGAACGCAAAAGCGCCCTCCTTCTCGGGCTCGACGGTAATCGCGACCTCGCCCTTCCACGGGTATTCGGTCTGCTGGCGGAGCTTGACCCCGCCCGCGGCGGTCTTGACGGTCGCGTCGCCACCGATGAAGAGATTCACGTAGACGTCGTTGCCCTTGCTCGCGTAGATGTAGCCCGGCACGGACGGGACGAATCTCGCGACGTTCGACGGGCAGCACGCGCAGTCGAACCACGGACTTCGTTCGTGCCCACCTGCGGATTCCAGCACGTTCGGGTAGAAGAACCGGTCCCCTTTCATCGAGATCCCCGCCAGGGCCGCGTTGTAGAGGGTCCGCTCGAGGACATCCATGTACTTGGCGTCGCCGCGCATGAGGAACATGCGATGGTTCCAGAAGATATTGGCAAGCGAGGCGCAGGTCTCGCAGTAGGCGGTCTGATTGGGCAGTTCGTAGGGCCCGCCAAAACCTTCGTGTCCGCCCTCGGCGCCGATGCCGCCGGTGATATAGAGCTTCGTCGTGGCGACATCGCCCCAGATGGAGTCAATGGCATCGACGTACTTCATGTCGCCCGTCAAGGCGGCGACGTCCGCCATGCCGGTGTACAGGTAGGCGGCGCGCACCGAGTGGCCGACCGCCTGGGTCTGCTCGGTCACCGGGACGTGGTCCTGGGCGTACAGGCCGTAGAGACCGCCTTTGCCGTCGGGCCCGCGGTTGCCCAGCCGGCCGCGTTGATCGAGGAAGAACTTGGCCATGTCGAGGTACTTGCCATCGCCGGTGGCGCGGTAGAGCCTGCAAAGGCCGATCTCGATCTCCTGATGACCGGGCGGGTCGGTCCGCTTGCCCGGCCCGAAGACACTGCAGATCAGGTCTGCGTTCTTCGTGGCGATATCCAGGAAGGCCTTGTTGCCTGTCACCTGGTAGTGGGCGACCGCGGCTTCGAGCATATGCCCGGCGCAGTACAGTTCGTGCTTGCCGGCGATGTCGGTCCAACGCGTCTGCGGTTGCCGCTCGGGCACGGAATAGAACGTGTAGAGGTAACCATCCTCCCACTGGGCGGCGGCCATGATCGTAATGAGCTTGTCCAGGTACAGTCTCATCATGGTGTCCGGCTGGACCTGGAGCGAGTAGGCGGCGCCCTCCATGACCTTGTAGACGTCGGAATCGTCGAAGTAGATGCCCTCGTGCTTGCCCTCTCGGACGCCGGCGGCCTTCTCGAAGTTCCTGATGCGACCCGTCTCCTCGCACTTCCCGAAGCAGTACGGAATCGTCGCCAGTCGGCTGGTGGCCAGCCGATCCGCCCAGAACTCGTCCTGGACATGGACCTGATTGAACGGCACCGGCGAAACGTTGTAGTCCCGCTCCAGGCGGCCCGCGGGATCCTGGGCGGAGCAAAGCCCGGCCCACAGGCCGCACCCAGCGATCACTACAAGTGCTGTGAGGAAGGTTCGTCTGCTGCGATCTCTCATAACCGGCTCCATCTGCAAAAGAACATGGTCGATTGGGTTTGTCGAACCATGATACTCTATCGCCGGCGCAGGTCAACGGCAGATCGAATCCCCTGAAAACCCCGATCGCTGGAGGCAACGACCAGATGCGGAGCTGTCCGCTAAGACAGGGAATATTCGCGAGAATTCACATTGTTGCCTATTTTATCATTGACACGTGGAGGTGTGTGTGTAATAAAGTCCGTGTGGTTCGTGCGCCAGAATCTGTTCAGGATGACGACGGAGCAAGCAAGGAGGTAGGGTATGAAGACGAGCCCGCTGGTGATTGGCGTGGTGATTTGCCTGGCTTTGGCGGCCCAGGGCGGCGAGACGAACACATGCGGTTGGCCCTGCACCCCCACCCCCCTCGAGGTGACGACGATCCCGGTCTGGTTGGAGCTTCAGCCGTGGGTGTGGGTCAAGGATGTGGACAAGCTGGTCGTCTACCTGACCCGATGGTCGGCGAACACCTACCAGGGCTGCGTCAACGTCTCCTTTGAGGCCCGAGCCGACGTGAACATCAGTGCCGAGTTCATATCGAACGGCGTTATGCCGGGCAAGTACACCTGCTGGCTGAATTCGTCGGTCCTCAATCCTCCCGGCGGGACGCTGACCCTCTGTGTGAGGCTGCAAACGCAGGCGTCGCCGCCCCCGCCCAACACACGAGTGGGCATCGTGTTCTTCCGAGTCACGCCAAGGTCCTGATCGACGCGACATCGGACTCGGGAATCGGCGGAAGGGAAGTCCGCCTTATGCCTCGCGAGGAGAACCCGTGCCTCACGCCAGGGGTTTGCCCCCGTTGATCTCTTCATAGGCGGTGATGTACTTGGCGACCATGTTCTCCAGGCTCCACGTGTGCCTCGCTTCCTTCATGATCCGCCGCATCTGCTTGTCCCATTCCCTGGGATGGTCGTGGAAGTACCTGTGGTGCTGGATGGCGGTCTCCAGGCCCCAGCGGAGCCCATTCACATCGTAGTCGCGGAAGAGCACGCCGTTGCCGCGATCGATCGGGGCGCCCCAGGCCCGGAGGGTCAGCGGAACGATCTTGTCGCTGTAGCCCCCGGTGTCGCGGTTCGTGGCGGTGGCGCCGTAGATATTTCCGACGACGTCGATCTGGCCGAAGGGTTCATAGAGCGAGGCGCCGAAGACATCGCTTGCGGCGGCATACCCCAGCGTGCTGAGATCCTGGTTGAACCGGTGGTAGCAGATGGACCCGCGGGAGGCGAAGGCGATCCTGCCCATGACGTCGGAATGCCAGTTGTCGCCTCCGACGGGATCTCCGATCACCGCGATCTGAACGTCCGGATGATCTTCCACCAGCTTCTGCGCGACCTTCTCGAGCAGATCGACGCCCTTCTGCATGGGGTCCAGTCGCGACGGCCAGTACAGGAGGATCGCATCGGGGTCCACCCGCAGGCCCGTCTTCTGCTGGAATTTGACCAGGTTGGCGCGCTTGGCCTCGACGATGCTGGTGTCGGACGGCCCGTACCGCTTCGCCAGTCCGGGTTTGTCCACCTCGGCATTCTCCTCCTGCTGGTTCTCCGGGTATACATCGGGCGAGATGCCGTTCGGGATGACATGCGTGTCGTGCCCGAAGTACCGCACCTTCGTCTCCTGACGCACACTCAACGGCACGACCGGGTCCCAGAGGAAGTAGTCTCCCACGATCTCCTTGAGAAATTTCTCGCCTACGAAGCTGACCTTCGAGGCATTGCGGATCGCAGTGGCCTGGCAATCGACGGCCTTCTCGCGACTGTCCTGCGACAAGTACAGCTTCGGCGAGAGGGCCTGCAGGTTCACGCCGTAGAACATGTCGAGGGGAACATGCCCGGTGTGCGTGTTGTGGACCGTGTGCAGGATGGGAATGCCCCGCAGGTTCGCATAGGCGGAGATGATCCCCCCGGCCATCCAGTCGTTGGTGTGTACGATGGCCCTGCCCTCGTACGTGCTGCGGATTTCCTTGATGTAGGTGTTGACGACCTGCTTCTGGAACTCGGCGGCATTAGCCAGCGGGGAACCGTCGTAGGCGCTGCGATAGGCATCGTAGATGGCCGAACTGACCAGATGGATGTTCTCGGGGTTCAGGTGATGGCGGGTCTGGGTCCACTCAGCCTCGCTGAGTCCGGCCTCTTCGCGGAATCTGCGACTGAGGTTCAGCGTCACCAGATGCACAGGGATCCGGCGTTCGGAGAGACCCTTGCACAGCGCGGAAATAACCTCGCCCAGGCCACCGCTCTTGCCGGACACGTACTTGGCGAACTGGCCCATCCCTTCCGACGGGAGCCGGCCGGTTTCCGGCGTAATGAGGATGACGGGCGTCCGATCGCTCTTCTTCAGGATGTTGAAACTTCGAATCGCATGAAACAGGTCGTCGATCGCGTGCGTCAGAACGTACGTAGCGGTCGCAACCGAATCGTACGGGCCGGAAGAATCGCCGGGGAGGTCCTGTCCATTCTCGGCCTGGCGAAGGCATTGCAGGTGGTCCGACGTGGTCAGATACCGGAACCGGCGAACCAGGTCGCCACCGGCGCGCTTGGCCTCGGTCTCGAGGCTTTCGATATTCCGGAAGAGCACCCACTGGGCGCCGGACGGCGGCGCGCCGCGCCGCCCGGACATCGTCGCGGGAAGCGAATCCCTCGGGTCCGGACAATCCACCATGGGACAATCGGTAATCTGGAACCACTCGGCAATCTCGGTCGGATTGGCGGGCACGATATCCGTACGGGTGGTTACCTCCTCGGCCAGGTCCGTCCAGAATTGGGTGATCTTCTCGTAGACGGGCGTCCCGACCTCGACCAGCGGAAAGTCGCTGAAGAGCACCATGACCTCGCCGCCGGCCTCGTGGATGAGGTCGGCGTACTGGCGAGCGGGAGAGGCTACGCCGTTGATGTCCAGAGACAGTCTCCAGCTCAACGCCGCATTTCGCGGAAGGACCGCCAGCTTGCGGGGCCGCCCCTTGCGACCGATGGCACGATGCACCTCGTTCGCCTGAATCGGCATCCGGCTTCGCACGTCGACCGTGCTGATCGTCGGCTCGCAAAGAATCGCCTTGAACCCCATGTCAGCCACGATGTTGGCGATCTCGTTGTTGTACGAGAGACCCGTATTGGCGAACGCGGTCGGCTTGACCCCGAAGATGTCGTGCATCTTCTGGCGATGGAGCGAGACTTGCTCCTTGAACTCGGTCTTCCGCGGGTCCGCGAAGAACGATGCGTACGAGTAGTAGTAGGGTTGTTCCAGGAACTCGACCTGGCGGGTATCGCCGCCGAGATGGAGGAGCCCTTTGAGAGCGTCGAGGACCTTGGGCTGATACAGCTCCGCCTGCTCGATGAACGTGCCGGAGATGCTCAGGCAGATCTTGAAGTCATAGTGGGACCGCACAAGGTCCGAGAACACTTGGATCGTGGGCAGAAAGCAACGTTCGGCCCTCTGTGTGAAGATCTCGCGATTCTTCTCATCCCAGAAGAGCGCCGTGCCATCCGGCTGGAGCCAGAACGGCTGATGCAGTTGAAAACACAGCGTCAACAGGGGCATTCCATTGACTCCCAAGCCACGTTGCTGCCGTCGAAGCAGCCAACGCCTGACACTCCACAATCCACTTCTTCATCCGCAAATCGACGACTTCCACCCCAGAAGACACAACGAACCGATGACAGCATCTGCCCGTGAATTGGCGTAGATCATGGAGGGACAGCTTACCCGATCTGGCGGCGAATGGGAAGCCCTTTCTTGCGACGACGACACAAAATATCAGTTTCTTGTCGTCAATTCTTATCGGACCTGCCCGAACCTCTCACCGGATTCGCGTCATACGGATCAGGAGTACTTCGTGCGTGGGGGAAGACTTTTCGCCCTGAGCTTGCCAAAGGGATGACAGAACCCGCGCAAGGATCAACCCTAGTCCGTATCAGACCTGCGCGGGGTCCGGATGCACCCACGGACTGCGGTACGGCCGCGCGAGCAGGCGGTTGGCTTCGTCGTCGCCGACGACGCGTCCCCTCTCGGGGTCCCAGGTCAGACTGCGCCCGAGCTTGCACGCGACATTGGCAAGGATGCAGGCACTCGCGGTGATGCAGCCCTGCTCGATATTGGAGACGGGCTGGCTGCGGGAATCGACGCAGTCCAGGAAGTTCCGCCAGTGCCGGCGCATGGGGGCCGCGACGTGGCGCTCCAGGTCCTTCTCGGTCTCGTCCTCGGGATACTTGTCATATTCATAGAGGGCCTTGCCTTCGAGCGCCTGGCCCTGGCCCTCCGGGATGAACTTGTACTTGTGAACGTCGGCCTTGAGAGTGCCCTTGTCGCCGTAGATGAAACCCGCCCAGGGAAATTCCGGGTCCGGCGATGAGCCCCACGTCCGATGCGTCCACACGACCGGTACGTCGCCGAAGTCGAACGTCGCGGTTTGCGTGTCGTTGGTGTTGGCCTTGCTCGCCTTGTCCATGAGGATGCCGCCGGAGGAACTGATTCTCGTTGGGGTCCCCAGGTCGAGCAGCCAGCGGACCATGTCGAGCATGTGTACGCACATATCGCCGACGATGCCGTTGCCGTACTCCATGAAGGCCCGCCAGCCGCGAGGGTGGTTGATGGGACAGTACGGCCGCATCGGCGCCGGCCCGGTCCACATCTCGTAGTCCAGATTCTCCGGCGGAGCACAATCCGCGGGATTGCTGCGGTTTCGCATGTGATAGTAACAGCAGATCTCGACGTAGGCGATCTTGCCCAGCAGGCCCTCCTTAATGACGCGCTCTTTGGCTTCGATCAGGTGCGGCGTGCTCCGTCGCTGCATATTGACCTGCACCACGCGCTTGTACTTGCGAGCGGCCGCGAGCATGGCCTGGGCTTCGATCACATCGACGCTGATCGGCTTCTCGACGTAGACGTCCGCACCGGCCTTGCAGGCCGCGATCATCGGCAGCGCATGCCAATGGTCCGGCGTCGCGATGTGTACGATGTCGAGCTGCTCCTGATCGAGCATCTGGCGCCAGTCGCCGTAGGTGCGGGGCGTCTTCTTCGACACCTGGCGGGCTGCGATCATCTCCGCGGCCTCCGCCACCATCTTCTTGTCCACGTCGCACACCGCGACGACCTCGACCGGCTCGATCTGCAGCAGGCGGAAGTGGGCGCTCTTGCCGTACCAGCCGGAACCGATCAGACCCACCCGCCGTGCCTTGGTCTGCGCGTACAGAGGGACATACGGGGTTGCGGCGGAAACTGCCAATCCGGCGGCGGCTGTTCGTAGAAACTCGCGACGATCCATAGTGTTCCTCCAGGTTCGTATTGTCCCGTACTCGCGGAAGGGCAGATTCTTCTCAGGCACAGGACCTCTCATTTCTTCAATATCATGACGTGCTTGTTCTATGTGGGCGTTTGGCGGGAAATGAAACGAGGCGATCTGCGTGCGCGTACTCCTGCTTGCGGAGATCTGCTGCAATCGCGCGCAAATCGTAGTTGAACCGCTTCGCGTACTCCTGGCGCACCCTCCGAACTTCGTCAACAACCGGGTCTGTCAACATGACTAATCCTCCATCAGTTCCTCGGGAGTACAGATAACAGGACACGTGTAACCTGCCCTCTCGATCAAGGACTCGATTCCAGCGCGGTGAACAGCATTTGCCAGGTGTTTGCAGTTCCATGTCAACAGATAGTCCAGACCGTTTACGGCCGCTATGGCGATATGCAGGGCATCGGCACCGGCTCCTTGGGGAATAGGACCCTCTGCTACGAGACGTTCCGCCAGTGCGACAGCCTCCTCCGTCACTGCCAGAACCTTCAGTTCCGCGAGGATTTCGAGACGCGCACTTGCGGCTACCTCGTCTCCAGCCGCAGCCTCCCTGTACACAAGCTCCGAGACCAGCAGCTCGAAATGGATGGCGCGATCATCCCACCACTTGCGCGTGAGCTCCTGATGAGCGGCCACAATAGCACTCGCGCTCGGTCGCCCACAGAGATAGCTCACAATCGTTGTCTCTATGTAGACACGGCCCTTCATATCCTCAAGTATACGGCGGGAACAACGCACAGTAAACTACCGGATCGCCTC
Organism: Sedimentisphaerales bacterium; assembly: GCA_035342095.1. GTDB lineage: Bacteria > Planctomycetota > Phycisphaerae > Sedimentisphaerales > Anaerobacaceae > PLanc-01. Next base: position 34,792 of record DAOQWL010000036.1, on the reverse strand, counting down.
GGCTACGGCGTATAGCCGAGCCCGCCCCAGGCGGCCTGCTGCACTCGCTGGATGTCCTTGTTGCCGGACTGGGCCGCCGTGAGGCCGCCTTCCCCGCGGGCAAACTTGATGGTCCGATTGTCCTCCCATTTCCAATACTCGGCGTGGCCATCCGCAAAGCTGAAATTCGTGCCCTGGCCGTGGCGGACCGGCACGCCGTCCCACCACGACTCCCGGTCGTAAAAGATCGTCCAGCTCTGCGTGCTCGTCTTGCCCTCATCCACGTAGACCATTCGCTCGCCCGGTCGCTTGATCTGGGTCTTCTTTCGAACGACCAGTTTGCTGACCCCGGGAATGCTCGTCATGGCGCCGTTCATGGCGTCGACAATCGCGTAGGTGTTCTGCTCGCCGCGGATGCCGGTGGGACACTTGTAGATCGCAAGCTGGTTCACGAACGGCCACATGGCGCCGTCCTTGATTCCGTCGATCCGCTGCTGCGTGGTCCAGGTATCGCCGCTGAAGTACAACCAGCAGGGCTCCTTCGTCCGGTCGGCGTGCCCTTCCGTGCCCGGGACGGTGCAGGCGTTGACGAGCATCTGATCGTTCTCGTCCGCGTACAGGACCCAGGACACGCCGAACTGCTTGACGTTGCTCAAGCAGACGGCCCGCTTGCCCTGCTCCCTGGCCCGCTGCATGGCGGGCATCAGCACGGCCATCAGGATGGCGATTATGGCGACGACGACGAGCAACTCGATCAGCGTGAACCCTTTTCTTCCCATAGTCGGTGCTCCTATCCCCCTCTCGTGACATCTGCATCGCTCGGACAAGCCCCCGGCCGGTCCCTGGCGCCGCACCAACCAGCGGGTCAACGATCTGCCGGTTCCGCCATTGTACCACGCGGACTGAGAAATGGCGACATAATACAATCGCACACCAGCTCGGAGAAGGCGTCACAGCCGAGACAGATGACCTCGACGAGACGAGATGGCGGCACCATGGGCCAAAGCCATAGCCCAAGCAGCCACAGTTCAAGCTGCATCAGGCAGATCGGAGCGAAGAACCAGACCGCCAGTTTGGCTTCTGCGCAGATGTCATCCAGGAATCAGTTTTTGGGGCTCTGTGCTCCCTGCGGCTTGTTCGCTTTGTATTCTTCCAGGCGAGCCTGTTGCTTGTCGAGCCAAGCCTGGGGGAGTCGCGTTCCGACGAGCGGCCCGGCTTTCTCGATGGCCTTTTCCTGCACCTGAACGGCCCTGGCGATCCGGCAGGCCTTGAAGAGCATCTCTGCGTATGACACGAGGATGTTGGGATTCTCCTGCTCGCCCGCCTTGGCCTTTTCCAGAGCGGCAATTACCAGCGCGTAATCCGGGCCCTTCAGCGTGTCCGCCTGCTGGCCCACGATCATGGCCGCGTTGAAGGCATTGTAGGGGTTCTTCTCGATACTGCCGTTCTCCAACAGGGTCCGCAAATAGGCGAAGCCCGCTGCCTCATCGACCTGCAACAGAGCCCTGAACTTCACAGGCATCAGATCCGGCTCCATCTCCGGCAGCGCCGCCACCGCCTTTTCGACGGCATTGAGCACCGCTTTGTTGTCTTTGGCCATAAGGGCCGTGCGAATCGGGGCTTCGAGTGCCTGCCGCTTCTGCCTGTTCCGCCACTCGATCTCCTGGCGTTTCGCTTCCGCCTGAACATCCCACGTGCCCGCGACCACTTCATCGAGCACGGAGTCCATCGCGGCGGGATGGCCGATCCAGGCGATCCTCCCGTCCCGACCGATGACGAACGCACAGGGAATCCCCCGCTGGTCGGCGGCCATCATCCACGTCGTCGCCATGGTCTTGTCGATCCCATCGGCGGCCACGTTGTAGTCCATCTTGTCGCCCATCTCGGTCACGAAGGGCTCCACGAGAGCGAAGATCCCCTCGTCCGTCTGCTCTTTCGGTCGTTCCCAGACGCTGACGCCGATGAAGGTAACCTTGCCGGCATGTTTGTGGGCCAGCTCAGTCAAATGGGGGATCGTGTTCCTGCACGGCCCGCACCAGGTCGCCCAGAACTCCACAATGTAGAGGTTGCCCGCGTCCAACGTCTCGACGGGCGTCCCCTTGAACCATTTGACAACCTTGAAGGCCGGCGCAGGCATTCCGACTCGCAACGCCGGGGGCGCCGCCTCGGCCGGAGCGGCAGCCTGCGGCGCCGGTCTGGGCTGGATCACCTTGGCAGGAACCACATTGGGCTCTTTGGCCGGGGTCTGTGCGGTTGCCACACTCGAAAAGCCAAATGCCATGGCGATCAGGCACGTTCTGATGCACGTCGATGTCATGAGACACACTCCTTCCACTGTTCCTGTGAACAACAAAACACAGACCGCATTATAGTCGCAAGCCCTGCAAGGCAACAGGACAAATCGCGAGTCCTCTCTTGTTTTCCCTACTCACAAACGGGTCTTGGAGCTATAATGGCCGGTGCTATGGAGAGAGCCGTCTACAGGATTGCCGATGCAAACTTCAATCGCGCACGCGAGGCGCTCCGCGTCATGGAGGAGTACTGCCGGTTCGGGCTCAATTCCGGCCCCCTCAGCGAGCGGGCCAAGAAGCTCCGTCACGAACTGTGCGCCGCGGCCGGCCCGCTGGACTCGGGCAAACTGCTCGCGGGACGGGACACGCTCGGCGACGTCGGCGTCGGCCAGAAGGTCGAGGGACAGCACCGGCGGACAACGCTGAAGGATTGCTTCACCGCCGCCGCCAAGCGTCTGACCGAGGCTCTGCGGGCCATGACAGAGGTGATCCAGATCGAGGATCGCGCGGTCGCGGAAGCGGTCGAACGCCTGCGATACGAAAGCTACACGCTGGAGAAAGACATCGTGCTGTTCAGCGAACCCATCGAAAAGTTTCATCGCGTCCGACTGTACGTGATCGTCACGAGCAACCTGCCGGCGGAGGTCCTGGCCCTGGCCAGCCAGTGCGCCACAGGCGGCGCCGACTGCATCCAATTGCGGGCCAAGGACATGCCCGACGACCGGCTGTTCGCCACCGCGGTCGAGTTCGTGGAGATCTGCCGGGAGATGGGAGCGATGAGCATCATCAACGACCGCGCGGATATCGCGGCCGCCGCAGGCGCCAACGGCGTACACCTCGGCCAGAATGATTTGCCCGTCGAGCAGGTTCGACGGATTCAGCTCAGTCCGCTGATTGTCGGCAAGAGCACGCACTCGCTCAGGGAAATCGAGTCGTCGCTCGCGGGACAGCCGAGCTACGTGAGTTTGGGACCGGTGTTCGCGACGCCGACCAAGCCGGACATCGAAATCGCCGGTCCCGAGTACATCAGGCAGGGCCTCGCGAAGCTCGAAGGGACCGGAATCAGCCATGTCGCAATCGGAGGCATCACCGCGGACAACGTCGAGCACGTAATCCGGGCCGGCGCCCAGCGGGTCGCCGTCTGTTCGACGGTCACGAAAGCGGCCGACCCCGCGGAAGCCTGTCGGCGTCTGAAAGACAGGCTCACGAGGGCCGGCGACGACGAGGACTGACAAAGCCAAAGCACGAATATCGAAACTCGAAATCCGAAACAAGCGCGAAGGATCCAAATTCAAGGCAGCTTGTTCGTAGTGTGCCCGTAAGGGCATATCTTTCTCGTGAGCGTGAGGAAGATAACGCCTTGCGGCGTCACTACAAGCGGCGTTTCGGTCATTTGAGATTTGTGCTTTGGATCTGTTTCGGGTTTCGTGCTTCGAATTTCGGATTTGTCTTCCACAGGAGGTTGAAGTCATGAGGCGAACAACTCACATCGGGCCAATGGCGATCATCGGGTCTTGGATCTTGCTGGCCGCATCGGTTGCCTGGGGCCAGCCCTTGTGGGATCTGGCGAAGTCGAACAGGGACACGCTGACGATCTCGACGCTGTTCACCGCCCAGGATGTGCGGGATCGCCTGTCGTCGGAGGCAGGGATCGACCAGGCGATTGCCTGGTGCAAGGACACCGGCGTGACACGGGTCTTCGTCGAGTCGTTCCGCGACGGCTACACGGCCGAGCGGGATTCGCTGCTGCACGCAAAGACACGGTTCCTCGAAGCAGGGATCGACGTCTCCGGCTGCGTGACCCCCACCAGCGTCGGGAAGAAGTCCACCGGCTGGGACCCCATCTCGTGCTACACCGACGAATCCACGCAGAAGCGAGTCCAGGAGATCTTCGAGTTCGCGGCGTCGCTCTTCGACGAGATCATGATCGACGATTTCTGGTTCACCGACTGCGAGTGTCCCGAGTGCCGGAAGGCCCGAGGGGACCAGCCCTGGTCCCAGTACCGCTGCGACCTCATGGTCAAGGTCAGTCGAGAGCGAATCCTGAAGCCCGCCCGCGCGGTCAATCCCAAGGTCCAGATCATCATCAAGTACCCCCAGTGGTACGACCAGTTCCACAATCGAGGATACGAGGTCGTGCGCGAGACCGCCGACTTCGACAGGATCTGGGTGGGCACCGAGACCCGCGACCCGGACAACGAACAATGGGGCAAGAAGGCCCAATACGAAGCCTACTACATCATGCGCTGGCTCGGCGAGATCGGCGGTCCCAAGTGCGGCGGCGGCTGGTTCGACCCCTATGGCACGCATGAAGACACCTACGTCGAGCAGGCCCGCCAGACGGTGCTGGCCGGCGCGAGGGAGATGCTGCTGTTCTGCTACGGTTCGCTCCTGCACGACACCGGTCCTGCCAATGTCGAGAAGCTCCGCACCGAAATCCCCGGCTTGTTCCAGCTCGCCGCGATGGTGCGGGGCAAGCCCATCAAAGGCATCGCTGCCCCCAAGCCCCCAAACAGCGACGCCCACAATGAGCAGTATGTCTACGACTTCGTCGGCATGTTGGGCCTGCCGCTCGTGCCCACGGCCGAGATCCGCACGGACGCCAAGGCCGCCTTCCTGCCGGTCCACGCGATGAAGGACCCGCAGTTGAACGACAAGCTCGCCGCCATGCTCAAGGCCGGCACACCCGTCCTCATCACAGACGGCCTGGCCGCCAAGCTCCCGCCGGAATTGGCAAACGACAAGAACCTGCTCACGCTCAAGGTCAACGGCAAGCCCAACAGCCTGCTGAACTTGACCCGCGACGACCTCAAGCCAATTCGCGAGAAGCTCCTCGCCCCCTTCGGCATCCGCTTCGACGCCCCGAACAAGGTCGCCCTGTACCTGATCGGCGACGACTGCATCGCCATCGAGAACTTCAACGACGAGGCGGTGAAGGCTTCACTGGGTGTTCCGACGTCATCGAAGCCGACGCGGATGACGCTACCGCCCAGCGCATCGGCCACCGCTATCCCTGACGAGGCCGGCCAATATGAACTGTCGATCCCGCCTCGAACGCTCGCAGTATTCACGTATTGACCGCTGGTGACAACGATGTTCAGGAAAATGAGTGTACTTTCTCTCGCTGTCACCCTGGTGGTGACAGCCATCATCCCGCGAGCGAACGCGAACACAGAGACATCTGTGTCACGACGTGTGTTGGCCTTCTACTATCCATGGTATGGAACGCCCGACGGGCCCGGTGGGGCCGGGCGAACCATCCATTGGGGCAATATGGACGCCGCCGATCATGACATCTCCGAGAGCACGCACTACCCGGCGCTCGGCGCATACGACTCGCACGATCCTGCGGTGATCGATCAGCATTGCCGGTGGGCGAAAGCCGCACAGATCGACACATTCATCGTGAGTTGGTGGGGGCACGGCGACTACACCGACCTCGCCATGCCCAGGATACTCAGCGCCTGCCAGACCCACGGACTGAAGGCGTGCATCTACTACGAGACAGTCCCGCAGCCCCAGACCGCCCAGACCGCCGCACAGGACATCCTCCGAGTGCTTGCCAAGTACGGGAGCCATGAGGCCTATCTGAAGGTGGACACTGCCCCCGTGGTGTTCATTTACGGCCGGGCCGTGGAGGAACTGGGGCTGCTGGGCTGGCGAGAGGCCGTCCAGCTCATCAAGGCCGGCCGCCGAACGGGGGCCACTATCCTGGGCGACCAATTCAGCTACGGCGCAGCCCGCGTCTTCGACGGTGTACACACGTACAACACCGCGGGCTCGTTGAGCAGCTTGTCGCTGGACGACGCGGAGAAATGGGCCGCCAACACGTACGCACACTGGGCTCAATTGGCCGACGAGGCGGAAGCGATCAGCACCATCACCGTCATCGCCGGCTACGACGACACGAAGATCCGCACGCCCGGCCTGGCGGTCGAGCGTTTCAACGGCGATCTCTATCGCATAGAATGGGAACAGGCAATCGCCGCCGACCCGCACTGGGTTCTCATCACCAGCTTCAACGAATGGCACGAGGGCAGCGAGATCGAGCCGTCGTTTGAGCATGGCGACAAATACGTCAAGCTGACCGCCCAATTCGCAGAGCGGTTCAAATCCACCCAGCGAGAGACCCACACCACCGTCAAGTCGGAGACCATCACACAGGAGCAGAAGGAGCAACTGCGCAGCACCCTGCGGAATGTGCGGATCGCCGTGCTCCCCGGCGCAGAGTCGATGGCCTTCTGGTGGCTGCTCGACCTCGGCGTCGATCTCGAACTTGTCACCTGGGAGCAAGTCGTCAGCGGTTTGAGTGCCCAGCAGTATCCGATGCTCCTCTACTGTGCCGGCGAGCGATATAGACGGACCGTACAGACGACGGGCGACGTGGACGAGGCGATAGTCGGCTATCAGAAGGCCGGCGGTTGCCTCGTCGCTCTGCCGTCGCAGCCGTGGCCGTTCTACTACGATGAGGCCGGCAACGCGGTCAATCAGAGCTATCGTTTCGGCCTGACGCTGCGAGGTGGATGGGAACGCCCGCCCAGCGGGACCGAGCTGCAGTTCGTCCAGGTTTCGCGCCGATTGGTCCATGTGCCGGCGGAGTCCGATTTTCCGACCTCGGGCGACCTCCGTTGGCGGCCGTTCTATGCGGGCGATCAGGCCGAGTACATCCCCTTCCTGCAACTCCAGGACGGCGCCGGCCAGTATCTCGGCGACGCGGTAATGTACGCTCGCCCCAAGCACGGCGGCCACGTAACCTACACATGGTTTGGCCTGCTCAACGGCCCCCACGCCGAGCCGATCCTCTACGATCTTTTCTCCTTCCTGGCCGACCACATCAGTCCATGACGACTACATGAAACACAGAACCCTCAATGCGACGGATGTGCCACGCCGCCCGCTCGCACTCCTGACAATTTGGCAGTCTGAGATCTGATGTCAACGCCGGGAGCCTCTGTCTCGTGGCCTTTCTCCGCGGACAACCGGCTTGAAAACGCACGTTTTGCGCTCCTTTTGCCCATCCAGGACCCTTGGCCCCAGAATTGCTGTCACACTCTCGCTCAGGCGGTTTCTCTAATGGAGAAGAGATCACAGCAGTCTCGTTCGTAACAGGGGATTTGCGATGTTCGAGAGAACGAAGAAGGACATCGAATTGCTTCGGGCCAGCCTTCAGGGCAGTTCGAAAGCGTTCGGCGTCCTGGTAGGCCGGTATCAATCCCTGGTATGTGCCATTACCTATAGTGCCACCGGCAGTGTGGAACGGAGCGAGGAGCTGGCTCAGGAGGTCTTTCTCCGGGCGTGGCGGAGCCTGAGCCAGCTCCAGGACTTGAACAAATTCCGGGGCTGGCTGTGCAGCATTGCCCGGAGCACCGTGCAGAACTGGTTCCGCGACCGCCATCGCGATGTAATAGGACGGGCGGCTCCCCTGGACGCCGTCGCAGACAGACCATCGGAGGAATCCGGACCTGAGGAGGCAGCCATGATCCAGGAACAGAAGGCCATCGTTCAACGAGCGCTGGCAGAGATCCCCGAGTCCCTGCGGGAGCCTCTGATTCTGTTCTATCGCGAGCAGAAGTCGATTGAGGAGGTGGCCCGCCAGTTCGATCTGACAGAGAATGCCGCCCGGCAGCGGATCTGCCGCGGGCGGAGTATGCTGCGCGAGCAGGTGGCCCGCATGGTGGAAACGACCATCGCACGCACCCGCCCAGGCAGGGCTTTCACAACAGCGGTGATCGTGTGCATCGCCGGCACGGCAGTCAGGAGCTCCGCGGCGGTCACGGTCGTGGGAGCAGCCTCGGCGGCGGGCAAATCGGCCGGCCTCGCTTCGCTGCTGTCGGGCACCACCGCGAAAATCGCGGCTATCGCGGCCGGCCTGGCGCTCGTCACGGCGGGCTTCCTGGCCTACCGGCAGTTCGTCAAGTCACCAGAGCCGGAAGGCGCAGACCTCGCGGCGGCAACCATTTCGCAGGAGTCTCTCACGGAAGCTCGTCCCAGCGTCCAGTTGGCGGCAATTGGCGCCATGCCGGGCGCGAAGCTGGATCCAGTCGTTCCGAGTGCAGCCACACCGTTCGAGTTCAGAGCCAAGGGGGTGCTCTGTGGTCTGGTCACCGATGTTCAGACGGGAGCGCCGGTCCAGGACGCCATCGTGCGGATCTCGTTGTCGCGCGTCTACCGCTGCCGCACTGACGCCAATGGCTTCTACAGCCTGGAGAGCATCCCCCAAGACGGCACCGCCAACCTGACGGTCGAGTCGAAGGAATACATCGGAGCGTCAGCCCAGGACCAGAATCGCGTCGTTTCTTTGAGTCCCGACAAACAGGCCGTGCAACACTTCCAGATACAGCGGGTCCGACCCTGAGAACGTGCATGAAGAGGCAATCGGATGCGCAAGGAAAAGGCCCCGCCGACTGCACGGGGCCTTTATGATTCCTACGCTCAGGCGTCCTCAGCAGGGGACGACATTCGTCGCGCAGGGGCCTTTTTTGCCCTGCCCGACCACGAACTCGACCGACTGGTTCTCGTCCAACGACGCGTACCCCTGGGTCTTGATCTCCGAGTGATGGACGAACAGATCCTGTCCGCCGTCATCCGGCGTGATAAACCCGAAACCCTTGCTTGCGTTGAACCACTTTACTTTACCTCTTGCCACAAACATACTCCTGAGACCGTCAACCGGTCTGCAAACATACTTTCCCTCTGTGCAGTATTGAAGGGGTAAACTCCGAGGGAGGAAAGCGTACTCCTTAACAAGACTCGCATTGTATCGGCTGCCCGGCCTCGTGTCTATAAAATAAAACTAGTTTTTCGAATTCGGTGCCCCACTGCGGGTTCTTGTCCTTCTCATCGGCCATCTTGCGGATCGACGGCCTGCGGATTATCCTGATATGGATTCCGGCAATCGTCTCGTGAATGACAGGATTGAGAGGGTATGACTCATGACGTGGACTGCACTGACGTTCACTGTGGTGTTGAGTATCGCGGGGGCTTGGGCCCAGGACCCCGATGCCGTTCCAGCGGAATCGGACTTCGGCAATTCCCAGTTGGCGGACGATTCGCGTACCAAGCCGGTTTCGGAGCCGCTGGCGAAGGGATCGATGGACCTTGCGAAGATCCCGTTCCAGATCGTACACGAGACGTACCGCGAGACCGCCGGCCGGCGCAACTGGGAGATCTTCATCATGAACGCCGACGGCTCGAACCCGGTCAATCTGACGAACACGCCGGGTATTGACGAGATGTATCCGCACGTCTCGCCCGATGGTACGAAGATCTGTTTCGTGACGGACGAGGGCCGCAGCCGCAGAGACAAGGTCCGCCACGTGTATTATATGAATATCGACGGGACCAACCGCGTTCACGTCGCCGCCAATGCCAAAGAGCCCTGCTGGTCGTTCGACAGCAAGAGCATCGCCTATGTGAAAGGCGAATACGAGCGATTCAGCACGCGCGAGTATGCCACGACCGGCCTGGCGTACTACCACCTTGACGGCAACTGGCACCAGCCGCACCAGAGTAGTGAGGAACTGCACCACCTCTATGCGATCTGCTGGTCGCCCGACAGTCGGTGGTTCGTCGCAGCCGTCGAAGGCGGCATGGGCTACAGCGACACGATCATCGCATTCGAGGCCTTCGGCAAGCGGGTCTTCGATCTGGAGAAATGGGGCGTTCGCGGATGCCGCCCCGACCTGAACTTCAACGCCACGCGGATGGTCTGGGGCGAAACCGACTGGAACCTGCAAACGGGCGAGGTCGACCTGAATGCGCCCGAGCCGACGGTCACGAACGTCCGGGATATTCTGCGAGTCGCCCGGCGGTCCAAAGTCTATCATGTGGACATCTCGCCCGACGGCAAATACATTACCTTCAGCTACGGCCCCTTCTCGGGCGGCCAGCAGGTGGGCGGGATGGCCGAGGGTTGGAACATCTGCGTGGGCGACCTGGACGGCAACTGGGTGCAGATCACGACGGACGGCCTGCACTACAAAGAGCCCGACTGGGTGCCACTGAGGAATTGATGATTTACGATGGATGATTGATGATTCGAGTATCCAGAGCACCGGCGCTGTGCGGGTGTTCGTAGTGACGCCGTAAGGCGGTATCTTCCTCTGGAGGAACGAGAGATGTCGGGACAGTACTGTATCGCAAAGCATGTGGCGTCGTTGTGCGTGATCTCCCTGGCGCCGCTGGTTGTGCCTCTCGCAGGCCGTGCCGCCTCCGAGGACGAGTCCCTTCGTCCCGGGACGGGAATCGATCTCAAGAGCATCCCGTTCAAGATCGTCTACGAGAGCCTGCTCCAGACGGACGGCAAGGAGAACTGGGAACTGGTGATGATCAACGCGGACGGTTCGAACCCCGTCAATCTCACCAGGACCGCCGACGTCGGCGAGATCTATCCGCACGTCTCGCCCGACGGGACGAAGATCTGCTTCGAGGGCGAGGAGGGCGAAGGCAGGAACAAAGTCCGCAGCGTCTACTACATGAACCTCGACGGGACCGGCCGGGTCAAGGTCGCCCACAATGCCCGCCAGGCGTGCTGGAGTCCCGACAGCAAGACCATCGCCTATCTCAAGGGCGAGTACGACCGTTACACGATCACCGACTACGCCAGCAAAGGCGTCTACTTCTACGATCTCAAGACCGCCCAGCACAAGGCGCACCCGAATGAGACGAAGCTGCACCACCTCTACAACCTGTGCTGGTCCCCCGACGGCAAGTGGTTCGTCGCGACCGTTCACGGCGGCATGGGCTTCGACCACGCGGTCCTCGCCTTCCCCGCGGACGGCATGGACATCTTTGACCTGACGCCGTTCGGAGTCACCGGGTGTCGTCCCGACTTCAGTCCGGATGGCAAGAAGATCACCTGGGGCCTGACCGACTGGGACCTGGGCGTCGGCACGTTCGACGTGACCAGCGGGACCCCCAAAGTGACCGACGTACACAAGATCGTCCAGTGCGACAAGGAGCACGAGACCTATCACACCGATTTCTCGCCCGACGGTCGATACATCACGTTCAGCTACGGGCCCGAGGCCAACGAGATGGGCGCCGGCCTGGCCCCCGGCTGGAACATCTGCATCACCGATCTGAACGGCCACTGGGTCCAGGTCACCACGGACGGACACCACAACAAGGAGCCCGACTGGGTCCCGCTCGCGGCCGGCAGCACAGACAAGTGATGGAATCGAGCTTCTCGAACGGGCAATTAAGGGCACCGACCCTGTTTTTGGAGAAAGGAAGGCATCGTGCATGGCCGCAGTTCCACAAACGTGTCTCTGGGAGTCCTTCTTCTCGCCGTAGTGGTCTTCGGTACGGGATGCGTCAACGTGCACCGAGAGAGTTCCGTGACGCGCGAAACCGTGGTCGCCGGCATCGGATCGGAGATGGGCATGGGCACGCTGCCCCTGCTGACCTCCGCGAGGACCCGCTCGATCGCCGCGGAGAACCCGACGGGCGAGAAAGGCAAAGGGGGCATGGCAGTCCCCAATCCTTCCGAGCCCAAGCCGGCCGCCTCCGCGAGGGCGGCCGACGACCTGGGCCAGGGGTGGAAGGTGCGTCCCTTCCTGCGGGTCAACGCCGGACGGACCGTGACGTTGATGGACGTGGATGGGCCGGGGATCATCCAGCACATCTGGATGGTCGAGGGCATCAGCCGGGCGCACGTGCTGCGTTTCTACTGGGATCACGAGCCGACCCCGTCGATCGAGGTGCCCGCGCCGGACTTCTTCGCTGTAGGACACGAGAGGTTCGCCCGCGTCAATTCCCAGGCGGTCGTGGTCAATCCTCGCAACGCGATGAACTGCTATTGGCCGATGCCCTTCCGCAAGCACGCGAAGATCACCTTCACCAACGAGGCCGCGGAGGACCTGACCCTCCTGGCCTTCCAGATCGACTACGCCGAGACCCAGGTCCCCGCCAACGCGGGCTATCTCCACGCCCAGTGGCGACGGAGCAATTCCAGCGAACAAAATCCCTATATCATCCTGGACGGCGTCCAGGGCAAGGGCCGATACGTGGGGACGTTCCTGGCCTGGACGCAGCTCGAAAAGGGCTGGTTCGGCGAGGGCGAGATCAAGTTCTTCATGGACGGAGACACCGAGTTCCCCACCATCTGCGGCACAGGCACCGAGGATTACTTCTGCGGCAGCTACGGCTTCCCTGAATCCTACAGCACCGCCTACGCCGGGACCGTCCTGCCCAGCAACGACGCCGAGGTGCCCGGCTACTGGAGCCTGTACCGCTGGCACATCCTGGACCCCGTCTGCTACGAGAAGGACCTCCGCGTGACCATTCAAGCTCTGGGTTGGGGCTCGGACGGCAAGTACAAGAAGCTCTCGGACGACATCGCCTCGGTCGCCTACTGGTACCAGGTCGAGCCCCACGCGCCGTTCCCCACCCTGCCTGCATTGGAGAGCCGTCGTCCCTGGAAGAACCCACAATAGCATCGTGAGTTGTCGTCTTGTTATGTTCGACGAGCAAGGTATCTGGTGCGATGACGCGACTCTTGCACGACCACGATAGCTCCCTCTTCCAGTGCCAGGCCTGACTCTGCCAGCACCCTTGCCAATCGGTCTATCACATGCGGGGTCCGCGTGTTGTGAAGTCGGAACAGAACAACGCTCACTCTTTGGCCACCCGAGAGTGCAACAATCTCGCCAAAATCAAGGTCGAAGGTCAGAATGACTCGCGCCTCATATGCCGCTTTCTGGAATATCTCGCCGTTCGGCATCCGCTGGAGTCCTTCGTCGCGAAGATGGACGGCGTCGTGCCCTTCGACACGCAGCCATTGTACAACCCTCTGAGCCACTCCCATGTCCGCAAGGAATCGCATCGCTTCCCTCTACGCCGTATGCACCTCTTCCTGAGCCAGCCATGCGGCATATCCGAGCGCCTGCTGGATGTCCTCAGCTTCCAGGTCCGGGTAGTCCGCGAGAATCTCCTCCCGGGTTGCGCCGTGTGCAAGCTGACCTACAATGACCGAGACCGGAATGCGCATCCCGCGGATGCAGGCTCGTCCTCCCATGATTTGTGAGTCGAATGTGATCCGGTCTAATAGTTCCATAAGAACGCTCCTGAAGGCATACCTGGTATTATACCATGCCTCTTGCCAGAGCGGAACAGCGACCTTTGTTCTTTCGCGATTCTGGAGCACTATGTTATCATAACGGGCGATGTCGCGATGGTTTGACAAGCTGTTGTGGTTCTGCGTGTTGGCCCTGGCACTTCCCGCCGGGGCGGCCGAGCCCAGTGCAACGCCCGTGCCCGCCGGCTGGTTCGACGCGGCCAAGGCCGATCTCCGCGTGTTTCCCGACCGGCTCATGGCCGATGCCAAAGCTACGTTCTTCAACGGGGACAATCTGGCCCTCCTGGCCTGGGCGGGACTCGCCAGCGTCGCGATGAACAACGGTAACGCCGACGACGATGTCGCGGATCATTTTGCCAAGCACGACACATTCGGCACGTTCAGCGAAGACGCTCTTTTCATCATCGGCTCGCCCGTCACGCACTTCGCCGGCACGGCGCTCTGGTACTTTCTGGACGCTGATCGCGGGGACGACCCGGGCCGACAGAAGGCCGTGACGATGCTCTCGGCCCTGACAATCACCGCAACCGTCACGGGCGGACTGAAGATGATCCGCGACAACGATCAGCCCGACGGCCAAAGCTGGGCCTGGCCCAGCGGCCACACCTCCAGTTCGGTCGCGGTCGCGTCGGTGCTGCACGAATTCTACGGCCTGAAGGTGGGTCTGCCCGCCTACGCAGTTGCAGGCGTCGTCGCCTGGCGAATGATGGACGACGGCGACCACTGGGCCAGCGACGTGCTCTTCGGCGCGACTCTCGGCTGGGTCGTCGGTCACACGGTAGGCCGGCGCCACGGTTACCCCGAGATCGGGGGCTTCGAGATCGAGCCCTACTACGGCAACCCCCAAACCCCGGCCGTCGGCATCAGTCTGGCGAGACGATTCTGATCCCATCCTACAAACACGAGAGGAAGATCATGCCTTTTCCACGAAAGTTCAAACACCTCCTGGAAATCGAGTTGAACGATGTCGAAACACCAGACTATGTCTGGATCACCTACGCAGTCCGCGCCGTAGAGAAAGACGGGTGCTGTTGGGCCGGCTGGATGATCGAGGCTGCCTTCAAGAAGACCCCGGAAGGACACCCAACCGCCAGCGGCGACAAGCTGCTCCCGGCCATGAACAATCAGGTGTGTCCACGCTGCGGTAAGACTCTGTTCCGCACAGAGGCTTCGTTGAGGATGGTGCCATCGACAGATCAGGAACCTCCGCACAACGCGGGGGATCAACCCTCTATACCGATGACGTACGAAGACTGAGAACCTACGAAGCCGGATCGACAGGCACAGGCGCCCGTTCGAAGTCATTCGCCGCCATCAGGGTCTGCGGCTTGAGGGCGGCCAATCACCAGAAATCCCACAGGCCTCTTCGTACAAGCCCTGGTCAGCACATCCATATGGGAAACTCCGGCCATGTCGCAATCCAATCGGACCCTGAACAAACAGCTTGCATTAGCATGGATTCCGTGTTATCATGTTACTATGATACGGTCATTCAAGAACACCGGGACCGAAGACGTGTTCAACGGCAAGAACACAGCGCAGGCTCGACGCACCTGTCCACAGCACATAGGGCGAGTGGCGGCCCGAAAGCTCGATCAGCTCGATTCCGTGGGCTCGTTGGATGAGTTACGCATACCGCCCGGCAACCAGTTGGAGGCTCTCAAGGGCGGACGGAAAGGGCAGTACAGTATTCGTATCAATGACCAATACCGCGTCTGCTTCACCTGGGTCGAGGGCGAACCGGACGAGGTTGAAATCGTGGACTATCATTGACACAGCCAAAGGTGAGGCAAATGATTCGCATACCCACGCATCGTGTTCCGACACATCCGGGCGAGATGCTCCTGGAGGAGTATCTCAAGCCCATGGGACTGACACAGCGTCAGTTGGCCCAAGCCATTCATGTCCCCTATCAAAGGATCAACGAGATCATCAACGCTCGTCGCGGGATCACGCCGGGCACTGCCCTGCGATTGGAG
This sequence comes from Sedimentisphaerales bacterium, assembly GCA_035342095.1. Lineage (GTDB taxonomy): Bacteria > Planctomycetota > Phycisphaerae > Sedimentisphaerales > Anaerobacaceae > PLanc-01. Next base: position 19,466 of record DAOQWL010000036.1, on the reverse strand, counting down.
AAGTTCCTCGGGATGTCATCGAGTTTCTGGATGAACCTGCAATTGCGATGGGACCTGTACCACGCCCACGCACAGGAAGAAAAGGAACTGACATCCATCGAACCGTACGCCGCCACAACGCCCCGCTGACTCTCATGTGGGCATCGACGTAATCCTCGCCGATTCCACAGTCAATCCGCCGGATAGTCTCGTTTCACGCACTGCACACTTGCTTTCCGCTGCGTTCTGCGGGAGAATTCACCATCAGAGCATTTCTGCTACCCCCGTTGGAGGTGAAAAGGATGGTTCAGTTCAAGACAATCGTTCTGGCGCAGATGATCGCGGTTTCGAGCGTTGCCGCGAGTTGGACACAGTCGGGCGGCAACGTGCGGGTCGTGGACCTGCGATGCGAGTATCAGACGAATCCATTGGGCATCGATGCGACGCAGCCGCGACTGAGCTGGAAGCTTCAGTCACAACAGCGAGGGCAGAAGCAGACTGCCTATCAGATCCTCGTGGCGACTGACGAAGCCCTGTTGGCCGAAGGCAAAGCAGATCTCTGGGACAGCGGCAAGGTCGCATCCAGCCAGTCCGTTCACGTCGTCTACGTGGGCAAGCCCCTGGCTTCGCGGACCTGCTGCTATTGGAAGGTCCGAGTCTGGGACAAAGACGACCAGGCGTGCGATTTCAGCAAGCCGTCCCAGTGGGAGATGGCCCTGCTCGACGAGGCCGACTGGAAGGCCCGATGGATCAATGACGGCAAGGCCAATCCGAAGAACGATGAGGACTTCTACAAGGAAGACCCCGCGCCGCTGTTCCGAAAGTCGTTCGAACTGCCGAGGACCGTGAAGAAGGCACGACTCTATATCACAGGCTTGGGTTACTACGAGGCGCATCTCAACGGCCGGCACCTCGGCGACAGTTCCCTGGACCCCGCCTGGACCGCCTATTCCAAGCGCGTGTTCTACAGCGTCCACGACGTCACCGACTTCCTGCTGGACGGGAACAACAGTCTGGCGGTGACCTTGGGCAACGGCTGGTACAATCCCCTGCCCCTGCGGATGTGGGGCCATCTGAATCTTCGCGAGCACCTGACCATCGGTCGGCCGCGGTTTATCGCACAACTGGAAATCGAGATGGACGACGGTTCGCGGACCACCGTCGTCAGCGATGAAACGTGGAAGGTCACACAGGGTCCCGTCCTCCGCAACAACATCTATCTGGGCGAGGTGTACGACGCCCGTCGGGAGGTTTCCGGCTGGGACCAGCCGGACTGCCAGGATGCCGACTGGGCGCACGCCGCAATCGCCACGGAACCCATCGGAAGACTGCAGGCCGAGCCGCTGCCTCCGATCCGGCTGACCGCAACAGTCCACCCGGTGAAGATCACGGAACCCAAGAAAGGCACGTTCATCTTCGACATGGGACAGAACTTCGCCGGCTGGCCCATGCTCGCCGTGTATGTCCCGACCGGCACGCAGATCACCCTGCGGTACGGCGAACTCCTGAACAAGGACGGCTCGCTGAATCCCATGACCAGCGTCTGCGGACAAATCAAACGGGCCTCCGCGGGCGGACCGGGCGCCCCGGAGATCGCCTGGCAGAGCGATACGTACATCGCCAAAGGCAAGGGCATCGAGGTCTACATGCCTCGCTTCACGTTCCGCGCGTTCCGCTACGTGGAGATGACCGGTTATCCGGGGACTCCTGCGCTGGCGACGCTGGAGGGACTGCGTCTGAACACGGACGTGACCGAGGTCGGCAGGTTCGAGTGCTCGAACGAGCTGTTCAATCGCATTCAGACGATGTGCCAGTGGACGTTCCTGAGCAACATCTTCAGCGTGCAGTCGGATTGCCCTCACCGGGAGCGGTTCGGCTACGGCGGCGACCTCGTCGCGACCTGCGACGCCTTCATGCTGAACTTCGACATGTCGCGATTCTACGCGAAGGCCGCTCAGGACTGGCAGGACAGCACCCTCGCGGACGGCATGCTCACGGACACCGCGCCGTTCGTCGGGATTCAGTACTGCGGCGTCGCCTGGGCGATGGCCCACCCCCTGCTGCAACAGCAGCTCTATCAGTACTACGGCGACCGGCGACTCGTCGAGGAGCAGTATGCCGCCTCGAAACGCTGGTTCGACCTCGTCGCCGGCCGGACCCCGGACCACATCATCAAGGAGGGACTCAGCGACCATGAGGCGCTGGTCCCCGCCCCGGCGCCGGAGATGGTGACGCCCCTGTACTGCGAAAGCGCGCGTCTGCTCTCGCGATTGGCCCGCATCCTGGGCCGGGAGCAGGAAGCACAGTCTTACACCGACCTCGCAGAAACGATCAAGAAGGCCTATCAGGACAAGTTCTTCACGGAGCAGATCGGCCGCGTCCCGCCGGGCACACAGGCGAGCCAGTCCTTTGCGCTGCAACTGGATATGCTCTATGAACCGCAGCAGCAACTCGCCCTGCAGTACCTGGTCGACCAGATCACCAAACGCGACGGCGGGCGTCTGACGACCGGCATCTTCGGGACGCGGTACCTGCTCGAAGTGCTCTCTCGCAACGGCCAGGCGAGTCTGTCCTACGACCTCGTCAACCGCAAGGAGTTCCCCGGCTGGGGACACATGCTCGAAAACGGCGCCACGACGCTCTGGGAGCATTGGGAGTTCAGCGACAATACGTATTCGCACAACCACCCTATGTTCGGCTCGGTCAGCCAGTGGTTCTTCAACTGGCTGGGCGGCATCCAGGCGGACCCGAAGGCGGTGGGCTTCGACCGTATCATCATCCGCCCGCAGATCGTCCGCGACTTGACGTGGGTCCGCTGCGGATACGACTCCGTTCGGGGTCTGATCCTCAGCAAGTGGCGCCGCGATGGCGAGACGCTGCATCTGGATGTGACGATTCCCGTCGGCACGACCGCAACGGTGTACTTGCCCGCGAAAGACACTGCTGAAGTGACCGAATCCGACAAGCCGGTCGCTCAGGCAGTCGGCGTGCGCCCGCTCGGTCGAGAGAACGATTCGATGACTCTCGAAATCGAGTCGGGGAGCTACACGTTCACCGTCAAGAACCGTCAAGAACAGCGATAAGGAGCACAGAAATGACTCGGCGAACCACGATTCTCCTCCTGCACACCATCGTCGTCTCGGCCGCGGCTGCGGACATGCCCAAGGTGGCTCTGCCCCTGGCACAACTCCGCAGCAACGTGCGCGTAACCGACCTGACCTGCGAGCACATGCGAAGCCCGCTGGGCGTCGATGTCGCCGAGCCTCGACTGAGCTGGAAGCTCCAGTCGCCCTGGCGAGGCCAGAAACAGACCGCCTATCAGATCCTCGTCGCGACGGACAAGTCCCTGCTGGCCGACAATCGGGCCGATTTGTGGGACACCGGCAAGGTAACCTCCGATCAGTCGATCCTCATCCGGTACGCGGGCCGGCCGCTGACCTCGCGAGTCGTCTGCTACTGGAAGGTCCGGGCCTGGGACAAGGACGACCAGCCCAGCCCGTTCAGCGAGGTCGCCATGTGGGACATGGGCCTGCTGAAGCCCGAGGACTGGAAGGCCCAGTGGATCAGCGCCCCCGGCAGCGACGACGACAAGAGCCCCAAGCCCGCGCCGCTGTTCCGCAAATCGTTCGTTCTCACCAAGCGACCCGTCAGCGCGCGCGTCTACATCTGCGGCCTGGGTTACCACGAGCTTCGACTCAACGGCGAGAAGGTGGGCGACCACGTTCTCGACCCTGCGTTCACTCGCTACGACAGGCGGGCGCTCTACGTCGTCCACGACGTGACAAAACAGCTCCGCAAAGGGTTCAACGCCCTGGGCGTCATCCTCGGCAATGGCTGGTACAACATGCACACACGGGCGGTCTGGGACTTCGACAAGGCCCCCTGGCGGGACCGGCCGGTCCTGCGGTGCCAGCTCGAAATGACCTTCGACGACGGCTCGACCAGAGTCATCGCCAGCGACGCGACCTGGCGGGTTTCGACGGGTCCGATCGTCTTCGACAGCATCCGCAACGGCGAGATCTACGACGCCCGGCTGGAAAAGGCCGATTGGGATGACCCTGGCTGCGACGACAGCAACTGGCCGCTCGCGCAGATCGATTCCGGCCCGAAGGGCGAACTGCGAGCCCAGCTCATGCCCCCGATCCAGGTCACCGACACGTTGAAATCGGCCAAGCTCACCGAGCCCAAGCCCGGCGTGTACGTCTTCGACATCGGCCAGAACCTGGCGGGGTGGGCCAGACTGAAGGTCTCCGGCCCCACGGGGACGGAAGTCGTCATACGCTACGGCGAGCGGCTCAACAAGGACGGCACGCTCGATCAAAAGGACATCGGCCAGCACATCAAGACCGGCAAGGCTCAGACCGACACCTACATCCTCAAGGGCCAAGGGACCGAGGTCTGGGAGCCGCGATTCGTCTATCACGGTTTCCAGTACGTCGAGGTGACCGGCCTGCCGGGCAAACCGAGCCTGGACACCATCGAGGCCCGCGTCGTCCACACCGCGTTCGACAAGGCCGGCTCGTTCGAGTGCTCCAACGATCTATTCAACCGAATTCAACGCAACACGCTGTGGTCCTACGTGAGCAACTTCGTCGGCTATCCGACCGACTGCCCCCATCGGGAGAAGAACGGCTGGACGGGCGACGCCCACCTGGCCGCCGAGACCGGACTGTACAACTTCGACTCTGCTGCCGCCTACGCCAAGTGGATGAACGACTTCAAGGACGAGCAGCGGGACAGCGGCGAGCTGCCGGGCATCGTGCCCACGAGCGGCTGGGGCTACGCCTGGGGCAACGGTCCCGCCTGGGACAGCGCCTACGTCCTGATCCCGTGGTATCTCTACGAGTACGAGGGCGACGCCCAGGTCCTCGCGGACCAGTACAACCGGCTCCAACGCTACGTGGACTATCTGACAAGCAAGGCCCAGAACCACATCGTGTCCATCGGCCTGGGCGACTGGGTGCCTGCGAAATCCAAAACGCCGGAGAAGGTAACCTCGACCGGCTATTACTATTGCGACGCACTGATCGTGTCGAAGACCGCCGCGATGCTCGGCAAGACCGAAGACGCCAGGAAGTACGGCGATCTGGCCCTGAAGATCCGCGACGCCTTCAATCGCGAGTTCTTCCAGAAGGACACCGGCCTCTACGACGGCGGCACGCAGACCGCGATGAGCTGCGCCCTGTATCACGGCCTGGTCCCGCCGCAGGAACAGCAGCGAGTCCTGAACAACCTCGTCGCGATGATCGAGAAGAACGACGGCTACCTCGACGCGGGCATCCTGGGCACCAAGTACCTCATCGACTGCCTGACTGCCGGCGGCCGGGCCGACATGGTCTATCGCATGGCGTCTCAGACCGGTTACCCGAGTTGGGGCCGCTGGCTCGACGAAGGGGCCACGACGCTCTGGGAGCAGTGGGATGGCGAGGCCTCCCGCAATCACATCATGTTCGGGCACATCAGCGCCTGGTTCTATCAGGTCCTGGGCGGCATCGTGCCCGATCCGAAAGCGGTCGGCTTCAAGCACTTCGTCATCAAGCCGCAACTGCTGGGCGACCTCGCCTGGGTCCGCGCCGAGCACGAGTCCCCCTACGGCACGATTCGAAGCGACTGGGACATTCGCGGCAGCAAGATCGTGCTGAAGATCGCGGTGCCCGTGAACACCACCGCGACCGTCTACGTCCCCAGCGACAGGCGGACTGCAATCGCCGAAGGGCCCGACTACCTCCACGTAGGCGGCCATGCGAAGTTCCTCCGCGTCGAGGACAACTACGCGGTCTTCGAGGTCGAATCCGGGAGCTACGAGTTCGTGTCACAACTGCCTGCGGAGAAGGCACAATGAAGACACAGAAGACACACTCGGTGGTGGTGATATCCCATCATGCCTGACCCGCGCAAGATCAAGCTGGTAATCGCCTATGACGGCACGGACTACCACGGCTGGCAGATCCAGCCGGGCTATCGAACCGTGCAGGGCACGCTCTGCGAGGCCGCCACAGCGATGCTGCGGAATCCGACCGCGGTGCAGGGGGCCAGCCGAACCGATGCGGGCGTTCATGCGATAGGCCAGGTGGGTCTGATCAAGACGACGAACCCCATCGTCCCGGAGCACCTCGCTCGGGGACTCAACGAGTTCCTGCCGCGAGATATCGCCGTGCTGAGTGCGAAAGAGGTTGGGCCGGACTTCGATCTCAACGGCGATGTCACGCGCAAAGCCTATCGATATAAGATCTACACCGGTCGAATCCGCCCGGTCCGCCAGATTCGGTTCTGCTGGCATTACCCGAGTCGGCTGGCCGTCGAGGCCATGCAGGCCGCGGCGCGTTTCTTCGTCGGATCGCGCGATTTCCGCTCGTTTGCAGCCGCTCTCGAACCGGGGGAGAATACCGTGCGGACCTTGCACCGCTGCGCGGTCACCACAACCTGCGGCGGCGATCCCGACACGATCACCATCGACCTCGAAGGCGACGGTTTTCTGCACCACATGGCCCGCATCCTGGTGGGGACCCTGGTCGATGTCGGACGCGGGCACTGGCGCCCCGAGGACATGACGGAGATGCTGGCAGCCCGAGACCGCCAGGCAGCAGGACACCTCGCCCCGGCCGCAGGCCTGTGCCTGGAGTGGATCAGATACCGCCAGGACGAGTCCGGCGACGAGTCGGATCACTCGGCCCGTTCGTAGCGTGCCCGCGAGTCTTCATCCACCCTGGAGCAGGGAGTTCAGAAAACCGCCGGCGGGCCCCTTGGCGTCGAACTTCAGATCCGCCAGACGGGTCTTGCCCATCCACTCCACCGTCACGCGGACGGAGTCCTTCCGGGCCTGCTGCGCATCGGCAATCAGCTTCTCCAGAGTCGCGACGCTATCGACGGACGTGCCGTCGACGGCCCGGATCAGCTCAAAGGCGTTGATCCGAGCCAGGGCTGCAGGCGTGCCCTGCTCGACCTTCGTCACCACCACCGCCGGCTCCTCCGGTTTCAATCGCAGGGCGGCGCGAACCTCGTACGTGAGGTCCTTGACCGTCAGGCCGAGCTTCTCGTTCTTGTACTTGGCGGCGCTGAGCATATCCCGCGGGGCCTGCTGGATCGTGAACTCCTTCTCCAGGGTCTCGACGCCGTGGATGTAACGGAGCGTGACTGCAGTGCCCTGCCCGATGTCGGCGAGGAGACCGGTCAGGTAGTTGTCCCGGCTCGGCCACGGCCGCATGCGAGGCATCTGGTATCCCATCGCAGCGAATTCCTTCGGGATGTCCGCTTCGTCGATGTCGGGCCCGCCGTAGTCATCCGACTCGCCGGCTCGCAGCTCGATCGGCCACGGCGTCCCCGGCACGGTGATCGTCAGCAGGATATCGCCCTCGGTCAGACCCATCGCAGCGGCAGGCGAACCCTCGTACACGCGGTTGACCATCAGGCCGATCTGGCCGTCCTCCGTGGGCTCCCGCAGACCCATCTGCTTGATCATCTCCTTATCCGGAGCGGTATACTCGACGCCCAGCCAGACTCGACGTTTCTGCTCGTCTTTGTCCAGGTGGCGAATGTGCGGATCGCAGGCAGCGGACAAATCGCCCAGGGTGCGGGCCATCTGGGCGGCGTCGATCAAACGGCTATCGGTCGCGTAGCCATACGGCATGCTCGAACCCAGCACCGCCCTCATGCGAGATCGCAGGAAGGAGGGCAAGCCGGAGGGCATGAAGCGTTCGTGGTCCGCCCCGAGCAAATGGGGTTCGAGCCGGGCGTTCTCGTGTCGGGCTTGCGCACAGAAACCGACGAGGGCGCCGTGGCGATCCAGCAGCCAACTGCCGTCCGGGACGGACCGCTCCGCCACACGGTACCACAGGTCCTTGTACCCCTGCTCTTCGTTGATCCAGCGGCTGGACTCGGTTCGCACGTCCTTGCCGCCCAGCTCGCGAGCATAGACCGCCCAGAAGGGCTCCATCCGCGCAAGCACCCCGTCGGGCGAGAAGGCGACGGTCCGAGGCAGCCGGCCCTCCTGCAGCTCGATCACCGTCGCGGCGTACTCCTTGAGAACGCCGACGAAGTGGGCGGGAACCTCCGCGCCGTCGATCAGGACCGTGATCGTATCAATTCCAGCAACCAGCTCCTTGGGCAATCCCTCCGGGATGAGCAGCCTGCTCCCCGCAAAACCCAGGGCAAACACCGTCTTCTCCTCGCCCTCCTCCGACTGCGTGTAACGAGATCGGAATCGGTAGGGAATCGCGTACTCCGAGTCATCGTCCTCCTGCGGGTCGGGACGAGGCATAATCCGGACTTCGTAGATGTTCTTTCCGAAGTCCTCCTGCAGCTTGCGCTCGAGTTCCCGAAGCTGTGCATCGGGAACACCCGGATCGGCAAGGACGTCCTTGCCTCGCCAGGCGGGCTCGCCGGGACCCAGGTCGATCGCGTCGAGGCAGGTGACGCCGACCGGAGAGCCCTCGTTGTTGCACAGCACCGCGACATCGGACACGCTGGAGACTTGCAGGCAGTCGCGGCCGCCGTCGGCGCCCAACCAGTCGCGGCCATACCTGCACGGATCGACATACAAACGGTAGTGCCGATCCAAGCCCAGAGCCGCACTGAAGAGCTTCGTCTGCGGGGTGATCCGCTCGCATTCGGCAAAGGCCAGGGGCTTCCAGCCCTTGGGCAGACCACCCTCGATCCGCAGGATGCGGCCGGACGTCTTGACCAGCAACCGGTCGGGCTTGGCCGCAGCGACGGTCCCGCCCGGCCCCTTGACCGTGATGTGATCGACGACCTCCCAGTGAGCCGCCTCCCGATCGGACGTGAAGATCTCGCCCTGGTCACTGAGGATCACGCCAATGGTGTCCATCGTGTTGCCGTCCAGGATGTTCCGGAGAACGGATCGTTGCCCAAGTTCGGATTCCTCGCCGTCGAGGTGCGGCCGGCCGCTCTTTTTGAGGTGGTAGCGGACCACGACGAAGCTGCCGCTCGTCTGCTCGTAGATCTTCTGCGAGGGCTCGTCGCCCTCCTTGGGGGCCGACCACGCCGCGGACCCGCACACCCCGAGGACCATCCACACACCAACCACTGCCGCCATCGCTGCTCGCATGTCTTGCCTGTGCATCTGTTCATTCCTCTTCATAGTCACGACGGTAGTCCAGCACGATCCACTTCCGCAGTCCGGCGCGGAGCACTTCGACGACCACCTTCTTCTCACGCTTGTCGTCCCGGAGGACTCGCTCGTACACCCGCTTGACGTCCGCGATGGTCTCGACGGCCTCCTTGTCGATCGTCAGGAGGATGTCCCGACGGCTCAGGCCGGAAGTCTCTGCGTTGCCGGGATAGCGGGTGCCCTGGATATAGACGCCCTTCTCCCGCAGGTAGTAGAGCTGCGGAGTCAGGTACTTGTTGATTTCCTTGACGGTCATGTTCCACCGGCGGCAATCGAAGTCTTCGCCCTCGGAGACGCCCTTCTGCTCCGGCGTGACCTCGATCCGCACCCGCTCACTGCCCCGCTGGAATTCCATGGCGACGGGTTCGTCGATTGGGAGGTCCGCCAGGCGGCGCCAAATCTCCGGCAGCATCTCCGCATAGGCGCCCTCGACCGCGTCCTCTCCAATGCTCACGAGGATGTCGCCTGCCCGCACGGAGGCGCGTGCGGCGGGACTGTTCTCCTCCACGCCGGCAATCAGGACGCCTCGCTCGGCCTCGACGAATGTGTTGCTGTGAAAGTCCTTCAGCGCCTGGAGACGCAGGCCGGTGTAGGCCCGGATGACCCGACCGTCGCGTTTGAGCCGCTCAGCGGTGTCCTGGACCGTGGACGCCGGGATGCTGAAGCCCAGCCCGCTGCCCTCGACGCCCAGCGTGTTGATGCCGACGATGGCGCCGCTGGTGTCGATCAGGGGCCCGCCGCTGTTGCCCGGGTTGATCGCGGCGTCCGTCTGGAGCCACGTGTTGTACTTGTACTCGGTCTCGAACCCGATGTACCGCTGGGCGTTCGAGATGATGCCCAGGCTGATGGACCGCTGGAAGCCGAACGGACTGCCCAGGGCCATGACGAAGTCGCCCTCATGCACCTTCGTCGCATCGGCGAACCGGGCCGACGGATACGACCGCCCCTCGGGCAAGGCCGGCAGCTTGAGCAACGCCAGGTCCGTGTCGCGGTCGGAGCCGATCAGCTCGACCGGAACCTGACGCTTATCGTGCAGGACGCAGTTGATGGTCACCGCCTTGTCCACGACATGCCAGTTGGTCACGGCGTAGCCGTCGGGACTGACGATGACGCCCGAGCCGAAGACCTCCTGGTGCTTCTTCTCGCCGCTGCCGTAATCGACGACGATGGGTTTGACGAAAATCAGAGCGGGGAACACCTCCGATTTGGCCCGGCTGATGATCTCGCGAAAGTCCCCATGCTCCTGGCCTGCCGCCGGACCGGGCGGAAGCCAGGGGCTCGCGGCAGCGAACAGGATCATCAAAGCGTGTGCTGACATTCGTCTGATACAGTCTGACATTCGGATTTCCCTCGGGTAACAAGCTTGTCCACACCTTGCCATGGCAGCGGTTGGTCGGAAATCGCACGCATCGAACTGCCAGGCCTTCTCTCGGGCCTCGCTTCGACACGAACGTCGGTCCTCCCGCGTCGATCAAGCTACTCGCCCAGCCCCCCCTGGGGCAAGCGAATTCTCGCATGGGGACGGTCGCGGGGTACATGAGACTGTATCCGCGCGTGCAACGACCGGTTCGCGAAGCCCCTGGATTGTCATCCCCGCGAAAGCGCAAAATCCACGTCCCGGGACACGTCACATACCATGTCTTCTGGATTCCTGCTTGACTTGGAGCGGCCTTCGGCCGCAACCCAAGTGCTTGTTATGGAGGAACGGACGGACCGATCCGGAATCCGCCGCGGTGCGGCGGGAGTTTGACGCTTTGGAGCCACCGACAGTAAAGGGGACGGCAACATCCGCCGTGATGCGCCAAACCTGCAAGCGAGCGTCTCGCTCGCGTCTACGCCGGAGGCTGCAATGCGAAAAACTCCCCTCGCACGGCCGCTTCGGGTGTGCCCGCCATCGATGGGAGTGGACGGTCCGATTCCCATATATCGGGGGCAATGTGCGTGTCCTGTCCGAAATGCTTGTCAGGAATGCAAAGATGTCGCGCCTTTGCCATGCAGGAACGACAGGGTCCGGGCAGCGCCTCGCTGCGCGACAGGAGGATCCAACTGCGGCCGCGCATGCAAGGTCCTCAAGTTGGGCGACCCGGCGGATTCCCCAGAGCGGACGATCCACGAGAACAATTGTGAAGATTATCTCCATTTCTCTCTTGACAACCGATTACGGATGTAATACGATGCAAGCGGATTACGGATGTGATTGAAGGGAGTGCCTTGTGAAGAGATTACCCAGAATTTCGGATGCGGAGTGGCTGGTGATGCAGGTGTGCTGGTCAACGCCGGGCCTGACCGCCGACGAGGTCGTCGCAACCCTCAAGGGCAAGGTCGCCTGGAGCGCCAAGACCGTTCGCACCCTCATCAACCGGCTGCTCCAGAAAGGAGCCCTGACGTACAAGAAGGAGGGACGCAAATACCGGTACTGGCCCGCGGTCAGCCGGGAAGCCTGTATCCGACAAGAACGTCAGTCCTTCATCCATCGCGTCTACGGCGGCACCGTCAGGCCCATGTTGGCTGCGCTCATCGAGGATGCCCGGCTGTCGCCGGAGGACATTGAGGAACTCAAGCGGATGCTCGATCAAAAAGGAAAGGCGTAGAGATGGCGGCTGCCGAGACGTGGTTGGCTCCCCTGCTCACCTGGCTCGTTCGGGCGAGCATGCAGGCAAGCGTACTGATTGCCCTGATTCTCCTGATTCAGAAGCTCGCCGGCCGATGGCTTGGCGCACGCGGCCGCTGTTGTCTCTGGCTTGTGCTCATTCTTCGCATGGCCATCCCCTGGGCGCCCCAGAGCGGCCTGAGCTTGTACAACTTCCTGCCTTTCTCGCTGCACAACAAGCACCAGTTCGGCATCGGGCGCGAGGTGGGGACTCTCTCCGCGCCGAGAGAAAGGCCGCGTGCGAGCAAATCGCTTCTCGACACCGGCTCGGTGGCCGATAGCACGGCGGACACCCACCCCACAGCCGAGAGCCGGCCGCGGGGTACACGCCTGGAGGCCGCGACAGTCCCCTTGCTCTTGCTGTTCTGGCTGGCGGGCGTCTGTGCTCTGACCGGCTACGTCGTCGTGAACAAGATCCGCCTCCACAGCATTGTCCGTCGAGGGCGGCCCGTCACGGACCGGTGGATCCTTGGCGTGCTTCGAGAGTGCAAGGACCTGATTGGGATGCAGGTCCCGCTTGGGCTGATTGCAACAGACCAGGTCGGCTGCCCCGCCTTGTGCGGGTTCCTGCGACCTCGTCTGTTGCTGCCCAAGGAGACGCTGGCCGTACGGGACCGAGACGAGCTGCACCACATCTTCCTGCACGAGCTGGCCCATCTGAAACGCCATGATCTGCTCCTCGGGCACGTCATGAGTCTGTTGCACGTCCTGCACTGGTTCAATCCGCTGATTGCATTGGGCTTCAGACAGATGCGAGCGGACCGTGAACTGGCCTGCGACGCCATGGCTTTGTCTGTACTCCATCCGGACGAAAGGGTCGCCTACGGACAGACTCTCGTCCGCCAGATCGAACGCCTGCTGGCCTCCCAGTGGCGCCCGGTCCTGCCGGCCCTGTGCGGGGAGAAGGCCCGGATCAAACAGCGGATCGCCATGATCGCCCGGTTCAGGAGAGAGCACTATCGGTGGTCGCTGCCGGCGATCGGACTGGTGATGTGCCTGGCCTGCGTGGGACTGACCGATGCGCTCCCCGGCCGGACCGTGCCTCCCCCCTCGAACCCCTGGGACGCCTACGCCCGAGGGGACTTCCCGACGACGCACCAGGACAAGCACGCGAATATTGTGAGGGGCTGCTTCATCAACGGGGAAACGGGCAAGTACCTGGTGGTAGATGGCGAGACAGTCACATGCGCCGACGAACCGGGCGAGGCGGGCCTGTGGGAATTCCGATATGACGAGGATTTCGGCAAAGAGACCGATATCGTCTTCTTCTACTCCGTTGCCGCCGGTAAGTATCTGACCTGCGACAGCAAGGGGAACCTGGCCGTCAACTGCCCTGACCCGGACGAGACAGCACGCTGGAATGGCATAAGCGAAGCGCGGGGCGTCTGGATCAGACCCGATATGTTCAAGGACAGGCATCTCTTCGTGAACGGCGAGGGCCGTGTCGTCGCGGCCCCAAAAAACACGGACCCGCGCTCCTGGTGGGATACCCACTCGGTTTGGAGAGTCAAGACATCCGACAATCCATTATCCAACCCCGAGTGGCTGAGAGAGAAGATTCCAGGGCCGGATTGAGATCAAAGCGGACCCGGATAGGTCGCGCCGCCGGCGGCGCGTTCCGGGAGCTGGTCGATAGGACATGAACACACCCATCGAAATCCCCGTCCCAACGGGGAGCGCTGGATGTCTGCGCCGACATCGCACGGAGGCACTGCATCGCTGATGCGATGGCCGCGCGACGCAGGAACACATAGGAAGACCGGTATGTGAGAACTTGTCACGATCACAGAACCGCCTGCCCTGGCAGGCACAACCCGAAAGAAGGAGGTAGAACCATGAGAAGAACAATCGGAACATCGGTGGTGCTGGCGATACTCCTCGCTGCATCCGCCTCAGCGGACATGAAGTATTACACATTCGAAGGGACAATCTCATCCACGTACGACGGCGCTGGTGCTGTGGCTCTCGCTGGGCTTGGCATCGGATCATTCGTCAGCTACACGTTCGCCATCGATCTTGACCAGAGAGGATACGAAACGCACTACGACGGTTCGACTCGTACATACACTGACTACAGTGACTATGACTTCTTCTATACGGATCTCGTCGCAGGGGATTGCTTGACATCCGTAGACGGAGGTTACTCGGTCTTTCACGTGGCTGGGGCGGTACAAGAGTACAACTTCGGTCTCAACGACCACTATTCGCGCGTCACGTGGTTACACGGAGACAGCGTGGAGGACGCAGTATATGTCACTAAATGGGGTTCGTACGTTTCTGATTGGACCGTAGGTGAATCGGGCTTCTACTTGTTGGAATCTGCCCATGATTCGGTTGGGAATCACTCCTATATTGTCTGCTACGACTTGCAGCTCACCGCCATTTCGCAGACCAATCCGGCGGTGGTGCCGCTACCCGGTGCGGTGCTGCTGGGCTTTCTGGGCTTGGGCTACTCCGGCTTGCGTCTGCGTCGCACGGTCGCATGAGCATCCGGGCGTGGCGGAGTCACGCTCCTTTGATAGACACCTGTGCACTTCTTGGCTTTAGGAGGATCGGATCATGAACAAAGCGATAGCTTGGAGGAACGGCTGGGGGATAGCGATTCTTGCAGTCATGCTGGCGGGACCGCCTGCATTTGCAGACGCGACCTTCCAGGGCCTGGGTACGACCGGCTCCTACGCGTATGGGGTCTCGGCGGACGGCTCGGTCGTCGTCGGACGATCCCAATCGGAGGCATTTCGCTGGACTGCGTCGGGTGGAATGGTGGGCTTGGGCGACCTGGCCGGAGGCACCTTTTCCTCCTACGCGCATGGCGTGTCGGCCGATGGCTTGGTCGTGGTCGGACAGAGCAACTCGGCTTCGGGCTGGGAAGCCTTTCGTTGGACCGCGTCGGATAAAATGGCGGGCTTGGGCGATCTGGCCGGAGGCAGCTTCGGCTCCCAAGCGTTTGGCGTGTCGGCCGACGGCTCGGTCGTGGTTGGGGCAAGCACCTCTGCCTCAGGCTATGAAGCGTTCCGCTGGACGGCTGGCGGCATGATCCGCCTGGGGGATTTGGCTGGTGGCAGCTTCTCCTCCGAAGCGCGTGCCGTGTCGGCCGATGGCTCGGTCGTCGTCGGACGCGGCACCTCGGCTTTGGGCAGCGAGGCCTTTCGCTGGACGGCAGCCGATGATCTCATGGTCGGTCTGGGCGACCTGCCTGGAGGCGGTTTCGGCTCCCAAGCGTCTGCCGTATCGACCGATGGCTCGGTCGTGGTTGGACGCGGCACCTCGGCTTTGGGCCATGAGGCCTTTCGCTGGACAGCCGACGGCATGGTTGGTCTGGGCGACCTGTCTGGAGGCCGTTTCTACTCCGAAGCGTCTGGTGTATCGGCTGATGGCTCGGTCGTGGTCGGGCAGGGCTACTCGGCTTCGGGTGCCGAAGCCTTCATCTGGAATGAGGTCGATGGGATGCTCTCGCTTGCGAGCGTGCTCACAGGTTACGGCGTCGATCTGACAGGTTGGTCCCTAGCCACGGCCACGGGCATCTCTACCGACGGGCTCACCATCGTCGGTTATGGGTCTCACAACGGGTACGTGGAAGGATGGATTGCGACATTGCCGAGTTCGGCGGTCGTTCCGCTGCCCGGCGCCGCGTTGCTGGGCTTTCTGGGCTTGGGCTACTCCGGCCTGCGACTCAGACGCTGGGCGTGACAGGGAGCGATCAGAGGAATCGCGACAAACAGAGAGAGGCCGAGGGCCGTCCTGCACACAACGCACGGCCCTTCATGTTGAACAGACAGGAGGAAGAAAACCATGGTCAGGAGCAGTTATCGCAACAGTTGTTGGGGAGTCGTCGCGGTGGTTCTTTGGCTGGCGAGTGCTCCCACATGGGCAGATATGTCCACAGCGACCTTCTATGGTCTGGGCTGCCTGCCAGGCGACACCAAGTCCTATGCCAACGCCGTATCCGGCGACGGCTCCGTCGTCGTCGGGCAGAGCAGGTCCGACGGCACGCAGGCATTCCGCTGGACTGCGTCGGGCGGGATGACGGCTATGGACGATCTGGACGGAGGATCGGTCGACGCGGGCGCGTATGGCGCGTCGGACGATGGCTCAGTCGTCGTCGGAAGGAGCTACTCCGAGTCCGGCGCCGAGGCCGTCCGTTGGGCACAGACAGGTGCGGCCACCCCACTGGGGGACCTGCCCGAAGGTAATTTCGCGTCTGCTGCACGCGCCGCGTCGGCTGATGGCTCCACCATAGTTGGGTATGGCAGTACGGCTGCGGGCTATGAGGCTTTTCGGTGGACCCAGGCAGACGGGATGGTCGGCCTGGGCTACCTGCCCGGCGGTGATTCTGGTTCCATTGCATTCGGCGTATCAGCCGATGGCTCGGTCATCGTCGGAAAGAGCAAGTCCTCTTTTGGCCAACAGGAGGCCTTTCGTTGGACACAGGCGGATGGAATGGTGGGTCTGGGCGATCTGGCCGGGGGCACGTTTGACTCCACATCCTATGACGTATCCAGCGACGGCTCGGTCGTAGTCGGCTCCGGCACCTCCGATAAGGGCACCGAGGCCTTTCGCTGGACTCAGACGGGCGGAATGGTCAGTCTGGGTGATCTGGACGGAGGCATCTGTTTGTCCATCGCATATGGCGTCTCGGGCGACGGGTCGATTGTCGTCGGCCAGGCTGCCACGTCGGGTGAAACCGCCTTCATCTGGGACCAGGTGAACGGGATGCGCTCGCTTCAGGACTTTCTCTTCAGTGAATATGGTCTGGAACTGACGGGCTGGACGTTGACCACAGCCACCGGCATCTCCGACAACGGGCTCACCATCGTCGGCTACGGCCTGCACAACGGCGCCACCGAAGCATGGGCAGTAGTGCTGGCGGACCCATCGGTAGTCCCGCTGCCCGGAGCGGCGTTGCTGGGCTTTCTGGGCTTGGGCTGCTCTGGCTTGCGACTGCGTCGCACAGCCGCATGAGCATTTGAGCGTGGCGGAGTCACGCTCCTTTGATAGACATCTGCACACTTCTTGGGTTTAGGAGGATCGGATCATGAACAAGGCGACGGTTTGGAGGACTGGCTGGGGGATAGCAGTTCTTTCGGTGATGCTGGCAGGGTCTCGCGTCTTTGCGGATGCGAGCTTCCAGGGCTTGGGTGATTTGGCCGGAGGTATCACCCAGTCCTACGCGTGCGCCGTGTCCGGCGACGGCTCCACCGTTGTTGGGCAGGCGTATTCTGCTTCCGGGTCGGAGGCATTCCGTTGGACGCAGGCAGGTGGGATCGTAGGCATGGGCGACTTACCGGGAGGCGAGTGCTATGGCTATGCGCTAGGGGTATCGGCCGATGGCTCGGTCATCGTTGGACAAGGGGCTACAGCCTCTGCCTGGTCCGAGGCCTTTCGCTGGACTTCGACGGGCGGGATGCTCGGTCTGGGCGACTTGCCCGGAGGCGAGTTCGACAGCCGTGCTACAACCGTGTCGGCCGATGGCTCTGTCGTGGCGGGAGCCAGCAGCTCACCTTCCGGCTCCGAGGCGTTTCGTTGGACACAGGCGGGCGGCATGGTCGGCCTGGGCGACCTGGCAGGAGGCAGCTTCTACAGCAGAGCCAACGGTGCATCGTCAGACGGCTCTGTCATCGTTGGACTTGGTGTCTCGGAATCGGGGGTCGAGGCATTTCGCTGGACACAGGCGGGTGGCATGGTCGGCCTGGGCGACTTGGCGGATGGCGATTTCTCCAGCGGTGCCGTTGCTGTGTCGGCCGATGGCTTGGTCGTGGTCGGAGGGGGCACCTCGGCTTCGGGCGACGAAGCCTTTCGTTGGACCGAGTACGGTGGGATGGTAGGCTTGGGCGACCTCGCCGGAGGCAGCTTCTACTCCTGGGCATCTGCCGTATCGGCCGACGGCTCAGTCGTCGTAGGCCAGGGGTCTTCTGAGTACGGTCGCGAAGCTTTCATCTGGGATGAAAGCAACGGCATGCGTTCTCTGGAGGAGCTTCTTCTCGATTTGTGTCCATCGTTGGCGTCGGACCTGACGGGTTGGACGTTGACATCGGCCACGGGCATCTCTGCCGACGGGCTCACCATCGTCGGTTACGGGTATCACAACGGGTACGTGGAAGGATGGATTGCGACGCTGCCGAATCCGTCGGTGGTTCCGCTGCCCGGTGCGGCGTTGTTGGGCCTTCTCGGCTTGGGCTACTCTGGCTTGCGACTGCGTCGCACGGTCGCGTGAGCATCCGGGCGTGGCGGAGTCACGCTCCTTTGAAAGACATCTGTGAACTTCTCGGGTTTAGGAGGATTGGATCATGAACAAAGCGACGGTTTGGAGGAATGGCTGGGGGACAGCGATTCTTGCAGTCATGCTGGCGGGACCGCCTGTATTTGCAGACGCGACCTTTCAGGGACTGGGTACGACCTACTCCTATGCATACGCGGTCTCGGCCGATGGCTCAGTCGTGGTGGGGCAAAGTCTGTCCACTTCAGGCTATGAGGCATTTCGTTGGACTCAGTCCACTGGGATGGTTGGGATGGGGGATCTGCCCCCCGATCCTCCATTTCTCTCCATGGCATTGGCTGCGTCGGCAGATGGCTCGGTAGTTGTCGGAGAAGGCAGCGGCGGCCCTACAGGTTGGGAGGCATTTCGCTGGACCTCGGCTGGGATGGAGGGGCTGGGCTTGGGTGATAACTTGGCTGGTGGCGGGGCCTATGGTTCTCGTGCTTCCGACGTTTCTGCCAACGGCTCAATCGTAGTGGGATCGGTGCACAGTGCCTCGGGTCGAGAGGCTTTTCGGTGGACCCAGACAGACGGGATGGTCGGTTTGGGAGACCTGACAGAAGGCCGGTTCAGCAGCCAAGCACTCGCGGTATCTGCTGATGGTGCAGTCACCGTCGGCCATGGGCGATCGCCTTCTGGTCAGGAGGCCTTCCGTTGGACCGAGTCGTCGGGAATGGTCGGTCTGGGTGACCTCGCAGGGGGAGCTTTCCAGTCTGTGGCCTTCGATGTGTCGGCCGATGGCTCGGTTGTCGTAGGGCACGGGTCATCGGAATCCGGCCATGAAGCATTCTACTGGACCGCAGAAAGCGGAATGGTCGGCCTCGGTGATCTGGAGGGAGGAGTGTTCTACAGTGAGGCGTACGGCGTGTCGGCCGACGGCTTCGTGGTTGTTGGGAGCGGATGGTCTACCCTCCGGGGCATTGAGGCTGCCATTTGGACTACAGACAATGGTATGCAGGCGCAGTCGTTGCAGGATCTGCTGATCAGTGCAGGACTCGATCTGACAGGCTGGCATCTGGAATATGCCACCGGCATCTCCGCCGACGGGCTCACCATCGTCGGCTATGGGTCTCACAACGGGTACGTGGAAGGATGGATTGCGACGCTGCCGAATCCGTCGGTGGTTCCGCTGCCTGGGGCCGTGTTGCTGGGTGGTATGGGACTGGTGTCGAGTGGATTGTACCTGCGTCGCAGGATCACATGAGGTCATGACGGCAAACGCGCGACTCCATAGATGTCTGCTGTTCGCGGGTGACAGTGGCGAGGCAGAGACTGTCAACACACTGGCCGGAACACTTCCTGAGCGCGGCATCCACGTGACGGCGTCTGTGGATGCGAACGAATGCCTGCGCCTGTTTGTCACGCGTCTTTGGGACTTCTTGATCGTCGACGCCAGCGGCTGTGAAGGGCGGAGCAAAAGTGCGGCGGGTGGCGGGGCGGAGTAAAAGTGCGGC
>DAOQWL010000035.1:0-58364 GCA_035342095.1 Sedimentisphaerales bacterium | reverse complement strand
AACCGGTTTCTTCCCGACACCGGCCGCGAAGCGGCTGAGCGACTCAGGATGACAGGACTCCACCCGCGCACGAATCAATCCTAATCCGTACCAGTTCCCAGTCGTTTGTGTGGCGTCTGACCTTCTTCCCTTCTCACCTTCTTCGCTCTGTGTCCCCTGTGCCCCTGTGGTTAATCTCCTGTACGGCAGTAGGAATAGCACAATTCGTGCAACATCTGAAAACCGAAAACGCCCTCGGCGCGAGATTTTTTCTATTCCCTTTCCGGCCTGGACTTACCACGATTCTCGACTCCCTGCCAACGCAGAATTTTCGACAAATTCGTGCAACATCGGGCAAGGGTAGAGGGACCGTGTGGTCCTTCGGATTGATGATTTGCGATTTGTGATTGCCGATTTTGGAGGGCAAAGACTCATGAAGCCGACTGAACTGGATTCGCAAACGGATTGCCCGACCGAGTCGCGGCCTGCGGACACTCGTTGTTGTCGCAACTGCGTGTATGGCAAACGGCCTGAGGACCGCTGGCTGCGGATCGCGTTGCTTCGGTGGCCCGGCATGGTGATCTGCTCGGTGTGCGCGGATAGCCCAGGGCGGACGTGCGGCGTCCATGCAGAGAGGGTCTGCCGGAACTTCTGTCCCAAGCCCGGTGTCCTGTGCGGGCCTCGAGAACCCGTGCTCGAACCGGGCGAGAGGGTCTGCAAGATCCCGCTGACGCAAGGTCAGTTCGCGCTGGTGGACCCGGACCAATACGATGAACTCAGCAAGTGGAAATGGTGTGCGCTTCGCGGCAAGCACACCTACTATGCGTGTCGGAGAGTACCACGCGGCAGAGTGATCCTCATGCATCGCGAGATCATGAAGCCGCCGGTGGGAATGATGGTTGACCACATGAACCAGAATGGTCTGGACAACCGTACGTGCAATCTGCGGAACTGCACCGGCACGCAGAACACGCACAACAGCAGGCCCTGCTGTGTGGCAACGGGCTTCAAGGGCGTCAAGTTCAACGAGCTGACAGGCAAGTACGAGGCTCAAATCTGGGTCAATCACAAGAGGACAAGGATCGGCGAGTTCGACGATCCCATCGAGGCAGCCAGGGCGCGGGACCGCGTGGCGCGAGAGTTGCAGGGCGAGTTCGCCTATCTGAACTTCCCGGAGGCGGTTGCCGACGCCGATTCGCGGTAGGCCGCAGCGGCGACAGTGTCAGGTCTTATGCGTAAATTTGGCTTTGTGTCCACGGAGGAGTCGGCAGAAGACGGCTCACTACAGACCGAAGGCGATGGACGAGGTTCTTGGTCCATGCCGACGCCTACGGCTATGACGCCTCCAGTTCTCACTGCGTTTCAAGCCTCATTGGGCCTGTTCGACCACATGCCGGTGTATGCTGTGCCCAATGGTCAGTCAACGAACGGCATTCGGGAGCGCAAGAGCAGGAGGGCAGGAATGGGACGTGGCGATTTGACCTTCCCACGTTCTTCACTTCTTACTTTCGTCGCACTATCCCCGATCCGGGTTCTTGAGGTCTTCGGCCTTCGGGAGGTCCTTGATGGAGTTCAGGCCGAAGACTTCGAGGAATTTCTTCGTGGTGCCGTAGAGCATGGGCCGGCCGAGGATTTCCGCCCGCCCGGCGATCTTGACGAGGCCCTTGTACATCAGGCTGCGGATCACCTCGCCGACCGCGACGCCGCGGATGGCTTCGATGTCGGCGCGGATGATCGGCTGCTTGTAGGCGATGATGGCCAGGGTCTCCATCGCGGCGGGACTGAGCTTGTTGTCGCTGCGGACCTTGAGCATCTTCTTGAGCCAGGGATTGTACAGGGGCTGTGTCAACATCTGGTAGCCGCCCGCGATCTGCTCGATGCGAAAGGCGTTGTGGTTGGCTTCGTATCGCGCGTTGAGGCTTTCGACGCAGTCACGGACCTGCTTGGGCGTCGTCTCGACGATCCCCGCCAGACGGCTCTCCTGCAGAGGCTCATCCGTCGCGAAAAGGACCGCCTCGATCACGGATTCGATCGTGGGGGAGGACTCCTGCTCCGGGCCCGCCTGCTCCGTCGGTTCCGGACCGGCAGGCTGAGACTGTGGAGGCTGCGCATCAGATTCACCTGGTTCGGCGGGTGCAGTCTCCTGTCCGTCTGTGGCATCGAGCATCTCGACGAGCGCCTCGCCCGCTTGAACTGCGGGTAGCGACTCGGGCGTCGGCTCCGGACCTTCCGCCTGCGGCGTCCGCATCTCCTCGCAAGACGATGCAATCTCCCCCTCGGGGGGGATACTCTCCGCTGGTGTATCGGTCATGTCGAGGGCCGACTCCTCGGCGACCTCCTCAGCACGATCCGTCTGTTCCTCGACCACGGCCTGTTGCTCAGGGGTCGCCTGGATTTCCTCGTTCGGTATTTCCCTGCTGTCGTCCATCAAACGTTCTTCCATGTAAACGGGTCGGCGTCCTTCCTGCTGACCCTGACGTTCAACTCCTTTGCCAGTTTCTTGACCTGTCCGGCCACCTTCTTGAGGATGAACCGTTCCGAGACCGTGTGGCTCAGGCAGATACAGGTCAGGCCGGCCTCCTGGGCCGCCAGGGCCTGATGGTGCTTCAGCTCGCCCGTCAGGTACAGGTCGGCTCCGCCTGCGATGACGAGATTGAGGATCTCGCCGCAGGTGCCGGCACAGACCGCAGCCTTGCGAACGAGGCGCTTCTGGTCGCCCACGAGCCCGACCGCCTTGGCGCCGGTCCGGCGTTTCACCTGCTCGATGATCCGATCCAGCCGCATCGGCCGGGCCAGCGCGCCGATTCTACCCAATCCGAACCGGCTTGCATAATCGAAAAGCTTGATTACGTCGAACGCCGGCATCTCATACGGATGTGCCTTCTTCATCGCCTCCACGACCGCCTGAAGCCTGGCCGCCGGGACGATGGTCTCGAATCGACACTCGCGGACCTGCTCCAGCTTGCCCTGTTTACCGATGGCGGGATTGGCACCCTCCAGGGGCAGGAAGGTCCCGGTCCCGTCCGTGTGGAAACCGCAGTCGCGATAGTTGCCGATCCACCCGGCGCCGGCCTCGAAGACCGCGTTGGAGACCGTCGCCAGCGCGTTGACCGGGACGAAGACAACGAGCTTGTACGCCTCCTGGGGCGAGTATTCCACGTAGTCCCCGATGGGCTTGGGGTCCTGGATGCCGACGATCTCCGCGAGGCCATCGTTCACGCCGCCTCCGACGGCGTCCAGGGCTGTATGGATGCAAAAGACCGCGATCCCGGCGCGGATCAGCTCGTGGACCGTCCTGGACCCATCGTCGGTCCGGATTCGCTTGAGCCCGTTCCAGATAACCGGGTGGTAGGCCAGGATCAGGTCCGTCTTGAGAGCCTTCGCCTCCGCGACGACCGCCTGCGTGATATCGATGGTCAGCAGGATGTTCTCGATTGGTCGGTCGGGATCGCCGATGAGCAGTCCGACGTTGTCCCACGACTGGGCCAGGCCCAGGGGGGCGATCTTCTCGACCACAGCTCCGATATCCTTCGCTTTCATGGTTGTCTCCCGCATTCCTGTTCCACGGCTACCACGAAGCTCTCGCGGAGCCTCTGCGTGACGGGCCCGACCTTGCCGTTGCCGACCGTGTGTTGCTCGATATGGGCCACCGGCAGCACCTCCATGACGATGTTCGTCAGGAAGACCTCGTCGGCGCCGAGGAGGTCGGCAATATACAGGTCCTTCTCGACGGTTTCAATCGATTGCTCCTTCGCGACCTGCAAGACGGTCTTCCTGGCGATCCCCGGCAGCACAGGCGTCTGCACCGACGGCGTGTGCAGCGCGGAGTCCTTCACGAGGAAGACATTGCTGACGCAGCCTTCCGCCAGGCGGCCGTCGGTGGTGAACCAAAGGGCCTCCGCGGCACGTTGCCGATGGGCCCGATTCAAAGCGAGCAAGCGAGGGTAGTAGTTGGTCGTCTTGTGGCCGCTCGTCGGGTCCGTCGGATTCTGGCGGAACGGACAGAGCACGACCAATACGCCCGTCTTGTAGCAGTCAGACGGATACGGCCGGAACTCAGCAGCGGTGATCAACAGAGTCGGCCTCCGCTGGTCTTCGGACTCGGCGAGAGGACCGTTCGTCAGAGTCAGCCGCAGACGCGCGTCCTTCAGGTCGTTGGCCTCCAGCACCCGATCCAGGGCGCTCCGAAGGCGGGGCTTGTCGAACGGGTGGTCGATCGACAGGGCCGCGGCGCTGAGGAGCAGGCGGTCCAGGTGGTCCTCCACGCGGAAGACGACCCCGTTGCGGCTGCGCATCGTCTCGAACAGGCCGGCGCCATACAACAGACCGCTATCGGCGACCGAAATCGCAGCCTTCTCGGCATCGACCAATTCATTGTTCAAAAACACCTTCTGAGCCATTGCCACCTGCCTGACACACTACATCTGACGCACAACACGTCCTGCTCCCACGGCCTGGATCCCCGCAAGCAGCGCCTTGGCCTTCACCAGTGTCTCCTCCCACTCCATCTGCGGATCGGAGTCGGCGACGATCCCGCCTCCGGTCTGCACAAAGGCACTGCCGCGGGTGATGATAATCGTTCGGATGGCGACGTTCAAGCACACACTGGCGTCGAGTCCGACGAACCCGATCGCGCCGGTGTAGACGCCTCGGGCGGTGGGCTCGAGCTGCTCGATGATCTCCATGGCGCGGATCTTGGGAGCGCCGGTGATCGATCCGCCGGGGAACATGGCCCTGAGGATTTCAGTCAGGCCCACGTCGTCGCGCAACTGCCCCGCGATGGTCGCGACGGCATGGTATACGGTCGGGTACGTTTCGATCGTCCTCGGCTGGACCACTTCGCGTGTGCCGGGCTTGCAGATCCTGGCCACGTCGTTGCGTTCGAGGTCGATGATCATATTCAGCTCCGCCTGTTCCTTCTCGCTGGTCAGCAGGTCATGGAACCGCCGGGCGTTGAGCCTCGACGCCTTCGGGTCGTCGCCGTCGATCCGGGGACGGGTCCCCTTGATCGGTTTCGTCCAGATCCTGCCGTCGCGAACCGTGACGAACATCTCGGGGGACGTGCTGACGATCTGGAAACCGTCTGCATCGATGTAGGCGGCGCAGCCACAGGGATTGTGGCGGCTCTGCCAACGGAAGAGGTCGATGGGGCGCGCGTCGAAGGGGACCTGGAACCGATGCGACAGATTGACCTGATAAACGTCTCCGTCGCGAATGTGCCTTTTGACCCGGTTCACCGCGTCGAGGTACTCCTGGCGGGACATGTTCCGACGGATCTGCATGAGAGTGAGATCGTCCATGGTGCCGAGACCTACAGGCGACGACTCCTCGATCCGAGCTTGTCCGCATTCGCCCAGGCGGCGTTCCAGTGAAGCGAGCTTGTCCTGCGGACGCTCCGCATCGTTGGGCAGTTCGAGAGCCACGATCCAGAAGGCGTCGTCGCGATGGTCATAGGCGATGATCCGGTCATAGAAGCACAGGCGGATCAGCGGGAGCCGAAGATCGTCCAGAGCCCGCTCGGGCAGGCGCTCGATGAATCGCCCCATCTCGTAACTGAAGTACCCGATCCAGCCGCCGGCGAACATGCCCGACGGCAGAAGGCCCATTCGCCCGAGATTCGCGTCTGCATCTGCCAGCCTGTATCGGCTCAAGGCATTCTCGATTTGTCGGAAGGGGTCTGTTTGTTCCGCGGCGAGTTCGAGAATATCTCGCGGCTCGGCCGCCCAGTAGCTGAACCCGCCGCTCTCGGCGACCGCCGAATTCGCGCCGAGAATAGAGCAGTACTGTTGCCGCGAGAAGACCCTGCTGAGCCCGCGCAGTGTTGCTCCGGTCTGGATTCTGCGGTAATGCAGCCTGCATGAGATAGGTTTGCGGTCAGACAAGTCGTTGCTCTCGGTCGATGGTGTAGAGCCACCATCGGAGCTTGTTCTGGCGTTTCGATTTGGCCTGACGCTCGAAGCAGAGCGTCATCTGCGGGCCTTGTTCGGTCGCGATCTTGAACCAGTGCTTGCGGAGATACATCTCACCGCTGCCGTGCCGGCACGGGCCGTCCTCCTTCCAGACCTGCAGGACCGCTGCGACCGTGTATTCCACACCTCTCCACACGAATCGCTGGGGCAGCCCCGGCTCCCCGCGGGCCATTCCCGTCGTGTTGAACGTTCCCGCCACCGGTTGGATGGGCTCACTGACGAATTGCTCCGCCATCGGTTCGAAGTCCCTCCACGATCGCGATGCCCGACGAGGTCCCGATTCGGTCGGCCCCTGCGTGGAGCATCGCCATCGCCTGTTCGGCGGTCTTGATGCCGCCGGAAGCCTTGATCTTGCACTTGGGAGCGGTCTGTTTCATCAGGACAACGTCTTCGACGGTAGCCCCGCCCGCCGGGTGGAAGCCCGTGCTGGTCTTGAGGAAATCGATGCCCGCTTGTTCCGCAATCCGGCAGGCAAAAACCTTCTGGTCGGTCGTGAGGGCCGCCGATTCGATGATGACCTTCAGCAGGACGGCAGGACGCACCGTCCGGCACGCCCTGAGCACAGACATCAACTGGTGCAGCAGGTACTGCGCGTCGCCCTCGATGATGGCCGCCAGGTCTGCGACCATGTCGATCTCGTCCGCGCCGGCGTAGATCGCGTCTTGCACCTGAGCAACCTTGACCTTGGTCGTATCGGCGCCCAGCGGAAAACTCACGACCGCCGCGATGGAAACATCGTTCCCCTGTAGGCGATCCGCTGCGGCCGATACCCATCGGGGATTCACGCACACCGCGTGAAAGCCATGCGTTACGGCCTCTTCGCACAGGCGGAGAATCTCCACCTGCGTGGTCTCCGCCCGCAGGAGTGTATGATCGATCCGTCGTGCCACGTCGGTCGCTGTCATCTGTGATTCAGGAGTCATCGTCAGAAGCGCGATAGGTCCAGTGAGTACCTCTTTCAGACATTCGATGATATGCCAACCGCCGTGTTCTTGCAAGCTCTGATCCTCCGACACTTGCCGTTGACACGTCTGTGCGGTACACTGATCTGCATTGGGCAATGGCAGATGCGATTTCGGCTGATGATGTGGTGTGGTGTGCAGAGGCAACAGGCGAGGACTAACGTGGGACGCATATCCATCAAGGTGAGAATCAGGAACCTGCTCGAAGAAGGATATGTTCTGACTTGCGATGCTCTCGTCGATACCGGGTCCGGACACATGGTTCTGCCGCGAGCCTGGAAAGATCGCCTCGGGAAGTTGCCGACAGTCCGACACATTGACTGCGAGACGGCAACTCGACAGACGGTCCAGGGCGAGGTCTGCGGACCGGTCGAGATTGCGATGGAGGGCTTTGACTCGATCTACGGCGAGGTTCTTTTTCTCGATATGGAGCCCGAGGATGGGGTCTATGAACCGCTCGTCGGGTACATTGTTCTGGAACAGGCCCAGGCTGCGGTCGATATGCTCGGCCACCGACTTCTCCATGTGAAGAAGTCGGACCTCAAGTAAAGGTCAACGAGCACATCGCTTCTGGAGGAACTCCATCGCTTCGGGCACGCTGGAGAAGACCTTGCTGGCGGTCTGGGTGACGAAGACGGAGGGGTGCTGCTGGCGGGCGGTCCAGATGACGTAGACCTCCTTGGCGGCCTCGTGGGCGTGCTGGAGCTCGCGTTCCACGCCGCTGGAGATAGCGGCCCGACCGTCGGGCAGGGCGGGTACGAAACTGACGATCATGTCCGCCTGGTCGATCAACAGGAAGTCGCGGGCGTAGATCTGGCTGTTGATGTCGTGCTCGATCTGCAGGACCTCATCCACATCCAAGCGGGCACTGCAGTTTGAGGCCGTGACTTCGACCTGCTTGAGGCCCTGCTCCTGGGCGGCCCGCGCGACCGTGGGCAGGTGGGCCTCTTCGAGGTCGCCCGGATCGAAACAGATGAACGACTCCTTCATCCGTCTGCGGAATTCGACGATCTCCTGCGTGACGCTCTCGATCCGGGCCACCGCGGTCATGGGGAAACTGAGGTAGGCCCGCTTGATGTCCCGACGGAACGCCAGTCGGTAGAAGGTATCGACGGTCGGCTCCGTCGCGCCGAGGGACAGGCAGTAGAAGGGCACTTGGTCGTTGATGCCCTTGCAGAGCATCTCGGTGCTGATGATCTCCTCCTCCCGCCAGACGATAAGGTCCTTGAGGCTGTGCTCGACCGCGTGCTGTTCGAGCAGGCGCAGGTGCATGGCGACGACGCCGTCGATCAGGCAGATGTACATGTCCGCGTTGAGCTGGCGCATCTGGTCGAAGTCCACCGCGGGGAACAGTCCGTGCCGCCAGCGGAAGGTGGCGTGGGTGTTGACGATCAGGTTCGGGACCTCGGTCGCGACCGCGATGATGTCCTTGAACACGCTGCGGCGGAGGGAGTCGAGCCGCTTGAGGGAGATGTCGAGGATCTTGCCCGGCGGCACGTCCGGCGCCTCCGCGTACATCATGTCGCCGACGCTGCGGAGCTCGACCTGCTGGCCGTTCCGGCCTGCGAACCGGCAGACGGCCTCCAGGTAGCTCTTCTTGTTGAGGCCCACCATTCCTGTGACGACGATGATCATATGCCAGCCCGCTCCGCCCGCCTATTTCGCCGCCGGGGCGCCCGTTTGCGGCGAGACGCGGAGGCTCTTCAGTCGCTGCTGTCGGTCGTGCTCCATGAGGGCCGCAACGAGGTCGCCCATGCCTCCCCCGATGATCTTGTCGAGGTTGTACAGCGACAGGCCGATCCGATGGTCCGTGACCCGGTTCTGGGGGAAGTTGTACGTTCGGATCTTCTCGGAGCGGTCGCCCGAGCCGATCATGGTCTTGCGCTGCGAATCCCGCTCGGCCCGCCGTTTGCCCTCGTAGAGCTCGTAGACGCGGCTTCGGAGGATTCGCCAGGCCTTGGCACGGTTCTTGTGCTGGCTGGCTTCTTCTCGCATGTTGACGGTGATGCCGGTCGGGATGTGCTCCAGGCGGATGGCGCTGCTGACCTTGTTGACGTTCTGCCCGCCCGGTCCGCCGGCCCGACAGACGTTCTCGATCACGTCGGCGGGATTGATCTGGATATCGACTTCCTCCGGCTCGGGCAGCACGGCCACCGTGGCGGCCGACGTGTGGATGCGACCCTGGGCCTCCGTTTCGGGCACTCGTTGGACGCGATGCCCGCCGCCCTCATAGCCCAGCTCGGCCCACACGCCTTCGCCCTTGATGTTGAAGATGATCTCGCGGAGGCCGCCTTTCTCCGACGGGCTGAAGTCGAGCTGCTCGACCCGCCAGTGACGGTCCGCTGCATACCGGCAGTACATCTCGTACAGGTCCCTCGCGAACAGGGCGGCTTCCTCGCCGCCGGTGCCGGCGCGGATTTCCATGATGACCGAACCGATCTGCTGGTCGTCCGCCATGACCAGGGTGTTCTCGATCTCCTCGATCAGGCGGTCCTTGCGGGCCGCGAGTTGCGCCATCTCCTCCTCGGCCATGGTGCGAAGATCCGGGTCGGTGTTTCCATCCTCAGCGATCTGGCGAGCGCCCTGGGCGTCCTCGTCGGCCTTCCTGTACTCGCGGTACTTCAGAACGATAGGACGGATCTTGCCTCGCTCCTTGGAGAGCGCAATGAGCCTGACCGGCTCCTTGGCAATCGCCGGATCGGAGATCTGCTGCTCGATCTGCTCGTATCTCGCCTCCATCTCGTCGAGCAGAGTCAACAGGTGATCGTGTTCGTTGCCCATGAATACCACGCGAAGGCGGAATCAGCCGTAACGGGCGCACCCTGGCGGCTTTGCCTGAGTCGTTCCAGCATAACGAAAGCCCCCGTCACCGTGGTTGCGGGAGCAGGAGCCCGATCGACGACGGGACGCAGCTACTGCTGTTCTTCCTTGGCCTTCTTCATGTACGAGGTGCCGTACTTCTTCTGGAACCGCTCGATGCGGCCGGCCGTGTCCATGAACCTCTGCTTGCCCGTGTAGAACGGGTGGCACATCGAGCAGATTTCCGCGTGGATCTCCTCGGCGGTGCTCCGCGTCTCGAACGTATTGCCGCAGCCGCAGCGAACCATGACCTTGTTGTACTTCGGGTGGATCTTATCCTTCATACCTATGACTCCCAAAC
Organism: Sedimentisphaerales bacterium; assembly: GCA_035342095.1. Taxonomy (GTDB): domain Bacteria; phylum Planctomycetota; class Phycisphaerae; order Sedimentisphaerales; family Anaerobacaceae; genus PLanc-01. The sequence goes on along the minus strand of DAOQWL010000035.1, from coordinate 48,294 downwards.
AATCTCGAAACCATGAATTTTATCGTCCCGAGACGGGATTTCAACAGGAATTTTTCGCTTCCGGGCCTTTTCTAGTCCTGATGTCGCACTTGTTGCTTGCCGAAATACCCTACGGTACAATGAACCAAGACCCGCCAAAGACGGATTCTGAATCAAATTCGCATTTGGGAGTGCATAGATGAGTGGAAGATACACGATTGGGGAGACCTCAACCCGATGGGGAATTGCGTATTTGCGGTCGAATCTGCGGTTCCTTCTGCCCTGCGTGCTGGCCGCGTCTTTGATGGGCTGCCAGGGTGAGGCCTCGAAGAAGGAAACTGCGGCGGTTCAGCCAGGGCAGGAGGCCGTCCGGGCGGAACCGGCTCCTCAAGGCCGGGAGGCAAAGATCACGCTCGAGAACCCCGTTGTCGATCTGGGCGAAGTCGGCACGAGCAAGAAGCTGTCCGGCAAGTTCACCTTCGTCAGCAGCGGGAAAGCCCGGCTCAAGATCGTGAGAGTCCATAGCTGTTGCGGGGTTACCGTTCGCGGCGTGGAGGACGGTCAGGAGTACAAGCCGCGAAAGCGCGGCGTGCTGGAGTTTACCTGGAACACTCCTTCATCGCCGGAATCGTTGTCGGTGAAAGAGGTTCGGATGGAGACGAACGACCCGGACCAGAAGTTCGTGTCGCTAAAGATCAAGGCCTCCGTCGTCCAGCGGGCGGAGGCGAATCCGGAGCGGCTCCGCCTGTTCCTCAGACAAGAGAACGCCGCTTGCAGCGATATTACGGTCCGCAGTCTGGATGGCAAGCCGTTCTCCATCACCGCCTTCAAATCCACCGCGGATTGCGTCTCGGCGCCATTCGACTCCAACGTCCGGGCCGCCGAGTTTGTGCTCAAGCCGAAGGTGGACCTGGAGAAGCTCCGATCCAATCCCCGGGGCCTCGTCAGCATCGATCTGACCCATCCGGAGTGCGGCAATGTCCGCGTGTTCTACGACGTCCTGCCGGAGTTCACGATCACGCCGGCCCAGATCATGCTCCTGAGCGTGCGCCCTGAGCAGCCCATCCGCCAGGACGTATGGGTCTTGGGCAACTACAGCAACGAGTTCGATATCGAGTCGGTGTCGTCCCCGAAGGGCTACATCAAGCTCATCGAGAGAAAAAAGGTGGGGGAGCGGCACCAGTTGACGATCGAGATCACCCCCCCTGCGCGGGTCGGCAGCGGGACGGTCGCTGCTCCTTCAGGCGACGGGCAGAATGCCGCAGCCGCGACCCAGCAAGCTGCGGCGAACACACTGGTGTCGGATGTCCTCGAAGTGAAGATCAAGGACGGGGAGACGTTGTCCGTCCCGTTCCGAGGGTTCTACGCGGCTGAGTAGTCCCACAGGGGGCATCCGGGCCGACGGGGAGCCGCTTGCTTGTGAAGATGCCCTGAGGTACAATGATCTGGTACCGCCAAAGACCGATTCAGAGTCGAGGTCTGATTTGGGAGTGTGTAGATGAGCAGGGAGTATGCAATTCGGGGGGATCTCGTCAGATGCGGGATGCGATTGGCTGCGCGGCTCGTGTTGACCTGCGGGTTGGCCGCCGTTCTGATGGGGTGCCACGCCGAGGTCGCGAAGGACGAAGGCCCGGCGATTCAGAACGAGCCGAACATTGTCCGGGCAGACCAGGCCGCGTCGGCCACCGGTCAAGCCGCGACGGATGCTGCCCAGGCAGATCAGACGCTGCCGGCCGCCGGTGAGACGGAGCCGACCGACGGCGCCACGTCGGCGAGGATCACCGTGGAGAAACCCGTCCTCGATCTTGGTGAAATCGGGACAGACAGCAAGGTGTCCGGCGAGTTCGCCTTCGTCAACAGCGGCCAGGGTACGCTGAGGATCGTGAGGGTCCATGGCTGCTGCGGAGTCACGATTCGTGGTGTGAAAGACGGCCAGGAGTACGCGCCGGGCGAAAAGGGGACGCTGGAGTTCACCTACGTGACCGGATCGACCCCGCTTTCGTTCAAGCGCGATATCCGCATGGAGACCAATGACCCCGACCGCAAGCTCGTGCCGTTGACGATCAAAGCGTCCGTGGTACGACGAGTCGAGACGGACCCCGCCAACCTCAGGTTGTTCCTCAACCAGGAGAACGCCGGCTGCGGTCCCATCACGATTCGCAGCCTGGACGGCAAGTCGTTCTCCATTGCCGGCTTCAAGGCCACCGCCAATTCCATCTCGGCCCAATTCGATCCCAATAGTCGAGCGACGGAGTTCGTGCTCAAACCCCAGGCGGACATGACGAAGCTCCAGCGCAACGTCCGGGGCGTCGTCAGCATCGACCTGACCCATCCGGAGTGCGGCAATGTCCGCGTGCTCTACGATGTCCTGCCCGAGTTCACGGTGAATCCGGCCCACGTGATGGTCTTCAACATCCGTCCCGGACGGCCCATGGAACGAGATGTCTGGATCTTGAGCAACTATCGCAACGAGTTCGAAATCGAGTCGGTCTCGTCTCAGAAGGGGTACATGAAGCTCGCGGAGAAGAAGAAAGTGGGGAACCGCTACCAACTGAGGATCGAGATCACCCCGCCTGTCCTCGGCGACGAGCAGGGCGCCCCGGCCTCTTCGGGGGATGGGCAGAATTCGGCCGCCACCGCCAAACGGCGGGACCAGAAAGGTCCGGTCGCAGACATGCTCGAAGTGAAGATCAAGGATGGGCAGACGCTGTCCGTCCCGTTCCGCGGGTTCTATGCGGCGGAGTAGATCACAGTGTGGTCGGATACTCGCGGAATCTCCGGTGACAGACATGGCTCAGCCAGGCGCACAGGGAATGCAATTCTCTTTGTAGTAAGTGTTTGCGCTCTGCTGTGTCTGTCGTGCCCTTCCCAGCCGGTTCGGCCTGGGGGGCCTGCACAACCGGATTGGGATCTGGCCGTCTTCCTGACCGGAAACGAGTTGGGCTCGCTGCGACCCTGCGGCTGCTCCGGAGGCCAGCTCGGCGGTCTGGAGAAGCGCCCCGCGATCTTCAAGGACTTCCCTTCGCCCGCTCGGCTGGTCATCGACACCGGCAACCTGGCCGCCAACGATGGGGAACAGGATCTCATCAAGTTCCGCATCTTGTTCGAGGCACTTGATCTGCTGGACTACGATCTGGTCTGCCTGACGAGTCAGGACCAGACGCTCGCGGAGCAACTGGGACTGTCTCTCGATTCGGCCGGGGCATTCGGTCTTCTCAAGGACGGCGACGTTGCCTCCAGCGTGTTCCGCAAGCGATTTGCGGACCCGGGAGTCGATGTTCGAGTTGCCCTGTTCGACCCCCGCGTCGCGCCGCCGGAACAGGCTGCCGCGCTGCTGGACGGCGCCGACACGCCCTCGACCCTTGACATCCTGATCCTCCGCGACTGCGACAGCAACTCACTTACGGAAATCCTGGCTGCGGTCCGGGGAATCGACTGTGTCATCTGCCCGTCGCATGCGGATGAACCACACGTGTTGAGCGACGAGGGAGCGAAGCCCCTTGTCGTTACGGTGGGCCGGTATGGGCGGCATATCTGCCGGTTGCAGGTCGCGGTTGGCGCGAGCCGGGCGGAACCGGTCCTGCGATTCGACGCGATCCCCGTTGCCGCGGATCTTCCGGACGATCCGGCTCTCACTCGACTGTACCGGCAATACCAGGAGTTGGTTGGCGAGGCGGGCCTTCTGGCGACGTACCCGCGCGTTCCCCTGCCTGACGGCCTGGCATTTACAGGGTCGGAGGATTGCCGACGGTGCCATGAGTACGAGTACGATGAATGGAGCGGAAAGGCCCATGCCGGCGCCTTGAGCGTGCTCAAGAAGGTGGGTTCGGATCGCGATCCCGAGTGTGTGATCTGTCATGTGGTCGGCTTGGAGTATGAAGGCGGCTACGTCTCCGAGGAGAAGACACTGCACCTGAAGGACGTCGGATGCGAGGCTTGTCATGGGCCGGGCTCCGAGCACGCCCGGACAAACGGCGTCAAGGTCACGAGGCCGCCGCAACGGACCTGTCTGGACTGCCACACGCCGGAGAAGAGCACCGGCTACGCCGGACACGAAGACGAGTACATGCAAAAAATTGTGCATTGGAGGGAACCTGCTGCCGCCGGCAATGTCAAAGACTGAGCAAGGAGTGTCTTTATGATTCAGACATTGCGCATAACCGGGGTGGCGGCAGTGGCGTTCGCAGGGGTGATTCTCGCTTCGCTCCTCGGGCCGGTCTCCTTGATTCGACTGGATGACAGCCGCAACAAGAAGATCGACAAGATCATCACGGCGCCTGGAGCCGTAGACCGGTTCCAGAGCCAGCACACCGGCGATGACCCCGTCGGTGCAGACACGACCCCGCCGCTCGTGAAGCAGGCGGAATCCTTCAAGGATATTATCGACCCGCCGGCTCCGGTCGTGGCGGAGGCCCCGAAGACGCCCCCGACAGGCCGCGGCACGACAACAGCCAAGTCGCCTCCAGCCAGCTCGCAGAAGTTCACTCTCCTGGGAACGTCCTATTCGCCCTCGAATCCCGGTTCTTCCCTCGCATACGTCCGTTTCGTGGACAACACCTGCCAGTGGATCGAGTGCGGCAGCGAGGTTGGGCACGACGTCATCAAGGAAATCCGCGAGGACTCTATCGTTTGTTCCGATGGACGTCGCGACACGGTACTGTTCGTTGAGGTCGTTCCCGATCGGGTCAGCCTCCTCGAAGCGGATGGGGAGGTCTCCACAAGCGATGCCGCGGCGACAGGGGAGCCCATCGAGGTGAGGGCTGTCGATGCCCCGCCGAGCCGGCCGCGAATGCCCAATCGTGCAGTTCCAACGATGACCCGCGGCGGTGCCCGTCTGACTCCGAGTGAGCAGGGGGCGTTGGGCGACCTGGCAAGCAGCTTGAAGAAGTTGCGTGGCGTCCCTGGGGAGGGCGCCGGCGCCGACGCAAATCGGGCTGCGGCGGTCGAGAGGCTGATTTCCGAATTCAAGTCCTCTCGCGTCAGTCCGGAAGAAGCCAGGAATCTGGAGAACCTCAGTGGCGAGACGACCCATGAGAAAGAGCGAGGACCCGAGCCGCCGACACAGGAGTTCATCAGGAAGCTGAACACCGCTCGGCCGCCGAGGGACTAGAGACTACCTCGGACGCTGCGTTTCGCTTCAAGCCCCCTGGTGCACGGGATATCGATGGCGGACGTTGTCTACGGACTGCTCAGAAGGTGTCCGCCCTCTGCGTCCGAGCGAATGGCAGGGGTTACAGCCTGCCTCTGGGATTATAGGACGGGATCATCCTCTCGACTACAGGCGTCACAGAACGCAACAGCCCTGCAATGACTACGGCCCGCGTGCCCGCCGGGTTCGCCAATACTGGCAGTCGCGTTTTTTGTGGGCATAGCGGGAACTTTTCCCCGTCAATTCTGTCTGACTAATCAGATGGTGCCGTAGTCTCGCCTTGTCTACTCCGCGGGCATAGTACCTGTTCCCGCCGTACAGAGGCTCCGGCAATCCCATCCATTGAAGTATTGCCGTGTGCAGTTGTCGAAGTAAATGGAGCAGGGGTCACTTGGATACGAGGTACGAAACGATGGAAAGACATGCCCTCCCAAAGGAACCACGTCCCTGGCGTGTTGCGATTGTGCTGGGTGTTCTGCTGCTGTCCGCCGGGTCTCTGTTCGCCCAGGACGGCGCCGTCCCCAACGCATCGCATCACAAGATCGTTCCCGTGACTGTGAACAACATCACGCCGGAGCGAGGCCGCGACTTCCTGGCCCGACTGCGGATCGGCACAACGGTCTCCCGACTTCCGGACACCCATACCCTGCTCCTGACGGGCAGTGAAGGCGAAATGCAGAAGGCTCTGGCCGTCCTGGATCTGGTGGATACGCGGACCGAGTTCGAGGTGCGAGAGGTCGGACCCGCCTGGCCTGCGATGGCGTCCAATAGCACAATCGCGCAGGCGGTCGGCGGCATCTGCATTGGGACCTTCGCCAATCCGCCGCGAGACAAGAGCAAGATGAGGGCTATCATCGATGTCCACAACGGAAACGTCGTGATCGTCGCTCCGGTGATGCAGTTCCAGGACGTTCGCGTCGCCCTGGAGCTGGGGCCGGCGGTGCTCACCCAGCGTAAAGCCGTCGCGAACACTGTCGTTTCCCCGCGCGTCGAGACCGTCCTGTCCACGGCCATGCTGGAATCGATGGTGGACGGGCGGCCCGAAAGCCTGGCCCAAGTGCCGTCGGATGGAGCCGTCGCGGCCACGTCGCGGCAACCCATGAATGCCAAGCAGATCCAGGAGAAGCTGGAAGAAATGCGCCGGCAGGCGAATGCCATCGAAGCGCTGCGCCGCGCGAACGGACAAGCAGGTCGGACATCGCTCGCGACTTCCCCTGTTGCGGATCCGAACGAGACGGAACCGCCTATTCCCGACGGTCTTTCGCAGGTCGGCGCGCCGCCGGATGCGAACACGTTGTCGGAGGATTCCTCCGAGCCTTCCGAGGATGAGTCGGCAGGCGAGCCGGCGGCAGCGGAGCCCGTCGTCGATGGGAACAGTCTCCCGGTGGAGGACGCGGTCCCGTCCGGCACGGATCGCATTACGGAGCCGAAGATCGAGCCGAAATCGTTGTCGCAGCCGATGAATGCATCGAAAGTCACCACGCAGATCGCGCCTCCGACGTGGTCGGAGACGTCGACGCGTGCGTCCGCCGAGGCGGCTGACGGGGAGGAGATACTCCATCTGACCCTGCCGGAGAAGCTGCCGGTGATTGATCTGTTGGACCTGGCGGGCAAGCATCTGAATCTCAGCTATTTGTACGATCCCGCCAAGGTGAGCGGAGAGGTCACCCTCAAGCTCAACGGCGGGCTCAAAGGACAGATGAAGAAGAAGGACCTGTACCTGTTGCTCGAAGCGGCCTTGCAGGACAAAGACCTCGTCATGACCCGACACAAGGGCAACATCGTGAGGGTGATGCCGAAGATAGACGCCAAGAGGCTGGATCCCGAGCTGGTGACGACCGCCGGGACGTCGGCCCAACTGGGCAACGCCGTCGTCCAACAGGTTTTCAAACTCAAGCACATCGACAGCGACAGCGCCAAGAATCTGATCGAGGGTATGGACCTGGCGATCAGCATCATACCGGTGACGGAGAGCAAGAAACTGATCGTCACCGCCTACGCCCATCGTATGACGAGGATCGAGGATTTGCTCGATCTGGTGGATCAGCCCGGCGTGCCGAGGAGGTTCCGCTATCGCCAGCTCCGCTACACGATGGCCAAGACGCTGGCGGACAAGGTGAAGGCTTTGGCCGAGCAACTGGAGAACGTGTCAGTCACCATCGGGACTTCGTCGGACGCGGCCGATATGCCGACGCCGGCCAAGCAGCCGGGCGAATCCGACGTGGCCTACCGCACGCGACTGGCCCAGATCCGAGCAGCGCAGACGGCCGCCCGCGCCCAGGCCGCGAGCCGGGGCCAGACCGGTCAGGCACCCAAGCCCGGCGTGTACCTCGATGCCGACGAACGGACCAACCGCATCCTCATGATCGGCGAGGACGAGCAGTTGACGACGGTCGAGGAACTTGTCGATGCCCTGGATATTGCGCAGCAGGACTTGCAGGCTCTGCAGCTCTATCGGATCAAGCACGTGGACGCCGAGGAGGTGGCCCGGAAACTCCAGGAGCTGGGCATCATTCGCAAGATACCTGAGACGTCCGCTTCCATGCGGTCGTCGCAGAGTTCCTCGCGGATCACGGGCCAGACCGCGGCCCAGGCCAGGACACAGCAGCAGGCCGCAGGCGCCGAACCCGCTGCAATGACGGGCACCGAACTGACGGAGGAAGGGCTCGTGAGCGAACCGCAGGTGGTCGTGGTCGAATCGAACAACTCGCTCCTGGTCAACGGTACTCCCGAGCAACACGCGAAGATCGCCTCCATCATCAGCTACGTCGATAGCGAAATGGATCTCGAGGAAATCCCATACAAGATCTACCCGCTGGAGAACTCGTCGCCGGATCACTTGGCGGAGATCCTCCAGTCTCTGATCGAGGAATCGACGGAGCAGACGCGGGACAAGGACGGCAAGATCGAGAAGGTGGTCACGAAGCGGCAGGAAGAAATCGCGATCGTCCCCGATCCGAATACGTACTCGCTGATCGTGTACGCGAGCAAGAAGAACCAGGAGTGGATTCAGACCCTGGTCAAGCAGTTGGACAAGCGCCGGCCGCAGGTGCTGATCGACGTGACGCTCGTGGAGGTCAGCAAGACCGATGAGTTCGTCTACGATCTGAACGTTGTGCAGAGCGTGCCGGGGCTGGCGAACACCTCCGGGATCATTGACGCTCTCACGTCGGCGCAGCCCACGAAAGGGCGTTTCACCGAGATGCAGTCCGACAGCGGGACCTTCACCGGCTTCTACGGCGACAGTCATATCAACGCTCTGCTGCGTGCGATGGAGTCGAAGAACTACGGACGGGTGCTGGCCAAGCCGAAGATTCTGGTCAACGACAACCAGCAAGGCACGATCAACACGAAAGAGAAGACCTACGTCAAGATCACGTCGAGTTCCCTGCCCTCCGAGGGGAGCCAGTTGGTGCAGACGTCGACCAACTATCAGGACTATGAGGCGGGAGTCGAGCTGACCATCACGCCGCACATCAGCGAAGGAGACATGCTAGGCCTGAACATCCTGCTGAACCGCACAGACTTCCGCGAAATGGCAAGCTCCGAGGTCCCGCCGGACACCACCTCCAGTGAGATCCTGACAAACGTGACCGTGCCCGACGGCAGCACGATCATCCTCGGCGGCATGGTCAAATTGAACCAGACCAAGGGCGGCGGTAAAGTGCCGATCCTCGGGGACATTCCCCTCATCGGCGGCCTGTTCCGCAGCATCAACAACTCGGGCAGCCAGAGCAGACTGTACGTGTTCGTCAAGGCCGAGATCATTCGTCCGGAAGCAGGGATCGGGCACGGGATGAAGGGCTTGACGGAAATATCCGATAAGCACCGAATGGCTTTTGAGAAACAGGAGATGGAGTTCCACGGGTACCAGGATTGGCCGGGTGTGAAGCCAAGCCCGGTGGATCCGCCGAAGGTGCTCGACGTGCAGTGATGAATGGAAACCGCCTCTTGATGGACCTGACGAACGTATGAAGGACTTGCTCGTACAGACGGCAAAACGAACGGGGCTGCTCGATGCCGAGCAACTGACCCGCTACCTCGACGAGAACAAGGGCTATGGCCGGTTGGACGAGGTCCTGCTCACGTGCCCGTACTACACGGAGGACATGGTCCTGAGGCTGTTCGCCGAGGCGCTCCAGTGGGACTATCTGTCCGAGATATCGGACCAGCAGGTGCCGCCGGAGTTCATCCAGAACGTCCCGGCGACGTACGCGCAGCACCATCATTTGATCGGCGTCCGCTCCGAGCAGGACAACGGCGAGCTGACCGTCGTGCTCTCTCGGCCGCTGGACACGAATGCCCTGGACAACGTCTCGAAGCTGACGCGCCTGCCGGTCAGGCCGGCGCTGTCCACGCGGGCGACCATCACCGCGGTCATCGATACGGCCTATCAGCAGCGCAGCACGGTGATCGAGGAGGTGGCCGAGGAGCTGGACTCCCAGAACCTCGACCAGTTGGTCGACGAGGTCTCCGCCTCGGACGACCTGCTCGACGTGGTGAACCGCCCGCCGGTGATCCGTTTGGTGAACGATATCCTGTTCCGCGCCCTCCAGATGCGGGCCAGCGACATCCACGTCCATCCCTACGAGGCCAAGATCCAGATCCGCTACCGCGTGGACGGCATCCTGTACGACATGCTGAGTCTCAATCGCAACGTTCTGCCGCTGATCATCTCGCGTATCAAGGTCATGGCGGGCATGGACATCGCCGAGCGGAGGATGCCGCAGGACGGGCGTTCGACCGTCCGCCTGGGCCAGCGCGAGGTGGATCTTCGCGTGAGCACCGTCCCGACCAGCTTCGGCGAGCGGTGCGTGCTGCGTATCCTCGACAAGAGTTCCGGCGTCTACGGCCTGGACGAACTGGGCCTGTGGCCCGACGACCTCAAGAAGCTCGACTCTCTGTTGAACCGCGCCCACGGCGTCATTTTCGTCACCGGGCCCACCGGCAGCGGCAAGAGCACCAGCCTCTATGCGTACCTGAACCGGATCAACTCCGCGGAGAAGAACGTCATTACCATCGAAGACCCCATCGAGTACCAGCTCGAAGGGATCAGCCAGATCCAGGTGGCCAGCAAGAAGGGCATGACCTTTGCGACCTCCCTGCGTCACGTGCTTCGCCAGGACCCCGACGTCATCATGGTGGGCGAGGTCCGCGACGTCGAGACGGCCCGCATGGCGATCCAGTCGTCGCTGACCGGACACCTGGTGTTCAGCACGCTGCACACGAACGATGCGGCCGGCGCGATCAGCCGATTGCTGGACCTGGGCGTCGAGCCGTACCTGGTCAGCTCCTCGCTGATTGCGATCGTAGCCCAGCGTCTCGTGCGGAGAATCTGCCCGGATTGCCGACGCCCGGCCCAACCGACCGCTCAGCAGCTCGGTGAACTGGGCCTGAGCGAGTGTCGCGACGCCCAGTTCTACGTCGGCGAGGGGTGCGAGCGGTGCTTCAAAACCGGCTATCGCGGGCGAACCGGCATCTATGAAGTCATGCTCATCAGCGATAAGATCCAGGAGTTAATCTACCGTCAGGAAACCGCCGGCACGATCAAGAAGGTCGCTCTGGAGGCGGGGATGCAGACGCTGCGTATGGACGGGGCCCGCAAGGTGCTCGCCGGAGTCACCACGGTCGGCGAGGTGCTCCGTGTGACGCAGGCGGACGTATAATGAATGGGTTTTGGGAAATAGGCCTGACTCTCCATTTTCCAGAAACCGGCAAGTAGTGACTCGGAACTACGGATGGCTTTATGCCGAGGTATGAGTACACAGCGATCGCGGGCAACGGGCGAAAGGTCAAGGGCACGATCAACGCCGAGAGCCCATTTGCCGCTCGCAAGCAGTTGCGGGCGAGGAATGTGCATCCCTCCGCCGTCACCGAGGTGACCAGTGCGGTCGAGAGCCAACGCGCCTTGTTCTCGGCGTTTCGTCGGCCGAGCAAGTCGCTGCTCATCGACTTCACGAAGCAACTCTCCACCCTGTTGAATTCCGGGATCAAGCTGACGGAGGCCCTGTCGGTCCTGACGCTTCAGAGCCCGGACCAGCGGTTCAAGACCGCCCTGACGGAGATCCGCGACCGGGTCGTGACCGGCGAATCGTTCACCGACGCCCTGAAGGACTACGAGGACTACTTCGACGTGATCTTCGTGGCCATGGTTCGCGTCGGCGAAGTCACCGGCACCCTGGGCGAGAGCCTCAAGACCATCGCCGGTTTCATGGAGAAGCGCCAGCGGGTGGAGTCCAAAGTGCTCACCGCGATGATCTACCCCATCGTCCTGGTGTTCTTCTGTCTGGCGGCCATTGTGATCCTCACGACGAAGGTCATTCCGCCCATCGGCAAGCAGATTATCCAGGCGGGCCAGGAGCTTCCGTGGGTCACGCAGCAAATGATGAATTTCAGCCATATCCTGACGAGCTGGCGGGTCCTGGTCCTGATCGGGGCCATCGTCGTGGTCGCCGCTCTGGCCAAGCGGTTCTTCCGGACCGACCGCGGCGCGTACCTGCGGGATCGATTCCTGCTCTCCCTTCCGGTCTTCGGGCCGCTCATCCGTCAGCGCGTGGTGGCGCGGTTCGCGTCGACGCTCTCGACGCTCATCGGGTCGGGCCTGGCGATGGCCGAGTCGCTCCGCGTGGTCGCCGAGACGACGGGCAACAGTCTCATGAAGCGGGCGATCCAGCAGTCGCGAGAGCGAATCCTGGCGGGCGCCGACATCGCGACCCCGCTTCGCGAGAGCGGCGTGATCGATCCGGCCATCGCCCACATGGTCGCCGTCGGGGAAAAGAGCGGCGAGCTGGAGATCATGCTCAAGAACATCAGTGAGAACCTCGAATCGTCGACGGACATCGTCATCGAGCGGTTGAGCGCCGCGGTCGAACCGCTTATCATCATCATCATGGCGGCGGTCATTGGAGTGATCGCCTATGCAACGATTCTGCCCATCTTGCGAATCTCGGCAGTACAACTGTAAGCATTCTTGGGAGTTGAAGGACTATGAAGGAGAATAGGAACAGACGGAGTAGACGCGGTTTCACGATGGTCGAGTTGATGGCCGTGCTGATCATCCTCGGCCTGCTGGCCGCGGTGGTAGTGAAGAACTTCGTCGGCCAAGTCGACCGGGCGAAGGTGACGACCACGAAAGCCAATCTGAAACTCCTGCACACCGCAGTGAACAGTTTCCACATGGACAGCGGGCGCTGGCCCGGCGAGGATGAAGGATTGACCGTCCTGATCCAACAGCCGACGGACGTCACGGTCTGGCAGACCGGCGGATACCTCGAGACGACCGACATTCCGAAGGACGGCTGGGGTCGGGACTTCATCTTCGAGCTGAACCCCGAATCCGGCAAAGCGTTTGTGATCAAGAGCCTCGGGGCCGACGGCCAGGAGGGCGGCGAAGGCAATGACGCGGATCTGTACAGCACCGATGCCTCGTGATCGAGCTGCCTCCTCGCAAGGAGCAGGTGCACGGCGACGGCCGCACGCCGCGGCGTTCACGCTCGTTGAACTGATCGTTGTCTTGTCGATTCTGGGCCTGCTGATCCTGCTGGTTCAGACAAATCTGTTCGGCGTGCTTCGCCGTCAGAGTTTCCGATCTCAGGTGCAGGGCTTCGTCTCCACGATGCAGATGGCCGCGTCCGCAGCCGCTGAAAACGGTCGCCGATATGAAGTGATTCTGGACCCGACGGAGCAGAGCTACCTGCTGCGCGAGATCACCACATCCGATCTGTCCGAGGTCCTGGAAGAGGAGATCATCACCCAGGGCTTCTTCGGGAGCAACTGCCGACTGTCGTATGTCGCATTCGACGACGGGGACTACACGAACGCCGACCGGGCGAAGTTCCGGATCGGACGCGCAGGGTGGACCTACGGCGGCAAGATCGTGTTCCTGGACGAGGGCGAACAGCCCTACGCCGTGCTTGTCAATCGGCTGACCCCCATCATCCGACTGGTCGAAGGGGACCCGGCCCTGATGAAGCCAAAAGGGAAGAACGAAGTCCCATTCTGACGGGAAGTCTCGGTCTTTGGGTTCTGGACGCGCACGCATGAACGACGAGAAGAACAACATGGTGGTCATCAAGCCGGCGGACTTGCATCCGCCTGAGACCACGACTGCGCCCCTGTCTGACATGCTGAACGAAGTGAAGCATCCGGCCTGCGAACAGCGGACGCGATGGCGGTGCAATTCGTTGTTCTCCTCCGATGTGCGGATCCTTGGCTCCGCTCAGAACGACAAAGGCACGGATGTCCTGGAACGCGAGCGATTCTCACGCAGCCTCGTGCCGACACGGGTCGGCGGGTTCACCCTCCTGGAGGTCATGACGGCCCTGGCCATCCTGGGACTGGTCAGTTCGAGCGTGTTGCTCGTGATCGACCGCTGCGTGGGCTCGGCCGCGGATTCCGCTCTGCGCCGGGAAGCCTTCGAGTTGGCCCGCGAGAATCTGGAGGCGGTGCTCGTCCGGGACTCCGTCGAGGAGACGATCGAGTATGGCGCCAGCGAGAAGTACGCGGATGTCTCCTGGCAGACGGTGATCGAGGCGTTCCCCGAGCCCATCGGCGGGCAGATGTGGCTCCGTGCAGTCTGTTCGGCCGAGTACACGGACTCCAAGGGCCAGTCGCAGAAGGTCGAGCTGGCTCACTGGATCGCGAAACTGACGGAACAGCAAGCCGGCCAGCTCATCGATGCCGAGGAACTGGAGCGACTGGAAGTCGAGCAGGTCCTTCCGTCCGCCAAGGACGCTGCGGACTATGCCGGCGTCGATTCCGACACGATCGATCAATGGGTCGAGAACGGACTGGTGTTGACGGGGGACGGCCGGTTCATCAAGTACAACCTCGACGTGTTCGTGAAGGGCCAAGGCGATCCCAGCAACGAGGAGAAGGCCAAGCAGGTGCTATCCATCGAGGAACTCGCTATGGCGATGAGAACGATGCAGAGGGGATTGGACGACGCCGACAGCGAATCGCAGGGCTCCGGCGCCGACCCGCTGACCGGCCTGTCGTACGAAGAATTGCAGAAGATGGACATAGGCGAGGTTGTGGAACTGCTCAGGCAGAGGCAGAAGTAGACCGGCGTCGTATCGCCGGGTGAAGGAGAACGTCGCGTGAAATCGAAACCGGAGATTCTTGCTCGCCAGAACGGGCCGACCCCTCCCTGTCTGGGAGTTCGCAGCGTCGTCCGGCGGGGTATGCGTCTGCGAGGCTTCTCCCTCGGCGAGATGGTCGTGACCGTGGTCATCGGCGGGATGATCCTCGCGGTGATCCTGGGCATCTACGGGCGCGCGAATCAGACGGCCGGCGCCGTGCTGGCGAAGATCGAGGGCCCTGCACTGGTGTCGGAAGTCCTCCAGCTCATTGCCGACGACGTGGACCGGACCTTCGGAGCGGATGACGTGTTCGTCCAGATTCGCAACGGGCCGGACAACGGCTTCGCCCGGGCGGAACTGGTGCTCCGCCGCGTGTACCACGACAAGGACAACAAGGAGCAGGTTCTGGAGGAGATCACCTGGCGGGCTGCATACGATAGCGAGAGTGTCACCCCCGGCCTGATCCTCTACCGCAGTCGGGAGGGGGCGGGCCAGGAAGACAAGCTGCTCGAGGATCAACGAGAGGACTGGGAAAGGAACGTTCCTTTCGTGCCGGTCTGTCGCGGCGCGACCTTCTTCCGCATACAGGCCTGCAAAGGCGAGGAGCTGCTCGATACATGGCCACTGTCGGCGGCTCCGGCCGGCGTGAAGATCACGATCTCATTCGCGGAACCCTACCAGACCGCCCGCGGGACCTGGGAAGTCCCGGACGAGGAGAAGATCAGCCGGACTTTCGTCGTCAACGCGATGCGGAAGATCAAGTTCGCCATGAACTCCTCCGAGGACCCGAACCAGGTCGATTCGAACGAACCGACGGCCGAGACGCGATCGCCAACGAAGGACGAGACCAGGACTGGAACAACCGCGACACAATCAATCCGAGGACCGGTGACCAATGAACGGACACCCACACAGACGAGACGCAGATAGCTCGCGGAACCATGCCGGCATGATTCTGCTGATCACGCTGGTGATCCTCGTGATCATGTCGACGCTGGGGTACACCCTGAGCGTTCAGGTGGCTGCCCGTCGGCATCGGGATCAGTATGTCATTGACTACGGCATCGCGCGCCATGCCTGCGTCTCCGGCATGAAGTACGCCCTGGCGTCCGTGGGCGAATTGGAGTTCGAGTTGATCAGTCGGCCGAACGAGCCGGACTTCTCCGACCTCTTCGCCCTCAGCGAGGTGGAGTACCAGAAGCTGCTCGCCCAGATGAGCGAGTATCTGGCGAGCCAGAGGTCGGCCGACGCCAATGTCGCCCGGTCGAATGGTGGGAGCGACGAGGACGGAAGGAGATCGTACTCCTCCCGTGTCGCCAACGTGGAAATCCCCGGCCCGTATGGGCCGCCCTGGCCGCTGGTGACCGAGCCGATCAAGCTGGAGATCGGGTCGGCGAAGGTGGTGATCGCCGTCGAGGACGAGAACGCCAAGTACCCGTTGGGATGGACCCTGCTGACCGACGAGAAGCTCCGGGACAGGGCCGGCGCCGGCTGGACGGGCCTCTGCGAATGGATGGGGTACTCGAACAAGGAAATTGAGGATCTGACCGAGGATCTGAAGGTGATTGGCAAGACGAAGCCGTTCAAGATGGAATTCAAGACAGAAACGGTGGACACGGAGGCAAAGGCTCAGCCGACGACTGCCACAGTGACCAGGCCGGGAGCTCGGACCAGTCGGACAACCCCCGCCGCCAACGCGGTCGCCCGTCGGACAGTGGGCAAGAAGACCATTACCGCGCAGGAGCAGATCCGCACCCAGAACAGCGAATTCTCGCGTCTGTTCCACAGTTCGATGTTGAACGCGGCGCTGTTGAGCCGGCCGAGCATCGAGAGCGACAGCCGCCAGGAATCCGCGATGAAGTATCTCGGCCTGTGGGGCACACGGCACGTCAACGTCAATTCCGCTCCCCGGCACGTCCTGGAGGCGGCGATGACGTTCGGCAGCGTCGCCAACGCCCCCAGGATCGCGGAGGCGATCATCCGACAGCGGAAGATCAAGCCGGTGACGGACGTCAATGAGATCAAGCAGGCGAGCCTGGCGTTCTCCGATTCCATCGAGGATTGCCGGGACTTCCTCGTCACGTCCAGCACGGTCTTCACCATCCGGGTGACAGCCGTCAGCGGAGCGGCCCGGGCCACCGCACTCGCCGCCGTGACGAAGGAGGGCAACAAGGTCCAGCAGATCGCGGTGGTCTGTGACTGACCGTCAATTACTGAATGCCCGTGTGGCTTTGGTCGAAAGAGCAATGGCGCTCGTGCCATCTTTTGGAGAGCATGAATCGTGCAATCTGGACAGCAGTTGGGAATCTACCTCAGACAAGACCGGGCCACGGTCGTATGCCTTGCCTGTCAGGGCCGCGAGCGCAAGCTCCTCGATTGCTTCTCGGTCCGGGTAGAAGCGAACGAATCCGCCCCGAAGGTCCTATACGATCGGGTCGCTCGCGCCTGTGACGAACGCAAGGTTCGCTTCGTAGAAGCGGCGGTTGCCCTCGACTGCGCCGCCGTCATGCAGCACGCGGTCCACAGCGAGTTCAGCGACCCCAAGAGGGTGGCAGCCACCGTGCGTTTCGACACGGAGGAGGCGCTGGCCACGGACATTACGGACCAGGCGGTCTCGTTCCGAATCGCTTCGTGCAATGAGGAAGGGGCCAACCTCGACGTCTTCACGGCCCCTCGATCCACCCTGACGGAGATCATCGAGTCCCTCCAGGGTCATCGCATTGACCCGGTGTCGATCGACCCCGACGTCTGCTGCCTGTCGCGGTATTTGGCGGACCACACGCCGGCACAGCAGGACGGGCAGGCGGGCACACTGTACGCGTCGCTTGCGGATGGACGCGGCTACCTGGTTGCGGTGTCCGCCCAAGGTGATGTGCTGACTTATCGGACATTTCTGGTCGGGGCCTCTCAGGATAGAGCGTCGTTGCTGGCCAGAGAGGCCCTGGTCACCGCAGCGCTCGTCGCCAACCATCCCGTGGGACGACTTCTGGTGTTCGATGCCGCCGGAGACCTTCAGCGACAATCGATCAGCGAGAAGACCGGTCTTCCCGTGGAGACGTGTGATCTGGCGGCTCTGGCGGGCGTTGAGCAAGGGGGTATTGCCGACTGCTCCGACGCGGTGGATTTCGCCCTCGCCTATGGAGCGGCCCTGGGGTTGGCGGACAAAGCCAGCAGCGTAAACCTGCGAAACGACCATATGCCGTTTCTGGGCAAGAAGATGCGGCTGCAGAAGGCCGTTCGGTTCCTGAGCGTCTCTGTCACGATTCTCCTGCTGGCGCTGGGGGTCTTCTTCCACTCCAAGCTGCTTCGAGAGAACCACAATCGCGAGGCGCTGCGTCTGAAGTTCGAGCCGGACTACCTGGCTGTTATGCCGGGCAAGGCCAAACTCCCGCCTACGATGAAGACAGCGGTCGGGGATCTCGAAAGGGCCCTGAGGACCCTCAAGGCTGAGAAGACCGGCATCGGCGCGGATCAGGACTCGGTCTCTGCGAAGCTGACCCTCGTCCTGCGGGCGCTGGTTGCCTGTGCCAAAGAAGCCGGCCTTGGCGTCCAGTCGATTACGATCACTGCGACAACGATCACCGTGGAAGGGACGACGTCGGGCCACCACAATGCCGCCAACGTGCTGATGCCCGCGATGGAGAAGGCGGGTCTGCAGGTTCGAGGGAACCGGATTGACCGCGAGGGCGATCACGATAAGTTCTCCATGACGCTGGCCCCCAAGAAGCAAGTGCAAGGGAAGTAACCATGCGCGACATTCACCGAAATCCGATTCTGTACTACGTCTTGATCCCGGTATTGGTCGGCCTGTGGCCGTTGCTGGTGTGGGCTGTGTATCTGCCGGCTGCGGAACGGGCTTGCGATGCCGACTGCGACCTGCTGATCGAGGGCGCGGTGAACATCCAGGAGATCCTTAAGATCGACCCGCAGCGAATGAACAAGGGCGATCCCAATCACGTCGCGGGGGAATTCGCCTATGCCAGGGCGGTCGACCGAGAGGCAAACCTGTGCGGCATCTTGCCCAGCAACCACAGCCTGAGCGTGCAGAACATCATCGTGATGGCCGGCAAGAAACGACAAGACGCCATGGTCAAACTCAAGGACGTGGGCATCGTGCAAGCGGCGAAGTTCCTTTCAACCATGCAATCGACCTGGGTGAACCTGACGTGCGACAAGATCGAGTTGTCCAAGAAGAAGGGCATGCCCGACCAGTGGAACGTGGATCTCAACTTTATCTATTACTATTAAGGGGATTCAACCAGCCGATTCCCAGGGTGCGCTCCTTGCCGAAACGACCGTGATTAACACCCTTCCGTGTGTGCGTATCACTATATATAGTAGGTCCCCCATTTTCCACAATCGGGCGGCCGCGAGATTGGGCCGCACGCGACTCAAACATCACTTTTCTCGCGTTGAACCGTCGCACCAGACCTGTGGATGCCTGTGGAGCCCTGCATTTTCCACACAAAGTCGCTTGCCTATAAGGGAACTTCTCTAAAGTTTTCCAAATGACTATGTCGATATCAGTAGCGACATGAGCTTGATGGAGAAAAGTCGAGCACACAACATGTAGTATGAAACAGGGTTCTCCCTGGAATGATAGGGCGACCCGGGTCGAGCAGGGTTTTTGGCAGGGTGGCGCACATGCGGCAGCATGGTTCAGGTGGTTTCGCGGATGAAGGCCAGCAATGGTCGAATCCTCTCGATATGGGGCTTTCTCAGGATAAGGATATGGTCATGGAGCAGATCCTCGAGAACATACATCATACACCGCTGGGGCAAGTGCTGAAGAGGATAGCCTCTTTGCCTGAAGTGCGTCGTCAGAAGGTCCTTCGTCTTCGTCGTCAGATCACCGAGGGCCGATACGACGTGGCGGATCGGCTCGATATGGCACTCGACAAGGTCTTGGAGGACCTGATTGCCTGACCAAACCCCGTGTTTTCTATTGAGGCGACCCGATCGCGTCGTCGTCGGCTTCGTCCAATTCTGGGGGCCTATATCCAGGCTCCTTGGACTTCTTCACTTCTTGTTCATAGGCGGCAACCAGTTGCTCGTGTATCCTCCGGCGGCATTTTGCATTGATGGGATGGGCGATGTCTGCGTGCAACACGGCCTCGCCGGCGGGGTTCCTCTGGATGCGGTTGGGCGGTAGAGGTTTGCCGCAACCGTTGCAGTACCTGGCCTTGAGGTGGTTCTTGCCGCCGCAGGTCTGGCAGTGATCGCACATCTTCCGCGACGGCATGGCGACGAAGTACCCGCCGATTCCCTCTATGACCTTGATGTCCCGAACCACAAACTCGTGGTCGAGCGTCATGGAGCAGAACGCCTTGAGCCGGTTCTCACCGTTGGTGACGAGCCTGACGCGAACCTCCGTTATCTTCATGTCTGCGCCTCGCCGAAAAGGTCACCATGGGTTGTTCCTCACAACAAGGGTCTTGCAGCCTGTCCTCTCGGCGATGAGGTCCTGCAGCGATTCGAGTCCGTGCGCATCCGTGCAGGCAGGCAGGCAGAACATAGCGGAACCGCTGCCACTGAGGCAAACGGGCCCCAAGCCAAGTCGCTGGACAGCTTCCTTTATGTCTCCAAGTTCCTCGTACAGGCGAAAGCAACTGCCTTCCAGCATATTTGCGCACATCTTGGCCAATAAATCAACCCTGTTTTCATCGATATGAGTTCTGATCCGATCTCGCAGTCTGCGATAGAGAACCGGATCGTGAGCGTAGTGAGCGTAAACCTCTTTTGTGTAAGAGTTTATGTTTGGCAGAATGAGCACGACCGCGAAAGCGAATTCGCCCGGCAGTTCGGAAATCCTCTCCCCGCGTCCTGTGCAATAGGCCAGCGGCCCGTTGAGGAAGAACGCGACGTCGCTGCCGAGACGGGAGGCAAGGTCCATCAGTCGAGGTTTGGGCAAACCGAGGGTCAGGCAGGCGTTGAGGCCCGCCAATGTCGCGGCGGCATCGCTGCTGCCGGAGCCGAGCCCGGAGCCGGCAGGGATGTTCTTCGTCAAGGTCAGACGCACGTCGGCTTTCCTGCCGCAATCGCTCAGAATCAGATCGGCGGCCTTGTAGACGAGGTTCGTCTGGTCCCCCGGCGCCCAGCAGGGACCCTGGCAGGCGAATTCAATGCCCGCTTCGCCCGGCTGGATCGAGATTTCGTCGAACCAGTTGATCTTGGCCATCACGGTCTCGATGTCGTGGTAGCCGTCCGGCCGCTTTCCAGCGACCAGCAGACTCAGGTTGATCTTGGCGGGGGCCCGGACCAGCAGCCCGTCGCCAGAACGCTCGAATTGTTGCACGTTACTCATGAATCACTTGTATCCTAACAGCAGGGGACTTGGTCCCGTGTCTGGCTTCCACCGCCCGCGCGGTCGCGTGTTGACATTACACGGATCGCCTCGTATCTTCAATACTTTATCGATGCAGATGAGGCCTGAATGAATGAACCTGCCAGGGAATCCGGCTGTGCGGACAAGGTCGTGTGGTGGCACTGGCACCGACGGCTCTACGACTGGGTGATCCATTTTGCCGACACGCCCTACGGCGCGGTCGCGTTGTTTGTCCTCAGTTTCGCGGAGTCGAGTTGCTTCCCCGTTCCGCCGGACGTCCTGCTGGCCCCCTTGGCTCTGGGATCGCCGCGCAAGTGGGTGCGTTTCGCGCTGGCCTGCTCGATTGCCTCGGTCGTCGGGGGCATCCTGGGCTATGCGATCGGCGCCTTCCTCTGGGAAGCGATCGGAACATGGGTCTTTGCCCATCTCGGATCCATCGGTCTGACACCGGAGAACTTCGCCAAGTTCCAGGGCTGGTATGCGAAGTATGACTTCTGGGTGGTCTTCACCTGTGGGTTCACGCCGCTGCCCTACAAGGTCTGCACGATTTCCGCGGGTGTGGCAGGCATCAGCTTCCCCGGCTTCATCGTGGCGTCGGCGCTGAGCCGGTCCGCCCGGTTCTTCATGGTCGCCGGCCTGATGGGCTGGAAGGGCGAAGCGATCCGTCCCGTCATCGAGAAGTACTTCAACTGGTTCTCGCTGGCCTTCGTTGCACTCTTGATCGGCGGGTTCCTCGTGATAAAATGGTTGCATTGAGCAGGGCCCAGCCCTGTGCTCCTTAAGGACTCCAGCAGGGGTGTATAGCTTGGGGTGCAACTGCCATGGATGAGGCACAGAAGAACACGCTCTTGCGAATCGCGCGGGATACCGTGCGAGCGGTGGTCTGCGGGACGCCGCTACCTCAAGCGTCGTCTGACGATCCTGTGCTCAACGCTCCCTGCGGGTGTTTCGTCACCCTGAAGACCCACGACAATCTGAGGGGCTGCATCGGCCAGTTCACCTCGGATCGCCCCTTGATCGAATTGGTGTCGGAAATGGCGGAAGCGTCGGTGGCCCGGGACCCGCGTTTCTCCGGGCGACGGATTGCGCCCCGCGAACTGGACGATCTGCACATCGAGATTTCCGTCTTGTCGCCGCTCGAGCGGACGGAAGACCCGCTGAGCCTTGAACTCGGGGTGCATGGGATCTATATCAAGCAAGGCTACGCCTCCGGCTGTTTCCTCCCTCAGGTTGCGACGGAGACCGGCTGGACCCGAGAGGAGTTCCTGTCCTATTGCTGCTTCCACAAGGCAGGACTGCCTGCGGACGCCTGGAAGGACCCCAACACCGAGGTGTACCTCTTCACTGCCGAGGTCTTCGACGCCCCTGCGAGGAGTCTCTGACACGAGTTGATCGGCGTGTACGCCGGTCGCGGGCGTGCTCCTGGCGCCCCGATTTGTTATACTTTGGATAGATCGAGGTCTGCGTGATTAGCGGACCTCCGGGTGATCGAGAAGCAAGGGAACAGGGAGGAGGGTACATGGCTCGGACGTGGGTATCCGTCGCCATCGCGGCGACGTTCGCGCTGGTCGGCTGCGCCGGGAGGGGCGCTGACCGCGTCAGTATTGCGTACGGCACTGGTTCGTCGCAAATCGCCCCCACGGTGTTGGACCATCTGCACCGCGAGAACCTGCCAGCGCTCGTGGCGGTCGAACCCTGGAACGGCCGGTTCGGTCCAGGACTGAAGCTCCTGACGGACCACTACGAGATCTTCACCACGATCCAGCAGCCGTTGATCCTGCGGATGGTCCCCGGCTTCGTCGAGTCGGCCTACCGGGGCTACAACGACCAACTGGCCCAGCCGATCGAGACCTCCAGCAGGTTCACCGTCTACCTGTTTGCCGACCGTCAGCAATGGGAGGAATTCACCTACGCCTTTGCAGGCGAGCAGGCACCTGTGTTCTGCAAGATTCAGACAGGCGCCTATTACCTCAACGGCGTCTGCGTCGTCTATGACATCGGTCCCAAGCGGACGTTGGCCGCCATCGGGCACGAGGGTTGGCACCAGTTCAACAACCGGCACTTCCAGTACCGCCTGCCAAGCTGGCTGGATGAGGGCGTCGCCATGCTCTTCGAGGCCAGTGTCTATGAGCAGGGCCTGTTCCACTTCGATCCGGAGGCGAACGTCCAGCGTCTCGGAGCCCTCAAGGAGACCCTCAAGCATTCGAAGCAGATCCCCCTGCACGACCTGATCTCGACCAGTCCCGGCGAGGTGCTCGCGACGGACAAGGCCGAGGTGGTCATGGCGTTCTACAGCCAGTCCTATGCCTTGATCCGTTTTCTCCGCGAGGCGGACTGCGGCCGGCGTCTGGACACGTATCGCCGGCTCCTCCACGACGGCCTCCTGGGGAACTGGCCCCTCGACGGTGCGAATCAGGCGACCGCGGAGAACCGCAACATCCCGCGGACAATCCCCTGGAATCGGGCGGTCGGAACGCAACTGTTCACGCACTACGTCGCCAGCGACGTCGAACAGCTCGATCGCGAGTATCTGGCCTTCTGCCACCGGCTTGTGGACAACTTGTCCTTTACGCCGGTCGTGGGAGACGACCGGTACGTGGCCGCCCAATCGGGACGCAGGTGAAAGAGCGCGCCGGCGCGGTCCGACTTGACGCCGGAGGGTAAGTGCGTCTATATACGAGTGCCCTGTGACAGAACCGCCCAAGGTGTGCGGCTGAGTTCGCCTGGGGCCTTCGGTCTCGGTCATCGGGTTCGTTTGGGCTTGCACGTTTGGTAATTCGGGTTTGACGTCATGCAGATGATTCTGGCCTCGACTTCCCCGCGGCGCAGGCAACTCCTCACGGAGGCCGGCTATGCCTTTCGGATCGTCGCGCCGAGGATCGACGAATCCACGATCCCTCGTGCCGCGGCAACCGTGAGGGGATACGCGGAGGAATTGGCAGCGGCAAAGGCCCGGAGCGTTGCCCCGGATTTTCCCGACGCCTTGGTCATCGGCGCCGACACGCTGTGTGACCTCGACGGCCAGGTGATCGGCAAGGCAGCCGACGCCGGGTCTGCCGAGCAGATCACCCGAGCGCTCTTCAGCAAGCCGCACCTCGTCATCACGGGCCTTGCCCTCATCCGGCTCAGCAGGGGCATCGAGATCATCTGCTCCGAGGTCACCACCGTCTATCCTCGCCGACTCACGGAGTCGCAGATCGCCGCGCATGTCGCAGGCGGCGGGTGGGAAGGAAAGGCCGGCGCTTACGCCATTCAGGAGGTGGGCGATGCTTTCGTCGAGCGGATCGAAGGCAGCTTCACCAATGTGATGGGCATGCCGATGGAGCTTCTCCAACGCCTGCTGGCCGACTTGGCGGGTCGCTGAGCGGTCCGCGTCCGTGCCAATACGCGGAATTCACGCCCGCTTCAGTGGATCGGGATGACCAGGCCAAGATCGATGTAGAAGGCTTCCAGGCTCAGTTCCTCGTCGATGTCCCACTGGTCCTCGGTGGCGTTGCCCTTGTCCAGGTCGAACTGATAACCGCCGACGAGCACCAGCTTCACCGGGTGATCCGCATCGTTCAGAGCCCACTCGACGCCTCCGCCGATGCGAGCCACGATGCCGTCGTCGCAATCGATCTTGTCGCATTCGACGATCGGATCGTCGCTGGCGAAGGTTGCCGTCCGCTTGATGTGCATATCCGAATCACTGAACATGTATCGCAGGCCGACCTCGGCATAACCGTTGAGTCTGCTCTTGGCGGTCGCCCCAAACCTTGCCATAGCGGAGATGCCGAACGGCAGGTAGGTGACGTCTCCCCCTGACGTCAGACTGACCTGTGTGCCCAATTCCTCATTCCGGGAGATCACTTGGGTATTGTCGTCCGCGTCCCAGTTCGTCAGTCCGCCCGCAAGTCCGACACCCCATTGAGGCGTCAGCCAGTAGGCGCCCCGGACCTCGCCTCCGAGGGCATAGCCGTCCCAGACGTCGTCGCTGGGAAAGAAATTGTTCAGCACGCCCGTGAACTCCCACTCCCCGGCCAAGGCGCTCCCCGAGAACACGCTCGCCAGCACGAAACACACAAAGACGGATCGTTTCATGAATTCTCTCCTTTTGCTTCTGCGGTCAGTCCACCGCGAGTGTGCCGCCATTGCTCACACAGATCGTTTTCATCAACCCGACATGGGTATCGCTCAGGCGCAGGCCGTCGTTGCCTCGCAGGTCCAGGTTCACCAGCCTTGTCAGATTCGTCGGCCATGCGTCGGGAACGTCCTGTACGCTGTCGTTCGTGTTCCTGAGCACCAGTTCCAGGAGGCTCGTCAGGCCGCTGATTTGGTCGAAGGCCGAGTCGGCGAGGGGGTTGTCCCTCAGATTCAGGACTTTCAACTTCGTGAGCTGGCTCAGCGGGGAGATCTCTGTGATGCGGTTGGTCTTGAGGTCGAGCCAGGTAAGGTTTGTCGCGGCCTCCAGTCCCGTCAAGTTCACGATTCCGCTGCCCGTCGCGACGAGCTTGGTGAGGTTCGACAGGTCGATGGCGTTGGGGTCGGCGACCCCGAGCGCCGCTGCGACTGCGTCCTTGAGATTCGGATCGACAAACGTCGGCATGTTCACATCGAACACGGCGGTCAAGGTGCAATCGCCCGTGATCTCAAACGACACGGTCTTGCTGGTCTCCTGCCCTGCGATAGGACAGGTGCTCTGCCACGTCACGTGGTAGTCTGGGTCCGGCGTGGCCGTGCAGGAGATCGTGGTGCCGATGACATACGTATGACTGCCCGCAGCGGGGACCACCGTGCCATGGCCCTGAACCTGGATCGTCAGCGTGCACGTGTTGATCAGGTTCGCCTGGAGGGTGTAGCCGTCCCGGTCAATGCGGAATGACACGACCTCGTCGGCGTTTGCGTCGACCAGGCCGGCTGTCACCGCGCTGCCGGTCCAACGGTCAAGCCGGTAGGGATCGGCGGGTGTTACGCCCACTTCGATCGTTTCCCCGAAGAGGATCTGCCCTCCGGTCACCTCAATGGACCCGCCCTCGGCAGGGTTCACCGTCAGTGCCAGGCTGGCCGGGAAACTGTGTACGGAATCGATGCCGGCGTCGTCGGAATGCCCCAGCCAG
The DNA here is from genome assembly GCA_035342095.1 of Sedimentisphaerales bacterium. Taxonomy (GTDB): domain Bacteria; phylum Planctomycetota; class Phycisphaerae; order Sedimentisphaerales; family Anaerobacaceae; genus PLanc-01. Next base: position 22,665 of record DAOQWL010000035.1, on the reverse strand, counting down.
TTTCCGAAGACGAGCACTTCCCCGGTGCTTGCCAGGACGAGCGTCAACTCACTGCCGGCGGCGACCTCCGCGGCGGCCACTCCCGACGGAAGCGTCATCTCTCGCGGCGCGTCCACGACGAGGACACCTATGCCGAGCTGTCCCGAGCTGTTGTCGCCCCAGCCGTAGAGCCGTCCCGTGGAATCGATGGCAAGGCTGTGGTCGGAGCCCGCCGCGATCCTGACGATGTCGCGCGGCAGACCGCCGACCGGGATCGGCATCGTGTGGTGCGAGGTCGAGTTCGGCAGACCCAACTGGCCGGCGGTGTTGTCCCCCCATGCGTAGACCGTGCCCTCGATCAGGGCCAGTGCATGGGATTGGCCCGTCTGAATATCCGTGATGGTCCCGAGAGCAGGCAGTTCCGTCACGGACACGGGAGCCGGCTCATGGGTCGTGTTGCCAAGGCAGAGCTGGCCATTGTCGTTGCTGCCCCAGGCCCACACTGCATTTGTCGCAGTGGACCAGACGAAGCAGAAATCGGACCCTGCGGCCACACCCTCGACGCCGGACAGGCTCGCGATGCTCTGCGGGACGCTCCCGTCCGCCCGGGACGGATCTCCCAACTGACCGTGCGAGTTGTTGCCCCAGGTGTAGACAAGGCCGCTGTCGTCCACAGCGACACTGTAGTCGGCTCCCGCGGCGATGGTCACAATGGTCTGCATGCTCAATCTTGTGATCGCTGTGGGGGTGTCGACGCTGGCGTATGTGCCCAGACCCAGTTGCCCGTAGGTGTTGTCGCCCCAGGTCCACACGCGGGACTTGAACAGGGCGAGACTATGGTTGTTTCCCGCCGCGACGGAATCCGCCTCCTGTTCAGGCGCCGTCATGACAGGCGCCGACACGACGCTTGTCGCCGGGCCGATGCCAAGCTGTCCGCAGGTGTTGTCTCCCCACGACTGGACCTTCTTCTTCCCGTCCGTCGCGTCCGTGACCAGCACGAGGTTGTGCTTGCCTCCGGCTGCGGGCACATCGTCGATATCGGACAGTCCGAGAGACTCAGCCGCCACGAGGGTCCCCGCGTTCCCATTGCCCAACTGCCCATAGGTGTTGCTCCCCCACGTCCAGACCAGGCCGTTGCCATCCCTGACGAAGCTGTGATCCCTTCCGACCCCGATGGCCGCGACCTCCGACCAGCCGCCCATCACCTCGATGGGCGTTGATCTGTAGGAAGTCGAATCCGACGGCAAGGCCAGCTTGTTGGCGGTGTTATCCCCCCAGGCGTAGACGCCGCCTGCGATCAAGGCGATGGCGTGAGACTCGCCCGCCCGGATGTCCGTGATGGTGCCGATGACGGGCAGGTCCGCCACGTAGACCGGAGTCAGTTTGTCGGTCGTATCACTGCCCAGGCAGAGCTGACCGCGGTCGTTGCGGCCCCAGGCCCACGCCGTATTCGTTCGGAGGGACCAGGCGACGCAGAAGTCTCCCCCCACGCCCACGCCATCGATGCCGGACAGGCTCGCCATGCTCTGCGGGACGCTCCGATCCGTATGCGAGCCGTCTCCAAGCTGGCCGTGCGAGTTGCTCCCCCATGTGTAGACCAGGCCGCCGTCGCCCAGGGCGAGACTGTAGCTTGCTCCGGCGGCGATGCTCGTGATCGTTCGAGCGTCCAGGCCCGTGATCCGCGTTGGTGTGGAGATGGCGAAGCTGAACACACCCAGACCGAGTTGTCCGCTGACATTCCGACCCCAGGCCCACACCTCGGTCGCGCCGTTGCCTGTGAGCAGAACGAGACTGTGGTAGTCTCCGCACGCGACTGCGAGGACGTCTTTGCCGCTCCAGGTCGAATCCGAGATCAGAACCGGGGTGCTGGAATCGACGCCTCCATGGGCGATTTGCGAGTAGGAGTCATCTCCCCAGCCGTAGACGGAGGAGGTTCCGTCGCCGTTGTCCACAATCGCTAGGCTGTGGGACAGCCCTGACGCTACGGCGACGACCTTCTTGCCCGTCCAGACCGTCTTTCCGACCTGAACAGGTACGGGACTGTTGACCGTGGCGCCGTTGCCCAGCTCTCCATCGGCGTTGTGCCCCCAGGCCCAGGCGGTTCCGTCCGGCTTGACGACGATGCTGAAATCGCCGCCGGCCATCTGGCCGGCGCCGGCGCCCAAACCGGTTCCGCCTATCGCGGCGGCCAGAACGAGCGATACAAGGGAACAGATCGATGCTTCATGACCGGCGGACATGTCTTCTCCTCCTTCAACGATTCACCCGGAATCGAACACGTAGATTATGGCTATGAATGCGATTCTCTCAGGGGCAGGCGGTCGGTGTGTGGGGAGGTCCGTGCGGCGTTCCGAATGACCGTACCCTTGAGACCGGGGGCAACCAACGGCTTGGCGGCGCGTTCCCCGGCGTTCCACCCATATTGCACGGTGGATTGTAGGACGCCTGGGGGCCATTGTCAATGAAAAAATGGAGAAACTGGGCTAGGTGGGGATTTGGCTTGACGCCGTATATGGCGGACCCTATACTGAGGCTAGAAGCTATGGATCGTAGGCTCCGAGGTGTGGCAGTGTGAGGACAGTGCATGTTATGGATGACGCGTACTGGTCCTGAAAATGAGAAAACTGGAAAGATGGAGGTGTACCACAATGAGACGCGGAATGATTCTTGTTCTTCTGGCGGCGTCGGTGATGGCCAGTCCGGTGTTCGGAGAGGCTATCCTGGGTCCCAATGATCTCCTGATCGCGGTCGATTCCGACGGTCTGGTGTCGAGCAGCAGCTAGCCGGCGGCCGAGGCACCCGCCAACATTCTGGACGGCGATCCGGCCACCAAGTACCTCAACCGCGGTGCCGGCGGCAGCGGCTTCATCGTCACGCCCGCACAGGCCATCATGGTGCAGAGCTTCACCATCACCACCGCCAATGACGCTGCCACCCGTGACCCGGTCACATGGGAACTCTACGGGACCAATGACGCCATCGTCAGCACCGACAACAGCACAGGGACGGCCGAGAACTGGACGCTCATCGCCTCGGGCACCATCGCACTGCCCGCGGATCGACTGACGGTCGGGCCGGTGGTCTCGTTCGAGAGCTACGAGGTCTACAAGTCGTTCAAGATGCTCTTCCCGAAGGTGAACGGCGCCACCCTCATGCAGATCGCCGATGTGGCGTTTTACCCGCTGCCTGATGCCGTGGGTGGCAACGTTTTGGCGGTGGGCAATGCGATCCTCGCGGTCCACCAGAACTGGCAGAGCCGGTATCCGGCCAATGAAAGCCCGGCCAAGTGCATCGATGGCGATGTGAGCACCAAGTACCTCAACTTCGGCGAAGAGGACTCCGGCTTCATCGTCACCCCGCTGGTCGGTCCCTCCATGCTGGACAGCTTCCAGATCACCACGGCCAATGACGCCGTCGAGCGCGACCCGGTCGTCTGGATGATCTACGGCACCAACGATGAGATCGTCACTCTGGACAACGGCGACGGCCTCAGCGAGAACTGGACGCTGATCTGCGGCGGCACGCTGGCCCTGCCTGACGAGCGATTCATGCCCGGTCTGGTGTACGTCGTCGCCAACCAGGCGGAGCCCTTTGCCTCCTACAAGGTCATCTTTGAGACCGTGAAGAACGCGGCCGCCGCCAACTCGATGCAGATTGCCGAAATCCAGTTGTTCGGCACCCTGGTTCCCATCGAGGAGTAGGGCGACGAGTGATCCCCGGGCCGACGGGCTCAGGGGAATCACGACGCGCCGGTCGTCGCAGGATCGTCACTCTCGGCCCTTGTGATGTGTCCGCGCGATTGCCCCGCGTCTGTCGAGAGCAGTCCGAACAATACAGGACATCGTGAGCACGCCGCAGTGAGGAGTCGTTTCTGGACTCTGCACGAGCGGGCCGGGCTCACGTTGTCTTTTTTCTTTTGGGGGGGCTCCATGTGCCTTCATCTGGGGGCGCTGCCCCCGAGCCCCCGGCATCTGGCCCAAAGCGCCAAATGCCCGCCGCAATGCGGCGGATTCCGGAGATGTCCGTTTCTTCTACCCGACAGGCGTCCCCGCAATTCCGTGACGAGCCGTTTTTTGCGGGGTGTGCCAGGTGAGGTCCGAAGGAACTGTGTCGTCACGGCCGACAATTGCCTGTGGATTCCACAGACTCGCCCGGGACCGTCCGGAAGGCACCCGCATCCATCATGGATTCGTTGGCGGCTCGAAGTGGGCGAAGACGCCGTAGCCGGAGCCATCCTGGTTGTTGCTTTCCCAGACCGCGAAGAAGGAACCATCCGAGGCCATCGCCACGTCCGCATACCGCTGTTTGTCTAGCGTGTGGGCATTGAGCCGGGTCTCCTCGCCTGTGGGCTGGCCGTCCGCGTCAAAGCGACGAGCGAAGATATCGGCGCCAGTACTCGGATCATCGCTGTTGTGCTCCCAGACGATGACGAATTCGTTGGCATCGTTGATTGCGGCCTGTGGCCACTGCTGGGCGCCGGCGCGGATCGTATTGACGACGAATGGCTCGCCCCTGGGTGTCCCGTTCGGATCGTAGAGCCTCGCATGAATATCGTCGTGGGCCGCTGCGTTTGGATCGCCGTCCCAGGCGATGACAAAGTACCCAAGAGCGTTCATCGCAACGGACGGACGCGTGACGGAGGCGATGCTCGTCGTATTGACTGTGAAGACATCGGTGCGTGGGACGCCGTTTGGATCGAACAGTCTGGCCATGATCGGGTGGATCGACCTGTCGCGCAGCCACACCACGGCGAAGTTGCCGCGAGCGTCCACAGCGACATCCGGATAGCGGCAATCGTACTTGTTGGGATCGACGAGAATGTCGCCGCCAAGGCCGGCGCCGTTCGGATCGAAGCGATGGGCATATACAAAGGCATGGTCTTGGTCTGCGGCGGTTTCCCGGCTCTCCCAGGCGACCAGGAATACGCCGGCGTCGCCCGTTGTGATGCATGGATAAAGCTGTCGGCCCGCAGTCGCCAGGTTGACGAGCAGATCGTCTGTGAGGGGAATCCCTCGAGAATCGTAGACCCTCAAGAAGACATCCTCCTGAGTCCCGGCGCCTTGCCAGACCACGGCAAGACGACCCTGGGGATCCGTGGCCACGCCGGGTTCCGCCTGGCTGCCCTCTTTGATGGTGTTCACGATGAACTCGTCGCCCATAGGGAGGCCGGTCGCGTCGAGCCTGCGGGCGAGGATGTCATGAGACCGCCCGGCTGTGGAGTAGTAGCTGCTCCAGGCGACAATGGCGCCTCCGTTTGGATCGAGGGCGATCGTGGGATTGGCCTGGGCGTCGCTGGTTCGGACATTGACCTGCACTTCGGCCGGCGCCGACGAAGACAGGATGACGACGAGGATTGCAGGTGCAAGATGCAATCTGGACATGGGGTGTCCCTCCTTCTTTTTTTCTGTTTCTTCACAGGGTTGCGCGGCCGCCCGCGAGCGCTGGGCGCACACCCATCGCCCGACCTGCCTGGCCTGTTCGTCCAGCAGGCGTCCACCAGATCAGTCATCTGCCGACACGGTCACGCATCCACAGGATGGCTTCATCGCACGAGCCTATCCGTGGCGTTCTTCTCGCTGTTGTGTCACGTCGCCAAGTCAATGCTGACCATCCCGCCGGTCAGCAGAGTCCAGTATACGTGTCCGGTGTGGTTTGTCCAGAAAAAAGCGCGAGATCATGCACTTTTATTGTGGTGGGGCGCCGTCATCGGTGCGGGAGAGGGTTGATTCGGTGGAGTGTGTGCTGCATCATGGCTCGATTGAGCCAGCCAACCAGGCCACACCGGTACGTGTATTGGTCCGGATCGCGGAGTTCGTCGATCTCGAAGGGACCGGCGGCTCCAATAATCCGTCCGAACGTGTCGCTTTCGACTGCGTATACCTTGCCATTCGCGTGCTGCCAGAAGGTCTTCATGAGCACCTCCAGGCAAAGTATAGAATACGGCAGGCCCGGACGGCAATCGATAAATTGCCGTCCGGGCCCGTCCATGACGCACCATTCCCGGTACGCAGACGCCGGGCGTGGCGTTTCCTGTTCGTTGGGCAGATCAGCCTGCAGAGGCGCCTTTCACTTCCTTCTTGATTCTCTGGATGTGACCTCGGCCGAGGGCCTTGACCTCGCAGCCCAGCTCGAAGTATCGCCGGATCTTGTCATCCGACAAGATGCCGAAGCAGTCGATCACCGCCAGCGGCGCGCCCGCCCACTTGACGACCTGGTCGGGCTGGAGCGCCAGGTAGGGCTCGTGTGGAACCGCCAGGATGACGGCCTCGGCTCCGTAGATTGCTTTGGCGAGGTCCTTCTGGACGGTCAGGTTCGTCAGGTGGCCTTGATTGCGGAAGAACCGCGACCAGGAACTGCCGGGCGAGGGGTAGACGTCCTGCTGTTCCAGTTCGTACCAGTGGTCCACATAGGGGTCGTGGACCCGCATCTCGGCGCCCATCTCGGTGAGCTTGCGAACGACCATCTCGCTGCCGCTGTAGCGGGTGTCGCCGACGTCTTGGCGATAGCTGGCGCCGCAGATGAGGACCTCGGCGCCCGCGATGTAGCGGCCCATGTTGCGAAGAGCGTCACGGGTCAGCTCCGCGACGTGCAGGCCTCGCGTGTCGTTGATGTCGATGGCGGTCGGCGTGATTTTGAACACGTCGTCGCCGTCCTCGAAGCCGAGGATATGCTTGTAGGCCCAGTAGCCCAGGCCGCCGTCCTTGGGCAGGCAGTAGCCGCCGACGCCGGGGCCAGGGAAGATCATGTTGCTGTGCGTCGGGCGGACCTTGATTGCCTTGATCACCTTGGTCAGGTCGACGCCGTTGCGCTCCGCGAAGATGCTCCATTCATTTAGGAACGCCAGGATCGTTGCGCGGTACGAGTTCTCGACGATCTTGGTCGTCTCCGACTCGATGGGGCGGTCCATGACCGTCAGAGGGAACTTCTCGGTGTTGAGCACCTCGGTGAGGAACTTGACGACGCGGTCGCGGGCCTCCGGGGTGCAGCCGGAGCAGACACGCCAGAAGTCACGGATGCTCGATACGTACTCCCGCCCGGGCATGACCCGCTCGAAGCTGTGGCCCAGCAGCGGCACCGACTTGAGACCGCGCGCCGCGAAAGCCTTCTTCATGATCGGCCAGGCGACGAATTCCGTCGTGCCGGGGGCGACCGTCGTCTCAATGAGCACGAGGCACCTCGGATCGATCTTCTCGCCGATCGTCCGCATCGTGGCCTCCAGGGCGGTCATCTCGGCCTCGCCGGTCCGCATGTTGCCCAGTTCCTGCTTGCTGTAGTCGCACTGGACGTCCACGACCGCGCAGTCGGCCAGCCTCAGGCAATCGCTGTTGTAGGTGGCCACCAGCGTCTTCTTGTCCTTGACGCAGCGGGCGATCATGGGATCGACATGGGGGTCCTCCGCCTTGACGGGCGACTCGCCGCGATTGAGCATCGGGATCTTCCAGAAGCTGCGAGTGCTGGGCCTCTGGCAGCCAATGACGAACTTGCCGGGCTTGCCCGTCTTCTTGTCCAGGGTGTCGGCGACGATCGCGGCCATGACCGCGCCGACGAACCCGACGCCCATGACGACGACGATCTCCTTGCCTTCGTGCCTGGCGGCCTGGGTCAGCGATTCCAATCGTTGGAGTTCGGCCGCGTACTCCTGCGGCTGCGGCAGCGGGAATTTCTCCCCGGACGGACTAACAGAATGCTCGTTCATTCTCTTGTTCCTCACAAATCGCCTTGATTGTCGGGCCCTTCCGCCCTGAACAGGCCGGCGACGTCGGCCTTGGTCGGACGGATGCCACGAGTTTAGCGACCGGGCGGCCCGTCGCAAGACCTTTCTTCGACCAGGTACACCGGGTCCAGGTGAATTGGCAATGCGGGGTTTGTGCTTGAAGCGTGGAGGTGATAGGGGAGCAACTCTGCAGCAGACAAGGGACACGGACGCCGCTCCGAGGGACGGTCGGCCGTCTGCCTTCGGATGTCCCTCGCCGGTTCGTGCCGCGTGCGATCCACGTGGTGGGGTTAGATACCGACGGGCAACTGTCCAGCATGTAGTAAAAGGAAAGGGCTGCGAGAACTCTCGCAGCCCTGTGGCAGACATCCCTGTGAATCGGGTTCTACATCATGTGGCGCCGTCGGAGGAAACCCACGACGCAACTGCCCAGAGCACAGAGGACAATGGCGCCGGGCGCCGGAATCATCGGGACAAGTCCGATCATACTCTGATTGTGAGTAATCTCCCCATCCGCACCCACCTTGTACAGATTCAGAATGACAACGCTGCCGTCATTGGTCCAGCCTGCTGTAACGGCCTCCGAGGCGTTCTTGTAGAACTGATCCTCGAGCGACCCATCGTCGGGGGTCCAGGTCATTCCGGCCTCGTCTTCGAGGTACCAGACCACGTTCTGCAGGGCTCCTGCAGAGGCCGCCCGATCATCGCCTGGCGTGTAGTTGTAGCCTGCCAACGTTCCGGCACGAAACTCGGAGTACAGGTACGCCGTCAGGTCGCTCAGGGGATCGCCTCCATCGGCGCCGACGACGCCGTAGTTGTTGCCGCCCAGAAGCGCCTCGTCGTCGATATCGACCAAGTACTTCTGGCCGCCGGAGAGAACAGGCTCGTGTATCTCCAGACAGAAGCTCCCGAACTTCGCGGCACTCCCCAGGAGAGCCGCGAGTTCCGAATTGGGCGTGAGAGTAAACTCCCCGCCATCCCCGGCATAGTACCCGACGTTCCGTTTCACGGAGACCGCCGGGGTTGCCGCCGCGGAACTGGCCATCAGCAGACAGGCCAATAGCACACACACACTTGTTTTCTTCATTTCTTCACCTCACCTTCGATCCCACAAAACACGATTTTTTTCGCTCGAAGCCTGGCCACTTCGACAATTTCTCCCACCCCAGCAATCTGGACCTCGCAGCAATCTCCTTCTTGCCTTGGGCCCAGCAACTGGCTCCTGCATTTCTTCGATGAACGCTGCCCGCCGTAGCAGCGACTCGACACGGAGGATCCGAGTGCAGACCATGAACCCACCTACACACGCAATCCCTTGTGTCAGCCCCAGGTTATTGGGACCTCCTCCCTGAAGCGTCCTTAGTATAGCTAGAGGTGCGATCCGATGTCAAGTCTTTTTTGCAGATTCAATCGCACATTTTGCGGCTGCCTGCACCTGTGCTGTCCTGCGATCGGAGCAGGAGGGATTCGAACCCCCGGTGCCTTTCGACACAACGGTTTTCAAGACCGTCGCCTTAAGCCACTCGGCCACTGCTCCATTCTGGACTACCGGGGATGCCGGCGGCGCACTGGAGGCCCCGCCCCCGGCGAGCCTGCTGTTACTCTACACCACAAGCGGAGTTTCTGCAAGTCCATCGTCCGCTGGCGAGCGGGGATATGCCGATAACGGGGGATGACCGGGAATTGTCGCAAATACCTGTAGGGAAAGCAGTTACGAACGAGAACGATCTATGCTGCCCTCGGAGGGCACACACGCAGGACACAAGCACTCGGGCGATCATCCACCTATGCCCAAGGCCCTGATCTGCTCGGCCAGCTTCGCATACGTGTCTATCGTGAGGTAGCACAGGCCGACGGTCAGGCCGAGGATGAGCACTGTCGCAAGCAGTTTGGACACCATTCGGTAGCGTGGATTGAACCAGACCAGCGGCAGGGCGAACGGCCCGAGACAGAGGACTGCCATGACCACGGCCGAGGTGGAGAAGTACCATTTCGACCCCCGCCGCGATGGACGCGGGCGATCCAGGAATTCGCCGCAAAAGCGGCATTTGATCGCATCCGCCTGGATGTCCTCCGCACAGAAGGGGCACTTCTTGCTTTGCGAGGCACGATTCCTCGGTTCCAGCAGCATTGTCTCCACGATTTGTCCCTTCGATTCTGTACAGTATGGCCGAATTCGTCCTGTTGGTTATCGACCATTTGTGGTCACAGATTAACCTGTGCAGGAACTGGACACGACAATCCGGGACCTGTAGAATCCCACCGATCCTCTCCACGGAGTCGGATCGGGCCCTTGGGGCGATCCCGAGCGAGGAGCTGATGCAGATACAGGGACAGTGAGCTATGACGATTCGTAGTAAGACCACAGTACCCTTGGTCATTTGGGGCGCATCAGGGCACGCTCTGGTTGTGGCCGAGATCGTGCGCCAGCACAGTCCGTACGAGATCGCAGGGTTCATCGACAATGTGAACCCGTCGCGCAAGGGCGAGGCCTTCTGCGACAGCACGATTCTCGGCGGAGAGGAAACCTTGGACTGGATGAAGTCCCGAGGGATTTTCCACATTGCCTTGGGATTCGGGCATTGCTCGGGGCGACTGGCGGTGGCGACTCGCGTTCGTGCCATGGGCTTCGAACTGCCCACGCTCGTCCACGCGTCGGCCGTTGTTGTGTCGACGGCCGTGGTCGGAGAGGGAACGGTTGTCATGCCCGGCGCGATCGTCTCCGCGGCTTGCCGCATTGGCAGCGCTTGTATTGTCAACTCCGGCGCGATCGTGTGTCATGAGTGTACGGTAGGGGACGGCACGCACATCTGTCCAGGCGTTTCCATCGGAGGACGGACCCGCATCGGAGCAAGAAGCTGGATCGGCATCGGCTCCACGCTCCGCGACAAGCTGACTATCGGGGACGCCACTCTGGTCGGTGCGGGATCTGTGGTCGTGCGGGATTTGCCGGACCGCGTCGTGGCCTACGGCAACCCTGCGCGGATCCACGGGCCGGCCGACAGCGAGTTCTGAGGGCTGGTCGCACAAGGCTGCGAGGCGAATTCCCCTGTCATGGCCGATTCATCCGCTGGATGACCTCGCGGGTCCTTTCACTTGTCCAGTCTTGTGGGCGGTCGCCCTCCAGGCCGGACTCCATCTCTTCCACCGTCGGCGTCTTTGTGGTGACGCCTTCGGGCGGGACCTCGACACCAGCAATCCAGCACACTGCATTGAGCATCAGCTTGCGGAAGTCATTCTGGGCGTACACCCAGTGCGTGTGGCCGCCGGTGCAGCCGAAGCCCCGCCCGCCCGCCGGGCGCTCATAGGCCCACGCCACGTGCTCGGCCATGCCCATACGGGACCGAACCGTCGGGTTGCCGCTGTGGGGACCATCCTCGCCCTTGCGTGTGCTGTCGGGCGGCACGGCGGTCAGGATGGGGGTAACGCCTGTCATCGCGTCGCGGAACCGCATGTGATAGTACCATTCGTCGTGGATGCGGAACGGCCTGACGCCTCGCGTGATCGGGTGCTCGGGCAATGTCTTGAACTCAGCCAGCCACGACGGATTGATCGACCAGTGCTGTCTGTAGTACCCGCCGATCCAGTCCAGGAGGTACGTGCCGTATTCGTCGCCGGGGTCGAGGGCATAGTGCAGGAAGGCGATCCCCACGCCTTTTCGGGCCAGATCGTCGAGAGTCTTCCAGTTCGATTCGGGACCGAGCAGGCCGTTGCCGTCGCAGGCGACCACGACCGCGGCGACGCCCTCGAAGACCGTGGCGTCTTTCGGCCAGCCGCCTTCGACCACCCTTGCTTCGGTCTGCGGCACATTCTCGTTGAGGATTCCGGCCAGCAGCCTGCAATCGGCGGTGTAGGCGTGGCCGCTCCAGCCATGACTTTGGTGGCCCGGCAGGAACACGACCTTCTTCCTGGGAGCAACAGCGTCGGACGGACCCGCGGCCATGGCCGCGCAGGACCAGCCGATAGCCACCGACATCGACAGACCGATGAGTCTGGCATTCATAATCACGACCTCCTTTGAATCTCCAAAGGGTAGCCGCAGGCGTCGGTGTCCGCAAGTCCCTGGCTGTGCGATCTTGATCTGCGTCCACAAACCGGTAGTATGGTGACCGGCATTGCATGAGCCTGGGACCAGTGACTATCCGTCGAAAGGACGCAAACATGAGAACCGCTCTGGTGTACGCGTCGATGTTGCTCTTCGTTCCCGCAGGGTTGTTGGCCAGTGACCATTCGCCCGGCGCTCCTTTCGACATCGCGCCGTTCGGCTTCCGCACGGCCGACGCGAAGGACTCTGCCTACGGCATACGCTGGGCCGAGCCTCGCAAGATCCGGCGGGTGGTCGTCGAGTTCGACGCAGGGCAGGCGCCTGCGGATGCTGCGAATCTTCGCCTTCAGTACTGGCATCGGGTCTGGGACGGCAGGGCCGATCCGCTGATCGTCGAACGCGGCGCCGGCGGCGTCGGCTGGGATGCCATGGACGACTGGACCAACGGACGATGGATCACGGCCAAAGGCGAAGTCAAGAAGACTCCGAGCGGGTGCGAATTCACCTTCGCACCAGTCTCCTCGGATGAGATCGAGAGAGCCAGTGACCAGGGTGTCTCTTATCGCAAGACCCTCGCGATTCGCGTGTGCAACGTGGGGACATTCGCTCCCTCCCGGTTCCGTGTGTACACGGATGCTGTGTGCAGGCCGCTGCGGGTGCGAATCCAGTTCGGTCGGCCGCAGGAACCGAGCTTCCGGACGAACGGCGTCGAATCGGGGCATATCGAGGTGTTCAACGGACAAGTCCTTGGCGCCCGGGCTATCGGTACGACCGCCGACGTCGCTGCCGACCTTGCATGGACGTTGAAGCAATCGGAGGCAGCGGGGATCGAAGCCGATCTCGTCATGGCTGCCGATCCCATCGACGGCCGCTACGACCGGACGGTGGTTACGATCCGTTCCAGCACGAGGCCCTTTTCCTTCGCGGCCGACGAGATCGCCAGAGGAGATCGCATCCTCGTGGACGACCTGGGCGTGCTCGTGACGAACGACGACGATTCCATCTCTCTCGAAGGTTATCGAGATGCCCTCCAACGCGAATTCGGCGGCCAGACCGTCTATGATCGCGTGTCCGCCGAAGGCGAACAGACGCTCTCCGACGCCTGGAACGACATGCCGCTCAAGCATCCACTGTACTTCGTACACGGCCTGCCCGGCAATCGCAACACGGTGCGTCAGCATCCCAACGGCGAGATCGAAGTCACCTCGGTCCGCCGGTGGTTCAACGTGCAGCGGAGCCCTCGCGACAGCGATCGCAAACTCTGGAAGGGCGACTGGTTGCGGGTCTCGTTCGGCTTTCCCCGCGAAGAGCTTCGCGGCGGGCGGGAACTGGAGGAAGGCTTCCTGCCCGTCCTGCGGACCTGGTGGCAGGAGGGGTCCCTCTACTACGAGCAGAAGACGGTCCTGACCGCCCCCAGACTGGGGGACATCGCACTGGACACGCCCACGGTCCTTCTCGTGCAGGTGCGAGCGGTCAATACATCCGAATCGCAAGAGGCCGTGGCTGCCCTGCGACTCGCGACCGATGCCGGCGGCAACGAGAAGCTGGTTATCAAGGAGGATCGTGTTCTTGCTGTCTTGGGGGCGGGCGAGTGGCTTCGGTTCCTGATCGGCGGGCAGGGGAGCCTCGTGCAGGAGGGTCAGGCGGTGAAATGGACCGCGGACCTCGAGCCCGGCCAGAGCATGACACTCCATGTGGCAATTCCTTCCATCACATTGGCCGGAGACGAGGAGATCCAGGCCGTCCGCGACCTCGATTTCGCCGCCGAAGCGAAACGCGTTTGTACATACTGGCGCGATCTGACTGGCAAGGGGACGCAGATCACGACGCCCGAACCCTGGCTGAATGACTTCTACAAGTCCCATCTACGGCACCTGCTCGTCAACGGCTTCAAGGAGCTGGACACGGATTACCTGCACGCCCACGTGGGCACGTTCCACTATGGCGTCTACCCGAATGAATCCATCATGATGGTCAGCGACTTGGACCGGCGGGGTTACCACGACCAGGCACGACGCAACTACGATGCCTTCCTGCACTACCAGGGCACAGTCGCCATGCCCGGGAATTTCCAGAGTGCCGAGGGCCAGCTCTACGGCGCCGGCGGCCACGAGACCGGCGGGTACAACAAGAGCCACGGCTACGTCCTGTGGGGCATGGCCCAGCACTGGCAGTTCACCCGCGAGCGCGAGTGGATGGACAGGGCTGCGCCGGGCATGGTGAAGGCCTGCGAATGGGTCATTCGCGAGCGACGAGCCTCCATGACCGCGAGGGCGGACGGGAGTCAGCCGCTTGAATACGGGTGGCTGCCCGCCGGCTCCTTGGAGGACGTCACCGACTACTGGAACTGGCTGGCGACGAACAGCGCGACGGTCTGGGGATTCCGGGCGCTCGCCGACGCCCTGGCGGATTTCGGCCATCCTGAGGGCAAGCGATTGCAGACCGAGGCACAAGCCTACTACGACGACTTCATGCGGGGCATCACGGAATCACGAATCCTCTGCCCGGTGGTCCGCCTGCGGGACGGGACCTATGTCCCCAAGATCCCTTCGCGGCTCTACGAGCGAGGCCGGGCACACGGCTGGCTCCGCGAGACGCTCGAAGGATCGCTCTTTCTGCCTGCCTACGGCCTGCTGGCCCCCGACGCCCCCGAGACTCGCTGGGTGCTCAAGGACTACGAGGACAATCTCTATATCTCGGACCGCTACGGCTACGCGATTCCCGCCTACGATGCCTTCTGGTTCTCCCGCGGCGGGTTCTCCATGCAGGCGAATCTCCTCGACGGCCCGTTGCCGTACCTGTGGCGCGACGACGTCAAGCACTACCTCCGCGCCTATTTCAACGGCTTCGCCTCCGCGTTCTATCCCGAGATCCGCATGTGTAACGAGCACTCGCTGCCCGAGCTGGGTTACCCGCGAGGCGACCACTTCAAGACGTCCGACGAGGCCCAGTCCACCTACTGGCTACGGCTGATGTTCGTGAACGAGCGGGGAAGCGACCTCTATCTCGGCCAGGCGATCCCTCGCTACTGGCTGGCGAACGGAAACAAGATCGGCATCGAGCGGGCAGCCTCGTACTTCGGTCCGCTCTCGGCCCAGTGGGAGTCGCGCACGGCCGAGGGGGTCGTCCAGGTCACGCTCGACCCGCCCGCTCGAAATGTGCCCAGGACGATCTACCTCCGCATCCGCCATCCCCAGGACAAGCCGCTGGTGAGTGTCCTGCTCAACGGCAAGCCCTATGACCGGATCGACCGCGAGAAGGAGTGGATCGTCCTGCCCGGCTTGCTCCAAGGCCCGCAGGAAATCGTCGCGCGGTACGAATAGGGCGCGACCCTCGCGGCAGGCAGGATTTGTCCACATTTTCTGTGAAATGCCGCTTGACATGCCCGATAATACGGCGGAACATGTGTTCGGGATGTCATTTCTCGCATAGCGTTCCGCAGCGTCGAGCGGGGCGATGTGCGAATGCCGGTTCTTGCGGCCGGAGACTCGGACAACGGTGGTTGCCGCAAACGGAAGGAGACAAGATGAAACGGTCAAGGATGACGAACTGGGTACTCGCCTCGGCACTGGCATTTCCCCTCGTCTGCACAACCCTGGTCAGAGGAGACCCGTCTCTCCCGAGCAATTGGGATTTCTCAGCCGACATTGTGCATGATGACTCCGGTGACCTTACGGGGAACTGGTATGCCTCTGATAAGCCCGTGCCGGATGAATGGCACGTCAAGTGGGTTGGAGACGCCTTTGTCGAGTTCGTGATGATGAAGGGAGAGGGGGCATCTGAGTACCGCCTACAGCAGAGAGTCAGCGGTCTGTCTCCGGGGTCCTACAGTCTGAGTTTCCACTACTCTTGGGGAAGTGGTGAAGGCCATGAGTGTGACTCCTTCCACTACTCCGTATCGGATGCAACCGACTCTTGGGGTCACAGTCTGGATGACGTCCTGATCGTGACCAACTGCGAGACGCAACTGGAAGAAGGCACAAGAACGGTGGACTTCACCTTGGCCGCCGACTCAGTACTGATATCGTTCTGGCTGAAGCGGACGGTTTCCGACCAGTACCCAGACGACGTATATGTGGACACCTTCGTCGACCTCGACAACGTCAGACTTGCCCCGGCTGTTGTCCCTGTCCCGGGCGCCGTGCTGCTCGGCTGCATCGGCCTGGGGTACGCTGGGTTGCGTCTGCGGCGCCGGACGCGAGACGCCGCATAATGCACCTTGCTCTTGATTCTTCCCGGATTTGGGCTACGATGCAGTGCTATCCATAGTCCAATGAAGGGACATTGAGTATGAAGTCGAGTCGGTGCGTTCTCTCGCGTGTGCTCCCGCCGTACGGGATCTTGTGGACTGTTCTGTTGGTTGTTGTGATTCGAGCGTCGGTGCTCTGCGCCGGTGCGACGCCGACGAATGTCGTTGTCTGGGACACATCGTCGCACTTCGGGGACACCATCGATATCGGCAACAGGACGGGGTGGAGGGTCGTGCCCACCGATCTGCTGGCGCTCGAGGCCGATCCCGCCAAGGCCTTCTCCGATCCGGGCTATTACGGCCGCGAGTACGCCTTCGCAGGAGACACTGTCGTCGAGAACGGCCTTCTGACCGCGGTCTTCTGGTCGGCCAAGGGACGGATGGTCGTCTATTCGAGAACCGACCCAAGCCAGGAAGTCATGCGAATCTCTCTGCTCCAGGCCGAGGGCGACCGTTGTGCAGTCCTGCGGAATACCGGCGGGGAAGTCGCTCTGGAGATTCTGTCCGGCCCGGACGTGTCTGCGGTCGTGGCGTTCGACAGGACAGAGACCATTGCGATCACGCCTGGCGCTAAGGCGAAGGGAATCCGCGTACAGGGTTCGATGGATTACGGGGTGGCGCCGGACTTCATCGGCGACGACCTCATCATTGCCCCATCTCAATACCCTGCGACGGACACGTTGAACGTTCCGGCCGAGAGTCTGTTCCTCGGGCTGCTCACAGGAGAGAGCCGTGTGCTGGTCATGACCTGGCCGAAGGGCGAGCACGAAGAAGAGCAGATTCGGCTTGGATTGGGCGGTCCCCAACAGGGGACGCGACGCATTCAGTCTATCGAATTCGAGGCCGATGGAGCGAGCGTCTACCTGGCTGTCCTGGAGACGCCCGGCATCTGGCATAGAGAGCCGCTGACCGCCTCCTTTCTGGAGAAGGACGTGACCATCGCCTGGAAACGGCCCTTCGCGGCCCGCTGGGTCACGCAGTTGGAGGAATCGGGTCTGAAGACCCGCTTCCCATTCCGGGACACGAAGGGCCAGATCTGGCGCGGCGTGCCCGGCATGTACACGTACCCCGTCTGGTTCGACGGGGACAAGACCTGCTATCGACTGAGCAAGAAGGTCGTGCCCAAGGGCGAGTCGCTGATCTACTTCCTCGAAGGGCAAGAGGCATCTGCGCCGACCCGGTCCCCTGTGGACATCATGCAATCGACGCTGGGCCGGCCGACGTGCGACGCGATCCTCGATCTGCCCGGCCGGAGGCTACGGACCCACCACCGCAGGGGCGCCGAGGGCATCCGTCGCGCCTGCACCTGCGGCTGCACCGAGGCCATCGAGGCCGTCTTCAAGGAAGGCCAGGAGGTCGAGAGGAAGGAGTATATCGAGGGCGCGGTCGGGGACATGGTGTACTTTGTGACCCGGCACATGGAGCGGATCGACGAGTATCGGACGTTTGCCGACACCATATTGAAGTGTTTTGAAGCGGTCGGGAAGTTGACGCCGGAGACGAAGTCGTACCTCGACCCGCTGGAACAGATCGTCGCCCAGATCCCCGGC
Organism: Sedimentisphaerales bacterium; assembly: GCA_035342095.1. Classification (GTDB taxonomy): domain Bacteria; phylum Planctomycetota; class Phycisphaerae; order Sedimentisphaerales; family Anaerobacaceae; genus PLanc-01. Next base: position 5,128 of record DAOQWL010000035.1, on the reverse strand, counting down.
CAGTATGAGGTGCAGAAGGAGAACATCAAGTCGCTCGAATACACCGCGGAACTGTCCCGCAAGACGATCGCTCTGACTGCCAGGAAGGGCGCACAGAACCTGCCAACCTGCCTGGAACTCGGCAAGCAGTGGCGGGGCATGGGCGGCGCCCAGGACGGCCTGCTCGCGGAATACCACATGATCGTGCGGCGGCTCTTCCAGGAGGCCGGCTCCGGCTGTCTCACTCAGCCTGCGGCGGTCGAACTGGCGAAAGAGATCCGCGACTACTGTCGCCAATGCCTGAGGAACCCCGACGGCTACGAGATCTGGTCGAACTACTGATCGACGGACAACAAGCCCCGAAACTACAGACTGGAAACATACCACCATGAGAAAGACGTGTACCATCGTATTGATCGTGCCTTGTGTGCTGGCCTTGCTGCAAGGCTGCGAGCGCAAGACGCCGGAGGGAGGCTCCACGGTTTCGCCCAATGCCCCGGCTGCGACGACAGCAGCAGCCTCCGCTGTCGAGATGGTTCTCACCCCCGGCGGCAAGTTCACCATGGGCGACAAGGATGAGGCCGATGCGACGCCGCACGAGGTGACCGTCAGCCCATTCCACATGGACAAGCACCTGGTCACACAGGAACTGTACCAGAAGGTGATGGGGGACAATCCCTCGCGGTGGAAGCAGCCGAAGAACCCCGTCGAGTCGGTACGATGGTCCGATGCGGTCAAGTTCTGCAACGCCCGCTCGAAGCTGGAGGGTCTGGAGCCCTGCTACAACCTGGAAACCTGGGAGTGCAACTTCGGCGCCAACGGCTATCGTCTGCCGACGGAAGCGGAGTGGGAATATGCCTGTCGGGCGGGGGCCAAGACCGCGTACTTCTTTGGCGACAGTCCCTCGCAGTTGCCAGACTACGCCTGGTTCGATAAGAATTCCGGCGGGCATCCCCAGCCGGTAGGCCAGAAGAAGCCCAACGCCTGGGGCCTGTACGACATCTGCGGCAACCTCTGGCAATGGTGCAACGATTTCTACGGCGTGGATTACTACGGGCAATCCCCTCAGCGGGACCCGCGAGGCCCGACGGAAGGCGATGCGCGGGTCGTTCGCGGCGGCGCGTGGAAGTTCAGCGGAGACAACTGCCGCTGCGGGTACCGCTACAACGAAAACCCCGGTTACGTCGACGTCTGCTTCGGCTACGACATCTACGGCTTCCGCTGCGTCCGGAGCGTCCCGGCCCGGTAAGTTGACGGAATGAGCGTCCTCGTCCAGAAAAGCGTCAAACGTACCCTGTTCAACATGGCCTTCCCCATGCTGGCGGGCACGTTCGCCATGAACGCCTACAACCTGACGGATACATGGTTCGTCTCGTGGATGGGGACATTGCCGCTGGCGGCCATGGGGTTCACGTTCCCGGTCGTCATGCTCCTGACCTGTGTGGCCGGCGGCCTGGGCGTGGGCGTCACGACCTTGATGTCGCATGCGGTTGGCCGGCGGGATTCGGCCGACGCCGCGAGGATCACCACCCACGGCCTGCTGTTGACCCTCGCGGTCGCCGTCGTCATCGCCATCGCAGGTTACCTGAGCATAGACCCTGTGTTCACGGCGCTGGGTGCGGACGCGACGGCGCTGGCGGTGGTGCGACAGTACATGGAGATCTGGTACCTCGGGGCTCCCTTCATGGCGATGCCTATGCTGGGCAACGGACTGCTGATCTCCGCAGGCGACTCCAAGGCGGCCGGTCGGTTCATGATGGTCGGACCAGTCGTGAACGTCGTCCTCGACCCGATCCTGATGTTCGGATACCTGGGCTGTCCCGCGATGGGAATGCGAGGCGCCGCCTGGGCGACCGTGATCGGACAAGGCCTCTCCACCGCGTGGCTGTTCCATCTGCTGTTCCGCAAGCACCGGCTCCTGATCGTCAAACGATGGCGTCCCGACGTCTACTGCCTGTCCTTCCAGAGCATCCTGCGTCTGGGAGTCCCGAGCATCCTGAGCATGATCCTCATGCCGATCTCTGCGACGGTGGTGACGAAGATCCTCAGCGGCTTCGGCAACGCCGCGGTTGCGGCTATCGGAGCCGCCCAGCGGATCGAGATGTTCGCGTTCATCATCCCCATGGCTCTGGGCATTTCGCTGGCCCCGTTCGTCAGCCAGAACCTCGGCGCCGGACGGATCGACCGCATCCGCGAGTGTCTCAGGCTGTCGACCCGCTTCGCCCTGCTCTACGGCGGCGGCATTGCCCTGACGTTCTTCTTCGGCGCGCCGCTGCTGGCCTTGATCTTCAGCAAGGACCCCAAGGTCGTCGAGACCCTCGTTCTGTACATCCGTGTCGTGTCGTTCGGCTACGGAATGATGGAAGTGCATCGGTACTCCGGCATCATCCTCACGGGTCTGCACAAACCCATGTCGTCGGCCCTGCTCAACGGCACGCGAGTCCTGATCCTGCTGATTCCGTTGTCCTTGCTGGGAGCCCATTTCTGGGCCGTGCCAGGCGTCTTCGCCTGTCGTTTGCTCACCGACCTGCTGGCGGGCGTTCTCGGTCTGGTTTGGGTTCGCCGGGCGTGCGCCAAGGCAACTGGAAGCGGTGCGTAATACGCACCCTACAAACTGACCACACAGGGGGATGCACCACAGAGGCACAGAGAACCCGGAGAAGAACGAAGGAAGCGTTCTCCTTGTAGTACGCCGTCCATGTCAGTTGGCCCGGCTGCCTGGGCAGAGTATGGGCTTGGGGTGCGACGCTCAAACTCGTTTGAGCGTGCGCCGGCGACGGGTTCTGCTGCCCCGAAGAGCACACGAACAAACGGGTTCGACCATGCACTGAGATCTGCCGGTTACACCTGAAAGACACGGTCAAACCAAGTTTGACCGTGGCACCCCATGCCGGATGCTCTGTCGTGTGGTCCCGCCCGCATCACGGGCTGGGCGGGTCTTCGCTGACGTTCTTCTCGGCCATCCAGTCGGACCACATGATGTGCCCGTAGAGCGAGCCCCAACTGCCGTCGGTCTGCCGGTCGGAGGCCAGGTGCACCGCGTGCAGGTATACTTTGCCGTCCGCTCCTTTGGCGGCCACGTGGGCGGTCATGAACCGCGTGTTGCGGTATCGCAACGCCGTATGCGTGGTGTCCGTCCACTCGACCACGCTCTCCTGCTTCCAGTCCTCCGCGGGCAGCGTCGTGCGGAGGACCGGGGCCTGGGCGATCTTGTCTTTCACGACTTGGCTCGCTTTGCGGCGGAGGTTGTCGGCGTCGTCGCCCTCGTACTGATCGGGGTCCATGTACGTCCGCTCGGCCCGCACGGCGAGGTTCGCCTGGTCCTGCTGTTCGATCTTGGTCATCGTCTCGCGCAGGGTCGCCAGCTTGGCGGCGTCCGCGCCGGCCATGTCGGCGTATCGCTGCAAGGCCTCGCGTAGGGGCACGAGGTCCCGTTCCATGACGAGGTTCGGTTTCTTGGTGACATCGTCTTTCCACCCGGTGTCGGCGGTGAGATAACCCAGGACCCGCGTGAACTCCTTATCGACGTCTGCGGAGACCAGCGCCCGGCTCTGGCGCAGCGCCTCGGGCATCTCCGCCAGTCGCTGCTGCATCTGCTCTTCGAGCGCCAGCAACTCGCGGCTCTTGCCGTGCGGGAACTCGCCGCCACCCTCGTAGCTCTGCCAGAGGGTCTTGGCCTCCTCCAGCAGGGCGGCACGCTCGGTGATCTCGTCCTGATTGACCGTCACGCCGACGACGAGGTACTTCGGGCTGCCTGCGCCGACCTCCGCGTACGGCCGGAACGCGTCAACCCACTTGCGGCAGGATTGCTCTTGTCGGGCCCGGGCCTCCTGCTCGTTGTAGATCGTCAAATACCCTGCCAGCCTTTGCTCCAGCCACATCAGTTCCTGCGTCTTGCCATTGGGGAACTCGGTCGCCCGGTAGGCAGGGAGGAGCTCGTTGGCCTTGGCGTAGGCCTGCCGCGTCTTCTGCTGGTCCTCGGGTGAAGCACTGTTGAACTCCGACCCCATCCGCAGGTACAGATCGCTCTTGTAGTCGAAGAAGGGGGCGAACCTCGCGATCCACTCCTTGGACTGGGCCTCCCTCTTCTCCTTCGCGGCGGCCTCGGCCGCGGCGATCGCAGCGGCATTGGCATTGGCGTCCGCCACCTTTGCAGATACCGCGTTCAGACGTTCGGTGGCGGTCTTCATCTGCTCGTTGCCGGCGGGGATCTTCGTCCCGTATCGGCTCTGGATCTCGCTCATCACCTTCCTGGCCTCGTCCAGCCGACGGTTGGCCGTCTGAAGTTGGTTCTTCTCCAAGGACGCGGCCGCTGCGGTCAATGCCGTGTCGAGCTTCTTCAGTTGCGAGACGACCGCGCTGGGCAGATCGGAAGCAGGGGCCTGCGACGGCACGGGCGCGGCCTCCTGTTTCGGGGTCTCAGCGGCGCCGCCGACCGGTCGTCCGAGTCGCTTCTCAAGTTTCCCCTGGAGGTCGTCGAATCGCTTCTGAAGAGCCGCGAGTTTCTCGTGGCTGGGGGACGCCGCCTTCAGTTGACCCAGTAGGTCGCGAGCTGCGAGCAGGTCCTTCTCGGCCTGGCTGGGACTCGTCACGGTCTGACGCTGCACACTCGACAGCTTCGTCTCGATCTGGCGGACCAGATCGGCCGGCTGGGCCGCACAGAGAGCCACTGTGCTCAGGAACAGCCCAATGGCCAGCGAGCAAGCTGTGATCGACACCGTTGAACCGTCGTTCTTGTGAACCTGCATAGCGGGTCTCCTATTACTGTCGATTCCTGTACATCTGTTACGCGGGCGCTATTCTACCACATGTCGGGACACCGGCAAGTCCCCCCGATGGAAGAAGTGGACCCAGGCCGGCGAATCACAAGGGCAGAAGGCAGAAGCGTTCCACGGGAATGGAGGTAAAACGCCCTCCCGGACAAAGAATTGCGACGGATTTCGTCCGCGTGACGAGAATAGATAGCAGCAAGGAAACCAGTTCCAGGGGTTCTTGATCGGTGAACGACTGGGATTGGAGCCGGAAACATCGACCATATGTGTCGCCCAGCAGATCGACCGGTTTCTGTCTGTCCGATGAAAAGGTTTCTGACTTGAATGGCACTGCCGTGGGTTTGGTGTGGACGGAACCTCCCCGCGGACGCGCTGAC
>DAOQWL010000034.1:0-58692 GCA_035342095.1 Sedimentisphaerales bacterium | reverse complement strand
CCGGGGACGGCGTCCCCGGTCGTGGAGCGTTGGGCCACCACAGAAGTACGCAAAAACCGGATGAGCCCGTTTTGCAGAATCGGCCGCAGGCGGCACCGACCGCACTGGCCCGAGGCCGCCGCGGTGGGACACGCCCTGGACAGATTGGCTTCGTTTTGCCGAGTTGGTCACAGGCCGAGGACCGTCCCGGCGCAAGATCGCCGCCGCGGGACACCGCCGACGGGACTGATTGGAGCTATGGAACGTTGGAGTACTCGAATGACGGGGACTCTTCCGGCCGCCCGGGCAGAACGCGGGGCCTTTCGATGCCCAGCCGATTGATGAAGATCCGCACGTCACAGGTCACGATGAACCCTCCGAACCGACCATGAGATTCGCTGTCCGGCAGTTACCTATATATCATACGCACACACCCTTTCGGCGTCCACTACAATTCTCGCCAACCAGAGGATTCTTTCGGGCTCATCCGGTCTTCGCGTACTTCGGTGGTTCTTGGGGACCTGTCCCCAAACCCCTGAGATTTATCGCTTTGGGCCAATAGCATGGTATGGATAAGAGGGCGACGCCCCCTACAGGCGGAATCGGCATACCCCGTGCAAGCGAGCACGAAGCGGTCTTACCGGGGTTCCTGCCGACCGATCCAGAAGGGCCTAAGACATCCGCACTGTCGCGTCGTGCCGCCTACCCGCCATGCTATTGGCGGAAAGCGGAAAACCTCCCTTGCACGACCACCTCGGGCGTGCCTGGATCACAGAAACCTCCAAACAGCCGCGTAAACGCGGGACTCCGAACAAGGAATCGGGCCTTGCGTATTGTCGCTCTCCGGCGGCGAGGCTACGCTGGATTCCGCTATGGTGACGACGAGACAACAGGCGTTGGAGATCGCGGCCAAGGCCCGGCGTGACCTGGACGCCCTTTATGGTGACCGCCTACGGGGCGTCTATCTTTGCGGCTCCGGCGCACGCGATCAGTTGACGCCCGACAGCGACATCGACATCGCTGTGATCCTCGACGCAATTCCCAACCGTTTCGCCGAACACGAACGCACCATCCACCTCGGTGCTGATCTGAGCCTGAAAGGCTCATCCGGGTTTAGCGTACTCCGGCGGTTGCACCACGTCCCTCGACCGGGGACGCCGGCCCCGGACCGGGTCGCCAAACGCAATGGATCGCGTTTGGGAACCCGATCTGGCATTCTTCGCTTTACGCCAGCAACTCGTAGCACGGGCATCCTGCCCGTGATCCGGAATCATGGGCGGGACGCTCATGCTGCGATCGGGAGAACACCGAGCGAATGCGGACCCCGGTCACAGGGCGTTTGACCGGTCGGTTCCCTTTATGCTCATGCTATTGACTCAAAGCGGAAGATCTCAGGGGCTTGGGGACGGAGTCCTCAAGAGTCCCCGAAGCACGCTAAAACCGGATGAGCCGCATCGAGGATGCCCGCGCGATGATTCAGGTGCAACATGAAAGACGCAATCGTGGAAGAAATGCGAGAGGCACGACACCAGATCGAGCAGGAATTCGATCACGACGTGAACAAGTACCTCGATCACGTGTACGAAGCCCAGAAGAAGCACGCCGACAGACTCGTCCGCCGACAGCCGAAGATGCTGAAGGGACATAGACCCATGTAGGACGATGGTGCGTGGTACACACCCTGCTGCGCCGTCCACCTCAAGGCGGCGGATTGTTTCGACAGGATGTTCGACTTGGCTGCCACGGCCGAACTTGGTTTGACCGTGTCTTCCAGCGCCGGCTGTGAGATTCGAAGAGCACGGTCAAACAAGTTTGGCCGTGCCACCCAACGTAGCCCGCGTAGTAGTGCGCCGTTCACGTTGAAAGGGTGAGCGGAGGTTGCGGACAGGGTTTGGAGTTCCGCCTTCAGGCGGCTCAGGACCGCGTGAACGCGGAACTCCGAACAGGCTAAACGACGCCTATCGCCCTCCATTTTAGAGTGGACGGCGTACCACGAGACTGGGCCGGGCACGAAAGCCAATCCCATTTGCGTTCGTCGCTTGGATGCTTCACTTCGTTCAGCACGACAATCCCGCCGTGGGCGCCAGAGAATCTGATCATACCCGCTCGGGCTTGGGTATTGCTTGACAGGGGACATGGGCGGTGGTCTACTTCTGGCCGTGCGAAGGGTGTTGAATTGGCCTTGGACTGAGTTCATCGACACGAGGGGAGCATTGGGCATGGGCGAAACGAAGTACATCCTGGCTCTGGATCAGGGCACGACCAGTTCCCGCGCGATGGTCATCGACCGGGACGGCGGCATCGTCTCGGTCGCGCAGAAGGAATTTCAGCAGGTCTTCCCCAAGAGCGGCTGGGTCGAGCACGATCCGAACGAGATTTGGTCCAGTCAGGCCAGCGTTGCAGCCGAGGCAATGGCCCGGATGAACATCGACGGGCGACAGATCGCGGCCATCGGGATCACCAATCAGCGGGAAACCGCCATCGTCTGGGACCGCAAGACGGGCGAGCCCGTCTACAACGCCATCGTTTGGCAGGACCGGAGGACCGCGGAGTTTTGCGATGAACTCAAGCAGGCCGGACTGGCCGAGAAGATCCTCACCAAGACCGGCCTGGTCCTCGACGCCTACTTCTCCGCGACCAAGGTCCGCTGGATTCTGGACCATGTGCCCGGCGCTCGGCAGCGTGCCCAGGCGGGCGAACTGGCCTTCGGCACTGTCGATTCCTGGCTGGTCTGGAAGCTGACCGGCGGCCGGGTCCACGTCACCGACATCTCGAACGCCAGCCGGACGCTGCTGTTCAACATCCACGAGCAGAGATGGGACGAGGAGCTGTGCAAGCTGTTCGATGTCCCTGCGTCCATGCTGCCCGAGGTCAAGAGCTGTAGCGAAGTAGTCGGCGTGACGGGGACCGCGTTCGGCGCCGCCCAGATTCCCATCGCCGGGATCGCGGGCGACCAGCAGGCGGCCCTGTTCGGCCAGATGTGCACGGAGCCGGGCATGATCAAGAACACCTACGGGACCGGCTGCTTCATCATGATGAACACGGGCGAGAAGGCCAAGCACTCCAAGAACAACCTGCTCACGACCATCGCCTGGAAACTGGGTGGCAAGGTGACGTATGCCCTGGAGGGGAGCATCTTCATCGCGGGCGCGGTCGTGCAGTGGCTGCGGGACGGCCTAGGCTGCATCCAGCGGTCGGAGCAGGTCGAGAAGCTCGCCAATTCGGTCGCCGACAACGGCGGCGTTTACGTGGTCCCGGCGTTCGCGGGACTCGGGGCTCCCCACTGGGACCAGTACGCCCGCGGCGCGATCTTCGGCATCACTCGCGGCACCACCGACGCGCACATCGCCCGCGCCTGCCTCGAATCGATCGCCTTCCAGACGAAGGACGTCCTCGACGCGATGGCGGACGACGCGGGCATTCCGATCCGCGAGCTTCGCGTGGACGGCGGCGCGTCGATCAACAACGGCCTGATGGAGTTCCAGGCGGGCCTGACGCAGGTGACGGTCGTCCGACCCCAGACTCTGGAGACCACCGCGATGGGAGCCGCGTTCTTCGCGGGCCTGGCAGTCGGGTACTGGAAAGACCTGGCGGAAATTCGGAAGATCTGGAAGAAGGGCGCTCAGTTCGAGTCGCACATGGCGATCGAGACGCGGGCCGAGCTTCTGAAGAACTGGCACAAGGCAGTGGACCGCGTGCGGGATTGGGCTCGATAGTCTGGAGACGTGTGTATGAGCGAGTTTGCAGCAGAGTTCATTGGGACGATGATCCTGATCCTCCTCGGCGACGGGGTGGTCGCCAACGTCTGCCTGAAAGGCACGAAGGGCAACACCGGCGGCTGGATCATGATCACCGTGGGCTGGGGGCTTGCGGTATTCACCGGGGTCGTCATCAGCAATGAGTTCAGCGGGGCGCATCTCAATCCCGCGGTGACCATCGCGCTGGCAGCGGCCGGGAAGTTCGCCATGGCCAAGATCCCGCTGTTCCTCACTGCCCAGTTCCTCGGCGGCGCCGCAGGCGCGCTGTTCGTCTGGCTGTTCTACAAGGACCATTACGACGTGAGCACCGACTCGGGTGCGATCCTCGGCACCTTCTGCACCGGGCCGGCGATTCGCAATCCTGTCCGCAACCTCCTGTGTGAAGTGATCGGGACGTTCGTCCTGATCATGGCGGTGCTGTACGCTGCCTGTCCGAAGTTCACGTCGGGAACCGAGCAGATCAAAGTGGGCATGGGGTGCCTCGGCGCGATCCCGGTCGCCCTGGTCGTGATCGGGATCGGCCTGTCCCTGGGCGGGACGACCGGCTACGCGATCAATCCCGCCCGCGACCTCGGGCCGCGACTCGTCCACCAGTTCCTGCCGATCGCGAACAAAGGATCGAGCGACTGGGCCTATAGCTGGATCCCCGTCGCGGGTCCCGTCGGCGGCGCGCTGTTGGCGGCCCTCGTCTACTCGTTTGGCTCGCCCACGTGACACGTGCTTGGTCATCGCCACGGGTCTGGTCGTCATGTTGATCTCCTTCGGACCGGGCATCTACTTCCTGTACGCGCAGCGGATACGAAGCAAGACCCCGAGCGCAAGCGTCGCACCCGAATAGACAGGGCCGAGTTCCATCACCCTCCGAACGACAATTGCGGCATCCGGCCCGCCATAGGACGGGAGGTCCGCGCCTACGTTGGGCGTTTATCCTTGACCGTCACGCGGTAGAGCCAGAAGGTCACGAAGAGCAGGAGGACGACGCCGACGAGACCGCCAAAGGGGATCTTGCCTTCCCACAGCGGCATCTCGATGTCCTTCTGCTTCAAGATGACGATCGGGATCGCCACGAGGATGCCCGTGATCGCCTCGCCGGTGATCAGGCCGGAGGCCATGAGCAGGCCGCGACGTTCCGCCCCTTCCATCGCGGTGCTGTCGCTCTTGTTCCTCTTGTGGTACCTCGCGACGGCTACACTGATGAGCCCGCCCACGAAGATCGGAACGGACAGTTGGAAAGGCAGGTAGAATCCGATGGCGACCGCCAGGATCGGCACGCGGAACGAGTACTTCTTGGCCTGGAGGTACTGATCCAGCGCGATGATCCCCACCGCGGCGACCATGCCCAGGATCACGAAGGACCAGGGCAATCCGCCCTCGAAGACCCCGGTGGCCACCGAGGCCATCAGATTCGCCTGGGGCGACGAGAGGGCCTTCGAGCCGGCGCCCTTCATCCCGGCAAAGCCGTAGGCCCCCTGGAGCAGGATGAGCACGGGTCCCATGGTCAGAGCCGCCGTGGCGGTTCCGATCATCTCCATGATCTGCTGCTTCCAGGGCGTCGTACCGACGAGCCGGCCGCACTTGAGGTCCTGCATCACGTCGCCTGCAATGGCGGCGGCACAACAGATGACCGCGCCGACGATGATCGCGGCCGCCGGACCGTTCGCCGCCGATTTGCCCATCAGCAACACCAGCAACACAGACGACACCAGAACGGTCGAGACGGTGACACCGGAAATGGGATTGTTCGAGGAACCGACCAGGCCGGCCATGTAGCCCGCCACCGCGGCGAACAGGAACCCGGTGCCGAGCATGACGAAGGCCATGATGAGCGAGACGTGGACCTGCTGGACGTAGTGCTGATAGACCAGGAACAACGGGACAATAGAGCCGACGATCATTCCGATGATCCACTGCATCGGCAGGTCCCGCTCCGTCCGGTCCGCGCCCCCCTTGCCGTCCTTGAGCTGCTTGTAGGCCTTCAGTCCACTGGTCATGCCGCTGAGGAGGGACTTTCGCAGACGAAAGATCGTCCAGAGGCCGCCGACGAGCATGCCGCCGACCCCGGCGTAGCGGGTCCGCTTGGACCAGATTCGCTGGGCGTAGTCTTTGGCGGGGACGGGCTTGCCCAGTTTGGCCAGGACCGCGGCATTGTGCATCTGCACCGCGTTGACGTCCTCGGGCGAGGCGTCGGCAGCAGCCACGTGGGTTTCGAGCACGAAGACATTCCAGTGCTTCGGCTCATTCGTGCGATTGTCCCAGGCAGCGGTGTTGTTGGGATCGACCATCGCAAAGTCGGCCCCCGCGACGGGCAAGCCCTGTGGAACGTTCCTGTTCAGGAGTTGGTACTCGGGCCACTCGTCGCCGGCGGCGACCACCGGGATGGCAACATACCAGTTGAGGGCGCCGCCGATGAACATCAGCAAGGCGATGTTGAGCCCGACGATGTATCCCACGGAGAGCAGTGCGGGACTGAGGTTGGAACCGAAGTAGGCGATGGACCCGCCCACGCGCCGGGCGCCCTGCATGATCTCGGGCCAGATTCCCAGGGCGTTGGCGCCCACCTTGAACAGGGCGCCGGCCAGGGCGGCCTTGACGATGTACTTGATGCCCGAGGTGTCCTTGCGGCCGGTCTCCAGGACCTTCGCGGTGGCGACGCCCTCGGGAAACTGGAGCTTCGTCTCCACGATCAGCGAGCGCCGCAGCGGGATGGTGAACAGGGTGCCGAGCAGTCCGCCGAACCCGGCGATCACGGCAACCCAGAAGTAGCTGAATTGGTCCCAAAAACCAATCAGAAGCAGAGCGGGCATCGTGAAGATGACGCCCGCCGCGAGCGATTCACCCGCCGACGCGCATGTGCCGATCAGGTTGCACTCGTAGATCGAGCTGTTGCGGAAGAACCGCATGATGCCCAGGGCCATGACCGCCGCCGGGATCGCCGCCGAGACAGTCATCCCCGCGAACAGGCCGAGGTAGGCGTTGGCCGCCGATAGGAGCACCGACAAGATCACGCCGAAGAAGATGACCCGGACCGACAGTTCCCGTGGCGCGTTGCTGTTCTCACTCATGAAACACCTGTCTCCAAAAACACATCATGGCTACTTCACGAACTGCTCCACGAAGTACTTCGCGGTCAGGGGCTCGCCTGTGGCACGTTCGACCATCCGGTTCCAGTTGTACGAATCGCCGGCCTCGAAGACCTTCTCTTTCAGGAAGCGCCCGGCCTTCTTCTGCCCGACGTAGCTGACGTCCTGACCCGTTTTGACCTTGAGCACCTTGGTCGTCAACTGATGGTGCAACTGGGACGCGAGCAGCTCGCCCAGCATGTAGTTGTGATAGTAGCACGGGGCGGCGGCAAAGTGGATCTTCGCAGCCCAGTCCGGGCTCGTCCGACCCGCCGGCCGATGAACGAACTGGTACTTCTCGACGACATCCCACCACAGTCTGCTCAGGTCCTGCTCGGGATTCGCGTAGAGCTGCTTCTCGAAGTCGTACATGACCATCGCCCAGCGCGCGAAGATGAGCTGCTTGAGCTGCACATACCTAGCGCTAACCTTCTCGATCTCGGCCCGTTGCGCGTCGGAGAGTCCCAGCATCTGCTGCATCCAGGCGGGATCGCGGCTCAGTCGCCCGAAGAACATCGCGATGGCCTCCGTGGTGAACGGGTGGGCGGGCGAACGGAGCAGATACGGCGCCTCGAAGTCCAGGTACTTGTCGTATACGCCGTGACCCAGCTCGTGCAACACCGTCTCCATCCAGCTCTCATTGCTCTGGATGTTGCACAGAATCCGGACATCGCCTTCGCGGTCGATGTGGGTGCAGAAGGCGTGCGGGTTCTTGCCCTCCTTCTCATAGAGATCGCTCTGGGCCAGGATCGCTTCGACCGGCAAACCGATTCCCTGATAGAACGCCGCGGCCAGCTTCTCGATGTTCTTGTCCTTGTAGTAGACGTCCAGGTCCAGATCGTAGACCATCGGCGTCTCCTGGAAGAACGGATCGTGATAGTGCCAGGGCATGAGCTGCGAGGGCTCGACGCCGTACTTGGCCGCCAGTACCCGGTCCAGATCGGCCTTCACCTTGCGGAACGGTTCGTTCGTTAGCTCGTACAGTTCCGCGAAGATCTTGTCGAGTTCCTTCACGTCCTGCTCGCCGGTGGCAAGGGTCATCGTGTGAAAATTCGGGAAGCCGAGCTTGCGGGCGGCCTCGTTGCGGAGCTTGACGAGTCGGACGATATCGGCAGCCACCGCCTGGCCCACCTGCTTGCTCGCCTGCCAGGCCTGTTGCCGCCTGGCCGAGTCGGTTTCGTCCTTGAGGATCTGCTTGATCTCGTTGTCGGTGACCTTTCGCCCGTCGATCTCGCCGCGGAACGTGCTGAAGTTCTTCTCGATCTGGGTGCCCAGCTCGACGATCTGCTTGAGCAGTTCCGGCTCGATCTGATTCGCCAGATAGCTGTTACAGAGCACCGTCACCTGGCGGGCGAGCAGTCTGCCCTTGACCTTCCCTGAATCCCTGGCCTCCTTGAGGAACGCGAAGTCCTTCGGGTCGCTGTAGATCCGGCGGATCTGGAGTGTGAGTTCGCTGGAGCGGTCGTAGGCGCTCGGGTCGCCCGTCACCGCAGCGTCCCACCACGCCAGATTCGTCTGCTTCTCCAGCGGCTGGATCCTCGCGACGTGAGCCGCAATGAAATCCTTCAACGCTTTCTCCTTTACATCAGTTGCATACCCGCGCGGCGCAACCATCGTCAGGACCAGCGCCGCCGAAATCGAAAGTCTCTTCATAGTCGTTGGACTCCCCAAGATCAATGGTTTTGCCTTCAGGCCATTTCACAGGCTTCATTTCGTGGTCGCGGAACGATCGGGATATGCCGGCTTCTTCGGCCTCGCCGGCGGATTCTTCTCCAGCAACTTCAACGCCACCGCGACGGCCGTTTCCAACTGAGGATCGCGGCCCGCGACCATCTCGTGCGGGACGTTCTCGACCTCGTAGTCCGGATCGACGCCGTAGCCCTCCACGGCCCAGCCGTCTTTCTCGTACATTCCAAACGTCGGGGCGGTGACACGGCCGCCGTCGATCAACGACGGATTACCGCTCATGCCGACCAGGCCGCCCCAGGTCCGCGTGCCCACGAGGGGGCCGAGGCCCGCCTCGCGGAAATAGTATGGGAAGGCGTCGCCGCCGGAGCCGGACCAGCCGTTCATGATCATCACTTTCGGGCCGGTGTGCGAAAGCGCCGGCGTCTGCCAGTCGCGATGATCCCGACGGGCCCAGTAATTGTAGGTCGGACGATTCAACAATTCAATGAATCGATCCGGGATCTGCCCGCCGCCGTTGAACCGCTCGTCGATGACGAGGGCATCTTTGTCGAATTGCGGCCCGAACTGGCGGACCAGCTCGTTCTGGCCATTCTGACCTGTATCGGGCACGTAGACGTATCCCACGCGTCCCTGCGTCGCCTCTGCGACCTTCTTGCGGTTGCTCTCGATCCAGGCGAGATTGCGGAGGCGGAACTCGCTCGACATCGGCTGGACGAGGATGTCATTGACGTCGTTCGCGTCCGGCGTGCGGCTGATCGTCAGTCGCACCACCTCGCCCGCCAGCCCCTGGAACGCGGCCCAGGGGTCCATCGAGGTATCCATCGGCCGGCCATTGACCGCCAGGAGGTAGTCGCCCTCGCTGACCTTCAGGCCCGGCGCCCGCAACGGCGATCGAACCTCGGCATCCCACGCGGCGCCCTCGTAGATCTTGGCGATCCGGTAAGCGTTGTTCTTCTGGTCCAGCTCGAAATCGCAGCCCAGCAGGCCGACGGAGAGGCTGCCCGGATACTCCATGTCCCCGCCGCTGACGTAGGTGTGCGAGCAGTTCAGCTCGGCGATCAGCTCGCCAATCACGTAGTTGAGGTCCGCACGATCCACGACGTAGGGCAACAGGGCCACATATCGCTGCTTCATTGCCTCCCAGTTCACGCCGTGCATGGTAGGATCGTAGAAGTAGTCGCGTTCGATCCGCCAGGCTTCCATGAACATCTGTCGCCACTCTTGTCGCGGGTCGATCCATGCCCGGAGGTCGCCCGATGCAATGCGGCCGTCGCCGGTCTTCTTGTTCTCGCCGACGTCGATGATGCCGTAGGTCCCGCCGCTCCTGTAGAGGATCTTCTTGCCATTCGCGGAAAGGGTATAGCCGTCGATCCCGTCGATGACGGTCTTTTCTTCTCGCTCTTTCAGATCGAAGTAGAGCAGCCGACCCGCGGACCCGCCCCCCCTGCGGGCACCTCGTGGCACCTGACGAAGGAAGAGCAGCTTGCCTTCCACACAGGACAGGCCGCCCAGATCGCCCGCCTGGATCGGCAGCTCGATCACTCGCCCTTCGATCCCCTCGAAATCGATCCGGATCGGCTCGGGCTTCTTGTCCTCCTTCTTGCCTTTCGCCTCCTTCTTCGCGTTACCGGCAGCCTTGTCTTCTTCGGCCTTCGCCTCTTCCGCGTCTTTGGGGGCATCTCCTCCGCCGGCATTCTCCTGGGCCGGTTTGCCCTCTACGTCATTCGCGTCCTTCTTCTCCTCCTCTTTCTTCTCGCCCTCCTTCTTCTCGTCCCCTTTCTCCTTCTTGACCTCCTCTTCGTCGCTGCGCGGGGCCAGCAGGGACTCGACGTCCTTCCTCAGGGTCGCCACGTAGAGCTTCGTCGATTCCGGATAGATCCAGGTGGAATCCATGTCGCCGTACAGGGGATCGAATTGCCGGTTCGAAGCAAAGAACAGGTACTTGCCCTCCGCGTCGAAGACCGGATCGGATTCGTTGTAGAAATCGCTGGTGACCTGGCGGACCGTTCCGTCGTTGGCGTCGCAGATCATGATGTTGCCGTTGCGGTTGGCGCCCCGTTTGGCATAGGTCAGCCACCGGCTGTCCGAAGACCAGGAATACGAGGCCATGTTGAACCACTCGTCCTTGTCGATGAATGTCGGCTCGCCCTTCTCGACATCGACGATGTACAGGCTGCCCGTCTTGTCGCTGAAGGCGATTTTCTTGCCGTCGGGCGACCAGAGGGGCTGATAGCGGAACACCAGCCCGCCATGCGTGAGCTGCTTCTCCTCGCCCTTGCCGTCGGCGGGACGCAGGTACAGCTCGTACTCGCCCGTCCGGTCGGAGAAATAGGCGATCTGCTTGCCGTCGGGCGACCAGACCGGGTCGCGCTCGGCCACGCCGGAAGTGTTCGTCAGGTTCCGCACGCTGCCGTGCTTCTCGGGGATCGTGAACACCTCGCCCCTGGCGCCGAACAGCGCCCGCTTGCCGCTGGGCGAGAGCGACCAGCTCTCGATGCGATTCGAGACGTTCTTGAGTTCCGCGCGGATCTGCGGGAGATCGTCCGGGACCCGAATACTCAAGGGCTTCGCGGTCTCCGTCGCCAGATCGAGCAGGTACAGGAGGCCGCCGTTCTCGAAGACGATGGCATCGGGTCCGATGCTCGGCCATTTCACGTCGTACTCGGCAAACCTGGTAACCTGTCGGGTTGCTTTCGTCCGCAGGTCGTAGGCCCAGAGGTTGAGCTTCTTGTGCTCGTCCCGGTCGGAGAGAAAGTAGATGATGTCCTCGTGCCACATGGGCACGGCGTCCGTGCCCGGGAAGTCCGTGAGCCTCTCCGATGTGTTGCTGACGAAGTCGTAGAGCCACAGATCGCTGGCCATGCCGCCCTGATAGCGTTTCCAGGTGCGGAATTCGGTCGAGATGAACTGGAACGCCATTCGCAGCCCGTCGGGACTGAAGCTGGCCATCTCCGCATACGCCAGCGGCAACGTCTCGGGCATCCCGCCCGAGATCGGCTGCTTGAAGAACCGGTTGAACCGCCGGGACGGACTGCTCATCATGGAACGATACAAGACGCTCTTGCCGTCCGGATACCACTCGACGACGCTGTCGCTGTCGGGGTGATGGGTCAGTCTCGTGGGCGAGCCGCCGTGAGCGGAGATCACGTAGACATCCGTATTGCCGTCGTAGTTGCCGCTGAAGGCGATGAGCGACCCATCCGGAGAGAACTTCGGGAGCAGTTCCTGACCCTTGGGCGAACTGAGCCTGCGGGCGAGGCCGCCGGCCTTGGGCACGATCCACAGGTCGCCGGCGTAGACGAAGACGATCTCGCTGCTGCTGACATCCGGAAACCGGAGCATCCGGGCGTCCGGCGTGTGGGTCGAATCCGCCGTCCCGGCGGCGGACGCGACCGCCGAGAGCAACACGACTGCGATTGATGCCAATACGTATCTCATCGTACCTCCTTACCCCGCGACAATAGTGAACTGAAGACACGGAGTTGGCATCCTATCAGCTTCTCCAGGCCAAATCAAGGCTGCTGCCGAGGATCGGGACGGAGCGAGGAGGGAGGGCTCAGAAAGCGTTTCGCAGAACGTCGACGAAGTGGGGCCCGAGGACCAGCAGGCCGATGGCGACCGAGCCGATCGCGGAGATGAGCACGCCGCCGGCGGCGACGTCCTTGGCGTCCTTGACGAGGGGGTGGAACTCCGGCTTGGCCGCGTCGGCCAGGAACTCCAACGCGGTGTTCAGGGCTTCGGCCGTCCAGACCGCCATGATCGCCAGGATGATCCAGCACCATTCCCCGTCCGACAGTCGGAATAGCCGACCGAGGATCAGGACGCACAGGGAGGCAAAAGCGTGAAACCAAGCGTTATGCTGCGACTGGAGCATGAGCGCCATGCCGTGAAGAGCGTTGCACACGCTCTTGAGCCGGCCCGATATCGTAAACGACCCGTGGTTCCCGTTGCAGGGAATTGGGGGCTTCTCGCCTGTCGGTTCTTTCTTTGTCTGAGCCATATGGACGGCTGGTCCATCGAAGATCTGGTTGTCGCAAGTGATATCGACAACCAGAGCGGCGGTCTTGACTTTTCTCCCGTCCACGCGGGAGAAGACACTGGCGACCCCCCTGCTCATAGCTAGGGTCCCGGCAGGGAATGGCTCGATGCATAGTCCGAGAAAAGAGGAACCTCCGGGGCTGTGCAAAGCCTCAACGTGGTCAGGCCGGTGCAGGGTTCAAGCAGGATTGATACCGCAGCGGATAGTCACCCGACATGTCTCATGTGCAGCGCCCACCTTCTTGGACTCTGGCGTCAAGTACACTATGATAGCGGCCATGAGCACGAATCGATTCTTCATCCTGGCGTCGGATCTCCAGGGCGACCGGGTTCGCCTGAGCCCTGAGCAGTCGCACCAGGTCCATCAGGTCCTGCGGCTGCGGACCGGGGACCGCATTGTGGTGCTCGACAATACCTGCGTGGAGTACGACGTGACGCTCACGACGGTCGAGAAGCGAGCGGTCGTCGGGCAAGTCACCGCCAGTCGGCAGGCCCGTGGCGAGCCGACGGTACACCTGACCCTGTTCCAGAGCGTGCTGGCCCGAGAGAAATTCGAATGGGTCCTCCAGAAGGGCACGGAGGTCGGCGTCTCGCGATTCGTGCCCGTCCTGACGGAGCGGAGCCTCGCGAGAACCAGGACGCTCGAAGACAACAAGCGCGACCGCTGGCATCGGATTCTCGTCGAAGCCGCGGAGCAGTCGCACCGGGGCCGGGTCCCGACGCTCGACCCGATCCACCCCTTCAGCGAAGCGATCTGTGAGATGGCCCACTTCGACCGCAGTCTCATCGCGGCCACGTCGGGCCCGACTCGCTCACTGAAGGAGGCATTGGGACCGGATGAGAAGCCGCCTGCGTCCGTCGCGATCCTGATCGGCCCGGAAGGCGGGTTCAGCGACGACGAAGTCAGGCAGGCGTGCGAGCATGGCGTCCTGCCCATCGGCCTGGGCCCCCGAATCCTGCGGACGGAGACCGCCGCGATGGTCATGCCCGCCTTGATTCTCCATGAACTGGGGGATCTACAGTCATGAGAAGACGGTGTCTGCCATCTTGCACAAAGGGAGTAGCCAGCGGAAGGAACGTCATTCTGACTTTCGGAATCCTTGCTGCGTTCTTGTCCGTCGCAGCGACCGACTCGGGCGGCTTGGAGATCGTCAACGGATGGTTCACCCAGGAAGGACGCATCATCTGGGGTGCCGCCCAGCACAACGGCTGGTGGGGCGGATACCGTCGGAACGACAATTGGATACACTCCTACAAGGTCCGGACGGCCCTGTGCCGCCGGGACCCGAACCGGATCGGGCCCAGCTTCACCGAGGATCTGGATCAGCTCACCGACGCGATGGCACGCTATGGATATCCAGGGTTCGAGCACAACTACGGGCTTTGGTTCGACCGACGGCGCGACAACCACGACACCGAGAAACGAACCGACGACCGGGTGCAGCCGCCTTTTCTGGAGCAGCCCTGGGCACGCAGCGGAAAAGGAGCCGCCTGGGACGGCCTGTCCAAGTACGATCTGACTCAGTTCAACGCGTGGTACTTCTCGCGATTGAAGGAGTTCGCAGGCCTGTGTCGCACAAAAGGCTGTGTTCTGTTTCACAATTTCTACATGCAGCACGCGTTGCTGGAGCAGCAGGCCCATTACGTGGATTTCCCCTGGCGGCCCGCCAACTGCGTCCAGGAGACGGGAATGCCCGACTCCATCCCGGCGGCCAACGCGTTCTACGACATCACCGACGCGCGACGCCGGGAGCTGCATCGCGCGTATATCCGCAAGTGCCTCGACGAACTGGGCGACCAGACCAACGTCGTCCACCTCGTGAGCGAGGAGTACACCGGGCCGCTTTCCTTCATGCAGTTTTGGATCGATACGATCCTGGATTGGCAGCAGCAGACCGGCAAGGACGTGAAGATCGGACTGGTCGGGACCAAAGACGTCGTTGACGCCCTCCTGGCCGACCCCGCGCGAGGACCGCACGTCTCGGCCATCTGCCTGAGCTACTGGTGGTACAACGCCGACGGCTCGCTGCACGCCCCTGAAGGCGGCAGGGAAGTCGCGGGTCGCTACACTGGGGAGCTGCCCGACGCAACGAGTCCGGCGTCGCTGTATCGCCAGATTCGCGAGTATCGGCTGCGATACCCTGACAAGGCCCTCATCCAGCATCATCGAATCGAGGTGGAGAAGGCGTGGGCCTTTCTCATGGGCGGCGGGTCCATGATCCTCTCGGGAATGCAGTACCGCGACAGCGCGACGCCGAAGGAGCCCTGGGAGCCTCCCGACACCTACATTGCGCCGGAGGAATCGCTCGCGATCCAGCCGACGTACGATTTTCTCCGCAAGCACCTTGCGACCTCGCTTGCCCGGATGAAGCCGGCAGCCGCGGTTGGGGATTCTGTCTGGTGCCTGGCAGAGAAGGGTCGGCAGTACCTCGTGTTCTCGCTTCGGGGTAGCCCAATTGCCGTCGATCTATCCGATGCACCGGGCACGCAGTTCCATGCCAGGTGGTTCGACCCTCGCAGTGGGGACCTGACCCCGGCCAGCGAGGGTGTCGTGTCGGGAGGGACGACTGTATCCTTTGCTCCACGCGACGACCGCTGTTGGTCGCTCTGGCTCGCCGCCGAAGAGCCGTGACGGATAACGCTGCTTTTGCTGAAGGGACGATTCGCAAAATGCTGTATCTTGTATCGACACCGATCGGGAATCTGGGCGACATCACCGTGCGGGCGCTGGAGACGCTCCGACAGGTGGACTACATCGCCAGCGAGGACACTCGCCACACAGGCGTTCTGCTCAAGCACTTCGAGATCAGCAAGCCGCAGATCGCTTTTCACGAGCACAACGAGCGGCAGGCAGCCCCGCGGATCATCCAACTGCTCCAGGAGGGCAAATCGGTCGCGCTGGTCACGTGCGCGGGCACGCCGGGAGTCTCCGATCCGGGCTTCGTCCTCGTCCGCGACGCCATCGCGGCGGGCATCGAGATCACCGCCATCCCGGGGGCGACCGCCTTCGTCATGGCCCTGGTCCTCTCGGGCCTGCCGGTCCACAGTTTCACGTTCCGCGGTTTCCCGCCCAACAAGCCAGGCAAGCGACGCCGCTTCCTCGAAGAGGACAAGGACTCGCCCTATACACTGATCTACTACGAAAGCCCATTCCGCCTGCGGAAGCTGCTGGAGGAGGCCCTGGAAGTCTTCGGCGACCGCCCCGCCGCCGTCGCCAAGGAACTGACCAAGGTCTACGAATCGGTCCGTCGGGGCCGGCTCTCGGAACTGATCGCCAACCTCGAAGAGAACCCCAAGGGCGAATACGTAGTCCTCATCGCCGGCAAGGACGCTGGGTAGCACGGGCGCCTTGCCCGTGATTGGGGCTCTGCAGCGAGATTTGTTGTTTACTCGGAGTGGGCCTGCGCATAAGATAGTCTGCGCGACGCCGGTCGCAGCCGGCCTGTCCAATAGGGCAGGACGATCTTAAGACCAAGAGGATGATAAGGAGTACCTGTAATGGCGAAGAAATCCCTGCACAGCATATGCCGATGGACCTTCAACGCGGGCAAGGGCGGCTTTGTCCCTGCGGATATCCGACCCGATTGGGCGGGCGGCCGATTCGGCACGCCGGAAATGATCGAGCTGGTCGCCAAGAAGATCCGGCCTCGCCTGCCCCGCAATGTCCAGCTCGGCATCGAGCTGCACTACGACGCGGAGGTTTGCGACAGCACGGCCGAGGCGGTCGCCGACGCCCTGGTCAGCAACAAGCTGGCCCTCGCGATGCTGACGCCCGGCGCGCACTCGCACTTCGCCTACGGCGGCATCTGCTCGCTCGACCGTCAGGAGCGCAAAGCCGCTGAGGAACTCGGGGTTCGGACCGTCGACCTGGCCTACGGGACCCTCCGCAAGGCATGGGACCCGAATACGCCGCCGGCGTTCGTCATTTGGAACGGCTCCTTCGGCTACGACATCGCGACCGTCGGTATCAAGCAGATGTACCAGAACCTCAAGGAGAGCGTCGCCGGCCTGTGCAAGTACGAAGCCAAGAAGGGCGGCCACCTTCGCATCGCGTTCGAGCCCAAGCCCAACGAGGGACACCCCGCCATGCTGATCCCGACCGTCGCCAGCGCGATCGTCTTTTGGCGCAAGGTCGCAGCGGAGTTCGGCGTCGACGTGAAGAACAAGGGCGTCAACAAGGAATTCGGCCACTCCGAGATGATCGGCCTGGACCACGTCGCGGACACAGTCGAGGAGATCGACAACGGCATGCTCGTCCACATGCACCTGAACAGCCAGGGCTACAACGACGGCATCATCCTCGGCGGTCCCGGCAAGTACGACATCGACCACGGCGCCCGCGTCAACGGGATGAACGTCGCCATCGCCGGCCTGATCCAGCAGGCGGGCTACAACCGCTGGAAGGGCCACGACATGCAGGCCCGCGCCTACGACAACACGGAACAGGCGATCAACCGCGTGATCCGCAGCGTCCTGAGCTGGGAGGCCTGCGAACGGGCCGCCAAGGAACTCAAGACTCGCGACCTGATGAAGGCCCTGGCCGGCCGCGACACCGCGACGGCCGAGGACATGATGCGGGCCGCGGTCGTGGATGCCCAGAAGTACTTCGACGAGATGTACAAGTAGCCCAGGACCCGCCAGTCCCACAGGTTCTGTGCGTCCTATGGGAGTGTCTCATGATCCGAGGACACTCGACACGCAGGGAATTCTTGAAGGTGCTCGGCGCAGGGGCGATCCTCTCGCCCCTGCGCGAGTGCCTTGGCACGGCCGGCGTTCAGGCCGGGATCAAGCCCGCGGAACAGCCCAATATCGTGCTGATTATGGCCGACGACATGGGCTACTCGGACATCGGCTGCTACGGCGGCGAGGTTCATACCCCCAACCTGGATCGGCTCGCTATGGGCGGCCTGCGGTTCTCGCAATTCTACAACGCCGCAAGGTGCTGTCCCACGCGAGCGTCGCTACTGACCGGCCTGTATCCGCACCAGGCCGGCGTCGGGCACATGGTGGACGATCGCGGCTATCCCGCCTATCAGGGCTATCTCAACGACCGCTGTCTGACCATCGCGGAGGCCCTCAAACCCGCAGGCTATCACACGCTGATGGCGGGCAAGTGGCACGTGGGCGAGAACCGACCCCACTGGCCTGTTGACCGCGGATTCGACCACCATTTCGGCCTCATCAGCGGCGGCGCCAACTACTTCGACATCACCCAGGACAAGGCCAAGAACGTCGTCCGCAAGATGGCGATCGACGACCAGCCATATAAGCCGCCGAAGGAAGGCTTCTACATCACCGACGCCTTCAGCGACCACGCAGTCCGGCTCCTGGACGAGCACGGTCGGGACGAGAGACCCTTCTTCCTCTACCTGGCCTACACCGCTCCGCACTGGCCGCTGCACGCATGGCCCGAGGACATCGCCAAGTATAAGGGCAAGTACGCGAAGGGGTGGGACGCCGTCCGCGAAGAGCGATATCAGCGGATGGTCAAAATGGGGATCATCCGCGACCAATGGAAGATGTCGCCGCGAGATGGAGAGAATCCGCCCTGGTCCGAGGAGAAGGACCAGGAGCTGATGGACCTGAAGATGGCGGTCTACGCGGCTCAGATCGAGCGGATGGATCGCGGCATCGGGCGGGTGCTCGACAAGATCCGGGACCTGGGCAGGCAGGAGAACACGCTCGTGATGTTCCTGTCCGACAACGGCGGCTGTGCCGAGGGCGGGCCGCAGGGTTTTGACAATCGCAAGAACGGTCTTCCGCCCGGCGGTGTGGACTCATTCATGAGCTACGGGCAGTCCTGGGCGAACGCCAGCAATACACCCTTCCGGCGGTACAAGCACTGGGTTCACGAGGGCGGCATCGCGACGCCGTTCATCGCCTGTTGGCCCGCGGTAATCCAGAGCCGAGGGACGATCACGAACGAGGTGGGCCACCTCATCGACGTCATGGCGACCTGCCTCGACGTCGCCGGTGCGGCATATCCCGAGACCCGTGAGGGTCGCAAAGTAACCGCTCTGGAAGGCAAGAGCCTGCTGCCGATCTTCCGGGAGGGCCGAAGACAGGGACACGAGGCCCTCTTCTGGGAGCACGAGGGCAACCGGGCGGTGCGACAGGGCAGGTGGAAGCTCGTGGCGGCCCATGGCAAACCCTGGGAACTCTACGACCTGGAGGCCGACCGGACCGAACTGTACGACCTGGCAAGCGAGCACCCGGACAGAGTTCGGAAACTCACGGCCTTGTACAATGGCTGGGCCCAACGTTGCGGCGTCCTGCCCTGGCCCATCAAGAAGCCCGGCGCGTAGCGGCAATCGCAGGCTCCACACGGTCATTACTGAGGGACATTCTGTGGCATCGCACACTACGGCGGCCGGTTCGCGTCTGGCGTTCATCGACAACCTCCGCACCGTGATCATCGTCCTGGTGATCATGGTCCACCTGTCCTGCACCTACGGCGGCGAGGGTTCGTGGTACTACAAGGAAGGCAGGCCCGACCCGCTCAGCGGCATCGTGCTGACGCTCCACAACGGCATCAACCAGTCGTTCTTCATGGGGTGCCTGTTCCTGGTCTCGGGTTACTTCACGCCGGCATCGTTGGACCGCAAGGGCCCCCGACGATTCCTCATCGACCGCCTCCTGCGGCTGGGCATCCCGATGCTGTTCTACGACCTCGTGATCCACCCCTTCATGATCTACTGGCTCGCCCGCAACGGCATGATCGATCTGGGTTCATTCCGGAACTGGGCCGCGAACTACTACACCACGTTCCACATCGGCAGAGGGCCCCTGTGGTTCGTCGAGGCCCTGCTCCTGTTCAGCATCGTCTACATCATATGGCGACTCATACGCCGGACCGCGACTCCGGCGTCCGCCGGCGCATCCGCAACGCCAAGAGGCGTGTACTTGGCGGTTCTGGCCGCGTCTCTGGGGATCGTCTCCTTTCTCGTGCGACTGTGGAAACCTGTCGGCTGGTCCTACGAGCCTCTGAACTTCCAGTTCCCCTTCTTCCCGCAATACATCGTCATGTTCATCCTTGGCATCGTCGCCTATCGTCGGCAGTGGTTGACGCAGCTCCCGACGACCGTCGGCAGGCTGTCGTTGATTCTCGCCGCGGTGTTTGCGTTCGTTCTGTCGCCCTTGATGGTCATCCTGGGCGGAGGAGCACAAGGCGATATCTCCAGGTTCTTGGGCGGGCCGCACTGGCAAGCTCTTGCGATGGCCCTGTGGGAGCAGTCGCTCGGCGTGCTCCTGACGGTCGGCCTTCTTGTGCTATTCCGCGAGCGGCTGAACCGCTACAATCGCCTGAGCGAGGCGGCCTCCGCCAGTTCCTACGCGGTCTACGTGATCCACGCCCCGGTGCTCCTGGTCTTCACGCTGATGGTCCCCGACATCCACCTGTACCCATTGCTGAAGTTCGCTCTCGCCACGGTGATTCTCGTGCCTCTGTGCTTCGGACTGGCCGCCGTGATCCGGAAGTTCCCCGGGGTCCGCCGGGTCCTGTGACGCCGTGTGAACTGGCCATCCGACGCGAACCCGGATCAGAACTTGCGAATCCAAATCAGGTCTTTGCGGAAGTCCAGGACCACCGTGGTTCTCTTGAAGTAATCCAGACTCACGATCCCCTCGAAGCTCTCCATGAGAGGGCTGTCGTGCGTCAGAACGGCCGCCTTGCGGATTCTCAGGGTCAGCGGTCCCACGTGCAGCTCCGGGACGACCACACGACGGCACGCAAGCCAGCCGAACTGATAGGACGCATGTCTTCCCTTGGTCCCCGCGGCGCCTCCCAGTTCCTGCCAGACGCTTTCTCGCAGGATCAATCCCGGCTTGGCGCCGCCTGTGTCGAACTCGACATGAGTCTTGCGCTCCCCGAGGAAGATGTCGACCATCATGCGAGAACCGCCATCCACTTGCTCCAAAACGAACGGCAGCGAAACCCACTCCGACGGATCGTTCGGCTCGAACGCATCGTACAGACCGAAAACCGCCTCGCGCCCCGCGTTGTCGAGCAGGACATAGGGGAACGCGCGCAGGAATCGCAGTCCGAGGAGCACGGTCCGGTCGCGATAGAGCGGTCGTCCGAAGACGCGGAACTCCCACTGTCTGTGCTCGTACCAGCAGGGCGGATTCGTCACGGTGGCTGTTCCGATCTGCAGGACAGGGACTTCACAAACGCCCACGGGACACGCTGTCGACACCAGCAAGCATCGCACAGGCCAGACTCTCTCCGAACAAGCCGCCTCGTGTGGATCACAGGATCAGCATCGCATCGCCGTAGGAGTAGAAGCGGTATTGCTGCTCGATCGCGTGCCGGTAGGCTGCGAACATCCGCTCCAGACCCGCGAACGCGCCCACCAGCGCCAGCAGTGTGGACCGGGGCAGGTGGAAGTTCGTAATCATGGCGTCGACAATCTGGAACCGGTAGCCGGGCAGGACGAACAGGTTCGTCGAGCCTTCGCAGGCCACGGCCCGACCCTTTTGGGCGACCGTCTCCAGCACCCGCGTCACAGTCGTCCCGACGGCGACGATCCGCCCGCCCGCCGCTCGGGATGCGTTGATGATCTGGGCGTTGGCCTCGTCGATGCGGTACCACTCGTGGTGAATCTCGTGCTCCTCGACGTTCTCGGCGGTGATCGGCTTGAACGTCCCGGCCCCCACGTGCAGAGTCACGCAGGCGAGCCGAACGCCCAGTGCACTCAGCCGGCCGAGCAGGTCCTCGGTGAAGTGCAGTCCCGCGGTGGGCGCCGCCACTGCCCCGCTGGCGCGGGCATAGACCGTCTGGTATCGCTTTCGGTCGGTCTGGGCCTTCGACCAGTCGTGGTCCCGTCGAATGTACGGCGGCAACGGCGGAAAGCCGATTCTGTCCAGGACTATCTCGGCGGCGTCCTTGACGTCAAGCTCCAGCAGACAGACGCCTTCCTTCTGCCGTTCGATCACCCTGGCGGTGCAGTAATCCCGCTCGCGGCCATCGACGATGCGGATGGTCTCGTCCGGCTTGAGCTTGCGGACGCCTTTGAGCATGACCTGCCACACGCCGACGGTGGAGGTCTCGGACAGGAACAACGCTTCGAGTCCGCCCCCGCTGGCGCGACGCGCAAAGAACCTCGCAGGCAGGACTTTCGTATTATTTACGACAAGGCAGTCACCCGGTCGCAGGTGCTCGACGATCCGGCTGAACCGGCTGTCGGTGACGCTGCCGGAGACACGATCCACGACCAGCAGTCGTGATTCGCTGCGAACCCCAGCGGGGTCCTGGGCGATTAACTCGGACGGTAGTTCATAATCGAGCTGATTCGTCTTCATGACGACAGATTATCAGACCCCGTGGGCCGGAACAAAAAATTTCCCGCCCAATAATCGCCTCATCCCGGCGGGTATCGCAGGCCGGCGGATGTTTTTCCGCAAGCCCCCCGGCATCCCATCCGATAGCTCCGGTGCGACCCTCGTGTTTCAGGTCGCGTCGCACGTCCTGCGTGCCCGATGCGATTTCGCATGACGCATCCCGCAGGACGCTCGACGGATCGAGTCGGATGATTGCCAGCTTTTCGCAAGGTCAACGCCATGAGCCCGCAGGGACAGTTTGAACAACTCGTGGTTTCCATCGCCGCCTTGGGCAGGGACGAACTGAAGAAACGGATCAAGGACTTCCGAGGCCGGTTCAAGCTGGACTTCTCCGACGACTACCTCGACAATCTCCCTCTCGACAGGCTCCGGCATATCCTGCTGGCCGCCCTGATCAACGCCAAGGCCCGCTCGTAGGAATCACGCCCGAATCCAAAAGAAATTCCCACCCGAGGATTCCTCGGATGGGAACTTGGATTCTCACCACGACCCAGCAAGCACGGCCCCTTGGGCCAGGCCGATCAACCGGTCAATAGTCCTTGTAGTGCCTCATCCACTGCGGCCAGTCGCTTGCCTCCGCTCCTCCGGCCTTCGTCCACACACCGTCAGTGTTGTAGCTCTTGTTCCACTTGAGCGTCCACAGTTCCTTGAGGCCGATGTCGCGGACGGAGAAGTCGCAGAACAGGCCATTCAGGAAGCCGTCATGCCGGTCCACGCAGACACGGTTCATCTCGTTGACGTTCGGCTGGTCCGGGGGACCGCCCGGGATCGTCGGCGGCTGGTCCGTGTGTCGCGGCCAGAAATCGACCCACCAACCGCCCGTAAACAGCGGGACCTGCCATGCATTCTTCACGTTCGGCGTCCTCCAGTGGTCCGATGCCGGCGACCGGCCCCAGACAGAACCGCTCGGAGCGACGCTCGGCCCGGGGTTGCACATCCACCCGTTCGGGGCGTAGCTGCCGATGATGTCGGTGCCAGGAATCTGCCATGCCTGATGGGCCCAGTAGCCAATCCCCGCATGGACTCCCGAGCCCAGGGCCTTCCTCGCCTGGGGGCACAGCCGCATGTCTTCTCCGATCTTGAACGTGGACAGCATCTCATCGACCCACCAGCGTCCGCTGCCGCCGCCGCTGCCGGTGAGCCAATAGCCGTTGTTGTCGTCGCAGTACATCTTCCAGAATATGCCCCACTGCCTCAGTTGCACCTGGCAGGAGACCTTTCTGGCCTGTTGCCTGACCCGCTGAAGGGCCGGCATGAGGATCGACATGAGCAACGCGATGACCGCGATGACGACCAGCAGTTCGATCAGCGTGAAACCCCTGTTCTTACGCATCTCATGGCTCCTTACACCCCTTGCTCACTCTGTTCGCACACAGCCACGCAATTGCCACTCTTCGAGCATTACCAAGATACACCCGAACAGACTTCTGTTCCGTAGCCTTGGCGCAGGACACAGCCGGCCCCTCCCTTCCCGACTGCAGGAGGGCCACGATTGTCATCGGCGACGCCACGCCGACGTCAGACAGGATCTCGCGCCGCCAATTATACCTATTTTACCATCTCGCGACGGACCCGTCAACCGCACAGGATCGATGAAACAGGGCAGCCGGTGAACCCCACTCGTTTCAACGTCTCGGGCGCCGCCAACCGGGTCAGAGCACGCCCTTTTTCAGGATGACGTTGGCGTAGAGGGCCTTTTCGCTGGTCGCGACGACCGCGTAGGCCTTTTTTGCCCGCTCGTAGAAGGCGAACCGCTCGATGAACTCGAAGTCGGAGAACCGCTCGCCGCTGTTCTTGACGATGCTGTGGTAGGTCTCCCAGATCGTGGGCTGGGTCTTGTCGCCGGGCACGACCGCCATCAGACCCACCGGCTGGGCGACGAAGGTATCGAGTGGAAAGAGCTTCAGGACCGCCTCCAGCAGTCCGGGCACGCCGTGACCGTCGCAGCGGACGAGCCGCTGGGCGACCGAAGCGGCGGGGAAGTTCCCGTCCGCCAGGACGATCTCGTCGCCGTGCCCCATTTCCATCAGGATCTTCAACAACTCGGGCGACAGGATCGTCGGGATGTTCTTCAGCATACAGACCACCTTTCGTAGAGGGATAGTTCTCCCCCAACTAGCCTGCCCGCCGCCTTCTGTCAAGACCCTGATGCCGCTGTCTCCAGAGGCATCGTCGTCACCATGTGTAGTGGACCTTGTACGTGATGACCTTCTCTTCGCCCGCGGGGATCTGGATGCGGAACTCGATGGTCTGACTGTCCGTCTTGAGAAACGTGTTCGACTTCTCGACGATCTGCCATGTGCTCCAGCGGTACAGGTGCTCGACCACGCGGACCTCGACGGTCCCCTGCTCCTTGCGATTGCGAAGCTTGATCTCGAAGGACTCGTCGAGCCAGTTGCGGCTCATGTCGATCTGATAGTCGGTCCTGCGTCGCTCGCCGACGAGGTCGAAGGCGTCGCCCGTGTACAGGCGGACGGTCTCGTCACGAGGGGTGTGGTCGATCACGTTTTCGCCGGTGAATTCATGTCGGCCGTCGTCGTCCTGGCGGTAGAACCGCATACGACCCTTGGGAAGCGGAATCCCCAGGCGGTTGTCCTCGGAGTTCTTGAACTCCCTCATCACCCAGACCTTGGGGTTGCTCTGCGTGCCATACTCCCGTTCGTTGCGGAGATCTCTGCTGCCCCGATAGCGGTTCCGGTCGATCTTGACGCCGTCGTAGACATAGAGCCGCTGGGATTGGACGCCCTCGGCCCGCAGGAACTCGACCTGCTTGGTCTCGCGGTCGCGCAGCGTCGTTGTGCGAGCGAGCGTATACAGGTGGTACTCGTCGAATGCCTTCTCGGAGACGGGGGCAGGCCCCATGGCGCCTGCGTAGTCGGCCTCCGCCATGGCATAGAGTGCAGCCCGCTGCTCCGGCTGGATCTTGCTGATATCGCCGGCCATGAGCTTGATCTGGGCGTTCTCGAAGGTCCGTCCGCTCTGGTTGTCCATGGTCACCCAGCCGATCACGTCGATCGTGTCGTCTTTGTCTGTGGCGAGCATGTTGTAGTCGGCCTCCCAGCTCATGCCGCCAGTGACGTAGCTCAGTTCCGCGTCGAGTTTGCCCGCCTTGTCGGTTTCGAGCAGCCAGTGGATCGTCGGCTTGAGGATCGTGTCGTCCGCCAACGAGGGGAACAGCGGCTCGCCGGGCATGCTGAACCGCAGTCTGCCGTCCACCTCGACGATGGGCTGGCCGGGGGAGCCCTGGCTCATTCTCATCTGACTCATGCGATAGGCCTCGCCATACTGCTGCATCCCCGACTGGTGGGGGACATAGCCGCTGCGGACGATCCGACCCCGGACGATCTCGTCCTTGCCGTCGCTCTTTCGCACGAGGAAATCGATTTCCTTGCCCTCGTATAGCGACAGCAACAGACCCTGGGAGATCGGGTCGGCCCGGTAGTTCTGTTCGAGGATCTGGAGGGCCCGCTTGCCCTGCGGATCGCGGAGGATCACCGAGTCGGGCTCGACGTGGGCGGTGATCTGGGTCACACGGACCTCGTTGGTCCCTGCTTTGAGATCGAGCGGCACCTGCTCCCGCACGACCGCGAAATTCTGGTTGTAGACTGTCAGCGACGATCCGCCCGATGCGCCCGCGCCAAATGCCAGCACAGCAATCGCGATGGCTTGGAAGCACTTCCTCTGGCTCATTGCCTTTCCCTTCCTTTCTGTCTCGGTTCCATAGAGTTCACCGCCAAACGCCCCGCCGCGAATGCCTCGGCGAGGCCGGCATTCCATCCGCCCCTATAGACGACGATGGTACAGTGGGAGTTCTCCAAACCCCAGTAAATTCCCGGTAAAAGGACATGCCGACACAGACTCGCGCGAAGTCAATCAAGGCGACAGACCCCCTGTTGTGAAAATTCGGTACACACCGCCGAGATTTCACGCTATGATGTAACCTATGAAGAGAGAACAGCTTACGAGAGAGATTGTCGCAGCAATTCACCGCTCTCCGGTGGTTGCACTGCTCGGTCCACGTCAGTCCGGAAAAACCACGTTGGCACGCCATGTGGCCCGATCAGGCCTCTTCCCCTGCGACGAAGGGCTCAACTACTTCGACCTCGAGGATCCACCCCACGTCGAGAGATTGGCCAACCCGAGGCTGGCCCTGGAAGGTCTCAGGGGATTGGTGGTAGTGGACGAAATCCAGCATCGGCCGGACCTGTTCGGCGTACTACGCGTGCTGGTCGATCGGGAGCATTGCGATGCCCGATTCCTGATCCTGGGCAGCGCGTCGCGGGATCTGATTCGCCAAGGCGCCGAGACTCTGGCGGGACGAATCCAATTCGTCGAAGTGACTCCGTTTCAACTGCGAGAAACCGGCGCAGACGCAGGGGAGAAGCTCTGGTTGCGCGGGGGCCTTCCTCCTTCCTTGCGGATTCGGATGACGCGAGTTGGCGATGGAGGGAAGCTTACATCAAGACCTTTCTCGAACGGGACATCCCCGCGCTTGGTATCCGTATCCCCCCGCTCACGCTCCGACGGTTCTGGATCATGCTGGCCCATTACCACGGCCAAGTGTTCAATGCCTCTGAAATCGGCAAGAGTCTCGGCGCTTCCGACACCACGGTGGCTCGCTACCTCGACATCCTGGCGGGCACGTTCATGGTTCGCCGGCTCTCTCCCTGGTTCGAGAACATCCGTAAGCGCCAGGTCAAGCGACCCAAGATCTGCTTCCGCGATTCAGGGGTATTGCACCGCCTGCTCGGCGTCGCGGACATGCAACAGATGATGACCCATCCGAGATTGGGGGCGTCGTGGGAGGGGTTTGCCTTGGAGCAGATCATCCGATGGACGGGAGCCCCAGAGGAAGATACTTACTTCTGGGGGGTACACAATCAGGCGGAGCTGGACCTGTTGGTCTTCCTGAAGGGACGGCGACTCGGCTTCGAGGTGAAGTACACCGACACGCCGAAGATCACCGGCTCGCAGCGACAGGCTATCGAACAACTTGGATTGGATTCGCTGACGATCATCGTCCCAGGCGAGGCAGACTATCCCATCGAGGATCGTATCCGTGTTCTGGGCTTGAATCGAACCGTGGCGTCCATGCCGCCGACGTAGTGCCTCGGTCACGCGCCCGCGGGGGCTTCGTCCTGGATGTGGTCCTTGGGCTTGTACCAGAGGGCGACCGGGATGAACACGAACGAAGTCACCAGCATGGCGATCGCGAAGAACCAGTAGTAGCTCGCGCCGGGCAGCTTGCTCGTGCCGTCGGGATTCTCGATCGCCACATTCACGACCGCCGCGATGATGTTCCCCAGCGAGATCGACAGGAGGTTGAGCGCCTGGATGAGCGATTTCATCTTGTTGGGGGCCTGGGTATAGGCAAACTCCAGCGATGTGATGGAGACCATCAGCTCCGCGGCGGTCAGAAAGACGTAGGCAACGACCTGCCAGCCGATGGAAGGCCGGCCGCCCTGCTGGATCTGCGTCTCGATCCAGATGGGGACCAGGAAACTGGCCGCGGTGACGAACATGCCGATTTCCATCTTGCGAAGCAGCGTCAAGGGCCAGAGCCTGTTGATCGCAGGATAGACCACGTAGGCGAACAGAGGGATCATCACGACCACGAGCACGGAATTGGCAGCCTGCATCTGGGCGGGCAGCCAGTTCATGCCCAGCCATTTGAGCTCCATCTTCTCCGCCTGGAGCACCCAGGCCGACTGCGACTGGTAGTACAGCGCGAAGAACATCGAGAGGAACAGGAAGATGATGGCGATCTTGGCGAGGTTGATGCTCTGTTCCCGGTCGAAGATCTGGGCCCAGGCCTTGGGGCCCGCGGGAGGGATGTCCACCATTCTGCGCCCGCCCAGCCAGTAAGCGAGCGTCGCGAGGACCATGAAGCTGGCGGGGACGCCGAAGCCGACGCCAGGCCCATGCTTCTCCAGCAGGATCGGGCACCACCACATCGAGATCGCGGCGCCCACGTTGATCGAGAAGTAGAACCAGCTATAGCACTTCTCGATCAGGTGCTTGTTCGAGGGTCCGAACTGGTCGCCTACGTTCGCGGAGACGCAGGGTTTGACGATCCCCGAGCCAACGGCGATCAGGATCAATCCCGCGGCCAAGCCCAGGCGGGTGTGGTCGAAGGCGAGGAAGAAGAGCCCGACGCAATAGACGATGTTGAACCAGAGGATGGTCTTGAATTTGCCGAGCCAGATGTCCGAGATCACCGCGCCGACAATGGACATAAAGTAGACCGCGGCGGTGAACCAGTGGAACCACGCCTTGGCGGACTCGCCGGGCATGACCTTCAAGGCCCCCTGGGGACCGAGCAGGTAGTTCGTCATGAACACGACGAGGATGGAACTCATGCCGTAGAAGGCGAATCGCTCGGCGCCTTCATTCGCGAGGATATACGGCACGCTCGGCGGCATCTTCGTCGTCGCCAGCGGCGCGCTGAGGTGTTTGCTCTGGGCCATGGTCGTCCTGCCATCTCCTGATATCGACTGTCAATGGCGGCCATAGTAATGGCCCCGCCCGCCCGGAGCAAGCAGAAGTGGCTTATCCGCACCGGATACGAATGGTAGAATAGGCGAAGTGAACAGGCAAGGAGCACTCGGTCTTGTATGGAGGACTCGCGATGTCTCGAATCAGTCAGCCGCCGCAACACCCGTATTCGCGGAGATTCACCGGTCTTGTCCTGTGGGGGCTCGCAGTCGTCGGCCTTGGGGCCGGGATGAGCCGGGCTGGACGAGCCGCCTCGACCCGGGATTCACTCGAACCGTTGAATCGATTCCCACGCATGGTTCAGGAGTACTTCGTCGACCAGGTCCGCAAAGTGGATGCGGATGTGGACCGACGATACGCCGAGTTGACGAACCGGGAGGACGCGGAGGCCTATATCCGCACTGTTCGCGAGAAGATCGACCTGTGCTTCGGGCCTTGGCCCGAGAAAACCCCGTTGAACCCCCGCGTCACCGGCGTGGTCGAGCGGGACTCCTATCGGATCGAGAAGGTGGTCTTCGAGAGCCGGCCGGGCTTTCTCGTCACCGCGAACCTCTACGTGCCGAAGGGACGGGCCTTCCCGCTTCCCGGCGTCGTCGGCTCCTGCGGGCATTCCACGAACGGCAAGGCCGCGGAACCCTACCAGGGCTTCGCCCAGGGCCTGGCGCGACAAGGCTACGTCGTGCTCATCTACGACCCCATCGGCCAGGGCGAGCGGCTCCAATACCCCGACGAGCAGCTCAAATCCCGCATCGGCGTCGGCGTCCGCGAGCACCTCTATGCAGGCAACCAGCAGTTCCTCGTCGGCGAGTTTTTCGGCTCCTGGCGGGCCTGGGACGGCATCCGCGCCCTCGACTACCTGCTCACCCGCGAGGAGGTCGATCCGAAGCACGTCGGCATCACCGGCTGTTCCGGCGGCGGCACGATGACCACGTGGCTCTGCGGCGTCGAGCGACGATGGACCATGGCGGCGCCGAGCTGCTTCGTCACGACGTTCCTGCGGAACACGGAGAACGAGCTGCCCGCGGACACGGAACAGTGCCCGCCCAGGGCGCTGGCTCTCGGGCTGGACCACTGCGATTTCCTGGCGGCCATGGCGCCCAAACCGGTCATCATCCTGGCCAAGGAAATGGACTTTTTCGACATCCGCGGCAGCGAGACCGCCTATGCTCGCCTCCGGCGGCTCTATAGCCTGCTGGGCGAAGAACAGAACGTGAGCCTCTTCACCGGACCGGGCTATCATGGCTACTCTCAGGAGAGCCGGGAGGCCATGTACCGCTGGTTCAATCGCGCTACCGGCGTCAGCGACGCCCGGTCCGAGCCTGATCTGACCATCGAGAAAGACGAGACGCTCTGGTGCGCGCCGAAGGGACAGATCTGCGAGTTGAACTCACGGCCGATCTACTCCTTCACCGCGGAGACCGCAAGGGCCCTGGCCGCGAAACGACCGAAGGAGTTCACCTTGCCGCAGCTTCGCGCCCGGGTTCGTGAGCTGCTTCGCTTGCCCGAGGTGCAGACGACATCGGCGCCGCCCTGCCGGGTCCTGCGAAACTGGCGGTCGCGCGGGTATCCGAGACCGCGATGGACCACCTTCGTGGTCGAGACCGAGCCGGGCATCCAGGCGGTTGTCTATCGCCTGGGCAGCGAGCAACTGCTGTCCCGCCCAAACGCCGACAGCGGCCGGGCTATTCTGTATGTCGCCCACCAGTCCAGCGATGCAGAACTGCGGACCGACCCGCTCCTCGCGGAACTGATGAAGGCGGAGCCCAACACCGCCTTCTACACGGTCGATGTCCGCGGCATCGGCGAATCCCGTCCGGACACGTGCGACGAGGATTCGTTCCTGTCCCTCTATGGCAGCGACTACTTCTACTCGATCCATTCGATCATGCTGGATCGCCCGTACATCGGGCACAAGACGCACGATGTCCTCCGCGTGCTCGACTGGCTCGGCAGCGTGGGTCACAACGAGATCCACGTGGTCGGCAAGGGCTGGGGCGCGCTGCCCGCGACATTCGCGAGCGTCCTGTCCGACCGCGTCACGCAGGTGACCCTGAAGAACGCGTTGACTTCCTACCAGGAGGTCGCGGAATCGAGCCAGTACGCCTGGCCGCTCTCGACGCTCGTGCCCGATGTGTTGTCGGCCTTCGATCTGCCCGACTGCTATCGGGCGCTGCAGGAGAAGGGGCTTCGGCGGATTGAGCCCTGGGGTCCCGACGCAAGACCATCGGGTGATTGAGGTGATCCGACTACGACACGCCCGGCGTGTACGTTGCTCGTCGGGTGTATGACAGAATGAGGGTCCGTTCCCTCGCAGCGATTCGGTGCTCCAGACGGGCATGTCCGCCCGCCTGGAGCACAAGCGAATCGTGTGCTGTTTTTCTGCCATCTGCTCAGCGATAAAGCGGAGTTCACGCGCGGGTGACAACGAATTCCCCATACTCGTCACCGCATTCGATCCCCTTGGTCTGCTCGCACTTGAAGGTATGCAGACCGGTCTTGCCGCTGGGATCATACTGGCCACCGTAGGCGAGATCCATGAAGGCCGCCGAGACACCACGAATCATGTAGGCCGACGGCCTGTTCGACTTGCCGTGGTTGACGACGTCCGCCTCGTAGTAGTCGTAGGCCCGGACGACCATTTTCTCACCGGGAATCAACTCGACGACTTCCGAGTTGGCCCAGCCCCAGGCAGTGAAGACAGCGTATGCGCCGTGCAGGATGTCTTCCGGCACGTTGGTAACCATGGGTTGCACCACGGCATTCCACTCCTGCGAGGTGATGATGCCGTAGCCCGTGTGGTAGCCGCATTCGTGAGCAGCATTCACCAGCAGGTACTCCGTCGCCCCAAGAATTGCCGGGTCGACCTTGCTGACCAACCGGTCGGCAAAGCTGTTCCAGAACTGTGCGGGGAGCTGCGTGACGAACACGTTGAAACCCTCAATCATACCGTGTGCGTCGCCGCGGATCTGGATCTTGGACATGTCCGCGATGATCTTCTTGCGGTCAATTGTCATTATGCTTGTTGCGATCATTTTGCATCTCCTTGTATTGCGTTACGCCTTGTAGACTGTGAAGCGGGACTGCGGAGCGCCCTGTACGATGCTTTGTGTCTCTCGGACTTGGAAGGTGCTGATGGGTTTGTCCCAGATCGCCGCGAACATACCGGCAATATAACCGCTGCCAATGAAATTGACGGGCTGGTCGAACTTCCCCCATTTCTTCATCCAGCCTTCGTCGACGTGGGAGTGGGCCAGGACGACCTCGCCGGAGTCGCTTCCCAGGTGGTGAACCGCCATCTGACCCAGGCCAATGGCGCCGTAGTGCTCGCACGCGATGGCGATACGCTCATCCAACGATTCCACATTGTGCTTGTCGAAGTAGTTTGCGAGGACGCCGTGAAAGGTTTCCTCGGAAACCCTGGTGAGCAGATCGGTTTCCTTGGCATCGATGGCAAGCTGCGTGTAGAGCGAGGCGTAGTGGTGGCAGTGGAGGACGGACAACTGCCCATTCAGGTAGTGCCGCATCCGCTTGGCATCGAATTGATGATTGAGGTTCAGCTTCTCTTGCGTTGCTTGCAACATAGTACGTCTCCTGATTACTTGAATTCCTTCTGCAGTTCCTTCAAGGCTTGCTCAAACACGCTGAGCAAATCGGACGAATCCGGTTTGACTCCGGCCTCGGTCGAGGGGATCTTGGTGATCATGGCCATGCGCATTTGCGCCTTCATGCCACCCATTGCCTTGGCCTTCTCATAGTACCCCACTAACTGTTGTCCCATAATACATCTCCTGTCAGTCAACATGACAAATGACTGCATCCGTGCCTTCTTTTTGACCTTCGCATCCGGTGCTTCCTTCTGTATTCTCGGCTGCGGCCAGTATGGGCCGCAGGTAACTCAGGATTCCATCGATACCGCCACCGAACGACGTGATTCGCACGGTGCGATTGCCCTCGATCCCCTTGAGCGTGAATTCTCCTTCAACGACGGCCTTGAAGAACGGTCGGGCAAACTCCGGATAATAGTCGAGCTGGGTCGTCCGACGCAGCGATTCAATGAATGTGCGGGTGATGTCTGTGTCGAAGAGAACCTCGTGAACGTACGAGCCATCGAAACAATCCTCTATGTGTTTGACCTGGTCGATCTTCATGCGGCACACCCGACGGTCGCAATGGTCTTCACGGCATCAAGGAAACGGTCGATTTCCTGGTCGGTGGTGAAACACGAGGGGCTGACCCGAATTGAGCCCGCCGGAGCCGAGCCGATGAAGCGATGGATCAGCGGAGCACAGTGTAAACCCGTGCGAACGGCAATGCCGAAAGATTCCTCGATCATATATCCCGCTTCTTCGCAGGGCAGGTCCGCGACGTTGAGGGAAAGTACGCAGGCGCTATCGGCAGCCGCCCGGGGCGCATGAACGATCACTTCCGGGACCTGCCGGAGTTCTTCACTCAGGTGGGCAATAAGACGTCGGACCCGTCGGCGAATCTCATCGACGCCGTGGTCCAGCACGAAACGAACCCCTGCATCGAGCGCAGCGATCCCGGGCGTGTTCGGCGTGCCCGCTTCATAATACATGGGCATCATTCGAGGTTGCTCGATGAGGTCGCTGCGCACGCCTGTGCCGCCCACTTTGAGCGGCTCGAGACGGAACGGCTCACGCAGGTACAGACCGCCGACGCCGGGGATGCCGTAGAGCGACTTGTGGCCCGCGAATGCAAGCAGGTCCACGCCGGATTCCTGCACGTCGATAGGCACGATTCCGGCCGACTGGGAGGCGTCCACGATGGACAGCACGCCGCGGTCGGACGCGATACGGGCGATTCCCCCGATATCAAGGATCGCGCCCGTGACGTTGGAGCAATGATTGACCACTATCGCGGTCGTGTCCTCCCGAACTGCCGCCGCAATGCTCTCGGCATCCACCCAGCCGTTGGCGTCGCACGGAACCACCGTCAATGTGATGCCCCGTGCGTCCTGGAGCTTCTTGAGCGGTCGCAGCACCGAATTGTGCTCGATGGCCGTCGTGACCACGTGCCCGTGCAGTGAGGAACCGAGGATCGCCAGATTCAGCGCCTCCGTGGCGCCGGAAGTGAGGACGATATTCGCGGGGTCCGGCGCATGGAACAGGCGGGCCAGATTCTCCCGACACTCCCATGTGGCGTGTCCGGCCTTCCGCTCCAACCCGGTTCGTCCCTCGTGCGACGGCGCGGTGGCCAGGCACTCGGCGATAGCCTCATGGACTTCCGGGGGCTTCGGAAAACTCGATGCCGCGTTATTCAAGTAGATCGTCATCTGGGTCAGAACTCGTACTTTGCCTGAATGGCGATGACCGCATTCTCTTCGTTGTTCAGCACGTTTCCGAAGTTGGCGTATCCGCCGGAGACCGTCATGTGGTCGTTCACGACGTAGGCCAATGCCAGGTCCCACCAGTCCTCCTCGGAGGTGACGAGATCCTCTCCGCCGGCCGAGAATTCGTCCATGAGATCGGGTTTCTGACGGTATTCCGCCGCGAAAGCCAACCGATCCGTCAAGAACACGATCACACTGCCTTCGAACGTGGTCCGGCGTGAATCGCCGAAGCCACAAAGGCCCGTGTGGATCGCATCGCCGTTGCGCAGCCCTGCGGAGATGATGATCGGGCGTTTCAGCAGATTCGTGATCGTCTTGCTGGCGACGGCGGTGAATTCCACGCCGGAGGTGGAGTCGACGCCGAGTGTCCGGCACAGCCCCCCCAACTGACGGTTGATGTCCGAGACCCCGTCGTTCCATTTGAAATGGGCGCTCACAGTCACCGCAGGCATCCACTTGTGTCCCCAGGCTCCCTCCTGGACAGCCATGCAGCGAGCATTCACATTGTGCAGCCAAACCGTTTCTTCCACGCGAGTGCCCCCGGTCACGGTATACACGGCATCGCTCCAATCGTCGATCCCCAGGCGCTCCGCCGCATACCCCAGCTCCAATCGCCCAAACAGGTTTTCCGTAATGGCCAGCGACTGGAAGTCCTTGTCCTCCAGGAAGGCGGCACTGGCCGACACGCTGGGCACACCCACCTTGTGGCCTTCTTCGGGCGGATTGGCGAGGTACGCGGTGCTCGTGATGAAGACGCCGCTATTGCCTTCCACCGTGTGCAGAGGGAGCGGCGGTCCGCCTTGCACGGTGCGGACGACTGAAGTCGTGAACAGACTCATCGCGATGAATGTGTGCAGTCTCATGGTGTTGCTCCTGTAGTTGTTCTGTGTGCGCGTTGTCGTTGTCGGCCCTGCGGACCCGATCTTCTTCTATGGGAGTGTGTCGGCGCGAGCCACGTGATTGGCGGGAGATTTCCGCGAGGTCTTCTTGTCGTCCGCGATTGTGTGGAAAACACCGTCGGCGAGACACGGGCTGGAGCGCCCGGTTCCATTCCGCTCTGCTTTCTGAGGTGCCTCAGCATGCTGCCCCCCGAGTATGCGAACCATCCGGCTTACGGCGTTTCTCATCAGGCCGGCCTGACTCCTGAGTTCCTCGGAGGCACTGGCGCTCTGCTCGGCATTCGCTGCGTTCTGCTGCGTGACCTTGTCCATCTGGGCGATCGCACCGTTGATCTGGCTGATCCCCTGCGCCTGTTCATGCGAGGCAGCGGCAATCTCGGAAATGATGTCGGCGGTCTTGGCGACACTGGCCAGAATCTGCTCCAACGATCCGGCGGCCTTCTCCGTGATTTCCACGCCTTTCTTGGCGTTTCCCACAGCTTCCTCGATCATTCGGGTGGTGTTCTTGGCCGCTTCCGCAGACCGCATCGCAAGGTTCCGCACCTCCTCGGCCACGACGGCAAATCCCTTCCCCGCCTCCCCCGCGCGAGCGGCTTCGACGGCCGCGTTCAAGGCCAGCAGATTCGTCTGGAACGCTATTTCGTCGATCACCTTGATGATTTTGGCCGTCTCGTCCGAGGATTTCTGGATGAGGCCCATCGTGTCGTTCATTTGGCAGATGGCTTCAATCCCCTGTTCCGCCATCTTGCGGGATTCCTGGGCCAGGCCGTTCGCCTGCTGTGCGTTGTCCGCATTCTGCTTGGTCATGGAAGCCATTTCCTCCATGCTCGACGACGTTTCTTCGAGGCCGGCGGCCTGCTCGGTCGCCCCCTCGGCCAGGGACTGTGACGCAGCGGACACCTGGTCGGCAGCGCCGCCAATCTGCTGCGAGCCCTCGGTCAGTTCCGCGACGACTCGATTCAGCGGCCGGGTGATTCGCCTCATGGGCAATAGGGTCGCCGCGAACAGAGCCACCAGGGAAACCGTGGCGACGAGGGTCAGCGAATACGTCGCATCGCCCTCGGCACGAGCGGCCACACCGACCATGGCCCCAAACCCCGCCAACGCCACGCTGAGAACGGGGATCATGGTCTTGGTCTCAAGTCTTGATCTTCCCAACATAAGCAACCTTTCTGTTCACACGTTCTTGATTTGTCGTTCAGGAGACAGCCTGCAGATCCTCGCACAAACGCCCTCTCAGGCCATCTCCCCTGTGTCACCCACACGCAGAACAGCATCGATATCCAGAAGAATCTTGACAGAATCACCCACTTTGCCCATGCCAAGGATGAAGTCGGCATCGGTCGCTCCGCCGAACTCGGGGGCTTCCTCAATGACCTGGCCGTCGATGTCCAGCACTTCCTGCACATGGTCCACGACAATGCCGGTGCTGAACTTGCGCCCGCCGTGGGCAATCTCGACAACAATGATGCACGTCTGATCGGTCACCTCGGCGGCCTCCATGCCGAACTTGGCCCGCAGATCAACCACCGGTATGACTTGGCCACGCAGGTTGATGACGCCCTTGACATAGTGGGGCGTCTGAGGCACGGCGGTAACATCGATGTATCCGATGATCTCCCGAACCTTCAGGATTTCCAGGCCATATTCTTCCTGGGCCAGGGCAAAGGTCAGGTATTTGCCTGCTCTGTCCAACACGGCCCCGTTCTGCTCCGTTCCTCGCAGAATTGCAGCCATTATTCAATCTCCTTCGTGCTAGGCCTTTCACGAATCCAGCCGGTCAGGATCAACCGACAATGCGAAGGCCGATCAACAATCCAGAGTCAATCTGAAACAGACTCTTCCACCCGAACGATTGCCATTGCCCATGCCCCATGTCGTTCAACGCCACCGTCGGCGTCAGTGCAACTGCCGTAGGGAATCGCCACTCTAAGATAGGTAGTTAACCTAATTTGGGCGGCGACCCTAACAAGAGAAGGCGGAACACAGTATATATTCCACTTTACAACACGAGCATGGCACGCACAGAATGAGGTTTTTATGGCAGTGACGTGTCAAACCTGCTTGATGAAGGAACCCTCATGGACGGCGGCGTGCTCAGATTACAGGTCTCATAACCAGCGATCCAACTGTAACGAAGGTGCCACGGGGTGCACGCTCCTGCCCCGCAGAATCAAAGCCAAAGACCCGACAGCTTGACCCATGTCCCCCGAGAGGATATGCTCACGGCAGTTCTTCAGAAGGGATCCAATAATGATGCGTACAATGAACATGTTGTTCGTCGGTGCAATACCGGTGCTGGGAATCGGGTGCGAGAGCATGGAGGAATCCATGAGTCTCCGGAAGCCAACGGCCCGCTGATGGGCATGCAATTCAAAAACACCGATGCGTACGCCGCGACGGTTGTCTCCGACATCCAGATCGTGAACCATTATTCGGCGGAGCTGCCGCTGTGGCGGTTTAGCTGTGCGGTATCGAGCCAGGGACAGCGGTTCATGGCGGGGACCGCCGCGCTGGCAATGCGAATTCCCTACGCGGGCAGCCAGACCGTCTCGCTTCCCGCCAGGATCGACTACCCTGACGCACTCCGGCGGCTCGGCGGCACACGGCCTGGAACCACCATCCCGTACGAGGCCGAGGTGGATATGGTCGTCGAAACACCCCGCCTGGGGACGATCATGCTGCCGTTGGCCAACGTCGGCGAAGTCGCCCTGCCCCAGGTTTCTGACGCCGAGTTGCAGAAGCTCCTGGGCAAGACAGAATGACGGAGACACGCCATGGCGGATGAACAAGACAACGAGACCCCGGAGCTCGAGACGGTCGAGCCGATCGGCAAGCGAGTTCTGATCCGCAAGGACCAGGACAAGAAGGAGACCAAGGGCGGAATCAAGCTGCCCGACAACATCGAGATCCCCACGATCACAGGACGCATCGTCGCGGTCTCCGCGGAAGTCGAACACGCGCCGGACCTGCCGCTGCGGAAGTACGACAAAGTCCTGTTCAATCCCAAGGGGGCCATCCCGGTCGACTTTGAGGGGGACAACCGCCTCTTTGTCGTCGAGGTCCAGAACATCGTCGCCGTCTTCCGTAGAAGCTGACGCTCCTGTTGTCGTACGGTCGGACTTCGCCGGCCTTGACGCCGTGCGACCGAGAATGTATAGTGGTGATATACATTGAGGAGAATGCTCTCATGAAGGCATCCGTGGTGGATCTGCGATATCGAATGAACGACGTCCTGAAGGCGCTGGAACGCAACGAGCCGGTGAGTATCCTGAGCCGAGGGCGGTTGAAGGGCGTCATCAAGCCGGTCCGCGACCAAACCAAGGTGAAGGTCCGCGAGCATCCGTTCTTCAACATGCGGGACAATTCCGGGACGGTCGAACAACAGATGGATCGTCTGCGAGGGGGACGATATCGTGATCTTTGACACGGATGTCCTGATCTGGATTCAGAAGGGCAATCTGAAGGCCGCAAGGATCGTCGATCAGACAAAGGATCGCCGTATCTCCGTTTGGACCTACATGGAACTCCTCCAATCCGCCCAGAACAAGAGACAACATGAGTACGTCGCGGACTTCCTGAGCGCGTTCGGGTTCCAGACCCTTCCGCTCACGGAGAACATCGGTCATCGCGCTGCTGTGTACGTGGCGGAGTACACCCTGGCTCATGGCATCCGGGCGGCGGA
This sequence comes from Sedimentisphaerales bacterium, assembly GCA_035342095.1. GTDB lineage: Bacteria > Planctomycetota > Phycisphaerae > Sedimentisphaerales > Anaerobacaceae > PLanc-01. Next base: position 20,341 of record DAOQWL010000034.1, on the reverse strand, counting down.
TGCCATCATCGCTGCCACGGCTACCGAAAACAACCTCCCCCTGTGCTCGGGCAACGAGAAGCACTACCGGGCCATTCGCGAGTTGAAACTGAAGGTGTTTCGCCCGTAGGAAGCTACTGGTTGATGGCGGCGGCGAGCCGGTCTACGGCGATGCGGGACACCATCCCTGTGCGGGCAGCCTCTATCGCGACCCTCGCCTCATTGGGGCGATCCATCTGATAGTAGACATAGGCCAGCAGGAATTGGAACGCGGGCGAGGGATTGTCCTGAGCGAGTTCTTCGAGTTTCGCGATCCGCGCCACGAACGCATCGGGTCCGCCGACCGCCTCCACCAGATCCACCCTCGCCAGACCGGCTCTCGCGTCGAGTTCGATGGCCCGCGCCAGAGACAAGACGCTGTTGACGAAATCCCCGACGGCCAGCAGAGCATGGCTTTTGCCGAGGTGCGGACGCACATCGTGGGGGACGTAGACGGACGCGAGGGCGAAGGATTCAGCCGCTCGGTCGTAGCGGCCCTGGCGTGCGCTCAATTCGGCCGCCGTGAGATACCGGTCGAACTGCTGCTGGGTGATCGATTCCCCATTCTCACTGGTCTGCGGCACGGCCTCCGCCGGCGGCTGTTGTGCAGAGGCGGTTTCGGCCGGACTGAAGTCGGGGAGGGCCGGGCCCTGAGGCGTCCGGTCGGTCCCCGATGCAGCCTGGAGACGCGCCGCATACTCCGAGACGCGTTGCAGCGTGGTCGCTAGAGAGGCCGGCTGCGCGACGGAATCACCGCGGAAGTCCATCACGCTGGGCCGGATCTCGCCGGCACACGCCGGCGGCGCCTGCAGGCTGTTATCCGAACGGACGGACGGATCGTAGAGCGTCAGACCGGTGACCTCGCCCGCCGAAGGGACCGCCTCTGCCGGCGGCTGGGACTGCGCTTCGGTCTTGCCCACGTCGAGCCGCTGTTCGATCTGCGAAGCGTTCTGACGCGCCCTCTCGAGATCATCGAGCAGCACTTGCAGGCGACGTTGGTACTCCTGCGGAGGCATGAGCGGATCGTCCAAGGGGCCCGATGGACGCCGGATCGACAGACCGCTCGTCTCATCGGAGGGGGCGACCTTCGCGTCGCCAAGGCCGGTGGGCGCCGGCCAGGAGGGTAGACGCGACGGTTGCCACGCCATCGAGCCGGCATCAGCGGCAAGGTCGTCCGTCAGAGTCGGACGTTGCGGGATCTCGGCCATGGACATCGTCGCGGTCGTCCGGTCCATCGGCAGTGGCGTCAATCCGTCGGCGATCTTCGGACTCGGCGCCGTGAAGATCCCTGAATAGCCCGGCGAGGTCGTAGTCACGGTCCTCGTCGAGGAGTAGTAGGGACTGTAGTTCTGGGGATACCCGGTCAGCCCTTCCGGCACCGTGGAGTAGCGGAGGAACGAATCCAGGCTCGTCGAGCCCAGCGGGGCGCCGAAGCTGTTCGTCGAACGATATGGGACGTTCCCACGGAAATGCTGACCGCCCGGGAGGTTGCCGGTAATCGCGAGATTGCCCGATTGGTCCATGGGATGGGACGTGTCGATCAGGCCATTCTGATAGCTGCTCGGCGGTGTCGTCGCACGGGCGGCGGAATTCGTCCCTGCCCCGAAGGCCCCGGCCGCCAGGACCAGGAGTATCGGTGCTGAAAACGCCACCGACACCCAGCCGGACCCTGCATGGAACTGTAGACCGTTCATACGATGCCACTCCTGTGCACAGAAACGCCTGTACGCACAGATATCGGCAATCTCGTCCCGCAGGTTCACCATCCGCTCGCGACTACGCCATCGCTGGCAAGCCCGCTTCAACTCGACTCGCTCACGTACCTCGGCCGCTTCGCCCAGCCGAGCTTCGTGGCCAGCGTCTCCCACGGCGTCCGCATCGGGTTGTTCACCACGAGAAAGGAACTCTGCTCCCTCGCGATCTGCACAACGTCGTCGATCGCCAGACCGGAAGACACCTGGCCGTCCATAGAGACGGTCGTGCCCTCGTTGATCCGCGAGAAGCGGATCTCGATCACGCCGGCTGCGTCGATCACGATGGGCCGGAAGCTCAGCGAATGCGGGCAGATCGGCGTAATCACCATGGCCTCCATCGAGCCGTCGAGGATCGGCCCGCCCGCGGAGAGGTTGTACGCGGTCGAGCCGGTCGGCGTCGAGACGATCAGCCCATCGCTGACACAACTGGCCACCTCCCGGCCGTCCACCGCGATCTTCAGTTCGATCACGCGAAACGGCGGCCCGGCCGCGACGAAGACGTCGTTCACCGCCTTGGAACGGAACTTCTCGCACCCTCCCTGCGACACGCGACAGCCGAGCATCATCCGCTTCTCGACGGGCGCTGCGCCCGAGACGATGTCGGCGAACATCCGCTTGAACTCCTCCACGCTGAACTCGGCCAGAAACCCGAGTTTGCCGAGGTTGACGCCGATCACCGGGACCTGCGCCTCGCTGAGATCCTTGGCGGCAGAGATGATCGTACCGTCGCCGCCCAGAACGACCGCGAAGTCACAGTCCCGCAGGACATCCAGTGTACACTTCTCGATGCGGCAACTGGCGAGGATCTCCGCCCGGCCTTCGAGGAACTGCGAGAAGTCCCGCATGGCCTCGGCCACCGGCTGCTTCTCAGGATTGCCGAACAGGATCAACCGAGGCAGTGACCTGCCCCGTCGGACGCCGAGTTGACCTGATTTCCCGCTCAATGACCAGCTCCTTGGCCGTTTTGACTATCTCATCGGCAGTAACTCCGGCCTCCATGAGTTGGGCGGCACGGGAGTGGTGCCCGAAGAAGCACCGTCGTGCGCCCAGCACGCGGACCCGGCCCAGTTCGCAGCCATTCGTCGCGGCCGCCTCCAGCAGGGCCGATCCGAAACCACAGGACAGATAGTGGTCCTCGACCGTGATGATCCGCTTGCCCGCGGTCAGGAGGTCCAGCAGCTCTGCATCGATCGGCGCCGCGAACCGTGCGTTGATCACGTCCGCATCGATGCCCGAGGAGCCGAGGGTGTCGGCCGCCTCCAGGGCCTCCGGCAGCAAGGTCCCATAAGACACGATGGCCAGCGAGGACCGAAGGCCCCGCCGGACCACAAGACTCTTGCCAAGCTCAAAGGGCTTCTCGGACCCCGCCTCCGCAACGTGTTTTGTGGGCAGAGAGTCTTTCGGATAGCGAATGACGACCGGCTGCGTATGGGCCAACGCAAATCGCAGCACCCCCTTCATCTCGACCGCGTCGGCAGGGGCGGTGAGAACAACGTTGGGCAGCATTCGCAGGTACCCGATATCCATCAAGCCGTGGTGCGTCGCGCCGTCGGCGCCGACCATGCCCGCCCGGTCCACGCAGAACACCACCGGCAGGTTCTGCAGTGACACCTCCTGGAAGATCTGGTCGAAGCTCCGCTGCAGGAAGGTCGAGTAGATGCACACGACGGGTTTCATCCCGACCTTGGCCAGACCCGCGGCGATGTCCACCGCGGCGCTCTCGGCGATCCCCACGTCGTAGAACCGTTCCGGGAACCGCTTGCGGAAATCCTGGAGTCCGGTGCCGTCGCACATTGCGGAGGTGATGGCGACGATCCTTTTGTCCTGTTCGGCCAAGGCGGTCAGCGACTCGCCGAAGGCATCGGTATAGTTCGGCTCATGGGCCTCCGCACTGCACTCGACGGAGTTGTCGCCGTTGATCTTAAACGGGCCGGTCGAGTGGAATCGGGTCGGGCCCTTGTCCGCAGGATGGAAGCCCTTGCCCTTTTTCGTGTAGACGTGCAGCAGGACGGGATGGTCGATCTGGCCCAGCGCCTTGAACAGGCGGATCAGGGACTCGATGTCATGGCCGTCCACCGGGCCGAAATACGGAATGTTGAGGCTCTCGAACAACTGGCTCGGCGGCACCGCCATGCGGATGCTCTTCTTGACCCGCTCGATGGTCTCTTCGACGCTCCGCCCAATGCCCGGCAGGTGCTCCAGGATGCTCTTGGTGGTCGAACGCAGGCCCTCGTACGTCTGGCTGAGGCGCACCTTCGAGAGGTACTTGGCCACCGCCCCCACTGTCGCGTCGATGGCCATGCTGTTGTCGTTGAGGACGATCAGCATCTGGCGCTTGACCAGCCCGAGGTTGTTGAGCGCCTCGAAGGAAACCCCATTGACGATGCTGGCGTCGCCGACCAGGGCGACGATCCGCGGCGTGGCGCGGGGCAGAGGCGTCGTTCGTCGCTCGTCGCTCGTGGCGAGGCCATCCCGCCCTTGCGTCGCGAGGCCATCGTGGCTTCGCTCCGCGAGGGACGAGGGACGAGGGACGAGAGACGACCCCGTCGCCTTCAACTGCTCGCCCAGAGCCATGCCGATCGCGGTCGCGACGGACGTGCCGGCGTGCCCGACGGTGAACTGGTCCTGGTCGCTCTCGGCGGGATTGGGAAATCCGCTGATGCCCCCGGCGTGGCGCAACCTCTCGAAGCCGGCCTTGCGGCCTGTAACGATTTTGTGGGTGTAGCACTGGTGCCCGACGTCCCACAGGAGTTTGTCCCGCTGAAAATCGAACACGTAGTGCAGCGCAAGCGTCAGCTCGACGGCGCCCAGGTTGCTGGCCAGGTGGCCGCCCGTCTTGCTGACCGAATGCAATATGAACTGGCGGATCTCCTCGGCCAGTTTCTCCAGCTCGGCGACCGAAAGCTTCTTCAGATCCGCCGGGCTGTTGATCTTTTCCAGGTACTTATCACTCATAGACCAGACCGTCCCCAACAAAGCCAAATCGCACTATTGTACTCGAAGAACGGCCCCGGTGCAGGGAAATCGCACGTCTCGCGTATAAATTCTGCACCAACCAGAGAGAAGAAGAGCCGGTGGCTGATCGGCTTCAGCTCCTCCGGCCGGGCAGACCATTCACTCGTTCTCGTACCAGGCGATCTTGTCGTCATTCTCAGAAGCCGAGAGGACGTCCAGATCCCCATCGCCGTCCAAGTCCGCCGCATAGACGCACCGTGCCACCCAGGCATCCGTGCTGATCACCTGCTGATCGCCGAACCGGCCTGACCCGTCGTTCGCATACCAGGCAATCTTGTCGTCCTCAGAAGAAGCGGACAACACGTCCAGGTCGCCATCGCCGTCTAAGTCTGCCGCATAGACGGATGTCGGCCCATTGGTTTCACTCTGTACGATGACATGCTGCTCGGGCTTGAAACCACCATAGAGCGCCGGGCAGAACGCGGACACCACCAGCAGCAGAACGAGTCCTCTTTGCGTGATAGATGATCGGTTCATAGATGCACCCTGCCTTTCAAAGGTCCTGATGCTAACCGCCCGCCGTAGCTTCCCTGGGGCCGCCGATAAAAGGTGTGTCCGGCCTGGCCGGCCCGTGCGACGAGTCTCCGTATGGAACTCCACGATACCGCACGGACGTGGCGTCGTGCAAGGCTTTCTTCTCCACCGAATCCGCATCAATCGGCGTAAATCTACGGATGAACGAAGAAGCGGTGGGCATAGCCCACCCGACCGCTGTCGCTTGGCCGACGATCCCTCGTAATACAGTGTCGAACATACTCACCGGGATTCACAGCTTCCGCCATGTTGCGTTGAAGGTGTGCTCCGCACACCATTCTTAAGACTCGCGGACAAGGCGGACGTGGTTCAGCCGCCGGCCATCAGTCGAAGTGGAAGCCGCACGTGTCCTTCGTGATGTGCTCGGACTCGGTCCGCGGGTACTTGCGGCAGTTCAGCGGACGCAGGGGATAGACGCTGCAGTAGCCCTTGCCGTCGGCGCCGGTCTTGAGAAACCAGCAGACGTTGGGCAGCTTGCAGCAGGCGCCGCAGTTGATGCACTGGCCGCGCCGGCGGTTCGAGACCGGCAGCAGGCAGGTCAGCGTCCTCTTGAGTTTCGCCATCCAGGTGTTTCGTCGTGTATCGGCCATCAGGTTGATTCCGGAATTTCGGTTTCGTTCAGAGGTTTCCTTTATACGTCTCCAACGGGCCCAGGTCAATTCGATCACACGGCGGCGAACCCGAAAAAGGGCTCATCCGGTTCTTGCGTACTTCGGTGGTTCTTGGGGACCTGTCCCCAAACCCCTGAGATTTATCGCTTTGGGCCAATAGCATGGTATGGACAAGAGGGCGACGCCCCCTGCAGGCGGAGTCGGCATGCCCTGTGCAAGCGAGCACGAAGGGGGTCTCACCGGGATTCCCGCCGGCCGATACAGAACAGAAAGGCCCAAGACATCCGCACTGGCGTGTCGTGCCGCCTTCCCGCCATGCTATTGGCTGAAAGCGGAAAACCTCCCGTGCACGCCCGCTTCGGGCATGCCTGGATCACGGAAGTACGCAAGAACCGGATGAACCCGAAAAAGGCGGATCGGGCCTACTTTGAGTGGAAAAGACCTCCCTCTTCGATTTTTCCCACTCAAACTCCGGGCGCATCGAGGGTTGGGTCGTTTCCATTCTTCAACGAAATCGAACGGAGAGATTTCGTTGAAGAATATAGGCCCGATCCGTCTTTTTCGGGCTCGGGGTCCATTCGGTACCGGAACAGGACGAAGCCGAAGAGAACCTGCAGGTACACCTGGTTGGAGATGAGAAAGAAGTTGTAGAACGAGAAGAAGATGAACAGCAGGAGAGCGACGTAGAGGTTGAGGTACTGGAAGTGCCGCCGGGCCCGCTCGCGGACCACTGCGACAGCCCACCCGACCAGGTAGGGGATGACCGCGACGCCCAGGATGCCGAAATCCTCGTAGAAGTTCCGCAGGTAGGTGTACGTGTTCGCCATGTAGGGCAGCAGGGCTCGCTCACCGTAGAGGGAGAACACCGCCTCCGGGACCAGGTCGAACCGGCAGAGCCACTTGTACAGCGGGAAGAACGTGCTCTGGCCCCACAGATAGTCGCCGGTGAAGCTGGTCACGAACTCATTGAAGGCCGCCAGGGGCGAGGCAAGGTACCAGTAGAAGTGAAAGATGAAACCCTCCAGACGGTTCGGCTGGTCGTACTCACTGCTCTTGCGGAGCAGGATATCGATGACGGCGAACAACAGCACGACAGAGGCAATCGGGAGCACAAGTTTGAAGTGTGAAGTCAGAGGCTTCGCACTTCGAACGGGGACTTCAGACTCCAAGCTCGATCCTTCAGGCTCTCTTCGCATGAAGCAGTAGGCGAAGACCAGGTACAGGATGTTCGACGTGGTCTCATAACGGCTCAGATGGATCACCCCGACGGTCAGCGACGCGGCGAGGAAGGCAGCGAGGTACACGTACTTCCTTCGGGTCCGGTCGAGGTGGAGAAACACGCCGAGCAGAACGAATCCTATCGAGAACAGGCTGTTCGTAATGGACAACAGCATGACGGTGCCGCTGGCCTGGAAGAGGTTCTCTTGGATGAAGGTGACCAGGCGGATGCGGAACAGGCCGGGATGGGTCGCCAGCTCGAACCAGGTCGTGTCGAAGTGGCGGGCGATCAGAACGAGCCGATACCCCTCGAGAAGCAGAGCGATACCCCCCGCCGCAAGGGCGAGATTCAGCGCCCTCGCCACCGAGTCCTGACGCAGCGGGCGGGACCCGTCCGCGGTAAGAGTCTCCGTCCTCGCGTCCAGGCCATGGAACAGAGTCCAGGTGAAGTATCCGAGCGAGAAGGTCGCAACGCTCAGGAGGACCGAAGCGACGGTGAGGACTGCCGGCGGGACGAACATCCCGTTGACCACCCCGACCGCGTACAGAGCGCCGGCAGTCCCCCAGACGAGGAGGAACACGCCCAACGGATTCACAAGGCAACGAATCATGGCGACCAGTGTACCGGAAAACCCGAGACGCGGACATCGAAAGTCGAGGCCAGGCCCAGGGGGCGCGGGCCCGATCACGGGTATCCCGCCCTCCGGCCCAGTCGTCCGGTCAGTCCGTCGCGAACGGCGCGGAGGACGAGGATCAGGCTGGCCCTTCCGTGTCGCGCACCCCGCGCGAGGCTCAGCACAATGAACCGCAGGTTCCGCAGCGAGGTGAACCGGAAGCGCCGGTTCACGACGATCCCGTTGCGGATGTAGTAATACTGCTTCCAGTCGAAGCGAGTGATGCAGACCCGTGGATGAAGGGCCCTGCTGTCCACCGCGGTGTAGAGGTCGTATCGCCCGGCCGCCCGCCAGAGCCAGTCCCTCTCGTCGCCCCAGATGAAGAAGTCCTTGTTGGGCAGGCCGATCTCGGCCACCGCCCGCGCGGGGACGTAGGTCCCGTTGAACGGGCAGACCCAGCGATAGAGCCCGTCCTTCACCTGGTCGCGGACGTCGGAGAGCCGCCAGTGATAGATCCCCCTCCGATGCTCATGGATTCCGGATTTCGGATGGCGAGACGCAGACAGTTCCTGCAGGGGGAACGCGAGGGTGTCCCCGTCCGCCTGATCGCGGGCGAAGGCCAGCGAGCCGAGCACGAAGGACTCCTGGCCGCGACCTCGCAGGGCGTTGGCCTGGCGCACCAGAACCTCCAGGGCATCGGGGTCCGTCAGCAGATCGTCGTCCATCAGCCAGAGCCAGTCGAAGCCCGCCTCCGCGGCCCGCTTCATCCCTTCATGGAACCCGCCGGCACCGCCGGTGTTCTCGGGCATCGTCACGGAATGGACCTCGATGCGCCGACCGGGGAATCCGGACAGCTCGATGGAGCACACCGTCTCCCGGGGTCCGTCGAACGGCCCCTCGATCGGGCCCGCCAGACCCCGGCCCACCAGGTACTCGTGCGTCCCATCGGTCGAGCGGTTGTCGACGATGTAGAGCCCGTCCAGAGGATGCGTCTGCGTCAGAAGCGAGTCCAGACACTCTGCGAGCAGGCGTTGCCTGTTGTACGTCACGACAACCGCAGCGATCTTCTCTCGTCGGCTCTCAGGCACGGTCCCGGATCTTCTCGAAAAGCGACAGGGCGCGACAGACGACCTGATCCATGTTCAGATACTCGTATTGCGCCAGTCTACCGACAAAGTGCGTGCCGTCCAGCCTGTCCGCGAGGGCTTTGTACCTCTCGTACAGCGCCCGGCTGGCCGGGGTCGGGACCGGATAGCACGGGGGGCCCTCCGCGCTGCCGTACTCGTAGCAGACCGTGGTGTGCGGATGCTCCTGGAGATACAGATGCTTGAACTCCGTGATCCGCGTATAGTCCTGCTCGTTGGGGTAATTGACGACGCCAGCGTTCTGAAACCGTTCGACGGCCATCGTCTCAAAGCGAAACCGCAGACTCCTGTAGGGCAGGCGACCATGCCGGAAGTCGAAGAACTCGTCGATCGGACCGGTGAATATGCGCCCTCCCGGATACACGCCCCTGGCGACATCCCGGTACTCCGTGCCGAGACGGACTTCGATGTTCGGACTGTCCAGCATTCGCTCGAACATCCGCGCGTAGCCCTCGGTCGGCAGACCCTGGTGCGGGTCGGTGAAATAGCGGGTGTCCCGGTCGAATCGAACGGGCAGGCGCCCTGTGACCTGCGGATCGAGCTGCTCGGGATCGAGCCCCCACTGCTTCCTCGTGTAGTTGCGATAGAGCAGCTCGTAGAGTTCCGTGCCGACCCGAGAGACGACCACGTCGCGGGCGTTCTCGATCTTCGCAAGTCTGACTCTTCGCTGCTCGAAGTGCTCGCGGAGCTGCTCGGGCGTGAACGCACGGCCGTACAGGCGTTCCATCGTCTCGATGCTGATCGGCAGAGGAACTTCCTTGCCTCCGACGTTGGCCAGCACGCGATGCGTGTACCCGTTCCACGCGGTGAACCGGGACAGATAATCCCAGACCGGCTCGATGTTCGTGTGGAAGATGTGCGGCCCGTACTTCTGAACGAACAAGCCCTGCTCGTCGCGATAGTCGTATGTGTTGCCGCCGATGTGATTGCGCCGGTCGATCAGGAGCACCTTCTGCTGCACGACGTTCGCGATCCGCTCCGCGAGGACGCAACCTGCCAATCCGGCGCCGACGACGAGCCAGTCAGCCATCGCGCCCCCCTCCCCTCGCGCTGCGGACGAGGTCCAGTCCGCTCCTTCGCAAGGACACGAACATGGCCGTGGTGACGAAGATCTCCGTCGACAGCGTTGCGACGGCGACACCGGCATGGCGCAGGGGCCCGACCAGAGACAACGCGACAATCAGGTTGAACAGGCCCGCCGCGGTCAGAATCCTCGTGAGGGTCTCCTGGAGCCCGAAATTAACCATGATCTGGACGCCGAAGACGTTGCTCAGCCCGATGATGAACGGCAGGAACGACAGGATGCGAATCACCGAGGCGCCGCCCTGCCAGTCCTCGTCGAGCACGGCCTGCGCGATGTATGGAGCGCCGAGAAACAGGGCCGCGGAGATCATCGCGGTCACAATGCTCAGCACGCCCGCGACCCGGGCGGCGAACCGCAGCGCCGCCTGTTTCGACTGCGAGGCCAGCCGGCCGATGTGGGGGAAGATCGCCTGGGACAGCGGGATCATAAGCCCGTCGGTGGCCGCCCGGACGATCTTCTCGCCCGCCGCGAAGTATGCGACCAGCACGTTGTCGGCGAACAGGCCCAGGATGACGACGTTGCTCGTCGTGTAGAGGGTTGTCGAGATCCGCGACGCGAATACGTGCCGCCCATCCACGAACTCGCGCCAGAGCACGCCGACGGAGGGCAGTCGAAATCGGATGGGGAAGCTCCGCAGGGCGATTGCCAGGCCGGCCAGACCGATGAGCAGATTGCCCCCCGAATGCAGGAGCGGGACATACAGGTAGTCGTCCGGGTCGCGGACGAACAAGACGGTAGCCACGACGACGAGCGATTTCGCCACGACGGTCACGACGGCAATCGGCTTCATCCGCTCCATGCCCTGGAACAACCACATCGGGAACAGCCACATGCCGATCACGCTGGCGAAGGAAAGGTAGTACACCGGCCAGTCGGGCCGGAGCCGAGGGACCGTGAACACAATCCCCGAGAGAACTGCCGTGCTCAGGAGGACCAGCAGGCATTTCAGGGTCATCACCGAAGAGAACACCTCGGACAGTCTCTTCGGATCATTCCGATGAACGGAGACGTCCCGCGTGGCCGACAGGCTAAATCCGTAGTCCGTGAGCAGAAGAAAGTACACGCTGACGGCGCGGGCCAGTTCCACGAGACCATACCGGGACAGGCCCAGAACCCGGGTCAGATACGGGATCAGGATCAGCGGGACCAGGTAGTTGGCGAACTGGACGACGGATAGCGTGAAGAAGTTCCCGATGACCGTGCGGTTGCGACCCCATGTGGCTTTGAGTGTGTTCAGCATCGCCGATACTCGGACAGAACCGCCGCCAGCATGGCCGCCATCAGAGACACCGCGAAGGTCAGGCCGCTGTTCCTCGCGACACCCCTGCCCACAGGGTAGATGACAGGCCGCTCGCCGGCACGCGTATTCACCAGGACCAGGTTCTCCGTCTTGCGAATGTAGGACTTGAGGTAGTCCGTGAGAGCCGTCTCGTCCGTCTTCTCGCACGCCTGCAGTTGCTCCCGGAGCGAATCCAGGAACTGCTGCGAGGTGGAGTAGGTCAGCACGTTCTGCTCGATCTGATTCAGCAATCGGCCGTTCAGATCCAGAACCTGGAGGTAGAACGCATATTTCCTGGCGTCGCCCGCCAGGGTTTCCTCAAGCTCGATGATCCGAGACTGGACCGCGCGAAGCTGGTAGGACAGGGGCAGAAACTGGTGGCTGCCCTCGACATCGTTGAATTGCAGCACGATGCCCTGCTGCGCCCCCTCCGACGCAACCCCCTCGACGGCCTGGAGCTTCCCCAGCTTCGCCTGCTCCTTCTCGAGGTCGAGCGTCAGGGTGAACCGCGTGTCCTCGATCTCGGCTGCCAGCCGGCGGTGCCGCTGAAGAGACTCCTTCAGGTCGTTTCGGATGTCGTAGAGGGGCAGGACGTCCTCGATGTTGCCCATCACGATCGCGGAGGCTTTCAAGACCTCCTGCTCGGAGTCCCCAAAGACCCGGACCAGCAGGAGTCCGGCCTGGAAATTACTGATTTGCAGCGACGTGGCCGGGTCGGTCGTCTGGAGCCGGCGCGGGTACATCGGCGAGACCTCGAACCGGATCAGCTTGTCGAAAGACTGTCGGAATCGCGCCCGGTCCAGTCGTCCCGCGTAGTCCGCCAGCCCCTGCTCCCGGAGCCGACCCGCGATCTTGTCCAGGTTCTCCTGACTGTAGAACCGCTGCAGCAGCACGCTGTACTGGCTCTCGGCCAGCGGACGCTCGTAGACGAACACCGCCGTGTACTTGCGCGGCCACAGGCACAGCGCCAAGGCCACGATCACAGCGGGAATCATCGACACGACGGCAATCAGGACCCTGTGTTTCCAAAGCAGACACAGGTAGCGCAGGACCGCGGGCTCCGACGCACCGGGCGCAGGCCCGCTGCAATCGGATCGGTCTAACGTCGATGCTCTGGATCGCGTATCACTCATGATCGGCAGCTACGAAAGGGTCTCCAAGCAGGATGCCGGCATCCCCTTCGCCTGCCCAGCGGGCCCGCATCGGGATGCGAAGGTGCCACTATAGCCCCCGTCCGTCCCCCCTGTCAAGGCGCCCGTTCACATTGACAGGCCGGGCAAAGGCTGCTACAATAGGGAAAACAGCTCTGGAGGGGCGTGATGAAGGCCGAATCGCACAATACGAGCGGGCAGCGGACGCGGGGGGTGGGATGGTTCTATCGACATCCAGGCTGCGAGCGCGGGTTTTCCACGCGATGCATGGCGATCGTCCTGCTGTTCCTGGCTGCGACCGCCGGCGTGGCCGCCGGCAAATCCATGTACGTGATCGCCCAGATCGTCAACTTCTCCGATGGCAGACTCCCCATTCACGTCTACGACATCGGAACCGACGGAAAGCTGACCTACCAGACCGAATTCGGCGCGCCCTTCCTCGCCGCCGGCATGGTGGGCATCGCCATGGATTCCGATTCCGGCCACCTGTTCTGCACCTATGAGAACTCCGGACGCATCCTCGTGGTCGATGCGACGACTCTGGAGCAGAAGGCCATCCTGGCAGTCTCAAACGCCTCCAACCTGGCGGGCGTCGTGTACGACCACGAGAAGGGACTGCTCTACTGCACCGACTGCGGCGGCGACACGCTGTACGCGATGAGATGGGACCCCGACAAATGCCTGCTGACCCCGACCTTGGGTTCGCCCTTCACGCTCTCAGGCGCACAGGCCTACGGCATCGCGCTGGACGAGTACAACGACCTGCTGTACGTCGCCGGACCGAGCCAGGGAATCCTCGTCTACAGCACCTGGGACTGGAGCCTCGTGCAGAGTCTGCCGGTCAGTCGGATCGCGTTGAGCATCGCGGTGGACCCCGCAAGGGATTGTCTCTACTACGGCGGCGGCTTCCTCGACAGTTTCTACCTGACGCGGTACCCACTGTCCGGCGGCGAGACCCGGGAGGTGCTCGTCGATCCGAACGCCGGCGTTATGGGTCTCGGCGTCGATCCCGAGACGGGTCTGGTCTACCTCACGACCGGACGGGACAACCGCGAAGGCGGCAAGGACCTCATGGTCTTCGATGCGGACCTCAGGCAGATTCAGGTCATCCAGCAGATCGGCCGACCCACCGGGCTGGCCATCCCGTTCCATAACACCCAGGTAGATGCGGAAACGGATGTAACCTTCGCTTATGAGGCGCTGGAGGTCGAGAAGACCGTGGTCAGTCCGATCGATGAGCTGGATGAACGAGACCGCCCATGCGTGGGAGGGGGCGAGTACGTCACGTACGCCGTTCAGCTCCGCAATCCCTCGCGGAATGCGGCGGTCACACAGGTGACGATCGTGGACGAATTGCCGCCGGAGGTGGCCTTCGTCTGGGCCCAGGGCGACGGCGAGTTCGGCTCCTACGACGCCAAGACCCACACCTACACCTGGGTCTATCCGCTGCTCGCCGCCGGCGGCCAACTCCGTCTGGAACTGGTCGCCCGGGTGGACAACACGGTCGAGACCGGGACGGTGATCAGCAATGTGGTCTCGGTTACGAGCAGACAGGCTGCCGTCAGCCGGGCACGCGCCGACGTGGCCGTCACCGACGGAGCCGTCCGCGCCCAGATGTTCCTCGAACCCACCTACCTCTGGCGCAACCCGTCGCAGGCCACGCAGAGCCTGAGGGTCATCATCCACCTGCCCGAGGGCTGCGGCAAGGAGAGGATCGTCGATGCCCCGCTCGTCCTGACGCCGGGCAACGTGCAGCCCTCCAGCCTGAAGATCTATGGCTCGAGCACACAGGGCAAGATCCTGTGCTTCTTCGACACCGCCGGCCTCCTGGCGGCCACCGAAGGCTACGGCCAATTCACCATCCGCATCACCGGCGACTTGACCGGCGGCGCCCGTTTCGTCTGCCATGGAACACTCGCAATCCTGAGGTTCGGCGGTCCGTAACGCTCGTCCCAGACGGCCACGATCCCGCGCTACAACAGGCGTCTGCGGCGTTTTCTCGTTGCCGACCAGCTCCCGATATGATACGCTGAGGCTGGGGGACAATGCGTTTCGGGATAGTCACAATCTGTTTTCGGAAGGAGGTACGTCATGCACAAAAGAGCGACGTGTGGGGTGGGACTGTTCCTGGTCCTGGGGCTTGCCGGCAGTGTCTCGGCGACGCTGATCGCCCACTGGAAGCTGGACGATGCGGCGGGCTCGACCGCCCACGACTCCACCGGCAACGGGTATGACGGCACGCTCGTCGGGGGCACGACTTGGGTCATCGGCGCGATCGACGGCGCCCTGGAGGTGGACGGCAGTTCGGGATACGTCGATCTCGGCAGCCCCGCGGGCTGGCCGGCCGGAACGTCTCCACGAAGCCTGTGCGGATGGGGCAGGACCGACACGACGGCCTCGGGCTACCGCTGGCTGGCCTCCTATGGCACCGCCGGCACGGGCCAGGCCATGTTCATCGGCTTGAACGGCAGTTCCCTGATCGGTGGAGGCTTCAATGGCGACGATGTCACGGTGGCCGGCGCCTGGAAGGTGGGCGAATGGCGCCACGCGGCTCTGACCTACGATGGGAGCACCGCCAAGGTCTATGTCAACGGGGTCCTGGCCGCCTCGACGGCGAAGAGCTGGAACCTCGTGCTCAATCGCGCCTACCTGGGCGAGCAGATCAACAGCGCCCGCGAGTACTGGAACGGTGCGATCGACGACGTTCGACTCTACGACACCGCCTTGAGCGCGGCGGAGGTCAAGGCCTTGGTCCCGGCCAAGCTCAAGGCGTACAACCCCATCCCGGCCGACGGCGCCGCCGGAGTCACCTCGTCCCTGCTCAAGTGGACCGCCGGCGACACCGCCAAGTGGCATGACGTCTACCTGGGCACGAGCCCCGACCTGACGGAGGCCGACCGCAAGGCCAATCATCTGCCCAGGGCCACCGCGTTGTATTATCACATGGCCGGCTTCGAGTCCGGCGTCACCTACTACTGGCGCGTCGACGAAATCGAGAGCGACGACGCCGCCATCCACACGGGCGACGTCTGGAGCTTCACTACCGCGCCGGTGAAGGCGTTCCATCCCATTCCCGCCGACGGCGCGAGATTCCAGCCCCTCGACGTGGCAGTCTCTTGGACGGCCGGCGACGGCGCCCTCAGCCATGACGTGTATTGGGGCACGGACGAGGCCGCGGTTGCCGCCGGGACCGCCGGGACCTTCCGGATCAACCAGACCACGACAACCTATCAGCCCGCAGCCTTGACCCCCGGCACGCTCTACTTCTGGCGCATCGACGAGGTCAAGGCCGGAGGCGTGAAGGTCCAGGGCAGCGTGTGGAGCTTCCGCACGGTGCCCGACATCGCCGTCTCGGACCCCAACCTGGTCGGCTGGTGGACATTCGACGAAGGCGAGGGGACCCTGGCCATCGACTGGTCCGGTCACGGCGTCCACGGCGACCTCTACGGGGACACCGCATGGATCGAAGGCCAGGTCGGCGGCGCCCTGGAATTCGACGGGGACGGGGATTACATCGATCTCGGGAACCCCAACGAGTGGCCTGACGGCGCCGAGCCGCGAAGCATGTGTGCCTGGGCCAGAACGCTGGACGTGGGCTCCTCGTGGCGATGGATCGCGGCTTATGGCTCGCCGAACACGAGCCAGGCCATGTTCATCGGCCTCAACGGGGCCACGCTCTACGGCGGCGGCTACGGCAACGACCTCTCCGTGAGCGGGTTCTGGGAAGTGGGCGTCTGGCATCACATCGCCTTGACCTATGATGGTTCGACCGCTCGTCTCTATGCCGACGGCGTCGAGCTGACTTCAGGCGCCAGGACCTGGAACCTCGTTCGCAGCCGGGCGCGCATCGGCCAGCAGGTGAACAGTTATTTCGAGTACTGGTACGGCGCGATCGACGATGTCCGCGTGTACAAGGTCGCCTTGGCGCCCGAACAGGTCGTCGACACGATGCGCGGCAACCCGGCCCTGGCCTGGAACCCGCTGCCCGCGACGGGCGCCAACGTGGATATCGGCAGCGCTGCGGAGTTGAGCTGGTCGGCCGGCGATACCGCGGCGGAACACGACGTCTACTTCGGCACGGACAGACAGGCCATCAAAGCGGCCGACACGACTTCGCCCTTGTACCAGGGCCGTCAGGCCGGCACGACCTTCTCCGCGGAAGGCATGGTCGAGTTCGGCGGCGGCTCCTGCTTCTGGCGAATCGACGAGGTCGAAGCCGACGGCGTCACCGTTCACACAGGCATTGTCTGGACGTTCACCGTCCCGGACTACCTGCTCATCGACGAATTCGAAACCTACACCGACCTGGCGGGCAACACGATCTACGAATCGTGGATCGACGATTTCAGCGTCGGGGCCAGCGGCTCGATGGTCGGGCATTTCGACCCTCCGTTCGCGGAGCAGACCATCGTTCACGGCGGCGAGCAGTCCATGCCGTTCTACTACGACAACAGCAAGTCGCCCTACTACAGCGAGGCCGAGCATACGTTCACCCCCGTCCAGAACTGGACCGATCACAACGTCGATACGCTGAGCCTGTGGTTCCGCGGCAATCCGGCGGCCTACGTGGAAACCGGCACGGACGCCTTCAGGATCAGCGCCGCCGGGACCGACATCGGCGGCGCCGCGGACCAGTGCCGATTCGCCTACAAGACGCTCACCGGCAACGGCTCCATCACAGCCAAAGTCGAGAGCCTCGCGATGACGAACGGCGCCGCTAAGGCGGGCGTCATGATCCGCCAGACGCTCGACGCCGATTCCAAGAACGCGGCGATGGTCGTTACACCGAGCAGCGGCGCCGCCGCTTCCTGTCGGATGTACACGGGCGACATCACCATCCAGGTGAACGCGGGCGGCATCACGGCCCCCTACTGGGTCCGCCTGACCCGCACCGGCGACGTGTTCAAGGCTGAGCACTCAGCCAACGGCGCCACTTGGACCGTCCTGGCCGAGCAGTATATCTCGATGCTGACCACGCTCTACGTCGGCCTGTGCGTGACGAGCCACGACGCCACGACGCCGACCGTCGCGGAGTTTTCGAACGTGACGACCGCCGGGACGGTCACCGGTTCCTGGCAGGTGGCGGAGATCGGCGCCGATCACCCCGGCAACGACGCGGACGACCTGTACGTCGCCATCGAGGACAGCGCCGGCAAGAAGGCCATCGTGGTCCACGAGGACCCCGAGGCCGTACTCGCGACGGAGTGGACGCAGTGGTCCATCCCGCTGAGTAGATTCACCGGCGTGAGCCTGTCGAAGGTCAAGAAGATGTATCTCGGCGTCGGCGACTCGAAGAACCCGGCGCAGGACGGCTCCGGCCTGATCTACATCGACGACATCCACGTCACGAGGCCGTGACGACGGTTGATGATGGATGATGGATAATGGACGATTGGGCGAACACCGGCCGGCTCGCAGGCAACCAAGCCGGCAGTATGACATGAATCCGAGGCCCGCACTGAAAAAACGCGGGCCTCGTTCTTCTTGTCGGAAGTCAGATGGCGTGGATTCACAACCACCGTCGCGGTCGAACACATCGGGTGTTGGCGACGTGAGCAGTCTATCCGCCGAATCGGGGTGACTGGACTTGAACCAGCGACCTCGTGCGCCCAAGGCACGCGCTCTAGCCAAACTGAGCTACACCCCGTCGAAACCTGTCAACGCGAGGCATTATACCGCAGCAGGGCAGTCCGCTGCAACTGAAGTGATTCAAGAAGTCCGCGTCTCGCGGGCTTGCAGGAGGAGACGGACGATGGTAAGCTACGCAAATCGTTTGGCGCAAACCGAGCACAAGCTCCGTGCATGTACATAGAATGGAAGAAGATATGCAGATCAGTCTGACCCCGGTGGAGGAGGTTGCCGTCCGGGCCTCGTCCTTCGACGCGCTCTATCCGCCGACGGAAAGAATCCCCACGATTGTCGTAGAGAATTTCCCCTCGCTGGGCAAGCTGGCGGCGATGCGGTTCATCGAGTGGGCCCAGCAGCACCCGGACGGTGTGATTTCCCTGCCGACCGGCAAGACGCCGGAACACTTCATCAAGTGGGTCCGCCGACTGCTCGCGGAGTGGGATACCCCGGAAATCCAGCAGACCCTCCGCGAGGCGGGCGTCGATCCGACGAACAAGCCCGACATGGCGGGCCTGCACTTCGTCCAGATCGACGAGTTCTACCCCATGGACTCCTCCCAGCACAACAGCTTCACCCACTACGTGAAGCACTTCTACATCGAGGGCTTCGGACTGGACCCCGCCAAGGCCCTGCTGATCGATCCATGCACGATCGGCCTCGGGCCGGGCGAGACGCTGGCGGCGGCCTGGCCGGACAACCGCGTGGACCTGACGCTGCGGTATCGCCAGGCGACGAACCAGCTCGAATCCCGCCAGAAGACCCTGTTGGCTCAGATCGACCAATGGTGCATGGAGTACGAGCGACGGATTCGCGACCTGGGCGGAATCGGGTTCTTCCTCGGCGGGATCGGTCCCGATGGGCACATCGGCTTCAATATCCGCGGCTCAGACCACTACTCGACGACCCGCCTGTGCCCGACGAACTACGAGACGCAGGCGGCCGCCGCGACGGACCTGGGCGGAGTCGAGATCGCCCGTCAGAGCCTGGTGATCACTATCGGCCTCGATACGATCACGTACAATCGCGACTGCACCGCGATCATCCTGGCGGCCGGCCAGGCGAAGGCCGCGCTGGCGGCCCAGGCCATCCAGTCCGCCAAGACGATCGAGACGCCCGCGAGTTGCCTGCAAGGCCTGCCCAATGCGCGGTTCTACATCACGCGAGGGGCCGCCGCACACCTGATCGAGCGGCAGGTCCGCGTTCTTGAAACGACGACCGCCATCGCGGACACGGATGTGGAGAAGGCCCTGGTCGACCTGGCGGTGCGATGCCACAAGCGCGTGCTGGACCTGACCGAGACGGATTGCCAGTCCGACCGGCCGGCCGCGGTCGTCCTCAAGCGACGGCGCGAGCCGCTGGCCCGCCTGACCGCCATGGTGCACGAACGACTCGCGACCAAGATCGAGGCCGGCCTGCGGGTCTACCGGGACAAGCGATTCCTGCACACCGAGCCGCACCACGACGACGTCATGCTCGGGTACTTCGCCCAGATCGTCCGCCACTTCCGCCAGGCCAGCAACGAGCACTACTTCATGACGCTCACGAGCGGCTTCACGTCCGTCACCAACCAGTTCATGCGGTCCCAGATGGCCGGCCTGCGACGGTTCCTGCATACGCCCACGTTCAAGACTCTGTGGGACCAGAACTACTTCGTGCGGGACAACGAGATCGACCGCAACCGCGACGTGTGGCAGTACCTCGACGGCGTGGCCGCACACGACGAGGACGACAAGGCGGAGGGCTGCGCCCGTCGAATGCTGCGCAACCTCGTCGAGCTGACCGGCGTGGATTCCCTCCAGGGCGTGGATCGCTGCGTCGCGGAGCTGGAGGAGTACTTCGCGTCCGCGTATCCGGGCAAGAAAGACCCCGAGCGAATCCAGCAGCTCAAGGGAATGAGCCGGGAGTGGGAGGCGGAATGCGTCTGGGGATACTACGGATGGCAATGCCAGAACATCCGGCACCTTCGCCTGAGCTTCTACACCGGCGACATCTTCACCAAGGAACCCACCATGGCGCGGGATGTGCCCCCCATCGTCGCGGAGTTGGACAGGCTCGATCCCGACGTGGTTGCGGTGGCCTTCGATCCGGAGGCCAGCGGGCCGGACACGCATTACAAGGTCATGCAGGCCCTGGCCGAGGCGATCCGGGTCCATCTGCGGACCTCGTCGAAGCCCGATATGAAGATCTGGGGTTACCGCAATGTCTGGTTCCGCTTCGATCCCTCCGAGGCCAACCTCTTCGTCCCGGTGAGCCTGGCGATGTTCTCGGTGATGCACAACGCCTTCATGAA